>NZ_CP072378.1:679396-1358793 GCF_018128245.1 Leptotrichia sp. oral taxon 221
TAAATAGAATAGCAAAGTACTGAATTTACTAGATTTATCTATTAGTTTACAAAAAATTATAAATATTCTCTGAATAGATAAAGAAAATAAAAAAAGGATTGTTATCGAATAGATTTCAATCCTTTTGTTTTTTACTAATTTTAAAAAAATTTTTTTAAAATTAATCAAAAGCAATTACTTAGCTAATGAGTTAACTTTTAATGCAAGTCTAGATTTTTTTCTTGAAACAGTGTTTTTCTTAAGAACACCTTTTGTTACAGCTTTATCCAATTCTTTGTAAGCAACTTGTAATGCTGTTTTTGCTTCGTCGACATTTTTAGCTTCCACAGCTGCAAGTACTTTTTTTACGAAAGTTTTAACTCTACTTCTTATAGCTTGGTTTCTTTCTGCATTTCTTTTACCAATAAATACTCTTTTTTTAGATGATTTAGAATGTGCCATTATAATCTCCTTTCTAATATTTAATATATTTAATATATTTATGAACATTGCTCTATAACATAGTATATGCAAATTACAAAGTATGATATCATTTTTTTCAATAAAAATCAAGTGATTTATCAAATTTTTTTAGAATAAGAGGTTTTTCAAATAAAAAAGTTGAAAAAAACGAATAGATATAGTAAAATCTTTTATATAGGAGGAAAAATGGAAATTACAGATTTGATTAATGTCGAGACGATTGAACGGATAAAAGTAGAGATAAAAAATGCTAAAGGGAATGAAGTATTTTTTAGGGGAATTCCTGATAGTGAGGGAATGGTAGTAGATATAGAAGTGATTGCTAGAGGAAATGAAAGTTCTGTAGCGGCATTATTGAATAAAATGAGAAAAAATGAGGTAATAATACACAATCATCCTTCAGGAGTATTAATTCCTTCAGATGAAGATGTTGCAATATCAAGTATGTATGGAGATGTTGGAGGTGCTTCATATATTGTAAATAATGATGTTGATGATATTTATGTCATCGTTCCATTGAAGGAATTTATTAAAATTAATGTTGACGATTATTTTGGAGAAAATGGGATTATACATAAAACTTTTAAAAAATTTGAGCCACGTAAGGAACAGTATGAAATGGCTAAATATATTGAGAAAAGTGTAAATGAGAATAAAAAATTGTTGATTGAAGCGGGAACTGGGACTGGGAAAACAATAGGATATTTATTGCCTACATTACTTTATGCGATAGAAAATAATTTGAAAGTAATTGTTTCCACGAATACGATAAATTTACAAGAGCAGCTTATAAATAAAGACATTCCATTGTTGAAGAAAATATTAGGGAAGGATTTTTCGTATCAAATAGTAAAAGGGCGAGGGAATTATTTGTCAAAAAGAAAATTGAGAAATGTGGATATTTCTGAGTTGGAATCAGATACTGAAAAGGAAAAAGAAGAGAAGGCGTTAATAAGAAATTTGTTGGAATGGGATGAAAATATTACTGAAACAGGTGATAGGAGTGAACTGAAATATGAAGTACCGCTATCGGTTTGGGAAAAGGTGAACAGTGAAGTGGATATGTGTAAAGGGGTTAAATGTCCACATTATTCAGAGTGTCATTTTTTTAAAGCTCGAAAAAATATTTCAGATGCAAATTTGCTAATTGTAAATCATCATATGTTTTTTGCAGATTTGTCGATTAGAAATCAAACAGGATTTTATACAAACTATTCGATATTACCAAATTATGATATTGTTGTGTTTGATGAGGCACATAATATTGAGGATACAGCAAGAAATTATTTTACGTTTGAAGCGACGAAGATATCTTTTGGACGTCTTATGGGGAATATTTTTAATAGAAGAGCAACTGGTTCAAATAATGCAGGAGCTTTAATGAGAGCGTTAGCTTATTTGAATGAAAGTTTGGATCAAGAAACATATGTGAAAATTGATGAAATGAGAGATGCAATCGTAAAAGAATTAAATGATTTCTATGATACAGGAATTGATATTTTTGATAAGTTTATGGCAATGTTTTCGCAAGAGGATGCTAGAGAAATTAAAGTTAAATTAGATGAGAAAATTTTAAGAAATAATCCAAGATGGCAAGAAATAAAATTGGCAAATCAAAAATTTAAAGAAATTTACGGAAACTTGGTTTTACAAATAAATAAATTTTTAAATTTTGTTGGGAATTTGAATTTAGAAGATAAAGAAGGTTATATTTTTGATTTTTCAAGATATTATGAAAGATTAAAGAAATATTATAAGAATTTTGAGTTTATTATTGAGGCGAAGGAAGATGGTTTCGTTTATTGGTTAAACATAACTTCTGTGAGATCTAATGTAAAATTATATGCAACGCCTTATGATATTTCAGATGAACTGAATGAAAATTTATTAACTAAATTGGATCGAATGATATTTACTTCAGCTACATTGGCAGTTGATAAGAAATTTGATTATTATAAAAAAAGTATAGGATTGAAAAAAGAGAAAAAATCAAAAATTTTAGAAAAAATTATAAAATCACCATTTAATTATGAAAAACAAATGAAAGTTTATATTCCAACTGATGCGTTGGAACCTACAAATCTTGAATTTTTGAATGATTTAGAAGACTTTATTAAAGAATCGATAAAAGCTACAAAAGGACATTGTTTCTTGTTATTTACATCTTATAGTATGATGAATTATTTGTATAATAAGATAGTAAGAACTTTTAGTAAAAACGAATATACGATTATTAGACAAAATGATTATCCAAGACATGAAATGATAGAAATTTTTAAACATTCTAAAAATCCGATATTGCTTGGAACGGATAGTTTTTGGGAAGGTGTAGATGTTCAAGGAGATCAGTTAAAGTCAGTAATTATCGTGAAATTGCCATTTAAAGTGCCTAATGATCCAGTAACAGAATCGATAATTGAAAATATTAAAAATAATGGACAAAATCCATTTAATGATTATCAAGTGCCACAAGCGGTTATAAAATTTAAACAAGGAATTGGTAGATTAATTAGAAGTAAAACAGATTATGGTAATATTATTATTTTAGATAATAGAATTATTAAAAAATATTATGGAAGGAAATTTTTAGAGACATTGCCTAAAAATGCTATAAAAGATAGTAAAGATAATATTTTGAAATTAATGAAATCTGGGAAATAAAGGGAGGATAAAAATGAATTTTAATATACTAGGCCGAGAATTTCTTTTTGAAATGAAAGATAATAGAAATCGAGATACTAGAAATAATGTAAAAAATACTATTCGAAAAAATAAGGGTAAATTTATTTATAGATTTTTACTATTATCGATAATATTTTTTATATTTGGAATTTTCGTAGAAGCAATTCGATTAAAACCAAATTATACGGTTGGAAGTATAGCAGAATCAGATATAATCGCTTACAAAAATGTAACTTATTCTGTTGATTTGCTAGATGATAATATTCAAGATAAAATTTTTAGAAATACAACGCCAGAGTATGATAAAATCCCAGAAGTTAATAAAGAAACGCGAATTGCGATTAACGAATTTTTTAGGGATTTGAGAGAGACTAAATTTTATAATGATGACGACATTAAGAAATTTATACAATCAAGGAAGTATAATTTAACAGTAGAAGATGTAAAAAAAATACTAATTAGAGTAGAAGATCCAAGTTATCTTGTAAATATTTCTGATATTGTTTCTGAAATTTATGATGAGGGAATTATAAGGACAGAGGATTTTCCTCGAATAATAAGAGAAAAAGAGATTAGAGCTGATAATTTAGATTTAAAATTCTTGAAAAATTTTATAAAGCCAAATTTGAAATTAAATGAACAAGAAACTGAGAAAAAAATTGCTGATAATATTGCTTCTCTTAAAGACAGAGAAGTGAATATTTATAAAGGGGATACAATTGTAAAAAAAGGCGATATCATAGATAATGACGCCTATTTGAAATTGGAAAAGTTAGGAATGGTAAGAGGTGGAGCTAAGATTATAAAAATAACGGGATTAGTGATAACTTTTATTATATTAATCGCTCTATTATATACGATTTTAAAAAGAAATTGTAAGGAATTAATGGAATCCAATGTTTTCTATCCAATGTTAATAACGATAATATTTTTAGATGTATTGTATATAATTTTTTTAAAGAATAATTATTTTACATACATATTGCCATTTGCGATGTTGCCTTTGATAGGAACGATATTGGGTGGTAGGTTATTTTCATTTGTGTTGACATTTACAAATATACTTGTTTTATCGCGAGAGGAATCTTGGCTTTTAGTGATGATTGCAGTTGCATTGGTTGCAATATATAAAGCTGACAATCTTACAAGTAGAAGTGATATTATAAAAATAAGTTTATTTCTTGGAATATTTCAAGCAGTTGTTTCAGTTAGTTATGGACTTGTAAATCAGTTAAATCTCGTATTGTTGATGACGATTATAATTTTTTCAGTATTTGGAGGACTTATAACAGGTGTAATTTCGTTAGGAGTGTTGCCGTATTTTGAAAACACGTTTGATATTTTGACGAACATGCGGTTGCTGGAATTAAGTGATTTTTCGCATACGTTATTGAAACAATTGTTGGTAAAAGCGCCTGGAACATTTCATCATAGCATAATGGTTGGTGCATTGGCAGAAAGTGGAGCTGAAGCGATTAATGCGAACGCTACATTTGCTAGAATTGCCTCATATTATCATGATATTGGAAAAATGAAGAGACCAGAATTTTTTGTGGAAAATCAAAAAGGTGGAGAAAATCCTCACAATAAGACAAAACCATCTTTAAGTGCATTAATATTGACTTCGCATACAAAAGACGGATACATTATGGGAAAACAAAATAAATTGCCAAAAGAAATTTTAGATGTAATATTAGAGCACCATGGTACTACTTTAGTTCAATTTTTCTATTATAAGGCTTTGGAAAATGGAGAAAAAGTTGTTGAAAGTAATTTTAGATATAGTGGTCCAAAACCGAAAACTAAAGAATCAGGAATTATTTTGATGGCAGATACTGTTGAGGCGGCTGTAAGAACATTAGAGGATAAAAGTAGAGAAGGTATCGAGAATTTTATTAGATATTTGATAAGAACGAAAATAGATGATAATCAGTTGAGCGACTCAGCATTGACTTTAGGAGAGATTGAAAAGGTTATACAAGCATTTGTAAATACATTGCAAGGAGTATACCACGAAAGAATTAAATATCCTAAATTAGATGAAAGAAGAAAAAAGAAAATTGAAAAATAGAAGGAAAGAGAGAGAATAAAGATGTTAGAGTTAGATATAACTTATGAAATTGAAAAAGTTGATGAGTTTTTTGATGAAGATAAAATTACTGAATTTGTGAGTTTTATTTTGGAAAAAGAGTTTGGAGATGAAGTTCAAGAGAAGGAATATTATTTGTCGCTAATGATTACTACAAATGAAGCGATTCGAAAGATTAATAGAGAATATAGAGACAAGGATATGCCGACAGATGTAATTTCTTTTGCCTATAACGAAACTGAGAATATTGGGCCTATGAATGTGCTTGGAGATATTGTAATTTCGATGGATAGAGTTAGAGAGCAATCTAGCGAGTATGGTCATTCAGACGAAAGGGAATTTTATTATGTTCTTTGCCACGGAATGTTACATTTATTAGGGTATGACCACATTGAAGAAGAAGATAAAAGAGTTATGAGAAAAAGAGAAGAAGAAATTTTAGAAAAATTTAATTATGTTAGAAATTAAGATTATGAAAACAAAAAGTAAAAATTAGACTTTCAGTTTTAGAAAGGAGAAGAAATGAAAGATAAAAAAAGTTTAAAAGAGAGATTCAAACTTTTTAATAGACATCGATATGAATGGGATGTAAAAAAAGAAAGAGAAAGAGATAGAAGAATTATAGACAGTTTTAATTTTGCGATTGAAGGATTGACGGCTGCGATTAGAAATGAAAAGCATATGAAAGTTCATATTATAGCATCGATTATAATTGTAATTTTGGCGATAGTTACTAATGCAAGTAAAGTAGAAATTTTGATAATTTCATTATCGGTTTCATTTGTGATAATTACTGAGTTAATGAATACGTCGGTTGAGGCTTTGGTAGATATGGTTTCGCCTGAAAGACATCCACTTGCAAAATTGGCAAAAGATGTGGCAGCAGGAGCGGTTTTAGTGGCAGCGATAAATGCACTTTGTGTAGGATACTTATTATTTTACGATAAATTATTGGATATCTTTGATAGTAAAGATATGCTTCATACGATTGCGGCTAGAAAAGGAAATGTTTCAATTTTAATTATAATTTTAGTTGCAATTTTAGTAATAATAATAAAATCATTGTTTAATAAAGGGACTCCGCTTGAAGGTGGAATGCCTAGTGGTCACAGTGCTATAGCATTTGCTGTATTTGGTATACTTTTGTATATGACTTCTGATGTAAGAATTTTGGGATTGGCATTTTTCATGGCATTGTTAGTTGCTCAAAGTAGAGTAAAAGCTGGGATTCATAGTTTTAAAGAAGTGCTTGCTGGAGGATTTTTAGGATTTGTAGTAGCAACTTCAATAATGTTTTTTTTAGCTAGTTTTGGGATATTATATAATTGATTAAATATTTTAAATAAAAAATATTAAAAAAATAAAAAAAACTATTTTAAAATTAAAAGAGATAAGGTATAATGATAAAGTAAATTTATAAAAATAAAAAAATTAGGAGGAAAAGATGTCAATATTAGTTTTTGGACACAAAAATCCAGATACAGATACAATTTGTTCAGCAATTGCTTATGCTGAATTAAAAAATAAATTAGGAAAAGATGTAAAACCAGTAAGATTAGGAGAAATTAACGAAGAAACAAAATATGTTTTAGATTATTTTAAAGTTGAAAAACCTGAATTAGTTGAAAATGTAGCTGGAAAAGAAATTATTTTAGTGGATCACAACGAAAGAACTCAAACTGCTGACGGATTTGAAGAAGCAAAAGTTTTAGAATTAATTGATCACCACAGAATTTCTAACTTTAATGTAGACGAACCATTAATGGTAAGAATGGCACCAGTAGGATGTACTGCAACAATTATTTTAGGAATGTACAAAGAAAATGAATTAGTTCCTTCAAAAGAAGTGGCAGGATTAATGTTAAGTGCAATTATTTCTGATACATTATTATTCAAATCTCCAACTTGTACAGTATGTGATGTGAAAGCTGGAAAAGAATTGGCTGAAATAGCAGGAGTAAATTTAGAAGAATACGGATTGGAAATGTTAAAAGCAGGAACAGCATTAGGAAACAAATCTGAAGCTGAATTAATTAACATGGATATGAAAGTATTTGAAATTGACGGTAAAAAAATTGGGGTAGCTCAAGTAAATACTGTTAATGAAGAAGAAGTTTTAAAAAGAGAAGCTAAATTAGTTGAAGAAATTAAAAAAATTAGCTCAGAAAAAGGATTAGAATTTTTCATGTTTGTTATAACTAATATTTTAACAAATGATTCCGTTGCAATTGTTACAGGAAATGGAAATGATTATATTGAAAAAGCGTTTAATTCTAAAGTTGAAAATGGATTGGTAACTTTAAAAGGAGTAGTTTCTAGAAAAAAACAAATTATTCCACCATTGACAAAAGCAATCCAAAGTTAAAGTAGAGTTTTAAAGAAGGAAAAAATAGAATGTCAATAGTAAAATTAAAAAAAAGAGAAGAGTTGAGAATTTTATTCGGAGTTAGATTGCCAGATATCGTTATGGGTTTGTATAAAGAGATGAAAAATACAAAACGTTCAAACGAGGTTATACGAGAAATTTTGAATATGGATCCAAAAAGGGTATTTACTGTAGTTGATGTCCAATATGGAAGTGGCGAAGAAGCATTACTTCTTGTAATCTATGATAATTTAATGGAAGAAAGAGAGCTTTTAAAATATAATTTAGAAGTAGATAAATTCGATTTTAGAATTTTAGAGTTTGATTTTAATAATAAAATTGATGTGGAAGAATTGATTTTAAGAGTGAAAAGAAGTTTTTAGAAAGGAAAAGGCAATAAAAATAGTTAAAATTTTTATTAGCTACAAAATTTGCCGACATTAGGATTTATGAGAAAAATAGTGATGTTAGTAGGTATTTTGTTATTGTTAATTTTAAATATAGGAAATGCGAAAACTGTAAAATCTCAAAAAAAATCAAAGTCAAAATCAGAAACAAAACAAAAAGTTGATAAAAAAGAAGATAAAGCTAATGAAAAGTTTTTGAAAGAGATGGAAGATTTTAGAATGGAAGCAGTTATTAGAACGACAAAAGGAGATATAAATGTATTTTTATATCCAGAAGCTGCTCCTAAAAATGTGGCAAATTTTGTATTCCTGGCTAAAAATGGATTTTATGATGGATTATCTTTTAGTAAAATAACGTTTCCAGAGGCTATTGTACAAGGTGGCGACCCAGTTGGAGATGGAACAGGTGGAACAGGATATTTAGTAAATGATGAAATTGTTAAATGGTTAAATTTTAATACAGAAGGTATGTTAGCAATGGCAAATAAAGGACCTAATACTAATAGTAGCCAATTTTTCTTCACTGCTATACCTGCACCTAAATTTAATGGGAAATACACTATAATAGGTGGAACCAAAACAAAAGATGATTTAAATATAATAAAATCTTTGAAAATAGAAGATAAAATCATAACAATTGATATAAAAGGTTATAAAATAAACGACTTTTTAAATTACTTTTCAAAAGAAACTAAAGAATGGTCTTCATTTTTGAGAAGTTACAGATAGGATTAAAAATAGTTATAATAAGTGTTGTGATTTGTAATTAATAAAAGTTATAGTTAAAAAATAAAAAAATATATTTTAAAATTATTTATGTAGGAGGAGATTCAGATGAAAAAAATTATGAGAGGTGTACTGTTATTCGGTATGTTAGGAGGCATGCTAATGTCATGTGGAAATAAAAATGAAGGAGCTCAAAATACTCAAAGTAAAAGTAGTTCTAAGTCAGAAAAGGTTTTTAGGATAGGATTATCGCAAATTGTAGACCATCCAGCATTAAATGCTGCGAAAAAAGGATTTAAAGATGCTTTGGAAAAGGCAGGAGTTAAAGCAGAGTACGATGATAAAATAGCTAATAATGATATGGGTGCTCAAACATTGATAATGCAACAGTTTTCGTCAGATAAAAAGGATTTAGTATTTGCAGTTACAACGCCAACAGCTCAAGCAGCTAAAAATCAGGTGGATAAATCAATACCAGTCGTATTTGCGTCGGTAACGGATCCTAAAAGTGCAGGATTAGAAGGAATTCCAAATGTTACAGGAACAAGTGGAGCAGCTCCGATTAATGAAAATCTTAAATTAATGAGAAAAATATTTCCAAAAGCAAAAAATATAGGTATAATTTATAATTCATCTGAACAAAATTCAGTTTCTGAAGTAAATAATTTGAAAAAATTAGCTAAAGAAAATGGTTTTAATGTTGTTGATAAAGCGATAACAAATGGGACAGAACTTTTAGCAGCAGCAAATATAATTTCTAAAGAAATAGATATTTATTATGCAACTCAAGACAACACAGTTGCATCATATTTTGCAGCATTGTTAGACGTTTTAAATAAAGCGAAAGTTCCAGTATTTGCAACAAATGATGTTTACAGTAATGCAGGTGCATTTATTTCTCAAGGTACGACAGATTATGGAATTGGTTACCGTTCAGGAGAAATTGCAGCAGAAATTTTATTAAAAGGTAAAAAACCGAGTGATTTCCCAATAGAAACTGTAAAAGATTTACAAATAAAAGTTAGTAAATCTAATATGGAATTTTTGGGGATAAAATTACCTAAAGATGTTGAAAGTCAAGTAATATTTACTAAATAGAAAATTTTGATATAGGAATGTTTCATAAAGTGGACAAAATAATTTTCAATTTATGATACATTCCTATTCTATTTTTTCCATAAAATTTCTAAAGTAATTTTTTCTTTAGAAAAAAGTTTAAACAAAAAATAAAAATGTATTTTTATTTTTTTAAAAAATATGTTATAATACTCTATAAAATTATGAATTTTAAAATTTTTTTGATATTAATTTTATAAAATTTAAAAGATAGAAAAATATTAAGGAGGAATATAGGCGATAAAGTTCGCTTGAAACGAGAATGAGTAATAAAATAAAAAATATAGCAATAATTGCTCACGTAGACCACGGTAAGACAACATTAGTGGATGCGTTATTGAAGCAATCAGGAACGTTTGGAGAACATGAAAAAGTTGATGAAAGAGTAATGGATAGTGATGATTTAGAAAAAGAAAGAGGAATAACAATCTTTTCAAAAAATGCGTCAATTCATTATGGTGGTTATAAAATAAATGTAGTAGATACTCCAGGACATGCTGATTTTGGTGGAGAAGTACAAAGAATCTTAAAAATGGTTGATTCAGTGTTGTTATTAGTAGATGCATTTGAAGGAGTAATGCCTCAAACTAAATATGTATTGAAACAAGCATTAGAACATGGTTTGAGACCAATTGTTGTTGTAAATAAAATAGATAGACCAAATTCTGATCCAGATGCTGTTGTTGATTCTGTATTCGATTTATTTGTTGAATTGGGAGCAAATGACGCACAATTGGATTTCCCAGTAGTTTATGCTTCTGCAAAAAATGGATTTGCTAAACTTGAATTAGAAGATGCAGATAAAGATATGAAACCTTTATTCGAAATGATTTTAAAACACGTTGAAGATCCAGAAGGTGACGAAAACGAACCTTTACAAATGCTAATTACTAATACAGAATATGACGAATATGTAGGTAAATTGGGGACAGGAAGAATTTATAACGGAAAAGTTGAAAAAAATGGCGACATAACTTTAATTAAAAGAGACGGAGAAATGGTAAACGCTAAAGTTACTAGAATTTATGGTTATGATGGATTGAAAAAAGTGGAAATGGAAGAAGCATCAGCTGGAGATATCGTAACTGTGGCAGGAATTGAAAAAATTGATATAGGAGAAACAGTTGCAGATAGAAATAATCCAAAACCACTTCCATTAATTGATATTGATGAACCTACATTAGCAATGACTTTTGTTGTAAATGATTCGCCATTTGCTGGAAAAGACGGAAAATTTGTAACGTCTAGAAACATTTTGGAAAGATTACAAAAAGAAGTAAATCATAATGTAAGTATGAGATTAGAAATGACTGATTTGCCAGATGCCTTTATAGTTAAAGGAAGGGGAGAACTTCAATTATCAATATTATTAGAAAATATGAGAAGAGAAGGATACGAGGTAGCTGTATCTAAACCAGAAGTAATTTATAAAGAAAAAAATGGACAAAAAATGGAACCTATAGAATTGGCAATTATTGATGTTGCAGATGAATTTGTAGGAGTTGTTATTGAAAAATTAGGATTGAGAAAAGGTGAAATGGTAAATATGGTTCAAGGAACAGATGGTTATACTAGACTTGAATTTAAAGTGCCTTCAAGAGGATTAATTGGATTTAGAAATGAATTTTTAACAGAAACTAGAGGTACAGGAATTTTAAATCATTCATTCTTTGAATATGAACCATTTAAAGGTGAAGTAACTGGAAGAAGAAGAGGAGTTCTTATTGCAATGGAATCAGGAACAAGTTTAGGTTACTCATTGAATAACTTACAGCCAAGAGGAATTTTATTTATTGGGCCTGGTGTAGAAGTATATGAAGGAATGATCGTTGGAGAACATTCAAGAGAAAATGATTTAGTTGTAAATGTTTGTAAAGGGAAAAAACTTACAAATATGAGGGCAGCTGGAAGTGACGATGCAGTGAAATTAGCACCTCCAAAAGAATTTACACTTGAATTGGCATTAGAATATATTGAAAATGATGAGTTAGTTGAAATTACACCAAACTTTATTAGATTGAGAAAAAAATATTTGAACGCTAACGAAAGAAAAAAATATGAAAATGGAACTACAAGTAGAGTTTAATTTGAAATTTTAATTTGAGAAATCATTAATTTAAAAGATGGTAAAAGTTTTTTATTTTATTTTTAAAAATAAGAAAAAACAAAAAACAAGATATTATAAAAATAAAATATGAAAAAGTAGAAAAAGACTTGACAAATAAAGACTTATTTATTATAATATCTTGTATAATATTTTAAAGAAAGCAAATTGCATAAATATGCTTACTTATTACATACCAATTATTGGAAAGGAGTCGGTAAACAATGGCAGTACCTAAGAAAAGAACTTCAAAAGCAAAAAGAAATATGAGAAGATCTCATGATTCAATTTCTGCTCCAAGCATTATCGTAGAAGCTGATGGAACAGTAAGAAGACCTCATAGATTAAATTTAAAAACAGGAGTATATAGAGGTAGACAAATTTTAGCAACTGAAGAAGAAACAACAGTTGAATAATAATAGAGCAAGATATGAAGGTCTTGCTTTTTTATTTATAAATTCTATTAATAATCGTCTTGGTTATATTTTTTTTATTTTATCAGCAATTCAATAAGAGATATTGAAATTTTTATTATATCACTAGAAAAATACTACTTTATAAAAAATTGTATGTGTGTTATAATTGTAAAAAATTATATTAAAAAGGTGATAATTTTGAGAAAAAATAAAATAATTAATTTATTAATTTTTATTTTGATTTCAAACGTTTTATTAGCTGAAAATAGTAATAAAAAAAAGAAAATTTCAGATGAAGCAGTAAAGGTTGAAATAATTATTAATAAAAAAGATGAATCAAGCAGGAATGATTATCTTGAAGAAAGTAATAATGAAGAAAGAGAAGCAGGATACATCTATTTAGATGAAGACGATACAGATGTAAAAGAAGTAAAAAAAGAAAATAAGGTAATTAATAAACTTGATAAATTTATTAGGAAAATAGATGAAAAAGTTAATCCGACATTGAAATTTTATGTACCAGCATCTTATGGAACTTGGTATTTGATAAAAACAACAGATCCTCAAGAAGCAAATTTTCAAAATGTAAGATATAATTTTGCACAAGAAATGAATGGTTACAGAATTACAAGAGATTATTTTATTCCAGCGAACCAAATTTGGGTTGAAAATAATGAAAGAGCTTGGATTAAAGAAGAGAGAGGGAAAGTTTATTTAAGTACAGAGGCTAAATTATTTAAGAGCTTTAAAAATGAAATTCTTTTTTTTGATAGAAAATACAAATACATGGTTATAAGGTATCAAGATACAGGAGTTGTTAGAGTGTTTTCAAGAGAGCCAGACGATGATGTAGATTTGGAAGGAAATGAAAAGTCTGAGTACGAATCAATCTTAAAAGTGATTCCAAATTTGAAAGATGTAGAATATGATACTACATTGAGAAATGATGAAATTGAAAAATCAAGGAAAGAGTATATTGAACAGGAAAGAGCAAGATTGATTGAAGAAGAAATTAATGCGGATCCAGAGAAATTCTTTCAAATAGATACGGGTATAAAATCAAAAACAAAAAAAATTAAAGAAAAAAAATCTAAAAATAAATAATAAAAATGTATTGGAGAGTTATGAAAAAATTACTTAAAATATCGAATATTGTTATTTTTATACTTTTAATGATGTTTCTAATGTTCTTTTTAAGTTTTTTTATTGGGAAAAAAGAGTATAAAAATGTGCATGTAAATGTAAAAAAAGGAACAACATTTCAACAAATTTATAAAGAGTTGAAATTAAATTATGGGATAATGGATAGATTGTATTTGAAAACAAAAGGTAAAAATACAAATTTAAAAATTGGAACTTATAAATTTGATGGGAAGTTTTCAAAATATGAAATTATTAGAAAAATAAAAAATAGTGAAACTAATGGAATAAGATTGACGATTCCTGAAGGATTTACAACAAAACAAATATATGAAAGAATGGATGCGTTGGGATTAGGTTCAAGAGAAGAAATAGAGAATGTATTGAAAACCGTAGATTTTCCGTATCCACATGAAGGAAATAATTTTGAAGGATATTTTTATCCAGAAACTTATATTTTTAATGAAAATGTAACGACTGAACAAGTAGTAAAAACTATCTTAAATGAATTTTTGAAGAAATTTCCTCCAGAAAAATATCCAAATAAAGCAGAATTTTATAATAATTTGAAATTGGCATCTATTGTAGAAGCTGAAGTTCCAAATAATGCTGATAAATCTAAAGTTGCAGGATTATTTAAAAAACGTTTAGAAAAAGGAATGAGATTGGAATCGGATGCGACATTGAAATATGAATTGGGAAGACAAGCGTTAAGAGGTGAATTGAAAAATACAAACACACCATATAATTCGTATAAAACAAAAGGGTTACCACCAACTCCAATTGGAAATCCACCTTATGAAACAGTAAAAATTGTTGAAGATGCTGTTGGAGGCGATGACTTATTTTTCTTTACTTATAGAGGAAAGACTTATTATTCGAAGACTCACGAAGAACATCTGAAAAAGAGAAGAGAAAGTGGGCAATTAAAATAATTTTAGGAATAGGGAAGAAAAATGCTGGATTTTAAAAGATTTTCAAAGCAACTAAAAAATTTAAAAAGAGAAGAAATTATAAAAAAAAATGATAAAATATTAATTGCTTTTTCTGGTGGACCAGATTCAGTATTTCTATTTTATTTATTGAGTTATTTGAAAAGTGAGTACAATCTTGAATTAGCATTAATGTATGTAAATCATAATTTGCGATCAGATGTTGATAATGATTTAAATTTTGTGAAGGATTTTTCTAAAAAAAATGATGTAAAATTGTATATTGAAAGCGTTGATGTGAATAGTCATTCAAAAAAAATGAAGAAATCCATCGAGTTAGCGGCTAGAGAATTGAGATACGAAGCATTGGAAAAGGTTTTTCAAAAAGAAGGATTTACGAAAATAGCAACAGGTCATAATTTAGATGATAATGTGGAGACCTTTATTTTTAGGCTTTTGAGAGGAACGTCTATTAGAGGGTTGAAAGGGATACCGAGAGTTAGAAAGAATATAATTAGACCGATATTACAATTTGAAAAAAAAAATATTGTTAATTTTTTAGAAGAATTGAATCAAAAATTTATTATTGATTATACAAATAATGAAATTGATTATACGAGGAATTTTATTAGGAATGAGGTTTTTCCTAAATTTATCCAAATAAATCCGAGATTTAAAGACAAGATTAATAATTTGATTTTAGAAATAAATGATAGAGATAAAAATGTGAAAGTTCAAAATGTTGAAGTGAGCATATCGAAGGATAAGTTCGTTCGATATCTTGAAAATGAAGGTGTTAAAGAGATTTCAAGAGAGAAAATTAATAAAATTTATGAAATTATTTTTAATAAAAATGGATTGATAGATTCAAAGGGTTCGAAGGAATTTTATTTGGGAAATGGTAAAATTTTGCAAAAAAAATATGGGCAATTAAAAGTAGTTGAAAAAGAAGAAAAAAAAGATTATAATATTGAAGTGATTATTAAGAAAAATCAAAGTGTTGAGTGGTATAATTACGAGATAATATTGTATGAAAATTTTGAAATTTTTGAAAAAGAATTTTTGAAAAAAAATAGTCAAGAATATAATTATTATGAGATAGAATCAGATTTAGAAATAGGTAAATTAGTCGTTAGAAGTAGAAAAGCTGGAGATACAATATTAGGTAAAAATTCTGAACATCAAAAAATAAAAAAAATTCTAATAGATGAAAAGATACCTAAGTGGGAGCGTGATAAAATTCCAATTATTGAAAATATCAATGATGTGGAGGATGGAGATAAGAGAGAAATCTTATTAGTTTTAAATATAAAGAGTTCTAAATTTTTGAAAAAAGTAGAATTTAATATGTTAGGAAAAGAGAAAAGAATATTGATAATAGGGAGGAAAGATGGAAGATAAAAACAGAAATGATATAAAAAGAAGATTAGAAGAGTTACGAAAAGAAAATAACAGAAAAAATGATTCAAAAGATGACGGTAATAAATCACCATTTGGATCACCATTAGTATTTTTTACAATTATATTAATAGCGTTTACATTTATTTTCTATGGGTCAATACAAGAGTATTTTCAACCAAAGAAAAATATAACGTATAGTGAATTTGTAAATAAAATTAAAGATGGAAGTTTTAGTGAAATTCAAGAAAAAGATGACAGATTACTTTCGAAAGTTAGAGAAGGAAATCAAGATGTGTATTATTACACAAAAAAGATAACTGAAAGAGTGGGAAATGACCCAATAATTGTCCAAGCAATAGCTAATAACAAAGTAAAAGTTACATCTTTACCACCATCAGGAAGTGGATTATTTATGGCACTTTTAATTAATTTATTACCAATGGTGTTAATGATTGGACTAATGGTTTATCTTGCTAAAAAAATGATGGATGGTTCTCAAGGCGGACCTGGAAATATGTTTGGATTTGGTAAGTCTCGTGCTGATAAAATGGATAAAAAACCAGATGTTAAATTTGATGATGTTGCTGGTGTAGATGGAGCTAAAGAAGAATTAAAAGAAGTTGTAGATTTCTTAAAAAATCCAGAAAAATATACAAAAGCTGGAGCAAGAGTTCCAAAAGGAGTTTTATTATTAGGAAGACCTGGTACTGGAAAAACATTACTAGCAAAAGCAGTAGCTGGAGAATCAGGAGCATCGTTCTTTAGTATTTCAGGATCTGAATTTGTAGAAATGTTTGTCGGAGTTGGAGCTTCAAGAGTAAGAGACTTGTTTGAAAAAGCTAAAAAATCTACTCCATCAATTATTTTTATAGATGAAATTGATGCTATCGGTAGAAGAAGAAGTGCTGGGAAAAATAGTGGAAGTAATGATGAAAGAGAACAAACTTTAAATCAATTATTAGTTGAAATGGATGGATTTGATACTGATACAAAAGTTATAGTTTTAGCTGCTACAAATAGAGAAGATGTGTTAGATTCTGCATTATTAAGAGCAGGTAGATTTGATAGAAGAGTAACTGTTGATGCACCTGATTTACAAGGTAGAATCGCTATTTTAAAGGTTCATTCTAGAAATAAAAAACTTGCAGCTGATGTAAGATTAGAAGATATTGCGAAAATAACTCCAGGATTTGTTGGAGCAGATATTGCAAACTTATTAAATGAAGCAGCAATTTTAGCAGCTAGAAGATCTTCTGACACAATTACAATGGAAGATTTAGATGAAGCAGTAGATAAAATTGGAATGGGTCTTGGTCAAAAAGGTAAGATTATTAAACCAGAAGAAAAAAGATTGTTGGCATATCATGAAGCAGGACATGCTGTAATGACAGAGTTAACACCAGGAGCAGATCCAGTGCATAAAGTAACAATTATTCCAAGAGGAGATGCAGGTGGATTTATGATGCCGCTTCCTGAAGAAAAATTAGTTACAACAAGTAGAGAAATTTTAGCTGAAATTAAAGTTTTATTCGGTGGTAGAGCTGCAGAAGAATTAGTGTTAGAAGATATTAGTACAGGAGCATATTCTGATATAAAACGAGCAACTCAATTAGCAAGAACATATGTTGAAAGAGTTGGAATGAGTAAAAATTTAGGACCTATAAATTTTGAAAATTCTGAAGAAGAATTCTCATTTACTACGAATAAAAGTGATGAAACTGTTAGAGAAATTGATTTAGAAATCAGAAAAATATTAACAGATGAGTATTTAAAAACTTTAAATACTTTAAGAGAAAATAGAGAAAAACTTGAAAATGTAGCACAGTTATTATTGAAAAAAGAAACTATAACAGGAGAAGCTGTAAGAAAAATAATTGCAGGAGCTACATTTGAAGATATTTTAGCTGAAGAAGCACAAATTTCAGAAAAGAAAGATGAGCAACAATTTCAAGAAAAAATATTGGAAACTGTTGAAGAAGTAGATGAAATTGTTGAAGAACAAGATAATACAAAAGAAACAGAAGAATTGAAGACAGAAATTGAAGAAAATCAGCAAGATATAATAAAATTAGAAGAAGATATCGTTGAAGATTTAAAAAAAGAAAAAGAAAATTCTGAAGATCCTGAAAGTTCAGATGAAGATAATTCAGATGATTCGAATAATTCAGATGATTTTGATAATGGAGATACTCCAAAACAGCAAGAAGAAAATGTGGAAAAGAAAGAGAAAAAAATAGATATTCCAGATTTTATGAAATAATTTTTAAAAAGTTTATTTTTGATTGATAAAAAAGATAAATTATTTTTTAAAAAGCAAAAAGATTTAGTAAGAAGAGAATGTAAAATATAGAAATTAATTGAGAACTCTCCAAATGAAAGTTTTTTAAGGTAGTGATTTAAATGAAACTTGATAAACTGTAAAAATGGAGAGTTCATTGTTTATTTAGTGTAAATTGATTTAATAGGAAGGTAGTAAGAAGTCTCCAACTTCCAAAAATCAGAGTAGTTCACTAAAGATTCATAAAAAATATAAATGTTTTGTAAATTTAAATAATTAACAAATTATGTATTTTTTATATTTGTTGTGAAAAAAAAATCACAAAATATTTACACTTTCAAAATCATGTGGTATAATTATAGTGAGGTAAGATATGAGATGTCTAAAATTAAGAAATAGGTTTATTTTTTTTTCAGTAAAATTGATAATTTTTTGTTTATTCTTTATACAACTACAAAGTTTATTTTCATACACTAGAGATTTGGAATTAGTTACTTTAAAAAAGGAAATAGATGAAAAAGAGAATGAATTAAAATTATTATTCAATGCGATTAGGAAAAAAAATAATAAATATGTTATTTATAGGATGGATTTAAGAGAAAATACACTAAGAAAGTCACCTAATGAAACTAAAATAAATAGAAGTGAAGTTTATGGTCCGTTAGATGATGACATATATACCTTGATAGGACGAAAAGAATTAATCAATGTTAATGAAAAAAGCCTAGATGGATATACACCTTTAGTTGTTGCGATTGAATCTAATAATAATGATTTAGTTAAAATATTTTTAGAAAATAATGCAGATTTAAGAGTTAAGCATCCAATTTTAAATAGGACTGTGTTAGGAACAGCTGCCTATTATGAAAATTTGGAAGCAGCAGAGCTATTATTGAAAAAAAATCCTCGATTAATCAATATTAAGAGTCAATATGATGGTTGGAATGCACTTCAAGATGCAACTTTAAAATCGAATACAGAAATAGTGAAGTTATTATTAAAATATGGAGCAAATCCAATGCAGAAAGATAATCATGGAGGAGATGCAATGGATATGGCAACTGATTTTGGAAAAGGTGAGATAGTAAAATTGTTTAGAGATAGTATAAAATCTAAGCGGAAATAATTGATATTCTAAATAAATTTGTTTTTTATAAAATATTATATATAGAGGAGAAGAATATGAAAAGATTAACAGGAATTGGAGCTTCAGAAGGAGTAGCTATAGGGAAAGTATTACTTTTTACAGAAGAGGAAATGATTATACCAGAAGTAAAAGATGAAAATTCAACAATTGAAGCAGAATTAACAAAATTAGAAGATGGTTTAAAAAAATCAAAAACTCAACTAATTGCTATTAGAGAAAAAGTAAAAGAAAAAATGGGTGAAGATAAAGCAGCGATTTTTGATGGTCATATAATGCTTCTTGAAGATGAAGATTTGATCATGGAAGTAGAAGATAAAATTAAAGGTGAAGGATTACCAGCAGCAAAAGCTTTACATGATGGAATTAATGAATATTGTGAAATGATATCAAAATTAGATGATCCTTATTTAAGAGAAAGAGCTGCAGATTTACAAGATATAGGTAAAAGATGGTTGAAAAACTTATTAGGTATTAGAATAAAAGATTTAAGTGACTTAGAGCCTAATACAGTAGTTGTAACTTATGATTTGACACCATCAGATACAGCTCAATTAGATTTAGAAAATTGTGTTGGTTTCTTGACTGAAGTTGGTGGAAAAACAGCTCACTCAGCTATAATGGCTAGATCATTGGAATTACCTGCAGTAGTTGGAATTAAAGGTGTTCTTAATGAAGTGAAAGAAGGAGAAACAGTAATTATGGATGGAGAAGAAGGAGAATTATTCTTAGATCCTTCACCAGAATTAATTGCAGAATATGTTGCTAAAAAAGAAAAATTAGCTGCAGAAAAAGAAGAATTGAAAAAATTAATTTCAGAAGAAGCAGTTACAACTGATGGAAGAAAAGTAGATATTTGGGGGAATATCGGAAGTCCTAATGATGTTGATGCTGTAATAGCTTCAGGAGCAACTGGAATTGGATTATATAGAACAGAATTCTTATTTATGAACTCTGATCACTTCCCAACAGAAGAAGAACAATATGAAGCATATAAAGTTGTAGTTCAAAAAATGCAAGGAAAACCAGTTACAATAAGAACAATGGATATCGGTGGAGATAAAGAATTACCTTATTTAGACTTACCAAAAGAAATGAACCCATTCTTAGGATATAGAGCAATCAGAATTTCATTAGAAAATAAAGATATGTTCAAAACACAATTGAAAGCAATCTTAAGAGCGTCTCATTATGGTCAAATAAAAATTATGTATCCAATGATAAGTTCTGTTAATGAAATAAGAAAAGCTAATGAAATTTTAGAAGAATGTAAAAATGAATTAGATGAAATTGGTCAATTGTTCGATAGAAATATAAAAGTTGGAATAATGGTTGAAACTCCATCAACAGCAATTATAGCTTACAAATTCGCTAAAGAAGTAGATTTCTTCTCAATTGGAACTAACGATTTAACTCAATATTTCTTGGCTGTAGATAGAGGAAATGAAATGGTATCAGCTTTATATAACTCATTTAACCCAGCAGTATTAGAAGCTATTCAAAAAGTAATTGACGCAGCACATAATGCAGGTATTAGTGTAAGTATGTGTGGAGAATTTGCTGGAGATAAAAAGGCTACTAAATTATTATTAGGAATGGGACTTGATTCATTCAGTATGAGTGCTTCATCAACATTACAAGTTAAGAAAATTATTAGAAGCAGTAGTTATGCAGAAGCTCAAAAATATAGAGATATTATCTTACAACAAGATACACCAGCAGAAGTATTAGAAAAATTGTTATAATTTAAAGTAAATAAATATAAGACCTGATTTTTTCAGGTCTTCTTGCTTTTATGAAATTAGATTTTAAGAGGAGAATAAATATGGAAAGAAAAAAAGTTGCGTTATTTTTAACTAATGGATTTGAAGAATTAGAGGCATTGGCACCAGTAGATTTGATGAGAAGAGCTAATATTGAAGTTAATACGATTTCTATAAATCAGGAAAAAGAAGTAGTAAGTTCTCGTAAGATTACTGTATTGGCAGATAAAATAATAAAAGATGTGAATTTTGATGAATATGAAATGGTAGTTTTACCTGGGGGACCTGGGACAAAAAATTATTTCGAATCTAAAGAAGTTTTAGAAATAGTAAAAAAGTTTGCTGAAAATAAAAAAGTTGGAGCGATTTGTGCAGCACCGACTGTGTTGGCTTCGTTAGGAATATTGGAAAATAGAAAAGCAATCTGTTTTCCAGCATGTGAACCTGATTTAGAACAAGGGAAAGCTATTTTGACTAGAGAAGCAGTTGTTAAAGATGGGAATATTATTACAAGTAGAGGAGCAGGAACAGCTATAGATTTTGGGTTAGCTTTAATTAAAGAACTTTTGGGGGAAGAAATTTCTGAAAAGATTGGAAAAGAAATTGTTTATTATTAATGTTTTTATAAAAAAATACAGTTTTATCGTGTTTTACGTTTACAAAAAATTAAACTTATGGTACAATACTTATTATAATTAATACGGTAGTCAAATATTTATAGATAGAATATAGAATAAAAGAAAGGAAGGAGGTCTTAAGTGGATTACCATAAGCCCGTTTTGTATGATGAAACAATTGAAAATATAATAACTGACGGAAGAGCTGTTTATGTAGATTGTACTTTAGGTGGTGGCGGACATACGGAAGGAATTTTAAAAAATTCTTCAGCAGATTCTAAAGTTATAGGGATAGATCAAGATATAGAAGCAATTAATTTTTCAAAAGAGAGATTGAAAGATTATAAAGATAAATTAGAGATGTTTCAAGATAATTTTAAAAATTTAGACACTGTGATTTATTTAGCTGGATATGATAAAGTAGATAGAATTTTAATGGATATAGGAGTTTCGTCCAATCAATTGGACAATGTTGAAAGAGGATTTTCATATAGATTTGAAGCAAAACTTGATATGAGAATGAACAAAGAATTAGAGGTTAGTGCTTACGATGTTGTAAATAAATTTTCTGAAAAGGAAATAGCAGATATCATTTATAAATATGGAGAAGAGCCAAAATCTAGAAGAATTGCTAGAAATATAGTTGAATATAGAAAAAATAAAGATATTGAAACAACTACTGAATTAGCAGATATTGTTATAAAATCTATAGGAAAAAGCATGAAGAGACATCCTGCTAAAAGGACTTTTCAAGCAATTAGGATATTTGTAAATAAAGAGTTAGAAGTACTAACAGAAACTTTAGATAAGGCAATTAATTTATTAAATCCAAAAGGAAGGTTATTGGTTATTACATTTCATTCTTTGGAAGATCGTATAGTAAAGGAAAAATTCAGAGAATTTGAGAATCCATGTACATGTCCTTCAGACATACCAATATGCGTGTGTAATAAAAAAAGTTTAGGTAAAGTAATAACGAGAAAACCGATAGTTGCAAAAAAAGAGGAGTTAGAAATGAATAATAGAGCACATTCGGCAAAATTAAGAATATTTGAAAGGGGTGAATAAAGGGATGAGTAGTGGTACAAGAAAGAAAAAATTACAAATGATGGATTTTCCCGATATTCCAAAAACAACTACAAATAATGTATCTCAAAATTACAATACATTTTCAAATGATTGGTCAACATCAAAAATAAAAAAGAGAAAAGTTACTAAAAATGTTAATGGTTTTAATAGAACGAAAGTAATAATTGGAGTTTTCTACATAATGATAGTAGTGGTTGCTGCAATGATTATGACTAATGCGTCTAATGGTGTAGATAAATTAGGTAGAGAAAAAAATGCTAAACAAAAAGAATTAAATGAATTAAAAACTAATGTAGAAAATCTTGAAAATGAAACTATATCAAAAAATGATTTCGCACAAAAAAAAGAAGAAGCTATAAGACAAGGTTTTGTTGAAAAGAATTCATTAAAATATATTAGATTAGATAAGTAAATGAAAATACGATAGATTAAGGTTGTTATGAAAATGACTTTAGGCTATCGTCTTTTTTTAGAAAAAATTAGAATTCAAGAAATTGTAATAAATTCAATTAAATTCTTAAAACTTAAGACATTTTCAAAGATATAATTCTTGACAGAATTATAAAAAAGTGGTATTATTTTTATGACTGATTAGTCATTTTTTTGTCATATTATTTTTTTGATAAATTAAATGATAATTAGTAAAATTCAAATTTGTTAGAAGGAGGTATAAATCTTGGCAGAAGAAGTTTTAAAAAAGATACAAAAAGCAGAAAAAGAAGCTGATGAAATTATATTAAAAGCCAGTGAAGAATCTAAAAATATTGCAAAAGAAACTGATCAAAAGATTAAAGAAGATGGTAATAAAATAATTTCAGATTTAAAAACTGAATTGAAACAATTGAAAGAAAAAACAGTTGAAGAAGCTAATAAATCTGTAGATATTCTCCTTGCTAAAGAAGAGGAAAATATAAAAGATATATTGAATGTCGATAATAAAAAAATTGACGAAATAGCAAATATATTAAGAGAGAGGGTTGTGAAATAATGTCAATAGTAAAAATGAGTAAATTTAATTTAATTGCTTTTGCTTCACAAAAAGCCCCACTTCTAAAAAGTTTACAACAATTTAAAGAAGTAGAATTTGATGATATTCAGATTGAAGAAAAAGAAGATGAAACAATTTTATTGAAAAAAGTAAATAATAATGAGGAATTGACTAGAATAGATGAACGTTTAACAACGGTAGATACAGCTATTCAGCTTTTACAAAAATATCATCCAGTAGATAAAAGTTTAAAAGCAATTATGAGAGGGAATGATAACTATACTTTTAATGAGTTATCAGAAAAAGCTCGAACATATGATTGGAAAACAGTAGCATATAATTTAAAAGATTTGGGAGTAAGATACTCAAATGTAAAATCAAAAATTTCTAAAAAATATTCAGAAATTGAAGATCTTTCAATTTGGAATAGATTGGATATAAATCCTCAAGAATTGAAGAAATTAAAAAATGTAACAAGTTATTTAGGGAGTATTCCTATTAAATTAAAAAATTCGTTTATTGATAAAATTAGCGAGTTAAAATATACTTATTACGAAGAATTAAAAATAACGAAAGAAGATGTTTATTATTTAGTTATTTCAGATAAATCTAATGAAGAAAAAGAAAAATTAGATGAAGTTTTTAGAAATAGTAGTTTTAGTTTGGCAGAATTGAATATTGATAAAGAACCAAATAGTTATATTTCAGATATTAAAAAAGAAATTGAGCAATTAAAGGTTACTAAAAGAGGATTAAAAAAAGAAATTAAAAATTATCTCGATGACTTACCACACTTAGAAGCTATTTATGAGTATTTAAGAAATAAAAAACTTAGAATAGAAACTATGGAGAATTTAGCACAAACTGAGAAAACTTGTGTTATAAAAGGTTGGGTTCCAACTGGTAAGTTAAGTGTATTTGAAAAAACTATTAAATCGGAAGTGGGAGATAATTACTATTTGAAGACACAGGAAGCAGATAGAGATGATTCTGAAGTACCGATAAAATTAAAAAATGGGAAAATTGCAAGTGCATTTGAAAGTTTAACAGGAATGTATGCATATCCTAAATATAATGAAATTGATCCAACACCATTCTTAACACCGTTTTATATAGTGTTCTTTGGAATGATGGGAGCAGATGTTGGATATGGATTAGTATTATTACTAGGAACTTTATTTGTATTGAAATGTATGAATTTAAATAAAAGTAATAGATTATTTGTAAAATTCTTTTTCTATTTAAGTTTTTCAGTTATAATTTGGGGATTGATTTATGGTTCTTATTTTGGATTGCCATTAGTAAAAGGACTTATAGATCCTGGAAAAGATTATAACAAATTATTAGTTGGTTCTGTGTTATTTGGAATAGTGCATATTTTCTTTGGATTGGCGTTAAAAGCATATTTGTTAATAAAAGCGAAAAAACCAATGGAAGCTGTGTATGATGTACTATTTTGGTATATGACACTAACTGGAGGAATGCTTTACTTATTGTTTAAGATGACAAACTTAAATCCGACTGTTGCTACAGTTTCAGGAATTATTGCTGTAATTGGAATGATTGGAATTGTATTGACTGGTGGAAGAGAAGCTAAAAGTGTTGGAGCGAAATTAGGAGGCGGATTGTATAGCCTTTATGGAATCTCAAGTTATGTTGGAGATTTTGTATCGTATTCGAGATTGATGGCTTTAGGACTTTCTGGAGGATTTATAGCTCAAGCAATTAATATGATTATTGGAATGGTATCAGGTTCATGGATTGGATTAATATTTGTTCCGATTATATTTGTATGTGGACATTTCTTTAATATGTTCTTATCGTTCTTAGGTGGATATGTTCATACTTCAAGACTTATGTATGTAGAATTTTTTGGTAAGTTTTATGAAGGTGGAGGAAAACCATTTAGAGACTTTAGAACAGATAGTAAATATATAAATATAGAAGATTAATTAAATTTAGTTAAATATTTGAAAAAATAAATAAAAAATATAAATTTTAGGAGGAAAAAAATGAATAATGTATCAGGTGTATTAGCACAACATGGAGGAGTACTTTTTGCAGCTTTAGGAGCAGCGTTAGCAACGTTTTTAGCAGGTTGGGGATCAGCCAAAGGAGTAGGAATAGTAGGGGAAGTAGCATCAGGATTAATGATTGAAGAACCAGAAAAATTTGGTAAATCGTTAGTATTACAATTGTTACCAGGTACACAAGGATTGTATGGTTTCGTTATTGGATTGATGGTTTTAGGTAGATTGAATGTAAATATGAGTTTTGCAGAAGGTGTATATATTTTGATGGCTTGTTTACCAATTGCAATTGCAGGATATGGTTCAGCAGTAGCACAAGGAAGAGTAGCAGCATCAGGTATTAGCTTATTAGCAAAAAATGAAGAACAATCAACAAAAGGGATTATTTATGCCGTAATGGTTGAAACTTATGCGTTATTAGCATTCGTTGTATCAATTATGTTATTATCTGGAGTATCATTTAAATAATTAAAATTGAAAGGATGTGAAGAAATGTCTAATTTGGATAATTTAACATCAAAAATATTAAATGATGCAAAAATCAAAGCAGATGAAATAGTGAAAGCAGCTCAAAAAACGGCAGCTGAAAAATATAAAAAAGAAATTGGAAAGTATAATTCTCAAAAAGCATCATTGGAGGAAAGTGCAGTTAGAGATAGAGATTTAGCTGTAGAAAGAATAAAATCAGGTGCTAGCTTGAAAATAAGAAATGAAAAATTAAAAGCAAAACAACAAGTTATTGATAAAGTAATCAATAGATTGAGAGAAAAACTTTTAAATATGAATGAAGCAGAATATATAGATTACATGAAAAAAAATCTAGATAATTCTTCTTTAAATAAAAATCAAAAGTTAATTGTTAAAAAAGAATTTTTAAGAAAAGTAAAAAAAGAATTTCCAAATGCAAATATTTCTGAAAAAGAATTTGTAAATTCAGGATTTATTTTGGAAGAAAATGGAGTTCAAGAAAATTATACATTTGAAGTTAAATTAGAATTTATGAGAGATGATTTAGAAGTTCAAATTTCTCAACTTCTTTTTTCATAAGAATTCATAAGAGTAAGGGAGATATTAAATGAATAGAATGGATTACGGACGTAGTGTCGTAACGGTTAGAGTTTTAGAAAAAAAACTTTTGACTAAAAATAAGCTAGATAGAATGATTGATGCTGAAACTCCCGAAGAAGTATTAAAATTATTGGGAGATACAGAATATTCTCAAAATATGTCTGATATTCAAAATGCTCAAGATTATGAAGTGATATTGAAAAGAGAAACTGAAAGAGTGTTTAATCTAGTTAGAGAATTAAGTAATGATACTGAAATAGTTGACATACTTTCTTTAAAATATGATTATCATAATCTAAAAGTATTATTAAAAGGAAGATTGTCTGGGAATGATTTTTCGTATTTGTTGATGGATGCAGGTACTCAGAAAGCAGATAAATTAAAATTAAGATTTGATACGAAACATTATAGTGAATTTCCAGATGAGTTTTCTAAAGCAATTAACGAGGTAGAAAAAGATTTTGATGAGAAAAAAGATCCACAAAGAATAGATATTATAGTAGATAAATACTATTATATAAATTTACTTCGTATTGCAAGAAAGGTCAATGTGCCTTTAATAACTAATTATGTTGAAGGACTTGTTGATTTTCAAAATATAATAACTTTGTTTAGAGTGAAAAAACAACATAGAGATATGAAATTTTTAGAAACAGTTGTTCATGAAGGTGGAACAATTCCTAAAAATAAAATTGTTGCTTCATTGAATGATACGCCAGAAGTTATAGCACAAAATTTTAGAAGAGAAAAATTAGGTGCATTTTTAGTGGAAGGTGTGGAAGCATTCAATGAAAGTAAGAGATTATCAGAATTTGAGAAAATAAGTGATAATTATTTGATGGAGCTAAATAAAGAGTCTAAATATGTAGTATTTGGGCCTGAACCATTATTTACATACTTAGTTGCAAAAGAAAGAGAAATTAATGCGTTAAGAATGATAATGGTTAGTAAAATAAATAATATTAGTTCTGATAAAATAAAAGGAAGGCTGCGTGAGACATATGCATAAAGTAGGTGTAGTAGGAGATAAAGATTCTATTTTAGCTTTTAAGGCTTTAGGTGTAGATGTGTATCCAGTCGTGACTAAAGAAGAAGCAAGAAAAAGAATTGATAGTTTGGCTAATGAGAAATATGGTATAATATTTGTTACTGAACAAGTAGCCGCATTAGTAGAAGAAACTGTTGAGAGATATAATAAAGAATTAACACCAGCGATTATATTGATACCAAATAACCAAGGAAGTTTAGGTATTGGATTGAGTAAAATAGATGAATATGTTGAAAAAGCAATAGGATCGAACATATTCTAATGTGGAAAGGAGCAGATATTCTTGAAAGTAGGAAAAATAATAAAAGTTTCAGGACCTTTAGTTGTTGCTGAAGGTATGGATGAAGCAAATGTATATGACGTTGTAAAAGTATCCGATAGTAAACTGATTGGAGAAATAATTGAAATGAGAGGAGACAGGGCTTCTATACAGGTTTATGAAGAAACTGTAGGTATAGGACCTGGAGAACCAGTTTATTCGACTGGAGAACCTCTTAGTGTTGAGTTGGGACCAGGGTTGCTAGAAGCTATGTTTGATGGGATTCAAAGACCTTTGAAGGAATTCCAGGAAAAAGCAGGAGACTTTTTGAATAAAGGGGTAGAAGTACCTTCATTAAATAGAGAGAAAAAATGGGATTTTGAACCAGTAGCCTCAGTAGGAGATAAAGTTGAAGCTGGAGATATAATAGGAACTGTTCAAGAAACAGCAGTGGTTAATCATAAAATTATGATTCCATACGGTGTAAAAGGAACAATAAAATTTATTAAAAAAGGAAGTTTTACGGTAGTTGAAACAGTTGCTGTAATTGAAACTCCAAAAGGTGATGTGGAAGTACAAATGATGCAAAAATGGCCTGTAAGAAGAGGTAGAAAATATGCTAAAAAATTGAATCCAGAAGCACCATTAATAACAGGACAAAGAGTCATCGATACATTTTTCCCAGTAACAAAAGGTGGAACTGCCTGTGTACCAGGACCATTCGGATCAGGAAAAACAGTAGTGCAACACCAAATGGCAAAATGGGCAGATGCTCAAATAATTGTTTATGTAGGATGTGGAGAACGTGGAAATGAGATGACAGACGTTCTTATGGAATTCCCTGAAATAATAGATCCTAAAACTGGAGAATCATTAATGAAAAGAACAGTATTAATTGCAAATACTTCAAATATGCCAGTTGCGGCAAGGGAAGCGAGTATTTATACTGGAATTACAATTGCTGAGTACTTTAGGGATATGGGATATTCAGTAGCAATAATGGCTGATTCTACATCAAGATGGGCAGAGGCATTAAGAGAAATGTCAGGAAGACTTGAAGAAATGCCAGGAGATGAAGGATATCCAGCATACTTAGGTTCAAGAGCAGCTGAGTTTTATGAAAGAGCTGGACACGTTGTTTGTTTAGGAAAAGATGAAAGAGAAGGAGCATTAACAGTTATTGGTGCGGTTTCTCCTCCAGGTGGAGATATTTCAGAACCAGTTTCGCAAGCAACATTGAGAATTGTTAAAGTGTTCTGGGGATTAGATGCAAACTTGGCTTACAGAAGACATTTCCCAGCAATTAACTGGTTGAATTCGTATACATTGTATCAAACAAAAGTTGATGGATGGATGGATAAAAATATAGGTCCAGCATTCTCAAAAAATAGAGCTAGAGCGATGGCTTTATTACAAGAAGAAAATAGTTTACAAGAAATTGTAAGATTGGTTGGTAAAGATACTTTATCTGAAAAAGATCAATTGAAATTAGAAGTAGCTAAATCAATAAGA
This sequence comes from Leptotrichia sp. oral taxon 221, assembly GCF_018128245.1. Lineage (NCBI taxonomy): Bacteria > Fusobacteriati > Fusobacteriota > Fusobacteriia > Fusobacteriales > Leptotrichiaceae > Leptotrichia > Leptotrichia sp. oral taxon 221. Next base: position 709,033 of record NZ_CP072378.1, read on the forward strand.
GAAGATTATTTACAACAAAATGCATTTATGGAATCTGATACATATACTTCATTAGAAAAACAAGAAAAAATGCTAGCTTTAGTTTTAAAATTCTATGATGAAGGTAATAGAGGATTAGAACATGGAGCATATTTGAATGAAATTGCTTCACTTGAAGTAAGAGATAGAATAGCGAGAGCTAAATACTTACCAGAAGATGAATTATTCAAAATTGATGAAATTGGAAAAGAATTAGAAAATGCAATAGATGATCTTATAGCAAAAGGAGGTGCATTAGATGCTTAAGGAATACAAAACTATAACTGAAGTAGTAGGACCTTTGATGGTAGTTGAAGGTGTTGAAGGAATAAAATATTATGAATTAGTTGATATTGAAACTCAAACTGGAGAATTAAGAAGAGGTAGGGTCCTTGAAGTAAATGGAGATAAAGCAATGGTTCAATTATTTGAAAACTCTGCTGGATTAAATTTGAAAGATTCAAAAGTTAGATTTTTAGGAAGACCTTTATCATTGGGTGTATCTGAAGATATGATAGGAAGAGTATTTGATGGAATGGGTAGACCAAAAGATAATGGTCCAAAAATTATTCCAGAAAAAACATTAGATATTGAAGGAACTGCGATTAATCCAGTTTCCAGAGATTACCCTTCAGAGTTTATTCAAACAGGAATTTCTGCAATTGACGGATTGAATACATTGGTTAGAGGACAAAAATTACCAATATTCTCTGGTTCAGGGATGCCACATGCTGACTTAGCAGCACAAATAGCTAGACAAGCCAGAGTACTTGGTACTGATTCAAAATTTGCGGTTGTATTTGGTGCGATTGGGATAACTTTTGAAGAAGCACAATTCTTTATTGATGACTTCAAAAAAACAGGAGCAATTGATAGAACTGTATTATTTATGAACTTAGCTAATGATCCAGCAATTGAAAGAATTGCAACACCAAGAATGGCACTTACGTGTGCAGAATATTTAGCATTTGAAAAAGGTATGCACGTGTTAGTAATTTTAACAGATTTGACTAACTATTGTGAAGCGTTGAGGGAAGTATCAGCAGCTAGAAAAGAAGTTCCAGGAAGAAGAGGATATCCAGGATACTTGTATACCGATTTATCAACTTTATATGAAAGAGCAGGAAGAATTAAAGGTAGAGAAGGTTCAATAACACAAATACCAATATTAACAATGCCAGAAGATGATAAAACGCATCCAATTCCAGATTTGACTGGATATATAACAGAAGGGCAGATTATTTTATCAAGGGAATTGTATAAACAAAACTTGATGCCACCAATTGATGTATTGCCGTCACTTTCAAGATTGAAAGATAAAGGGATAGGTAAAAATAAAACTAGAGAAGATCATGCAGATACGATGAATCAATTATTTGCGGCTTATGCGACAGGAAAAGAAGCAAAAGAATTAGCAGTAATTCTAGGAGAATCTGCATTATCAGATACAGATAAGGCGTTTGTTAAATTTACGAATGCGTTTGAAGAAAAATATGTAGCTCAAGGATTTGAAACAAACAGAACGATAGAAGAAACTTTAAACTTAGGTTGGGAATTATTAAAAATATTACCTAGAACAGAATTAAAAAGAATTAGAGATGAATATTTGGAAAAATATCTACCAGCAGGAGATGAATAATTATGGCAAGATTAAATGTCAATCCTACTAGGATGGAGTTATCTAAGTTAAAGATTCGTTTGAAAACAGCATCAAGTGGGCACAAATTGTTAAAAGATAAACAAGATGAGCTTATGAGACAATTTATTGAAATGATTAAGCAAAATAAAAAGTTGCGTGAAAAAGTTGAAGTAAGACTACAAGATTCATTCAAAGATTTTCTTTTAGCGAGAGGTGTAATGTCAGATGAAATGCTTGAAAATGCGATCGCATATCCAAAAGAAAAAATTAGTGTGAATATCACTAAAAAAAATATTATGAGTGTTAATGTTCCTAAAATGGAATTTATTAGAGATGAAACAAGTGCCGAAGGTTCGATATATCCTTATGGGTATGCTCAAACATCAGCTGATTTGGATGATGCAATTGATGGATTAAGCAATGTAATGTCTGAGTTATTAGAATTGTCTGAAATTGAAAAAGCGTGTCAATTAATGGCGGATGAAGTTGAAAAAACAAGACGTCGTGTTAATGCTTTGGAATATAGAACGATACCTCAGTTAAAAGAAACAATAAGATTTATCCAAATGAAATTGGATGAAAATGAACGTGGAAGTATAACTAGATTAATGAAAGTAAAAGATATGATGGCTAATGCACAGTAAGTGAAGAAAAATTCCTAACTTTCCAAAACTTTTTTCTTTACAAAAACTGTAAATTATGATATCATAACAAAGGTAATTTAATCTATGAATATAAGTTGCCACTATATTCTTGGATTGGATAATATATAATTAGGAGGAAATTAAACAATGGCAATGAGATCAAAACAAGAAATTATTGAAGAATTTGGAAAAAATGCACAAGATACTGGATCTGCAGAAGTTCAAGTAGCTTTATTAACAGAAAGAATTAACCATTTAACAGGACACTTGAAAGTTCATTTTAAAGATGTTCACTCAAGAGTTGGATTATTAAAAATGGTTGGTAAAAGAAGAAGATTATTAAACTACATTAAAAATAGAAATGTTGATGATTACAGAAACTTAATCGAAAGATTAGGAATCAGAAAATAGCAAAAGTAAATTGAAGCTATCTCGATTTGAGGTAGCTTTTTTTGATATAAATTTGATAAAAGTTATAGAAGAAATTATAAAAAAATGTTATAATTTTAAAAAATAAATATTTTAATAGATACTTTTTAGAGATAACCATAACAAGTAAGAACTATTATGAGAATATTTATTATTTAGAAAAATTGGAGATTGTGATATGAAATATACATTTAGTGAAAATATTCAAGGATTTTTAGTGATTGGAATAAGAAAAATTCTATCTTTTATTCCGCTAAAAATGAGGTATAAATTTTTTGAAAATTTAGGGTTGTTGGCTTATTACTTGATAAAGAAAAGAAGAGAGTTAACGATTGATAATATTAAAAATGCATTTCCTGAAAAAAGTGAGAAGGAAGTTATTGAAATTGCAAAAGGTTCTTATAAAACGATGGGAAAAATGATAATGACGTCGATTTATTTGGAAGAAATTACGAAAAACGGGAATACAATTGTGGAAAATGAAGAATTGATGCTTGAGGCGTGTTCTCGTTCAGAAAAAGCTGTGATTATTGTTTCGTTACATTTAGGTGGATTTGAAGCTGGAAGTGTTATGCGAAATATTCGAAAATTTTATGCAGTATTTAGACGACAGAAAAATAGGAAATTAAATGATTTGATGACAAAATGGAGAGAAGAAGGAGGACTTAATTCATTGCCATTGAAAGATACAGATGCTTTGAATAAGGCTTTAGGAGAGAAATGTATGATAGCATTGGCTTCAGATCATCATGGATCAGGTGTTGAGATTCAATTTTTTGGAAGACCAGTTGAAGCTGTAACTGGCCCTGCCTTATTAGGGTTTAAAAATAAGACTCCGTTGATTTTGACTTATGCAGTGTTTGAAGACAATGTAATTAAAATAAAAAATAAGAAAATTTTAGAAATAGAGAAAAAAGGAAAATTAAAAGAAACAATGCAATACAATATGCAAAAGATTTTCCATGAATTTGAAGAAATCATAAGAGAATATCCAGATCAGTATATGTGGCAACATAAAAGATGGAGAAAAAAATAAAAAATTAATTCACAGACTTGAATATAAAAAAAAAGTGTGATAAAATTATAAGGTAGACTTTTTGGAGGGAAAATAGATGAAAAAATATTTATTTTTACCAATTTTATTAATTTTTATGAGCTGTACATCATTAAATGCATCTACTACAGTAACGGAAACTAGTAAAATTAGTAATGAGATTACAACTGTAATCGAAGAATTAAAAGAAGTTGCAAGTTTAAATGAATATGATAAATTAGAAAACTTTTTTTTACCTACATTAAAAAATAAATATGTTGTTAAACAGCTTAAACAATATAATCTTTCAAATTTAACATTAGTATTTTCAGAAATTGATGTTATTTCAAAAGATAAGGCAAAAGGGACAATGGTAGTAAATTATGGTTCAGAGAGTAATTATTTTAAAATAACTTGGAAAATTTCTAATGATGGAAGTTGGAAAATTGCTGATGTAGTTGAAAAAAAATAGGAAAGGAGAAAAATGAGCATATCAATAGTTATATTGTTGATTGTTATTTTTTCTTTTTTAGCTTTTTTCATAGCTTATTTTTTTGGAAGCTCGATTTTTAAAAAGAAATATGGAGAATTGAGTGAATTAGAGCTAAGAATAATTGATGCAAAAAGAAGATTGGAATCATCAAAAAAAGAAGTTGAAAGAGAAATAGAATCGTTTAGAAAAGAAGAAACATTAAAAGTAAAAGAAGAACTGCTTAATGAAAAGAAAATAGCAGATGAAGAAATAAAAAAAATGAAATCTGAAATTGCTTTAAAAGAAGAAAGAATTGTAAAAAAAGAAGAAATTTTAGAGGGAAAAACAGAAAGATTAGAAGAAAAAGAATTCAAAATCGAAAGACATCGTGAAAAATTATCAAGAAAAGAAAATGAATTGAATGAATTGATTTCTAAGGAAGAGAAAGAGTTAGAAAGAATATCAGAATTGACGAAGGAAGATGCAGCTAAGATAATTCTTACTAAATTGGAAAATGAATTAGATCATGATAAAGCAGTTTTAATAAGAGATTTTGAGCATAATTTGGATAGAGAGAAAGACAGAATTTCCAAGAGAATTATTTCTACAGCTATTGGGAAAGCAGCTCCTGATTATGTTATAGATTCGACAATTTCAGTTATTCAGTTGCCAAGTGAAGAGATGAAAGGTAGAATAATTGGAAGAGAAGGAAGAAATATTAGAGCAATTGAAGCAGCTACAGGAGTGGATTTGATTATAGATGATACGCCTGAAGCAGTTGTTTTATCATCATTTGATGGTGTTAGAAGAGAAGTGGCTAGAATTGCATTAGAAAAATTAATTTCTGATGGTAGAATTCATCCAACTAAAATAGAAGAAGTGGTTGCAAAAGCTCAAGGTGAAGTTGATGAAAGTATTTTAGATGCAGCAGAACAAGCTATTTTAGAAGTTGGAATTCCTACATTGCCAAGAGAAGTGTTAAAAGTATTAGGAAGATTGAAATTTAGAACATCATTTGGACAAAATATTTTACAACATTCAATTGAAGTAGCACATATTGCTACGGCACTTGCGGCAGAAGTTGGTGCTAATGTGGAAGTGGCTAAGAGAGCAGCTTTGTTGCATGATATCGGTAAGGCATTTTCTCATGAACAAGAAGGATCGCATGCTTTAAATGGTGGAGAATTCTTGAGAAAATTCTCTAAAGAAAATGAGATTGTTATAAATGCTGTAGAAGCGCATCACAATGAAGTAGAGCAATTGAGTATTGAAGCTGTGTTAGTTCAAGCTGCAGACTCGATATCAGCATCAAGACCAGGAGCTAGAAGAGAAACATTGTCTAATTATTTGAAGAGATTGGAACAATTGGAGGAAATAGCAAATAGTCATGAAGGAATTGAAAGCTCGTATGCAATACAAGCTGGAAGAGAATTGAGATTGATTGTTCATCCAGATAAAATTGATGATGATAAAGCTACGATTTTGTCTAGGGAAGTTGCTAAGGAAATTGAAGAAAAAATGCAATATCCAGGACAAATTAGAGTAACTGTAATAAGAGAAACAAGAGCGGTTGAATACGCAAAATAAATAAAAATAATAAACTGTCTTTAAATAGGGCAGTTTTATTATTATTTATTAATGTTTTATTAAATATAAAAGATGTAATATTATAATAAAAGTAGAGTAATGGAAGGAGGAAAATGATAAGACAAGCATTAGAAAAAGATGTAGAAAAAATAGGAAAATTGATGTACCAAATTCATAAAGTTCATTCTGATGGAAGACCAGATATATTTGTGGTTGGAGATAGAAAACTTAGTGATGATGAATTAAAAAATCTTATAGAAGATTATGAAATGAGACCAGTTTTCGTTTATACAGATGATAATGATGAGGTTTTAGGATACATCATGTGTCAATATGAAGAGACAGGCGGTGGGAATGCTTTAGTTGCTAGAAAAGTATTATATATAGATGATTTTTGTGTGGATGAAAGTGCTAGAGGACAGCAAATTGGAACGAAATTGTATAATTTTGTGACAGAGGTAGCTAAAAATAATGGATGCCAGAGCATAACTTTACATGTTTGGAATTTTAACGAAGGTGCAAAGAAATTTTATGAAAAAATAGGTTTTAAACCATTGAAAATATTGATGGAAAGAAAATTAGAAAGTGAGTAAAAATGAAAGTATTAATAATAGGAGATATTGTAGGACAACCAGGTAGAAATATTTTGTTTAAATTTTTAGAAAAAAGAAAACAGAATTATGATTTTATAATTGTAAATGGAGAAAATTCAGCTGGAGGTTTTGGAATTAATATAAAAATAGCTGAACAATTTTTTCAAAGAGGTGCAGATGTAATTACTTTGGGGAATCACAGTTGGGATAAAAGAGAGATTTATCCTTATATAAATGAGCACAAAAATTTGATTAGACCACTTAATTTTGCAAAAGGTGCACCAGGAAATGGGTATACGATAGTTGAGAAAAATGGGATTAAAGTAGCAGTTATTAATGCGCAAGGAAAGGTGTTTATGCCACCTATAGCTTGTCCATTTTTAGCAGTTGAGGAAGTTTTACCTGAAATAAAAGAGAAGACAGATATTATAATTCTTGATTTTCATGGTGAGGCGACTTCTGAAAAACAAGCGATGGGATGGAATTTGACTGGAAAAGTATCGGTTGTTTACGGTACGCATACTCATACGCAAACTGCTGACGAGAGAATTTTACCAGGAGGAACTGCTTATATTTCTGATGTTGGAATGACTGGTGGACATGATGGAATTTTAGGAATGAATAGACGAGAAAGTATTCAAAAGTTCAAAGATGGAATGCCAGCAAGATATTCTGTTTGTGAGGAAAATCCTAGAATAAATGGGATAGAAGTAGAAATTGATGAAAAAACTGGAAAAGCAATTTCTATAGAGAGAGTAAACATGGGATACAATGAAGTTTAAGAAAAAGGTAAGAATGAAAATTTATGAAATGAGAAGGTAAAAATGAATTGGATTAAAGTAAAAATAGATTATTTTTCTAATACATTAGAAGAGACAAAATCAAAATTAATAAATATGTTTGAAGAGATTGGAATTAAGCAAATAGAAGTAATCGATTATTTTTCAGATAATTCTCTTGATTACAATATTAACTTCAAGAAAAAAAGTGAAATTTGGAGTATAATTGGTTATATTGTTAACAATAGATTTTCTAAGCTAAAATTAAATATTATTTCTGATAAATTGAAAGAGTTTTCTTTGGATGATGAAGAATTTATGTATGAAATTTATACTTCTGAATGTAGTGATGATGATTGGAAAGATGAGTGGAAAAAATATTTTCATACTGTGAATATAACAGATAATATAATAATTAAGCCTAGTTGGGATGATTATGAAGCTAGTGAAGGAGAAACTGTGATAGAAATTGATCCAGGAATGGCTTTTGGGACCGGGACTCATGAAACAACGGCTTTATGTGTGGAATTTTTAGAAAAATATGTTCCAGGGAAGAAGAAATTGCTTGATATAGGTTGTGGTTCAGGGATTTTGATGTTAATCGGTAAGATACTAGGAGTAGAAAAGGTTGTTGGAATTGATATTGATAGCAATGTAAAAGATGTTGTAATTGAAAATTTTGAGAAAAATAATATAAAAGATAATTATGAAATTATAATTGGTGACTTGGTTGAAGATATTAATGAAAAATATGATTTAGTTGTATCAAATATTTTGGTTGATGTTTTGACAGAATTATTGGAAAATATTGAGAAAACGCTAGAAAAAGGAGCGACAATTATTTTTTCTGGGATAATAAAAGATAAAGAAGAGGAATTTTTAAGAAAAACAAAAGAGCATAATTTAATTGAAATTGATAGAAATGAGAAGAATAATTGGGTTTCATTAGTTTTTAAATATAATTAAATAAACTAAACAATAAAATTATTTTAAAATAGAAAAAATAGGAGAAAAAATGATAATTGCAATTGATGGACCTGCTGGGAGCGGAAAAAGTACGATTTCTAAACTTGTAGCGAAAGATTTAGACTTAATTTATCTTGATACTGGAGCAATGTATCGTCTTGTAACTTTAAAGGCTTTAAAAATGGGTATCTTAGATGAAAATTTAGAAAATTTGGATAAAATAAATGAATTGCTTGATAATTTGGAGATTGATATTCGAGAGGATGGATTTTATCTAGATGGTGTTGATGTGAGTGAGGAAATTAGAAAGCCGATTGTTTCGGAAAATGTGTCTAAAATAGCTGCTATTAAGGAAGTAAGAATAAAAATGGTTGATTTACAAAGGGCATTTTCTAAGGCAAAAAATGTTATTTTGGATGGAAGAGATATTGGAACAGTTGTTTTTCCAAATGCCGACTTAAAGGTTTTCTTGGTGGCGGATGCTAGAGAGAGAGCGAATAGACGTTATAAAGAATTGACTGAAAAGGGAGAAAATGTTTCTTTGGAAGAGATTTATCAAAATATATTGATGAGAGATAAAATTGATTCTACAAGAGAAGAGGCACCTTTAAAAAAAGCTGAAGATGCAGTGGAAGTAGATACAACTTCTAAAAATATAGATGAGGTTAAGGAAAAAATATTGAATTTATACAAAAATTTGTAAAAAATTAAAAAAATGGTTGCAAAGTTTAATAAAATTTGATATAAATAAAAAAATACTGGACAAATACTGAAAATAGTGTATAATAGTTAAGGTATTTAGATAAATAATTTTGGAGGTAAAATAATATGTCAAAAAAAGAATTTGTAGATGCTTACGCAAAAGCAACAGGAGAAACTAAAAAAAGAGCAGAGGAATTAATTAATCAATTTCTAGAAACAGTTGAAGAAGCTTTGGTTAACGAAGAAACAGTTCAATTTGTTGGATGGGGAACATTTGGAGTACATGAAAGAAAAGAAAGAGTAGGAAGAAACCCTCAAAGTGGAAAAGAAATCAAAATTGCTGCTAAAAAAGTAGTTAGATTCAAAGTTGGTAAAAAATTAGCTGATAAAGTAGCTGCTAAATAGTTTTAAAACTTAATTGATAAAAACTATTTCAAGATGACAGTATTCATTGAGAAATAGTTTTTTTATTTATGTAATAATTCTATATAAATTATTAATTTTGAATTGGCGAAAAAATGAGGTAGAATTGTACTGGAGGGAAAAAATGTTAGTATATAATTTTTTGAGATATTTATTGTACATAGCAATATTTTTTGTATCGTTTTTTAATAAGAAATTATCGAGATTTATAAAAAAAAGATTGTTTCAAAATATTGAAAATAAAAACTTCTCTTCTAAAGATGTAATTTTAGTGCATATGTCTTCAGTTGGAGAGTTTAATTTATCGAAAGAATTGATTGAGGAGTTGCTACGAAAGGGAGAGAGAGTTTTAATTTCTGTTATGACTGATACAGGTTATAATGCTGTGAAAAAGGCATATGACAGTAATGAAAATGTAGAGATAATATATTTTCCTTTGGATGATTTGTTTGTTATAAAAAGAATATTTGAGAAATTTAATGTAAAAAAAGTGATAATTATCGAGACGGAAATATGGCCAAATCTTTATTATTTTGCACAGAAAAAGTCGCAATTGTATATTGTGAATGGTCGATTAACTGAAAAGAAAATGAAATCGTATTTAAAAATGAAATTTTTAGTAAAAAAAGTTTTGAATAGTGCGAAACGAATAATGGTTCAAAGTAAAGAAGATAAAGGGAGATATTTGCGATTGGGGATAAATGAGAATAAAATTAAGGTTTACAAAAATTTGAAGTATTCGATAAAATATGAAAAAATATCTGAGGAGAAAAAAGAAAAATATTATCGGAATTGCGTGAATAGAGACAAAAAAATTATTGTTTGTGGAAGTACAAGACCAGGTGAAGAGAAAATATGGTTAGAGGTGTTTTCTGCAATAAATAAGAATGATGAGTATCAATTGGTGATAGTTCCTAGACATTTGGAAAGAGTGCAGGAAATTGAAGATGAAATAAAGCGATTATTTTCAGAGAATGATTATGAATTGTTTTCTAAAATTCAGAATTTTGAATTAGAGGGGAATATCGACTCGGAAGATATTTTGAAAAGGAAAACAGATAAAAATGAAAAGAAAATTTTTGAGAAGAAAAAAATAGTTTTAGTTGATAAGATGGGAGTTTTGAGAGATTTTTATCAACTGGCAGATTATGTGTTTGTAGGAGGAACACTGGTTAATATTGGTGGTCATTCGATATTAGAACCGCTTTATTATAACAAAGTGCCGATTATTGGTAAATATTATCAGAATATTGAGGAAATTGTTAATGAGGCACGGAAAATGAATTATGTGAAGATTGTTGAAAATGAAGATGATATTATAGAAAGTATAAAAAGTGAAGAGATTTTAGATACATCGAAGTTTTTTGAAAAAAATAATGAGCTTGAGAAGATTGTGAAAGAGCTTTATTGTGATTAAAATAAAAAAAAATCTTGTTGTTTAAAAATTAAAAGTTTTTGAGAAAGGAAGAGTTTTGGAAAATAATATGGATGAAAAAAATGAAATGTTAAAAGATAAAAAAGGGAAGGAAATTTGGGAGTATTTTTTTGAGAAACCTAAAAAAAATTATAATAAGTATATGTTTGAAATGGTGAATTATCCAGATCATTTGATGTTTGATAATGAAGAAGTTGACAGCTATAAAGGTAAATGGAATGAGTTTTTTAATAATGAAAACGACATTTATTTGGAAATTGGTTGTGGAAGTGGGAATTTTACGGTAAAAAATGCTGAGGAATTTTTAGATAGAAATTATATTGCTTTGGAATTGAGATTTAAAAGATTGGTGTTAGGAGCTAGAAAAGCTGAAAAAAGAGGATTAAAGAATATTTTGTTCATTAGAAAAAGAGGAGAAACTATTCTTGATTTTTTTGCAGAAAATGAGGTTAGTGGGGTTTATATTAATTTTCCTGATCCTTGGGAAGGTGAGGAACATAAAAGAGTTATCTCAGAAGGGTTATTTGATAAATTAGATGTTATTTTAAAAGAAAATGGGAAATTGTTCTTTAAAACAGATCATCAGCAATATTATGAGGATGTTTTAGAATTAGTAAATGGATTGGATAAATATGAGGTTGTTTATCATACAGATGATTTGCATAATTCTGAAAAGGCATCTGAAAACATTAGGACTGAGTTTGAGCAAATGTTTTTAAGTAAACATAATATGAATATAAAATATATTGAAATTTTGAAAAAATAGGGGATTAAAGGTGTTTTTTTGAGGTTTGGATTTTATAGTATGACTATAATTTGAAAAAGGAGTTTTGCTATGGTTGATAAGATGAAAGAGTTGAAAAAGCTTGAGAACAAGTATAATGAAATGGAACAATTAAATTCGGAAATAAATTTAGTGATAAAAAGTTTAAAAAAATCAGCTGAAATTAACCGTGAAAATGAGCTTCTTGAGGAAAAAGCTGAACTTGAAAAGAAATTAGTGGAAATCACTGAAAATTTGAAGAAAAAAGAAAAAGAGTTGGAAAATTTTAAAAATAATAATTCTATTTTGATTGAAGAATTGAAGGATGCTAAGAGGGCAAAAACGAATAATGAAATAAATAAATTTCAGATATTTGTTGCGGATAAGGTGAATGTGGAGCTAGAAAAAGGAATAAATAAAAAAATTTCGGATTATTCTAAAACTATGAGTGAAAAAATAAAGATGACAGAAAAAGTTTTGGAAAATGATTTTTCTGAAAATGCTAGAGTTCTAAAAAAGGAATTGGAAGATTTGAATGTGAAGATTGCGAAATTTGTGGAAGAAAGTAGTGAGAAAACAGAGACACAAAAGCAATTTTTATTGGAAAATTCTTCGGTTTTTCATAATAAAATAAGAGAAGAAGCGAAAATGAAGGGGAATGAATTTTTATTTGAGAAAGAGAAAACTAGATTTGTTTATGAAAAATTTATTGGGTTAAAAGGATTTAATTTTTTAGGAATAATTTCTATATTTTTAGGTGTATTTTTAATTTTTAGAACACAATTTGTGAAAATATTTTCAAATAATTATGTAAAAAGTACGGGTGCATATTTACTTGGAATGGCATTTTTATTTGTTGGAGAAAGATTTTATCAGAAAAATAAGAAACAATTTGCAGTTGGATTAATTGGTGGTGGGATTGGAATTTTATATTTGACGACTTTGCTTTCTACGATTCGTTTGAAATTGTTTCCGATGCCAGTGGGCCTTCTAATTTCGATAATATTGACAGCACTTGTAGTTGTATTGTCATTGAGATACGATAATCAAGTGATTGGAATTCTGTCGTTAATTGGTGGATATTTGCCGTATGGAGCGTATATTTGGATTAATAAAAGTAATGTTCAAATTTATTATTTGATTGTGTACTCGTTGATTTTACAGGGAACTGTGCTTGGAATTAGTTGGAAAAAAGATTGGATTGTAAATAAAATATTTGGATTTGTAATTGGAAGTTTCAATATGATTGGACTTGTGTATTATTTGAATAATAAACTAAATAAAGATATAGTTGCGTTTGTATACATATTGATTTTTACAACTGCGTATACATTTATTTTCTTAAATTCTTATAAAAAAGAAAATAGGAAAATTAATTTTATAGACTATTTTTTAGTAAGTCTAAATTTAATTGTAAAATTTTCGTTAATTTATAGTTTATTTGATAAAAATACACCGTCAATTGTGAAAACGGTATTAGTTGGTGGAGTTGGAATTATATACGGATTTTTTGGAGAAAAACTTAAAGAGAATAGAATTTCAAAAATATTTAATATTGTTGCACTTGGAAGTTTTATATTAATTATTCCTTTGATTGTGCCGAAAAACTTGGTTGTATTGGCTTGGGGAATGGAAGCTGTTTTACTTTATTATTTATATAAAAAATATGAAAGTAAGGAGTTAAAATATGGATTTTTGGCGATTTATTGTGTTGCCTTTCTAAGTGGATTCTTAATACGGGAAGCTCATTATTTTTTAGGAAATTTGCAAGATTTTATGAATATTTCACTTTCTTTTGTTGTTTATTTTATGTTAAGAGAAAAAATATATCATGGAATATTAAAAGTACTTCTAGGAGTTTTTAAGTACATAATTTTTATTTATAGCATGAGTTTTGTTTCAAATTTATTTTCAGATATTGTTTGGGATTTGAAAATAAAGGTTTTGGAAGATAGTATAAGTTTAATTAATAACGCAGTAATGCTAATAATACCAATAATAATATATCTTTTAAGAGAAGTTACATACAAAATGAAAAAATTAAATGATAAATTCAGTCTGAAGTTTTTGGTTATAATGGAGATTGTTTACTTAATGTTTATAAATTTATGTAATAATTTTCTTTTTATAGCGGATACGGAACCGTATCAAAAAACTTTGGGAGATATTGTAGGAATTATAATATTAATTATAACGAATATTTATTTATTTGCTGCAACACGAACAGATTTTCATTTTTTAATTTTTAAAAAACCTGAAAAACATCATTTTTGGATTTTAGGAGAGATGATTTATATTTTACTTGTTTCAAATGTGATTATGGATAATTTAAATTTAGTTGGAGATGGATTGTATTTAAGTATTTTAGGACTTTTAATTTGTGGATATCTGGTTTGGAAAGGATTTAAGACACCGAATAAAAATGTTAGAAGAATTGGACTTGGAATCGGAATCGTTTTTGTATTTAAGAGCTTTTTTGTAGATTTTATGAAATTTGATAGTTCGTTTAGATTAGTTGCATATTTTGTGATGGGAGCGATTTTGATTGGGACTTCTTACATCTATCAATCTGCATTAAAAAATTTAGATAAAGTTTTAAAAGAAGAAGTTGAAAAAAATAGCGAAAAAGAGAAAATTAAATAAAATTTACTTAAATGGAGTGAATGGAAATGAAAAATATTAATAAATTGATAATTTCTTTATTTTTATTAACGGTAGCTCAAATTTTATCGAGTCAATACTATAAAGATATTAATTTAAAAGGGAATTTGAAATATAAACAATTCTATATAACAGAAGATATTTATGAAAACAGTAAAAATCATTTAGATGATATAAGAATAGTTGACAAAAATGGGAAAGAAGTTCCATTTGTGATTGAAAATGAAGAAAGTCAAAGGAAACAAAGTGAGAATGTTGTTGCACAGGCAAAAATTTCTGAGAGAATTGTAAAAAGTGATAGAATTGAATTTGTTGTGAAATTTAATTCGCAAAATCCAAATGAAGATTTAATTGGAAATATTTTAGAGATAATTTCAAAAGAAAATTTTTATACAAAATATGAGTTATTTGGAAGCTATAATGGTAAAAATTGGGATAAAATAGTAGCTGGAGAGATTTATAAAACACCTGATAAGCAGAATTTGACAATAAAATTTAATGAGAAAAAATATGAATACTACAAAATTGTAACACCAATTGATAAGGGAAATATTTTTGATGAAGCGGTTTTGAAATATTTTAATCCAAAAACTGAAAGTGTGAAAATGGTTGAGACAAATTTGCCGTTTGAAGTTGAAGAAAAAGAAAAGACAACACTTTTAAAAATTAAAACAAAAAATTTGCCATTAAAAACGGTTAGTATCGATGTAGCAGATGATGAATTTCGTCGAGAATATAATGTTTCAGATGGAACGAAATATTACGAAAGTGGACATATTTTTAAAATTCCTGGATCTAAAAGTAGTTTGGAAATTAATGTTGAAGAAGTTTCTGGAGAAGATTCTATAATTATTGAAATTGAAAATGAAGATAATAAGCCACTAAAAATAAAAGGTATAAAAGGAAAATATATTTTGGAAAAAATTGTATTTAAAGCTACAGAAAATGGTGGATACAAAATAATTTTCGGGAATGAAAATTTAGGAAAATTGAATTACGATTTGGCACAAATTAATGATATGATAAAAGATAGAGATTTTGTAGATTTGGGAACTTTGAATAAGATTGAGGGCAAAGTAGCTAAAAATCCAAAAGATTTTTCAGTTTATTATAATATTTTTATTGGGATTATTGCTATTTTGTTAGTTGTATTTATGGCTCGAAAAATTGGGAAAAAGGAGTAAATTATGAAAAAAATATATCAGCTAAAAAATAAAAATATTCCTTTAATAGATTTTTCATTTCAAGCAGAATTGACAGAGATGGGTTGGAGTGAGAAATTTGAAATTTTGTGGGTGAATGAAGAGCAAAAAAACATGTTACCGATATGGCTTGATTTAGAAGATGATGAATGTATAAAAAAATTTGTGAAAAGTAGGAAAATTCCAAATAATAGGAAACATAAGCAAGAATTAATGGAAGTAATGAAAGAAGATAATTTAATGAGTTATGTAGATACAACGTTTGCATTGTCTTTGAATGATAGTTTTTGGATTATACCATTACCTATTGAAATTAAAGATCTTAATAAAAATTGTGTTATAAAAATTGGAGAAAATATTTCATTAGAAACTATAGAAAAAATTAATGAAGTGGGTGATAGTTTTAGATGGGAAGAGTATAATCTTTATGAAAATAATTTTAATGAAAAAATTGGATTAATTGCTTTTGAGGGTGGTTCGTATAAAAGTGATGAATTTTTAAAAACGCCTGAATATACAACAGAAGGAATGTTAGAGAAACGTTGGATTAGAGAAAATGAAAAAATTTATTTAATTAAAGGAAGCTCGAATCTTTCTTATGATTATTATTTGCAATGTGATTATGGCGGAATTGAGCCATATTTAGAATTTTATACAAATCAAGTTGAATCGCTTTTTGAGTTTGAAAGCATTAAATATGAGGTTTTTGAATATCGAAAAAGGTTAGTTTCCAAGTGTGAGTTGTTTACAAATGAGAATTTTGGTTATGTTCCGATGTATAAATTAATAGGAAATGAAAAAGAATATTTAAAAAAAGCGATTGAAATTTATGGGATAGAAAATTTTCAAGATTTAATGATTTTCGATGTAATTATTGGAAATACTGATAGGCATTTTGGGAATTTTGGTATGATTATTAATAATGATACCAATAAAATTGTTAAAACGGCTCCAATTTTCGACAACGGACATTCTTTTTTGAATAATATTCCTCTAAAAGATTTAATGGAATTTCAAAAAAAAGAGATCGTAGAAAAATATATTTATGAAAAATCAACCCCATTTAATATCAGACTCATTGATATATTGAAGTTATATTTGAAAGAGAGACACATTAAGATTTTAGAAAAATTAATAGATTTTCAATTTGAAAAGCATCCAAAGTATAATGTAGAGGACGAGGCTTTGGAGATGTACGGTGAGTATGTAAAATTTGTTGCTAAAAAAGGGATAGAAATTTTAAAAAATTAAAAAGTATATAAATTTAAGAGTTGAGTATAAGATAGTCATAGTTTTTGAGTTTTATTTTAAAGCAGTTTTACTATATATAAATTGAAATATGAACTGAGTTTCAAAAAAGATAACTTTAGATATAGAAAAGGGAAAATCGTATAAGAATAGGAAAAATATAAATTTTGTTCTTATGAGAAATTCCCTTTTTTTGTTGTGTACGCATTTACATAAAATTGTATATACAGTATTCTAAATAAGACTATTTTCTGTTTAAAAAGTAAATAAAAATTTAAAAATTATTTTAAATTTTGATACGGAAAATCAAATAAAAATAAAGTTCCTTTACCTAATTTACTAGTAGCTTTGACTTTTATATTATGTCTTTTAGCTATTTGTTGTGCAATATTAAGACCTAATCCCATTCCTTCTTTATTCTTTTGATCAGTCGATTTATAAAAACGATCAAAAATATTTTTGAGAGATTCTTCAGAAATTCCACAACCTTCGTCTTGAATATTTAATCTACAAAAAGTTTGATGGTCGCTTAGATTTAGTTTTATTTCTTTTCCTTCATCTGAAAATTTGATAGCATTATCAATGATAATTATTATCATTTGACGTATTCGCTGATAATCACCAGAAAAATAATATTCGTTATCGGTCGTAAACGAAATTTGAATGCTTTTTTTCTTAGCAAGTTGTCGCATACTTCTAACAGCATCATTTATTACAACAGGCAAATTAATTTCATTTTTCTGAATAGAAAAATCAGGATTTTGAAGTTTAGTCAAATCAATTAAATCATTAACTAAATGTTGTAAGTGAATACTGTCAGATAAAATTTGTTTGTGATATTCGGTTAATTTATCTTTATCTGTAATAATTCCATCGCAAATTGCTTCGATTGAACCACGGATAACAGTAATTGGCGTTCTTAATTCATGCGAAATATTTGTAATAAAGTCACTTCTCATTTTTTCAAAACGCTCACTTTCTTTTGAACTGATGTACAATCTTTCCGAAAGTTCATCCATCGTTCGAGCCAATTCTCCAATTTCATCTTTTTGTTTAACTTCCGTTTTAACATTGTAATTTCCTTTTTTTAAAAGTAAGGCGGTTTTTCGGATTTTGCTTAATGGTTTTGTAAAACTTAAAGAAAGTAATACAGCACTGATAATAGATAAAATTAAAGCAATAATGATGCTAATAATAAGCGTATAAATTCCACTTTTTAGAGAATCTGAAATATCAGAAACAGGAGCATGAAGCAGTACTGCTCCAACAATTGAATTATCCTTTTTAGAAAAAATTGGTGCTGCAACTGTAATTGATTTATTATCTAAAAATTCATTGAAATTTTCAGTTGTATTAACCCTTCCATTCAAAGATTCCTTTATTGCATTTTCCGCATTTGGTGGTAAACTTCTGTAGGATGTCGGTGCATCTGAATAATTGTGACCTTGTATAATATCGCCAGTTTTTGCATCCACAAACCAAATTTCTCCCATTGCAATATCCTCAAACATTTTCATATTTCTTCGTCTTTCATGATGCGAATTTTCTGAAAACCCTTTGTTTTCCTTGCTTTCTATAGATTCCTCTTGAGAATTTTTATTAGTATCAAGAATTTCTTCATTAGTCATCAATTCTTCCTCAAAAAAATCATTTTGTGATGAAAGCAAATTAGAATTTTCAAAAGTTAAATTTTTATTTTTGAAGGTTTCTAAATCTTTAATATTGAGAACAGGAGTATATTGTTCAAATTCAAATTTTTGTTTTTTTTCATAAATTTTATCTTTTTTCTGAAAATTAGGGTCATCTGAAAGTCTTTTAGATAGCCTAAATTCTCGATCGCCATACCATAAAACTGAAATAGTATCAGCAATTTTTAGTGCTCTTTTTTCTAAAATAGCTTTATTAAAATTAATAGTATTTCTCACAAACATATAGGCAAACAAACTACCTAAAAATATAGAAAAAATCACAAGTGAAATTGTAAAATACAAAATCAGCTTATTAAGAATTTTGTTTTTTAAATTAATTTTCCTTAAAATTTTCATAAACTTCCTTAAATAAATATTTAAAATTTACATTTTTTTGGAATGTATAAACCAGTCGAGTATTTTCAATTATAAAAATTACAGGGTTTCAAATTTATAACCAACGCCCCAAATAGTCTTAATTCCCCAATTATTGTGAGGATAATTATCTAATTTTGAACGCAATCGTTTAATGTGAGAATCAACAGTCCGACTATCTCCAAAATAGTCAAATCCCCAAATAGCATCAAGCAAATCATCTCTAGTAAAAACTTTTTTCTGATTATTTGCTAATGTCCAAAGAATTTCGATTTCTTTTTTTGTCAAAGAAACATCTTGGCTATTAATTGAAACTGTAAAATCATTTAAATTAATAATTAAGTTATCGAAAGTAAAGATTTTAGGATCATTATTAGTGTTATTAGAAGGTGTGTCATTTGGAACAATTCTTCTTAAAACAGCATTTATTCTAGCAATAACCTCTCCTGGAGAAAATGGTTTCACAATATAATCATCAGCACCAATTTCAAGGCCCATTATTTTTTCGTAATCTTCACCTTTCGCAGTAACCATTATAATTGGAATATTTGAAATCGAACGAATTTTTTTACAAACTTCAAATCCATCTTTTTTTGGCATCATCACATCCAATAAAATAATATCAAAATTATTATTTTTATCAGTAAACATATTAAGAGCTTCTTCTCCATCGTATGCAACTGATACGCTAAAACCATATTTTTTAGCATATTCAGATAAAATTGAAACAATCTGTTTATTATCATCAGCAATAAGTATATTATACATAACTATTTTGAGAATACTTTTGAAAAGTAGACTCACTCCTTTCTTAAAATCTAATATAAAATTTAGTAAATTATTCTCATATAATGAAACATGAGATTCTTTTGATAAAACTATAACTTTTTTATATTTTAGCATAAAAGGTTTGAAAAAAGAATATTGATTTTTTTATTAAATTTTGCGATAATATAAGACGAATGAAAATAATATAAAGTTTAAAAAGGAGTGAATTTTAAAAATGAAGAGAAACTTAATATTAGCGATTTTAATGGGATGTTTGATTGGGATGTTGACTTCTTGTGTGAGTGAGCAAACTAAAATAAAAAGAGATATAGAAAGAATGGCGAATAGAAGCTAATTTTTTTTGAAAATAAAAAAAACTTGACTTGGAGTCTACTCCAACCTGTATAATGTGCACAAATGAATCATTAGACAATTAAGGAAAGGAAGTAAATTAATGATATTAGACAAAATTAATAGTCCAAAAGATTTAAAAAATTTAAAAAGAGAAGAATTGATTGAATTAGCGGCTGATATAAGAAAAGCATTATTAAATAGATTGACGAATTATCCTAAAGGAGGACATGTTGGTCCTAATTTTGGTGTGGTTGAAATGACGATTGCTTTGCATTATGTGTTTAATTCGCCAATTGATAAAATTGTGTTTGATGTGTCGCATCAAGCTTATCCACATAAAATTTTAACAGGGAGAAAAGATGGATTTCTTTACGAGGATAAATTTAAAACTGTTAATGGGTATACTGACCAAGATGAAAGTGAGCATGATTTCTTTAGAGTTGGACATACTTCAACATCAGTTAGTTTAGC
Organism: Leptotrichia sp. oral taxon 221; assembly: GCF_018128245.1. Classification (NCBI taxonomy): domain Bacteria; kingdom Fusobacteriati; phylum Fusobacteriota; class Fusobacteriia; order Fusobacteriales; family Leptotrichiaceae; genus Leptotrichia; species Leptotrichia sp. oral taxon 221. Next base: position 729,283 of record NZ_CP072378.1, read on the forward strand.
GACAGGACTTGCAAAAGCTAGAGATTTGAGAGGTGCTAAAGAGAATATAATTGCATTGATTGGAGATGGTTCGTTAAGTGGAGGACTTGCTTATGAAGGATTGAGTAATGCTGCTGAACAAGGAGGAAATCTGATAATTATTGCGAATGACAATGATCAGTCAATTGCGGAAAATCATGGTGGATTGTATAAAAATTTAAGGGAATTGAGAGAAAGTAATGGTGAGGCACCAAACAATTTCTTTAAATCACTTGGTTTGGATTATAGATATGTGGCCGATGGACATGATATTAATAAATTGATTGAAGTATTTGAAGAAGTGAGAGATATCGATCATCCAATAGTTTTACATATTCATACAATAAAAGGAAAAGGATTGCCATATGCTGAAAAAGATAGAGAACCTTGGCATTATAATTCAAACTTTGATCCAAAAACAGGTGAACCAAAAACTAAACCTGAACCAAAAGAGGACTTTGGAACAATAACATTTGATTTCTTGACAGATAAAATGGAAAAAGATCTGACAGTTACATTTATTAATGCTGGTGTTCCTATGGGATTTGGATTTACAAAAGACAGAAGAGAAAAATTGGATAAATTGAGAAAACAATATGTTGATGTTGGAATTGCTGAAGAACATGCGACAACCTTTTCATCAGGAATGGCAACAAATGGTGCAAAACCAGTATTTGGTGTAATTAGTACTTTTGTTCAAAGAACTTACGACCAAATATCTCATGATATTGCAATAAATAAAGCACCAACAGTTACTTTAGTATTTGGTGGGACATTAAAAGGTATGAACGATGTAACACATTTGGGATACTTTGACATACCAATGATTTCAAATATACCGAATATCGTGTATTTGGCACCAACTACAAAAGAAGAATACTTAGCAATGCTTGACTGGGCGATTGATCAAAATGAAAATCCAGTATTTATAAAAGTGCCTGGTGGAGCAGTTCAACATTCTGAAACTGATGTGGATAAAGATTATTCTAACTTGAATAGCTACAAAGTTGTGGAAAAAGGGAAAGATGTGGCGATTGTCGGATTGGGAGAATTTTTTGCGTTAGGTAAAGAAGTGAAGGAATTGTTGAAAAAAAAAGCTGGAATTGACGCAACATTAATAAATCCTAGATTTATAAGTGGTCTTGATGAAAATTTATTGAATGAATTAAAACAAAATCATAAATTAGTAGTTACATTGGAAAGTGGTCAAAAAGAAGGTGGATTTGGAACGAAAATTTCTAGTTTCTATGGTACTTCTGACATGAAAGTGCTTAATGTAGGTGCTAAAAAAGAATTTACTGATGAAGTTCCTTATGATGTATTTTTTGAGGAAAATAGACTTACGAAAGAACAAATTGTTGAGGATATTTTAGAAGCATTAAAATAGGAATTTGAGTAATAGACATATAAAAAAGTGGAATAAAAGCAATAAAAAACGCTCTTGATATTTAGTTAAGAGCGTTTCTTTTTGTAATTTTTATCTATTTACAGGTCTAGCATTTTGATAATTAAATGGTTCCAATTTAACATTTAATGTTTTTTCAGTTCCATTTGAGTAAACTTTAAGATTTAATACATCTCCTGTTTTCTTAGCAGCAAGTTCTCCAACAAATGAACCAGCAGAAGTTACTTTTTTACCATTTATTTCAAGGATAACATCATTTGGTTTAATACCGTATTTAGCAGCAGCAGAACCGTTGTAAACAGCAGTAATCATAACTCCAGTAGCTGAAGGAATGTTTCTTTGTTTTCTAATTTCAGGTGTTAATTCTGAAATAGAAATTCCTAAATAAGGTCTTTCGTATTTTCCAGTTCTAATAATAGAATCTTTTACCGTTGTAACAAGGTTTGAAGGAATTGCAAAACTTAATCCTACACTTCCACCATTAGGTGAGTAAATTGCAGTGTTAACTCCAACAACGTCTCCATTAATATTTAATAAAGGTCCTCCACTATTTCCTTGGTTTACAGCAGCATCAGTTTGAATGAAATTTTCTACTTGCTCAATACCAAGCGAACTTCTACCAGACGCTCCAATAACTCCAACAGTCATAGAACTATTAAGTCCTAAAGGATTTCCAAAAGCAATTGCCCAGTTTCCAATTTTAATGTTGTCTGAATTAGCAAATTTTAATGGTTTGAAAGTTTTATTCGAGTTAATTTTTAAAACGGCAATATCAACTTCAGGTGATGTTCCCACTAATTTTGCTGAATATTCTTCTCCATCTGAGAGTTTTACGAAAATTTCATCAGCTCCATCAATAACGTGATTATTTGTAACAACGTAACCATTTTCTGAAGTGATAAATCCTGAACCTAAACTTCCTGATTCTCTTCTTTCTTGTCTTCTACCAGAAGTTCCAAATAAAAACGCTTCTAGAGGATTGTAAGTATTTACAATAAGTGTTTTTTTTGTACGGATGTTAACTACAGAATCTTTAGCCTTTTCATAAACGTTAGAAAAAGCATCTTGTATTCCATAAAGACTGCTAGAAACATTTGATGATTGAGGTCTAGCAACTTGTTGAGAATTAGTTGTAGTCTCAGCACTAGCCCCCAAAGCTGTTATTAAAAATGAAGTTGTTAATACTTTTTTTAAATTCATAATAATACTCCTTTATATTTTTTTAGTTTAATATTCGCTTGTAATTATTCGAATTATAACATGAATAGACTATAATGTTAATAGATGTTTATTAGAAAATAATGTGTAAAATGATAAATCAAAATTACTTTTGTGAAAAAAATTTTTTGAAAAAAAATGAAAAAAATTTAAAAAAAAGTTGACAATTTTTGAAAATCAAGGTATATTTTAGTGTACAACAAATGTACGATTTTAAAATATTTTAAGATAGGAAACCAAATAATGTTAGAAATAGAAAGATTTGAAAAAATTTTATTAGAATTGGAAAAAAGAGGAAGACTTTCATATCAAGAATTGGATGAACTTATAGATGTATCAAATTCAACAATCAGAAGAGATGTAGAAAAAATGTACTCAAATGGGTTACTTACAAAGATAAAAGGTGGAGTTGCACAAATTAAAAGATTGAATTTCGATTTAGATGTAATGGATAGGTTTAATGAAAATATATCTGAAAAGAAAAAAATTGCTGAAAAAGCAGCAAAAATTATAAAAAAAGGCGATTTCATATATTTGGATGCAGGAACAACTATATTCTATGTAATTGAAAAATTGAAGGATTTAGATGTAACTGTTGTGACTAATGGATTAATGCATTTAGAGGAACTAATGAAATATAAAATCAAAACTGTCGTTTTAGGTGGAGAAATAAAAGGGCAAACAGGGGCAATTGTTGGTGTAGAAGCTATTAATTTCATATCTAAGTATAGATTTGACAAATGCTTTTTAGGGACTAATGGAATAAGTTTGGATACGGGATTTACAACACCAGAAGTAAATGAAGCGTATTTGAAAAAAAAGGCAATTGAATTGTCTGAAGAAAGTTTCGTTTTGGCGGACAAAAGAAAATTTAATAGAGTTTCAAATATTAATTTTTCTTCGTTTAAAGAATGTAAAATAATTACGTCAAAAGAGGCAATTAAAGAAAATAATAGATATAAAAAATATTTTTATTAATAAATTTTAAGGAGGAAAAAGATGATTTATACATTGACTCTAAACCCAGCGTTAGATTACGACATGTATTTGGAAAATGAATTGGAAGCAGAAAACTTGAATCTTGCAAAAGAGGTAAATTACAGAGCAGGTGGAAAAGGAATTAATGTTTCAAAAGTTTTGAAAAACTTAGGAATTGAATCTACAGCGATAGGATATGTTGCAGGATTTGTAGGAGATTTCATTGTAAAAGATTTACAAAAAGATGGAATAAAATCAGAATTTGTAGAATTAGATGGAATTACAAGAATTAATGTAAAAGTTAATGGAAACGACAAAGAAACAGAATTAACTGGAGTTTCGCCAAAAATAACAGATGAAAAATTACAAGAATTAGTAAAGAAAATGGCTGACTTGAAAGATGGAGACATTTTGGTATTATCTGGAAGTATCCCTTCATCTATTAGTAACAAAATTTATAAAGAATTATCAGAAAATGTAAAAGCAAATGTAGAAATAGTGCTTGACACAAGAGGAAACTTATTGCAAGACAATATTCATAACAATCTTTTCGTTAAACCAAATATTCATGAATTAAGAGATATGTTTGGTGAAAAATTAGAAACTAAACAGGAAATTGTTGAAAAATGTAAATATTTCTTGGATAGAGGGGTAAAAAATGTAATTTTATCTCGTGGTGGAGATGGAGCTTTGCTTGTAAATAAAGAATTTGTATTGGAAGCTAGTGTTCCTAAAGGGAAATTGATTAATTCTATTGGAGCTGGAGATTCGATGGTAGCAGGATTTGTGGCAGGATTTGTTAAAGGAATGTCTACAGAAGATGCTTTCAAATTGGCAGTGGCTTCAGGAAGTGCGACAGCTTATTCTTATGGAATGGCAGAAAAAGATTTAGTTGATAAATTGTATAGCGAAATTGAAATTTTAAAAGAAAATTTATAAAATTATTAAAAATTAAAATATAAAAATAAAAAAGAAAGGTGGAAAGATATGAGAATATCAGATTTACTAATTAAAGATAGAATAAACCTAGATGTTCAAGCAAATGACAAGCCTAGCCTTATTAGAGAACTTGCAAAATTGCATGAAAAAACAGGTGTGTTAAATGACTATGAAGGTTATGTTGAAGCATTGGAGGCTAGAGAAGCACAAAGTTCAACAGGTATTGGTGAAGGGATTGCAATTCCTCATGCAAAAACAAAATATGTAAAAGAACCTGCACTTGCAATGGGAAGAAAAACGAGTGGGATTGATTATCAATCATTAGATGATGAACCAGCAACATTGTTCTTTATGATTGCTGCACCAGATGGAGCGAATAATACTCACATCGAAACATTAGCTAGACTTTCACAATTATTATTGGATGATGACTTTAAAGCGGCTTTGGAAAAAGCTCCAACAGCAGATGCAGTTTTAGATATTATTAATAAAACAGAAGCAGAAAAATTTCCAGATGAAGCTAAAAAAGAAGAAGTAAAAGAAGCACCAGTGGCTAATTCTACATCTTCAGGTGACGAACCTTACATTATCGCAGCAACAGCTTGTCCAACAGGAATTGCACATACATATATGGCAGCGGCAGCATTGAAAAAAGCAGCTGAAGAAATGGGAGTAAAAATTAAAGTAGAAACAAATGGAGCAGACGGTAGAAAGGACATATTGACAAGTGACGACATCAAAAAAGCAAAAGGTGTTATCTTGGCGATAAATAGAAATATCGAAGTTGATAGATTTGATGGAAAACCATTGATTCAAGTGGAAGCAAAAGAAGGAATTAATAATGCAAAAGAATTAATTCAAAAAGTTTTAGATGGAAAAGCACCTATTTTCCATGCGAGTGGTTCTTCAAAAGATTCTTCAGGTGACGAAGCTTCTAGTGATAAAAAAGGACTTTATAAACACTTATTAAGTGGGGTTTCTTACATGTTACCATTGGTAATAAGTGGAGGAATTTTAATTGCGTTGGCATTTTTAGTTGATACATTGGCAGGAAATGCGAATGTTGGTGGAGGATTTGGTTCAACATCTCCATTTGCAAGTATGTTAATGACAGTTGGTAAAGCGGCATTTGGATTATTTATACCAATCTTAGGTGGATATATTGCTTATAGTATTAGTGAAAGAGCTGCATTGACTCCAGGATTAGTAGCAGGTATGTTGGCAACAGTACCGTTAGTAAAAGATGGTCCAACATCAGGATTTATTGGAGCGTTATTAGGTGGATTCTTAGCAGGTTATGTTGTTAAATTCTTAATAAAAGCATTAGATGGATTACCAAAAACATTAAATGGATTGAAAATGATTTTATTATACCCAGTATTGTCAGTATTGATTACAGGTGTGTTAATGATGTTAGTAATTAATCCGATTGCAACAATTATAAACAGCGGTTTGAATAACTGGTTAAACTCAATGAGCGGAACAAGTGCAGTATTATTAGGATTGATTTTAGGTGGAATGATGGCGGTAGATATGGGAGGACCTGTTAATAAAGCAGCTTACGTATTTGGTTCAGGTTCACTTGCAGCGACAATGACTACAGGAGGAAGTATTCCAATGGCAGCAGTTATGGCTGGAGGAATGGTACCACCTATCGCAATTGCATTAGCATCAACAATATTTAAAAATAAATTTACTGAACAAGAAAGAGAAGCAGGACTTACAAACTACATCATGGGATTCTCATTCATTACAGAAGGTGCAATTCCTTATGCAGCAGCAGATCCAAAAGCAGTTATTCCAGCGAGTGTTGTAGGTTCAGCAATTGCAGGAGCTTTAGTTGGATTATTTGGAATTAAAATTCCAGCACCTCATGGAGGAATATTAGTAATGTTCTTGAGTAATAATTTCTTTATGTATTTGATAGCAGTTGTAATTGGTGCGATTGTATCAGCAGTATTGTTAGGATTGTTAAAGAAAAAGGTAGATGAAAAATAAATTTTACTTTATTTTAAATATATTTTATTTGTATTTTAAAAGAAAATGTGTTAAAATAATATTTAAATAAAATATAGGAGGCAAAAATGAGCGACAAAAATTTAAAAATCATAGGATGGCTTGGAACTGCACTTTCAGTAATAATGTATGTATCGTATGTTCCTCAAATAATGGGAAATTTACAAGGACATAAAACATTTTTCTTACAACCTTTAGCTGCAACAATTAACTGTGCAATATGGACAAGCTATGGGCTTCTGAAAAAAGAAAAAGATTATCCATTGTCAGCAGCAAATTTACCAGGAGTAATTTTTGGATTTTTAGCAACAGTTACAGCATTTTAATGAGATAAATAATTATTTGAAAAAAGAAAATAAAGAAATCACGGTTGAGAAATTGACTGTGATTTTTTTTTGAAATTGGAAATTTTATTCAAAAAATTATAAAAAAGATAAAAAAATGTTGACTTTGTCTATAAAAAAGGTATAATTTTACTGCTAAAAGGTAACAAAAGAGAAATATTTGTTATTTTGATAAAATAGTAAAAAAATTAAAAAAATATATAGGAGGAAATGTTATGAAAAAGGCATTATTATTTTTATTTGCTGCATCTGTAATATTTGCAGCAGGACCAAAAGTTCCTTATACTCACGAAGGATTTTATTCGACAGATAAAGTTCAGAAGGCTGTTCATTTTGTATCTGTTGACGATATTAAGAAAAGTTTAGAAGGGAAAGGGCCTATTAATGTAAGTTTTGATATTGATGATACATTGGTGCATTCAAGCGGTTACTTTAATTACGGGCAATATCATTTCCAAATTCCAGGAGATAAAAGAGGAGCTGCAAGTTATTTGTATAATCAAAAATTTTGGGATTATGTTGCTGAAAACGGAGATGAACACTCTATTCCAAAACAATCTGCAAAAGATTTAATTAAAATGCATTTGGAAAGAGGAGATCACATATTTTTCATTACAGGAAGAACAAAACATTCAAAAGATAAAAACTATACTTCAACAAAATTATCAAAAACATTGCAAAGATACTTTGATTTGCCAAAAGAAGTTTACGTAGAATATACAGCTGATACTCCGACAGGTGGCTACAAATATGATAAATCATATTATATGAAAAAACACAATGTTTCAATTCACTACGGTGACAGCGACGATGATATTTTAGCTGCAAGAGAATTAGGAATTCGTGGAATAAGAGTTCAAAGAGCTTACAATTCTACAAATCCTCAAAAAATGAATGGTGGATATGGAGAAGAAGTTTTAATAAATTCAGCTTGGTAGAAAAAAAGTAAAAATTTTTAATTATATAATTGGATAAATTTATTTAATAAGGGAGTTATGGCTCCCTTTTTATTCAAATTAGAAAAAATTTTTGTTGTAAAGAAAAGCTAAAAATGATATAATGTAACACAAAGAAAAGTACAATCTTGTAGGCCAATCCGTCTAAATAGATTAGTAAGAAAATTTAGACAAGGTTGGCTATATTTATGGGAAAATATTAGTTTGTAATTATTACAAACAAACAATGGATAATTTTTTGCAAATGAAAAGATTGTTAAAAATATTAAGAAATAATGAAAATTTTAAATGAAATTGTTGTAGAAAAGTAAATATTAAAGAGGAGTGGTCTATGAATAATAATTTGATTCAAGCAAAGAAAGATTTAAAGGCTTTTGTTAAAAGAGCTAAGAATGTTAAATATACAGAATCGTTACTATTTTCTTATTTAGTAACGGGATTGATTACGTTTTCTATTGGGATAAATACGTCTTCGAGTGTACTGTATGAGCGTATGAATAAAGAGCTTATAATGTCAGCAGAGCAGACGCGGAATGTAATTAAGAAGAAGAAAAAAGAAAATGAAGAATCAATAGAAGATTTAAATTTAGAATTAATTGAATTGATGGAACAAGGAGATCAAGTTGTAAAATCGCCTTGGAGTTCTTGGCAATATGGTGTGAATACGTTTATGTCAAGTAGTAATGGGACTTACAAAGGAAGAGGAGATAAAGCTGAAAAATATCGTTATAATGGAATTTATACTCGTGGAAATTGGGCTGAAGCGGGAGTTTTATCTAGTAGAAGATACGGAGTTTCATCATTGAGTACACTAATGGATTCAAGAAATTATGGATTGGCTTCGTTATTACACGTGCAAGAACCTGAAGTGGAAATCCAAATCATGGCAAACGTACGTCCAAAATCAGTTACAAAAGAGGAAATTACTATCAATCCTCAAATTGATATGCCAAGACCAGTGGTAAAACCAGCGATTAATTTGAATGTGACTAAACCGATAAGTGCACCGAATTTAAAATTTCCAAATGTTAAACCAATTAATATTGATATAAAAGATCCAATACCACCAAGTGCACCAAAGGTAATTGGAGCACCGAATATAAATATTAATTTAGCAGCACCAACTGTTACATTAAATCTTGGAGCACCTGAAACACCAAATATAAGTATTAATGTAACGCCACCAGAAATCAAACCTTTGACAATTAATAAACCTAATGAGGTAAAATTACCAACAATAAATGCTCCTGTGATATCACCAATTAAGTTTTCTATTGATCCTACAGGAGATGCTAAATATAAAAACTCAAGTTGGAAAAATTGGTCTAATGGAGATAGAAATAAAATACATAATATTACTGAATTAAAAAATAGAGATTATATAACTTTAAGTTCAGATTATATTAGTAAAGCAACAGTAGATAATACATATACATTTAACGTTGTAGCAAATAATAATAGAGCGTTCGTTTTAGATGAGGCAGCTGATAAACAATCGTTTACAAGTAAAGCAACTATTAATCTTAAAGGAAGTCAAAATGTTGCAATTGATATTCAAGGTACTCATGGTTCAGGAAAAAGTGGAACAATGAATGGGAAGTTGCTGGAAGCTATTAATGAAGGTAAGATTATAGGTGAAAAAACAACTGCTAATACGAAAAATCAAGTTGCTTTTGGATTTAACAATCCAGATGCTTCAGACAATAAAACTTTGACTAAGATGATAAATAGAGGAGAAATCACATTAAAATCAGATGAAAGTGCAGCTTTTCAGTTAAAACCAGAAGATCCACGAAATTGGAACCCAAATAATTGGAATGCAGCTCCAACTAGAATTGATTATAAAAAAGAAGACCCTAAGCGTGGAAAAGTTGCTATGCAAGCTATTAATGAAAAAGAAATAAATATAGAAGGAAATAATAGTTTCGGTATAACAACAGTTTATAATGAAGGTCTTCCTATAAATTTTTTTAATAATAAAAGTATTTATAAAAATTTAAATTCAGAAGTAGAACTTACTGATGAATTGAATCATACGTCAAATAAAGCACGTGTAAGACCGGGAGGAGAATTTGGAAATACAACAGTTTCAGGTTTTACAAGTGGAGTTTATAATGAGAGTACAGGAAAAATTAATATAAAAGGTGAAAATAGTATTGCTATTGGGTTATTACATGATATCCAAGAAGCTAAAATTGATGGAGAAATAAATATCTATTCGAAAAAAGGAGTAGGAGTATTTACAGGAGTTCCAGTAGGATTACCTACTGCAGCAACACCTGATTTTGTTGAATTAAAAGGTAAAATTAACATAAAAGAAAATGCAGAAAATGCAGTAGGAGCTTATGTTGGAGAAACTTCAGTTGATTTAAATGATGGGAAATTAAATGGAAGTAACGGTTCAGTTAGTCGTAAATACTTAAGATCTGGAGATATAAAATCTAATACAGGATCAATTATCACAGTAGAAGGTAAAACAAATTATGGATTTGTAGTTAATAATAATTCAAATTACTCTAAATTTCCTGGAGCTTTAGATGATATGCAACAGGGAACAGATAAATCTAAATATGGTAGAGGTATAAATGAAGGAAGAATTAATGTCGAAGGAGAAACTTCAGTAGGTTTTGCATTGATAAAAGGTGGAAATTCTTCAAATAGTGGAACAATAAGTGTTAAACCTAGTTCAATAAAATCAGTAGGTTTTTATGGAGAACAAGATAAATTTGATAACTCAGGAACTATCGAAGTTACAACAGCCAAAAATACCCGTAATACTGCTGTAGCGTTAGATGGAAACAGTAATAAGATTACTTTCAACAATACTGGTAATATATACATTAATGCAAATAAAAATTCAAATACAAATTTAGTAGGTAATACAAATACAGGAGTTTATGCAAAAGGTACATATGAATTTAATCATACTGGCGGAGAAGTTATAGTTGGTAAAAATGCAACTGGATTTTATGTTAAGGATTCTACTGGAATAGTAAATATTAAAGCACCTGTTAAACTAGAAGAAAGTGGTACTGGAGTAGACAGTGGAACAACAATTGGATTTTATTCAGATGGTAATGCAAATGTTAATTTTGGAACAGGTTCAGAGTTAACAATTGGAAAAGGAGCTATAGGGCTTTATTCGGAAGATTCATCAAGATTTGCTGATACATTTAAAATAAACTCAGGTGAGAAATTGGATGTTTCTCTTGGTGAAAATTCAGCCTTTGGGTTTGTTAGTGGAAATACTACAAGTCCATCTTTAAAGAAATTTTTGAATAATAATCCAACAAACAATAAGATAAATATAACAAATTTTGGAAAAGGTGCAACAATATTTTTTGCAAGTGATTCTGGAAATGCAATTTTAGATGGAGATTATACTATTACCAATGGTGGAAATCCTTCAACTTCAGTTTTATCTGCCAATAATAATTCAACTGTAGGAATTAAAAATGGTGTGAAACTAATTACAAATACTCAAGTTGGACTTGTTGCGACAAAAGGAGCAAATACAGGAGATACACCTTCTACAGCTAAAAATGAAGGAATTTTAGAATCTTCAAGAACTTCTGGAGTAGGAATTTATGCTAATGAAAGTAATGGTCAAAATGCAGGTACTGGTAAAATAATAATGAAAGAATCTGGTTCTGTAGGTATTTTAGGATTGGAAGATTCTGAATTAACAAACGCTTCAGGTGGGGAAATTACAGTTAAAAAAGCTTCTTCTGCTGGAATATATGCAGAAAATAGTAATGTAACAAATAGTGGAACTATAACTACAGAAGATGAAAAATCAGCTGGAATATTTTCAAAATCTTCATCAGCTTCTGACAAAACTGTTAAAAATTCAGGTAATATTAAAATTACTGGTTCAGGAAAAACTAAAAATGCAGGAATTTATGGAGAATTAGTTAGTACGGCAACTGGTAAATTAACTTTAATAAATGAAACTGGTGGAAATATTGAAGTTTCAACGGGAGAATCAGTAGGAATATTTGGTAAGAATGGAACATCTAGTAAAAATAATTTTGTAATAGATAATGAAGATAAAGTTACAATGAAAGTTGATTCATCAGTAGGAATTCTGGCTGAAAAGGCAAAAGTAACAAATGAGTCATCAGGAATAGTTAAAATAGAAGGTAAAAAATCAGTAGGAATATTTGGTAAAGAAGGTTCTGAGATTGAGAATAATGGAAACATTTTGGCAACAAGTACGGATCCTAATTCGGCTTCAGTAGGAATATTGTCAGATGGTGGAAAAGCAACTAATAAAAAGAAAATAGAAATGTCAGGTGGAAAATCTGCTGGAATGATGGGAATAAATGATGCTGAAATAATAAATGATGTTTCTTCTGCAGAAATTATAATGAATAAAACAGGTTCAGCAGGAATTTATACACAAAATAGTAATGCTACAAATAGAGGTATGATTAACTTAAAAGAAAATGAATCAGCAGGAATTTATGCACAAAATACTTCGGCAAAAGATTATATACTTAATAATTCGGGGACTATTAATGCTGAAAAAGAAAAAAGTATTGGGATGTATGCAAATGTAAATAAAAATACATTAGTTACACCAGCTGTTACACCTGGAATAACTACAATGAATAATAGTGGGACTATTCATTTAAAAGATGAAAGTTCAGTAGGAATGTATATAAAAAATGAGTTAGATGATAGAACAAAAGCTGTAATAAATAATAATGTATCTAATGGTATAATCAAAATAGACAAAGCTGAATCAGTAGGGATAATGGCAGATACAGCAACTGTTCAAAATGATGGAATAATTGAAGTAAAGGATAATAAATCAGCAGGGATTTATGCAATTGATAATTCTTATGTTACTAATAATGCAGATATTACTACAGAAGGAGAAAAATCAGCAGGAATTTATATAAGTGATAGTGATGTTGTGAATAATGCAAATAAAACAATCACTGTAGATAAAAATAAGTCAGCAGGGATATATGGTAAATTTAAAAATGATAAAGATCACACAATTACAAATAGTGGAATAATTACTTTAGCAACAAGTAATTCTGAAAAAGGAAGTGCAGGAATTTATGGTGAATTGGAATCTGGAGCTACAAAGACACTTTCTATTGGAAATTCAACTGGTTCAATAATAAATGTTGGTATGAAAGAATCGGTTGGGATTTATGCTAAAAATTCTTCAACAAATGGAAAAGGAAATCTAATAGTTGATAATAGTGGTACAGTTATAACTTCAAAAGAAAAATCAGTTGGAATATTTGGTGAGAAAGTTACTGTTGCAAATAATAAAACCATAGAAGTGAATGGACAAGAATCTATTGGAATCTTTGGAGAATTAGGATCAGAAATAAAAAATACTTCAACTAATGAAGGAATTAAAGTTACTGGTGAAAGTTCAACAGGAATGTATGCTACAGGTTTAGGAACAACTGGAGAAAATACAGGGAAAATTGTTTTATCTGGAGAAAGAGCTACAGGAATGGGTGCAGCTGATAGTGCAGTTATAACCAATGAAAAGGAAATTTCTGGAACAGTTAAAAATGTAATTGGAATGTACGGTACAGATAGTGGAACACAAGTTAAAAATAGAAAAGATATTAAGTTATTAAAAGAAAATTCAACAGGAATATTCGCTAAAGACGATGCTGTAGCAGAAAATGAAAGTAATGGAAATATTGAAATAGCAGAAAAAAATTCAGTAGGTATGTTTGGACTTGCAAGTTCTACATCAAAGAAAATAAATTTAACAAATACAGGAACTATAACTTTAAAAGGGAAAGAATCAACAGGAATTTTTGCTAGTAATGCTGAAAGTGCTACTGGAAGTGGTATTTATTCAGGATCAGTTGCTAATTCATCTATAAAAAATACAGGAACTATAACTTTAGATGCTGAAAAGACAGTTGGGATTTATACACCGAAATCTACTATTTCTAAAGTAGGAAATATCACAATGACTAAAAATGCTAATTCATCAGTTGCAGTTTATCTTACTCAAGAAGCAACAGCAGATGGAACAGGTGCTGTAATTAATTTAAATGATAAATCACAAAATCAAGTGGCTTATTATATTAAAGGTAAAGGAACAATATCGAATTCTATTGGAAATATTAATGGTTATGGTGTCGGAGTTTATTTAGATGGAACAGATAATACGGGAGCACCACTTTTAACAGCTACAAAATTGAATGCACCAACTCTTGATTTTGTAAGTGGAAGTACTACGCAAGGAAAAGGAATAATAGGATTAGTATTGAAAGGAAATACTGACATTTCAAGTTACACTAATGGAATAAAAGTAGGAGACACAGATGGTAATTTTTATGCAGTAGGACTTTACACTGATAATCAAGGAACTTCAACAACACCAAAAGCAATTACAACAGCTATCACGACTGGAGCAAATGGAGTAGGATTGATTGCTGAAAATGGAAGTAATCTTGCTTATACTGGAACTATGACTATTGGAGATGGAAAAGATGCTGGAACGGGTATTTATGTTGGAAATAATGGAACAAGTGGGACACCTAATCCTTCAAAAGTGACAGTAACTGGGACAACAATTAATTTAAATGGTTCAAACGGAGTAGGAGCTATAGTAACTACAGATTCTACAGTTAATATAGATGGAACAACAACAATTAATTTCGAAGGTGATGGAGTAGGAGTTTATGGACAAAAAGGAGCTCATGTCACTAATAGTGCTGTATTGAATACAAAAGGACATTCTGTTGAAAGAACGAGAGTTACTGAAGGAAGTTCTATAATTGCAGCAAATTTAACAGGAGCGGCAGCGGCAGATAGTGGAAATATAATTTCACACGTTATAAACGGAGAAACAGTAGTAAATCCAGGAATTACTGTTGAAGCAAAATCTGGAACACAAAATATTATTGGACTTATGGCAGATGGTATTAAAAATCCTAGTCCAACTCATACATCTTGGAAAGGAGATGTTGATTACGAAGCTATAAATGATGGAAAAATTGATTTATCAAATGCAACTACAAGTACTGCAATGTATCTTGATTCTTCAAGAGGAATTAACAAAGACGAAATTGCTGTAGGAAATAAATCTACTGGAATTTATGGAGTTTACAATGATACAACATCAATTTATAGTGATGCAGTAGCTGGAACTAAAAATGAAGGAAAAATCATGACAACTGCTGGTTCTAAGATAAAAATTGGAGATGAATCATCAGCAATTTATGCGATTGATTTTGATAAAGTTGAAAATAATGGAAGCATAACTGGGGGAGATAAATCAGTTGGAATTTTTGCAAAAAATACGACTGGATTATCAACTGCTAAAAATATAGATGTTACAAATACAGGAAATATCACATTAGGAAAAGGATCAGCAGGAATTTACATTACGCCTGAAACTAGAAATAATCCTAATGCAACAGTTGTAAATAGTGGGAATATCACAGTTGGAGATTCAATATTGAATGCGAGTGGAGTTGCTACTTCAACTTCTGTGGGAATTTATGCAACAAATAAAACTAATTTGACAACTACAGGAAATATTACAGTTGGAAATAAAGGGTTTGCATTGTATGGAAATGATTCTAACTTGACTGTAAATGGTGGAAATTATAACTTTGCGAATAGTGGAAGTTTGGCGTACTTAGAAAATGGTTCAGTATTGGATTATAATAATACAGGAACATTGACAACATCTTCAGAACCAATGTTATACATTATTGACAGTAAAGCGAATATGAATAATAACGATATTGTTGTGTCTGCGAATGGAACTGGAGTTTACATGACTGGAAACTCGACTTTCAGTGGATGGAATAACATGACTTTAAATAGTGGATCTACTGGAATTTATGTGGAAAATTCAAAGGCTACGATAGACGGTAAAAATATTACTGGAACGGCTAATAAAGCAAAAGGAATTGTTGCGATAAACTCAGATGTTACGAATAAAGCAAATATGCAATTTAGTGATGATGATTCAATTGGAATTTTCTCAAGAAATAATTCAGGAAGTGCAAAAAATATTGTAAATACTGGAAATATTGATATTACTGGAGAGCGTTCAATCGCAGCATATTTAGAGGGGACATCGGATCAAACATTTGAAAATAGCGGAACAATAAATGTTGATAAAACAACGACTTCTGTGAGAAATGATTCGACAGTAGGAATTTATGCACAAAATGGTTCAAAAATAAATATTAAAAATAGTGGAACAATAAATGTTGGAGAGTCTTCATTTGGAATTTATTCATTAAGTGAAAATGGAAATGTGGAAACAGCTGGAAGTTCAGTAATCAATGTTGCCGATAAAGCAATTGGTATTTACAAAAAAGGTGGAACTGCAAATATTGGTGGAATAATTAATGTTGCGAATCATACAGCTACTGATCCAAATAGTGAACCAGTAGGAATTTACGGATCAAGCGGAGTAACTGTTACAGACACTACAACAAACTTCAATGTTGGAGATAAATCTTACGGTGTAATTTTAGCTAATCCAGGAATTGGAAAAACAAATGTTTACTCAAATTCGGCTTCGTCGAATATAACTTTAGGAAAAGAATCAACATTTATTTACACTGAAGGGGCCTCTAATGTTACAAATAATGCAACAATGACATCTGGAACTAATGATAAGATTATTGCTATTTATGGAAAAGATGGAGCGAATATTGTAAATAACGGAATGATTGACTTGTCGAATGGAATTGGAAACCAAGGGATTCTTGTGACAGGAGCTTCAAATGCAGTAAATAGAGGAGTAATAAAAGTTGGAAAAACAGATAATTCTGATCCAAATAACATTGTTTATGGAATAGGAATGGCAGCAATTAATGGAGCTAGTATTTCAAATGATAGAGATATCTATGTATCAGGACACTTAAGCATCGGAATGTATGGAGATGACAGAGGAACAACACTTAAAAACTCTGGAAATATCTACTTAGATCCATCAAGTGCAACAGCAACTGATAAAATTCAAACAATGATGGGAGTATTCGTAAATAATGGAGCCAAATTTGTAAATACAGGAAATATCACAACAGTTGGTTCATACCACGGAAATAATAATGTTCAAGGACTTGTTGGAGTTGCTGTATTAAATGGAAGTACATTGGAAAATTATGGAAAAATTGATATTGATGCGGATAGCAGTTATGGTGTGTTAATAAAAGGAACTGCAGCAAATAAATCAATCATTAAAAATTATGGAGAAATAAATATTAGTGGTTTAAGATCTTACGGTGTGAGATATGATGCAGATTCTCAAGGAGTTAGTGGAAACTTACCAATTGGAACTGATGCAACACCTGCAAATGTGTTACCAGCATTAAATGGTGGAGTTGGAACAATAACTTCTACAAATGGAGCAAATGATTACTATGCACCAAAAGACCCTAGTAAAACTCTTGCTGGAGTAGGAATTATTCAATTACCAAATGGAAGATTAGCAATCCAAAGAAATGGAGTAGTATTGAACGATAGCCAAGTTCAAACATTCAATTATGCACCACAAACTACTAACTTTGCGTTATCAAACTTTGGAGTTTACGTAGATACTTTAGGAAGAACAAGACCAATTAACGTAAATGGAGCAACAAACATTGGAATTGACAGTGATTTATTAATAGGAACAGAATTTTCAGTACTTACAAATGCAAAAGATGTAATAATTGGAAAACAAATATTACAACCGTTCTTGAATCAAATAAATGCAGGAATATTTAACTTTACACCTTATTCTGCATCATTGACTTGGATGGCAACACCTGAAGTAGATCCGTCTACTCAGCAAATTACTCGTGTTCTTATGACAAAAATTCCTTATACAGCTTTTGTAATGAGAAAATCTAACGAGTACAATTTTACTGATGGATTGGAACAAAGATACGACAAGAATGCACTAGATTCAAAAGAAAAAGAAGTATTCAACAAATTGAATACAATTGGAAATAGTGAAGAAGCATTATTAGTACAAGCTTACGATGAAATGATGGGACACCAATATGCTAATGTTCAACAAAGAATTTTTGAAACAGGAAATATGTTGAATAAAGAGTTTAGATATTTAAGAGATGAATGGGATACTAAATCTAAACAATCTAACAAGATAAAAGTGTTTGGAATGAAAGGCGAGTACAAAACTGATACGGCTGGAATTATTGATTATAGAAATGATGCATATGGATTTGCATACTTACATGAAGATGAAACTGTAAAATTAGGAGAATCTAGCGGATGGTACGCAGGAGCAATTAGAAATAAATTTGATTTCAGCGATATAGGAAAATCAAAAGAAGAACAAAATATGATTAAAGCTGGAGTATTTAAGTCAATGCCACTTGGATATGATAACCATAATAACGAATGGAATTGGACTGTAGCAGCAGAAGGATTTATTGGAAATGCTGAAATGAATAGAAAATTCCTTGTTGTAGATGATATTTTTGAGGCAAAATCTGATTATTATTCTTATGGAGTTGGCTTGAAAAATGAACTTAGAAAAAATATTAGATTGAGTGAAAGAACAAGCCTTTCACCATATGGAAACTTGAAATTAGAATATGGAAGATTTAATGGAATCAAAGAAGATTCAGGACAAGTTCGTTTAGAAGTAAAAGGAAACGATTATTATTCAATAAAACCTGAAGTTGGAGTGGAATTCAAATATAAACAACCAATGGCAGTAAGAACTACATTCACAGCTAAATTAGGACTTGCGTATGAAAATGAATTAGGACAAGTTGGAGATGTAAATAACCAAGCAAGAGTTCGTTACACAACAGCAGATTGGTTCAATATTAGAGGAGAAAAAGACGACAGAAGAGGAAACGGAAAAGTTGACTTGAACCTTGGAATTGAGAATACAAGATTTGGTGTAACAGTAAATGCAGGTTATGATACAAAAGGCGAAAATGTAAGAGGTGGAATTGGATTTAGAGCGATTTACTAATCATTTTTGAATACTACAATTTATAAAATTTAAGAAGTTCTCTCTTCAAATTTTTGGAGAGGGAACTTTTTATTTTACGTAATCAAAAATACTTTGAAATAAAAAATAAATTAAAAATATTAAAATGATTGAAAAAATTTTTAAAATTTTATATAATTAATACTATAAAGGCAAATAAATTTATAAAATTTATTTATAGATATTTTTAGATAGGAAAGGGAATGAAATGTCTTTTTCTTACTATAAACTTTGCATAATTATGACATAAGTTTGTAGAAAATTAAAAATAGTACAAATTATGAATAAATTCAGAAAGGAGATAGAAATCATTGGAAAATAATACTTTGGTTGAAATTAAAAATTTAGATGTAAATTTTCGTATTAATGATGATTATTATAAGGCTGTCGATAATGTAAATTTGAAATTGAAAAAGAATGAAATTCTGGCGATAGTTGGGGAATCTGGTTGCGGGAAAAGTACATTGGCGACTTCAATTATGGGATTGCATAATCTATTGAATACGAAATTATCGGGGGAAATAATTTACAAAGATAAAAATTTGTTGGAATTGAGTGAAGAGGAATATAATGAAATAAGGGGTGGCGAGATTGGAATGATATTTCAGGATCCGTTATCAGCTTTAAATCCGTTAATGAGAATAGAAGCACAAATCGAAGAGGGACTTATTTATCACACAAAATTAAATCAAAATGAGCGAAAAAACAGAGTTTACGAACTATTGCAACAAGTGGGAATACAAAATTACAAAAGAATTGCAAGACAATTTCCTCACGAATTATCTGGGGGAATGCGACAGAGGGTTATGATTGCACTTGCTTTAGCTTGTAAACCAAACGTTATAATTGCTGACGAACCAACAACAGCACTAGACGTAACAATTCAAGCACAAATTTTAGATTTATTAAAATCAATTCAAGATGAAATACACGCTGGAATAATTTTGATAACACACGATTTAGGAGTTGTAGCTGAAATGGCTGACAGAGTAGCAGTTATGTATGCTGGAGAAATTGTCGAAATAGCATCTGTCAATGAACTATTTGAAAATCCAAAACATCCATATACAAGATCATTACTAAAATCAATCCCTCAAATAGACACAGAAACAGACGAATTATACACAATAAAAGGAACCGTTCCATCATTGAAAAATCTAGATAGAAACGGATGTAGATTTTCAAACAGAATTCCTTGGATTGATAAAAAAGAGCACGAAAACAATCCACAATTACACGAAATTGAAAAAGAACATTTTGTAAGATGTACTTGCTGGAAAAATTTTCATTTTCTTGAAGAAAAGAGAAATGGGAGATTATATATTTATTAAGGAGGAAATATGAGTTTTTTAGAAGTGAAAAATTTAAAAGTTCATTATCCTATCCGTGGTGGATTTTTTAACAAAATAATTGATTATGTTTACGCAGTTGATGGAGTAGATATGTTAATAGAAAAAGGAAAAAGTTATGGTCTGGTTGGTGAATCAGGGTCAGGAAAATCTACTATAGGAAAAGCGATAATTGGACTTGAAAAAATACGAAGTGGAAAGATTTTTTATGAAGGAAAAGAAATAAATCATAAAAAAATGAGAGATAAAAATTTGAATTATAGTAAGGATATACAGATGATATTTCAAGATTCATTGTCGAGTCTGAATCCGAAAAAAAGGATTATTGAAATAATTACAGAGCCTTTGAAGAATTTTGAGAATTTGTCGTATGAAGAGGAGAAAAGACGGGCTTCAGAATTGCTGGAAATTGTTGGATTATCGGATGATTCGTTGTATAAGTATCCGCATGAGTTTTCTGGAGGACAGCGTCAAAGAATTGGAATTGCTAGATCAGTTGCGACTAAGCCAAAATTGATTATTGCAGATGAGCCTGTTTCGGCGTTAGATTTGTCAGTTCAAGCTCAAGTATTAAATTACATGAAAGAAATTCAAAAACAATTTGGAATGAGTTATTTATTTATTTCTCATGATTTGGGAGTTATCAAGCATATGTGTGATGAAATTTTTATAATGTATAAAGGAAGATTTGTTGAAAAAGGATTGAAAAAAGATATTTATGGAAATCCTCAACATATTTACACAAAACGTTTGATAGCAGCGATTCCAGAAGTTAATCCTCGAAATAGGAAAGAGAAAAAATTAAATAGACTAGCGATTGAGAAGGAATATAAGGAAAATGAATCAAATTATTATGATGAAAATGGAAGAGTTTATGATTTGAAATCGTTGTCAGAAACACATTTTGTGGCATTAGATGGAAAAAAGAAAGGGGCGAAATAATTTATGTGGAAAACGGTGCTTAGAAGGGTTCTTATTATGATACCGCAATTATTTATACTGAGCATAATAATATTTATACTAGCAAAATTAATGCCAGGGGATCCATTCACAGGATTGATAACACCTCAAACTGATCCAGCAGCTTTGGAAGCATTAAAAAGACAAGCTGGATTGTATGATCCTTGGCATATTCAGTATCTAAGATGGATGAAAAATGCTTTTCATGGAAATTTTGGAATGAGTTATGCGTATAAAATTCCAGTAAAAACATTGATTGGACAAAGGGCGAACAATACGTTTATTTTATCGCTTGTAAGTGTGATTTTAACTTATTGTATTGCAATTCCATTGGGAATGTGGGCTGGAAGATATCAAAATTCAAAATTAGATAAAGTTGTAACATTTTATAATTATGTGAGTTATGCGATACCGACATTTATTTTCTCACTTATTATGTTATGGTTTTTTGGATACACATTAGGATGGTTCCCAACAACAGGATCTGTAACTATTGGACTTGAGCCGAATACATTTGAGTATTTTGTAGACAGAATACATCACATTATATTACCAGCGATTACATATGCTTTACTTGCAACAACAGGAACAATTCAATATTTAAGAAATGAAGTAATTGATGCAAAAGGTTTGGAATATGTGAAAACAGCGAGAAGTAAAGGTGTGCCAGAAAATAAAGTTTATTCAAGACATATATTTAGAAATTCAATTTTACCAATAGCGGCATTTTTTGGATACACAATAACTGGATTGTTAAGTGGTTCAGTGTTTATTGAATTGATTTTTAACTATCCTGGAATGGGGCGATTATTTATATCGTCAATAACAACGAGAGATTACAGTGTCGTTACGGCATTAATTTTACTTTACGGATTTTTGACGTTGGTTGGAAGTTTACTTTCTGATATTATTTTGAGTATAGTTGATCCGAGAATAAGAATAGAATAGGTGGTGTTTATGAAAAAATTAAATGAAAAAGCAGAGATGAAAAAGCATGAAAAGCCATCAGGATTTAATGTAATTGTAAGAGAAATAAAAAAAGATAAGTTGGCTTTAATTTCAGTATATGTGTTGGCGATATTATTTTTAGTAATTTTTATTGGAGCAGCACTTACTAATCAAGAAGAAGTTATGAAAATAAGTTTATTGGATAAATATTCAAAACCAATGGAAGGATTTTGGCTAGGATCAGATTCAGGTGGAAGAGATATTTTAGGGCAATTAGTGATTGGAGCAAGAAATTCGATAATCATTGGGTTTACGATTACTTTGATAACTTCTGGAATTGGGATTGTGATAGGATTAGTTTCAGGATATTACGGTGGTCAAGTTGACAATGTAATAATGAGAATAATTGATTTTATAACTATTTTACCTACTTTGATGCTAATAATTGTATTTATAACAATTGTTCCAAAATACAGTATTTTCTCATTTATTATAATAATGAGCTGTTTCTATTGGACAGGAATTGCAAGACTTATCAGAAGTAAAGCGTTAACTGAAAGTAGAAAAAATTATGTAAATGCTTCAAAGACAATGGGTACAAGTGATTTCAAAATAATTTTTAGAGAAATTTTGCCAAATTTGAGTTCATTAATAATCGTAAATTTAACGTTAGAATTTGCGGGAAATATTGGGATTGAAACAGGATTGAGCTTTTTGGGATTTGGGTTACCACCAACTACACCGAGTTTGGGGACATTAGTTGGTTATGCGACAGATCCAGAAGTTTTATCAACTAAGCTATGGATATGGCTTCCAGCTTCAATTTTAATATTAATAATGATGTTGTGTATAAACTATATCGGACAAGCTTTGAAGAGAGCAGCAGATGCACGACAAAGATTAGGATAGTTTGTAGCGAAAGGAATGGAATAAAATGAAAAATGTAAAATATTTGGGATTGTTAATGATTTTGTTAGTGATTTTATCAGCTTGCAGTCCTGGAAAAAAGAGAAGTGAGCGTATTGGAGAAAAAGTCGAAAAAGTAAATTTTTCACTGGAAACAAAAAATAACGCTCCTGCAGTTGACGGATCCCCTTTAAGAGTCGCAATGGTAAAGGATGCTCCGTTAGTTGGAATTTTTGAAGAAACATTGTCAACAGATGGATATGATAGTGAAGTTAACAATACATTTATGAGTAATTCAATATTTGATGTAGATGAAAATTTCGAAGTAATTAATACAGGACTAGCAACAATGGATGTAGACGCAAACGCCAAAAAAGTAACAATTAAAATAAAAGATGGTGTAAAATGGAGTGACGGGCAACCGTTAGTGGCTGAAGATATCATTTATCCTTATGAAGTGGTAGGAAGTAAAGACTACACAGGTGTGCGATACGATACCGAAGCTAAAAAAATCGTTGGGATAGAAGATTACCATAACGGAAAAGCAAAAACAATTTCTGGAATTAAAAAAATTAATGATAAAACAGTAGAAATCTCGTTCACAGAAATGGGATTCAGCGTTTATACTTTAGGAAATGGAATAATAGCAACTGCCTTGCCAAAACATTATCTAAAAGATGTTCCAATAAAAGATTTAGTTTCTTCACCAAAGATAAGAACGAATATCGTAACATTAGGGCCTTATGTTCCTACAAAAATGATTCAAGGAGAAAGTATTCAATTTAAAGCAAACCCTTATTATTTCAAAGGAAAAGCCAAAATTGAAAAAGTAGTATTGGAAGTAATAAATCAACAATCAATAATTGCAGCATTGAAAACAGGTAGATACGATTATGTAATGTTTATGCCTGGAGATTTGTATGATTCATTAAAAGACTTGAAAAATACAGAAATTTTAGGAAGACAAGATTTATACTACTCTTATTTAGGATTTAAATTAGGACATTTTGATAAAAATAAAGGTATTAATATCACTGATCCAAAAGCAAAAATGGGAGACAAAAAATTACGTCAAGCAATGGCATACGGATTAAATATAGACCAAATGGTTCAAACATTCTATTCAGGAATAAGAGAACGTGCAACTTCAATGGTTCCGCCAGTAATGACTAAATATTTTCCAAAAGGCTTAAAAGGATATCCTTATGATCCAAAAAAAGCTAAAGAATTATTAGATGAAGCAGGTTACAAGGACATTAATGGAGATGGATACAGAGAAGATAAAAATGGTAAACCTTTTGTAATAAAAATGGCTTCAATGTCAGGTGGAGACATCGCCGAACCTCTAGCTCAATTTTATATCCAAAACTGGAAAGACATTGGATTAAAAGTAGTTTTAACAACTGGAAGATTAATAGAATTAAATACTTTTTATGATAAATTAGGAGCAGATGATAAGGATATCGACGTATTTTTTGCAGCATGGGGAGTTGGAAGTAGCTTAATTCCAAGTAGTACAGCTGGTAAAGACGCTCAATTTAATTATTCGAGATATGTTACTGAAGAAAATGAAAGATTAATGGACGATGTTGTAAGTCCAAAAACTTTAACAAATCCTAATTACAAAGCTGAAGCATACAAAAGATGGCAAGAATACTACATCGATCAAGCGGTTGTAGTACCATTAACTTACAAATATGTAATTTATCCAGTAAATAAAAGATTAAAAAATGTTTACATAGGATATGATTCAGCTAAATTAGGTAAAGATATAAATAAATGGGAATTAACAGCGAAAAAACCTATCAGATAAAAATATAAAAAATATATAATAAAATAAAAAAAATGCTTGATATTTTTTAAATTATAGTATACTATTAGAAAGTACGGAAGTGAGTATATTTAATTTTGAATATCTACAAGAGATATAAAATATATAAAAACTTATAGTGTACAATAAAAAATAGATAGGAGAGAAAAAATGGGTGCAGCGACATCATTGAACACGCTTAACTGGCAACAAATTATTTTTAGTTTCTTAGGTGGACTAGGAATGTTTTTATTCTGTATAAAGTATATGGGAGATGGATTGCAATTAGCAGCAGGAGATAGATTGAAATATATCTTAGACAAATATACAACTTCTCCATTTTTGGGAGTTTTAGTTGGAATATTTGTAACAGTGCTAATACAATCAAGTTCAGGAACAACAGTTATTACAATTGGATTAGTAAGTGCAGGATTATTAACTTTAAGACAAGCTATTGGAATAATAATGGGAGCGAATATAGGAACAACGATAACATCGTTCATAATTGGATTTAACATTTCGCATTTTTCATTACCGATAATATTTTTAGGAGCAGCGTTATTATTCTTCACAAAAGTAAAAACCCTTAACAATGCTGGTCGTATTTTATTCGGATTTGGAGGAATTTTCTATGCATTAACACTAATGTCTGGAGCAATGGAACCATTAAAATATTTACCAGATTTTAGAGTATGGACTGTTAATTTGAGTAAAAATCCAGTTTTAGGAGTATTCGTTGGAACATTAATTACAATGTTAGTTCAAGCATCAAGTGCAACAATAAGTATCTTACAAAATCTTTACCAAGAAGGATTGATTGATTTAAAAGGAGCATTACCAGTTTTATTTGGAGATAATATCGGTACAACAATTACAGCAATAATCGCAGTAATTGGTTCAAATACATCAGCAAAAAGATTAGCAGCTTCACACGTAATGTTTAACGTAATTGGAACATTAATATTTTTAATTTTATTAAGTCCTTTTTCTTCGTTCATTGGATTCATGCAAAAATTCTTGCATCTAAATCCTAAAATGACAATAGCATTTTCTCATGGTACATTTAATGCAGTTACAACAGTTTTATTATTCCCATTCATTGGAGCTTTGGAATACATTGTTGTTAAGTTGATTAAAGAGAAAAAAGAAGTGGAAAAAGATGTCTACACAGTTAAATATTTAGACCCAATGTTGATGGGAACACCAAGTATTGCGTTGGGACAAGTAAAATTAGAATTGATTGAAATGACTAATTTCTCATTGGAAAATATAAAAGAATCGGTAGAATTTTTCAATACAAGAGAGGAAAAATACGCTAAAGAAGTAGAAGAAAAAGAAGAAGTTATAAACTACATTGATCAAGAAATTACAAAATACTTGACAGGAATATTGAGAGAAAATCTTAATGATAAAGACGGAGAAGATGTTACAGCTTATTTAGATATGTGTAGAGATATTGAAAGAATCGGAGATCACGCAGCTGGAATAATTCGAGAAGTTAATTTAGGAATGAAAAAAAGTTTAAAATTCTCTAACTTAGTATATGAAGAAGTGGATACATTAACTAAAATTATAGTTAAAATGATAGAACTTTCAATCGAAGCAGTAAAAGATTCTAACAAAGAAAAAGCAATTGAAGTGTTAGATTTACATAATAAATTATACACAAAAGATAAAGAAATAAGGAAAAAACACCAAAAAAGATTGAGTGCACAAGAATGTGAAATAAAATCAGGATTGTTGTACACAGATTTATTATTACATTTCACTAGAGTAGGAGATCATGCAAGAAATCTAGCAGAAAAAGTAATAAATGGAATGGTTTAATATTTGGTAGAATATAATATAAAATTAAAACTATCTTGTGAAAGTTATTTTACAAGATAGTTTTTTATTTCCATTTAAATTAATTTAAATCAGCTAATAATATTCGCAGTACTAGTCCCGTCAGTAGATTTTGTTACAACAATTTGCTTATCAATCCGATTTTTTAACTCTTCAACGTGAGAAATAATACCAATAAGTTTATTTTCATCAGACAATTTTATAAGTGCGTCAATTGCTGTTTTTAAGGTATCTTCGTCAAGTGTACCGAATCCTTCGTCAATAAACATTGTATCAAGTTGTATTCCTCCTGACATTGATTGAATTTCATCAGAAAACCCTAGAGCAAGTGACAGAGAAGCCATGAATGATTCACCACCAGAAAGCGTTCTAACATTCCGAGTTGTATTGTTGTAGTGGTCGATGATTTCTAGTTCTAAGCCACTTTTTGATTTTGCATCTTTAGCTTCTTCTTCTCTTTTTAACTCATATTGAGCATTTGACATAATCATAAACCGCAAATTAGCTCTAGCGATAACCCTTTCAAAATATTTCATTTGAATATAAGTTTCAAAAGTAATTTTATCTTTTCCGCTAATTGTACCTTTTGTAGTCGCTGAAAGAGCCTGTATTGAGTCATATTTTTTTCTTATTTCAAATAATTTTTTAGATTGTTTTCCAATTTCATTTAATAATTTTTCATTAGCAATCAAATTAAACTTATTCTTATCAAATTTTTCTTTATGTTCTTTCAATTCCAAATCAATTTCTTTCTGTTGCTCTAAAAGTTCGTTTTTATCTTTAAAAGAACGATTTTGAATATCCAATTTTAAATTTGAGATTTCTCCTTCAAGACTTGCTAATTTTATTTGCAAATTATTTAAAATTTCCTTTTCACTATTGATTTTATTTTCAGTTTTTAAAATATTATTTTTTAGCTCATTAATTTTTGTCAAAGAAACAGTTTCATCTTTAAATTCTAATGATAACGAATCATTCATTTCAGCTAAATCCTTATTTAGAAGATTCAATCGTGTTTTAATTGCAACTTGCTCAGATTCATTTTCCTTAATAAAACTCGAAATTTCATTAAGTTTTTCTTCAATTTTTGGAAATTCTTCTTCCAATTTTTTAAATAGATTAACATTTGTTTCTTCAGATTCAATATTTCTATCAACCAAATCTAATTGTTCAGACAAATTCTGTTCCTTAGTAGTCACCAATTTTTCAATAGAATCAATCCAATTTTTTAAATTATTAGTAGAATTTAGTTCCTCATTTTTCATTTGAGAATCAGAAACCAAATTACTATTTTCAGAAATCGATTTAGAAATAATTTTAATATTTTCCTCTAACTTAATCTTCTGATTTTCGAGCGTTTTTTTATCACTATCAAGTGAATTAAACTTCTCGTTTTTAATCTTTAATTCTTTATTCAACGATTGAATTTCCTTCTCAATTGTTTCCTTCTCAATTTTTCTATTATTTTCTTTATCTATCAAATTTCCAATTTCAATTAATTTATTTTCTAAAAATAAACTTTGTTCTTCAATCCAATTTTCTGCATTTTCAAATTCAATTTTTTCATTATTTAACACTTTTTCAAAAGATTTTTTTCTATCTTCAAGTTTTCCTTTTATCCCAGAACAAATTTCACTTTGAGATTTTACCTCATTAGAAAGAGACAGAGCTTCATTTTCAAATTTTTCAATTTCATCTTTATCAAGATTCAAAATATCTTCTTCTGAAAGTATTTTAGCTGGATGTGGATGCGATGTTGAACCACAAACTGGACATTTTTCCCCTTCAACTAATTGTTGAGCGAGAATACCAGCTTGATTGTCGTTATAATTTTTTCTCATTTTTTTAGCAAGAGAATCTTTCTGAGCATATTTTTCAGAAATTTCAGTATATTTTTTTTGTTCATTTTCTAATTCTACATTCAAATTCTTTATTTCAGAATATAAATTTTTATAAGAGTTTATATCTTGAATTCTAGAATTGTAATTAATTTTTTCAATTTCTATTTTGTTCTCATTTTTTTGAATATCATTAAAAGTTAACAGTTGATTATTTTGATTTTCAATATTCTTTTCCAAAGAAGCAATTTCATTTCTTAAAGAATTAATGTCAAAATCAAATGTTATAATTGTTTCATTAATTTTTTCCAACTCACTGTTTTTAGAATTATAATCAAAAATATAATTTTTAAAAGTTGCTAATTCTTTAAATTTTAATTCTAAATTATTTTTCTCATAAATAAATTCTTGTAATTTTATATTAGAATTTTTCAATTTTTCTTTATCGTTTTTATTTTTGTCTAATAATAAAGATTGTTCATTTTTTTGAGTTTCTAAATCCAACTTTTCAGAAATTTTTATTTCAAGCGAATCATTTTCTTCAGAAATTTTCTTTTTTAGATTAGAAATTTTTTCATAAATCTCTAAATCTTTTTCAATAGAGCTAATTTTATCAGTATTATTCTTAATTGATTTTTGTAATTCTGGATGAAGTAAAATCAAATCTTTATAGATTTTAACATCTTTATTTACAATTTCAAATTCGCTATTTTTTTGCTCTAACTGTAATTTTTTATTTTCAACTTCTTGTGCTTCATTCAAAGCCAATAAATTTTTCTCTTTTTTTGCTTGAATTTCATCATTTTCACGAGAATAAATATCATTTTTCTTTTTTTGAAAGTCAATAACTTCTTCTAAGAACTCTTGAAAATTAGTCTTAATCCTATTTTCATAGTCTGGAAATTTTTCTAAAAACTCTTCGTTTTCATCAAATGAGATATTTTCTTTAGAATTACTCAATTTATCTGTTAGAGAGTTATATTGATTTTTATATTTATCATTCAATTCATCAAGTTTTTTTTCAAAAGATTCATATTTTTCAGTATTAAAAATTTTTCTAAAGGTTTGGCTTCGCTCTTTTGTGTCTGCAAGTAAAATTTTCATAAAATCACCTTGAGCAATCATACAAATTTGCTTAAATTGTTTTTGAGTAATTCCTAAAATTTCTTCAACTTTTTTATTAACATTTTTTTCACTCTTGTCTATTATTTTTCCATCTGGTAGGATTAAAGTGGCGTTTGCAGCTTGTTTTGTAGTTGGATTTTTTCCTCTTTTCGCAAGTCTTTCGTATTCAGGATTTCTTCTAATTACATATTTTTCATCTCTGTAAAGAAATTCCAATTCAACAAAAGTTTCAGTAGACAAATCAGCATATTTTGAACGTAGCATTTTTCCATCACGATCTTTACCACTAGCCTCTCCAAAAAGTGCAAAGTTTATCGCATCAAAAATAGTAGTTTTTCCAGCACCAGTATCTCCTGTAATTAAATAAATACCATAATTCCCCAATTTTTCTAAATCAAATACTTGCTCTTTAGCGTAAGGTCCAAAGCCAGAAACAGTTAATTTTAAAGGTCTCATTTATTTTCCTCCCAAACTTCTTCCATTATTTTTTTTATAATTTCCTTTTGCTCATCGTTCATTTCTTTATTATTTTGCAATTTATAGAATTCTGAAAAAATTTCTAATGGATTTTTATTTTCGATAACCATGTCATCTAGATTTATTTTTCTAGATTCACGAGTTCGTATGTTATCGTATTCTAATTTCATAATATTTTTGTAAATAACTCGCAATTTTTGTATCGCATCAGCCACATTAAATTCATCAGTCAAAGTAACATGAATGTAATCGTCAGTATTAGTATTTTCATAGCTAGTTTTTGTAGTTAATTCTTCGTAAGTCCCCCTTATTTTACGCATATCCCTTTTAGGAATAAGAGGAATCATACGTAAATTAAAATCCTCTTTTGAGTTAATTTCTATTATTGAAACAGATTTTGTATCATTAACTTCAGAAAATGAGTATTTTAAAGGTGTTCCACAATAACGAATTCTCTCTGTACCAATTTTTTGCGGTCTATGAATATGTCCAAGTGCAACATAATCAAAATCCTCAAAAACAGAAGCATCAACATTATCAAGCCCTCCAACACTAATTTCTTCAGATTCAGTTCGACTCGCTCCAGTCACAAACTGATGTGCAATCAAAATATTTATTTCAGAAGTGTCAAGTTTTAAATTATCGATAACAACCTTTATTGCATCAGTATAAGATTCAATTTTTTCATCTGGGAAAAATCGTTTAACATGACTAGGTTTCACAAATGGCAAAAGATAAAAATTAGCACTTCCAAAATCGTTCTTTAGAGTGTATTTTGAAATTTTTCCATTATAAACTGGTGAAATATAAATTTTCCCCATCGCCATAAGACTTGAACCAAAAGCTAATCTTTCAGCAGAATCATGATTTCCACTAATTATAAAAGTAGTCGTCTTTCGCTTAGAAATACCCGCTATAAAGCTATCTAGCAATTCCACTGCTTCAATAGATGGAACTTGCTTATCATAAACATCCCCTGCAATTATTACCGCATCAGGCTTCTCCTTATCAATAATTTCTAAAATTTGATTTAAAATATGTTTTTGGTCGTCAATCATTGAAAATTCATTGACTCTTTTTCCAATATGTAAATCAGCTAAATGAATTATTTTCACTATAAATCCCCTCTTTTCATTAAAATTTATAAAATTTTTAAAATGTTACAAAAATATTATACTATAAAATTAAAAAATGATAAACAAAAAAATAAATAGCTATACAGTGAAAATTTTGATATAATTTAAAATGTGAAAAAGAAAAAGGAGAACGTGAGTTTATGAAAAAAATATTAATATTGAGTATGTTTTTAGGAAGTTTTAGTAGTTTTGCATTAGGATATGATTTACCGTTTACAAATGATGGAAAATTTTATGAGGAAAAATTGTTAAATAGAGAAATAAGTACTGAAGATACAACTTTAAAAATAGAAAAATTGTCAGATCAAAAATATAAAGTTGTATATTATAATGATTTTGAAACAGGAGAGAAGACTGATAAACCAACATTTTCAGTAGATGCAATGAAAAATAAAAATATGATATGTGACGATACAGACGTTTGTATTGCATATGATACAAAATTGAAAAGAGCTGTATTTGTAGATAAAGATACAAATAAAATTATTTTTCCTGAAGTATTAGATAGCGATAATGGAAAAACAGATGAAATTTTAGAAAAATTGTATCCGAATGATTTTGGAAAGGCTAAAGACAATGATATTGAGTCTGGAGTAGAGCGTTAAAAATGTTAGTTAAATGAAATTAATTGACTATACAAACAAAATGTGATTAAATATATTTGTGAATTGCTTTAGTTTGAAGGAGGATAAGAGAATGAGTAAAAAACCTATAATTGGAATTTCAGGAAGTGTACAAATTTCAGAAAAAGGATTATTTGCAGGACATAGAAGAGCTTGCGTCGGAAATAATTATGTGGAAGCAGTGATTGCTGCTGGAGGAATTCCTTTTATCATCCCAATTAATGCAGATGAGGATGTTATTAGAGGAGCTGTTGATGCAATTGATGCTTTAATTATGTCAGGAGGTCACGATGTATCTCCAATTTGCTATAACGAAGAACCTATGCAAAAATTAGAAGCTACATTTCTTGAAAGAGATAAATTTGATTCATTATTGATAGGTGAAGCTCAAAAGAAAGGGAAACCTATTTTAGGAATCTGTCGTGGAGTTCAAATTTTGAATGTTGTAAATGGTGGGACATTGTACCAAGACGTTTCTTATGCAAAAGATGTCTTCATTCAACATTTTCAAAAAACTAAATCAGATGATTTATCTCATTCTGTAAAAATTGATAAAAACAGTTTTTTAGGAGATATTTTTGATGGAGAAGAAACAGGATTAATTAACAGTTTCCATCATCAAATTTTGAAGGATGTGGCACCTGGATTTAGAGTGATTGCACAAAGTCCAGATGGAGCTATTGAAGGTATTCAAAAAGATTGTGACGATAATTTGATTGTTGGATTACAGTGGCATCCAGAATTATTAGCTGCGAACAATATTCCAGCACAAAAAATATTCAAAAAATTTATAAAATATGTTACAGAAAAATAAAATGTGACACAATTCTTTGATGTTGTGCCATATTATTGATGATTGGAGATGAATAAAATTGGCAAAAAAGAATGAAAAAGTTGTGTTACTAATTGAAGAATTAAAATTGATAAATAAAAATATTTTTTTTGATTTAGTGATTGATAATTTTAATAATGATTTGTTAGAAAAAAAATTTGGGAAAAAATTGAATGAAAATTCAATTTTTTTTGAGAGAGAAATTGATATTATTGGGAAAATTGATGAGTTAAATAAAGATTTTTTGAGAAAAATTGTAGAAACAAATAATTCTTATGTTGAAAAGAAATGTTTGAATTTTGCGAAAGAAGACTATTTGAGGGAATTTCAGAGGGATAAAATTTTAAGGGTAAACGGAAGAGGATTGAATCCAGAGCAAATGATAATGTATGTTTTAAGTACAAATAAACTGGTTGAATTTTTAGATTTTTTCAAGGAAGAATATTTTAAATATATCGAGAAATTGAAAGAGAATAAGCAGGAAATATTGGAGAAAGAGACATTTTTGAAAGAAGCTATGGAAGAACTGGAAAATGAGGATTTTGAGAAGGAATTTCAAGAGAGTATAAGTGCAAAATATATAAATGTTAAGAAGAGAAATTTGGAAAAATTATCGCAAAAATATGGTTTAGAATTTGATGAAGAAAATAGAAAATTTAATGTTTCAGCAGAATTTATCAGCTTTTTTGATGAAAAAATGAAGGAATATTTTTTGATGAGAAAAAATTTTAAGAGAGGGTTTGAGTTTTTTAATATAAATTCGTATAAGGTTAGTGAAAAAGAAAGGGATTTAGAAGAGATAATTACTGACATTGAGGGAATTGAGCAGGAAAATAAATTTTTAAATTCTATTTGTGATAAACTTGAAGAAGAAAATAAAAAGTTGAAGGAAGATTTGAGAAAACACAGGAATAAAGAGGCTGAGAAGACGATTAAAAAACAGAAAAAAGAAATTAAAAAATTGAGTATTCAGATAAAAAGTCTTGAAAAAGAAATTGAAAATATGGAACAGGATGAGAATATTGAAGTAGTTGAAAATGTGAATATAAAAGAGTTGTCAGAAGAAAAGACGATAGACTTGACGAATCAGAATGTAAAAGTAGTTGGTGGTAGATGGAGTCAAAAAGTTATTGAAAAAGCTGAAAAATATGCGAAAGAAAAAGGATTTAAAATAGAATTTATTCATGCTACAGCTGTTTTTAGAAACTCAGATAAATTAAAAAATTCAGATATCGTAATCTTTGATACATCTTACAACTCTCATTCAGCATATTACAAGCTAAAAAGCTACGGAGTCAAAATATATCGAATTTCAACTTCAAATTTAGATAAAATCAAAAATTTTTCTAAATAATTTTTTGCTGAAATTATATGAGTTAGTAAATGAGAAGCATAGTTATATTAATAGTTATATTAAATGAAAGACTTTAATTTTTGTAAAAAAAATGATATGATATACAAATATGAATACTTTTTAGTGAGGAAGAAAAAATTTCAATAATAAAAGAAATGGAAAAAATACAGAAAAGGAGAAAAAATGAAGAAATTATTGTATTTGTTATCAATTATAGTTACGTTGATTTTGATTGTTAATTTTTCTAAAAAAATAACGAGAAATTATAGATTAAATTTGACGGAAAATTTCTATTTAGAAGATAAATTTTCAAAAGTGAATAAAAATGTTGAAGCTATATTGATTGGAAAAGATTATAGCTATTCTGATAGTTCGAAACAGAATTATTATACAAGAAATGAGTACGGTTATGTAGATAAATTACTTAGGATAAATGAAGTTTGGGTTGGAAGGATAGCTCCTTATGAGGAAACAATGAAAGATGCTACATATTTTTGGGATGACGAAGATATGTCTAATTTGATATTAAAAGAAAAATTGAAAGAATATGCGGGATATTTTGTGATTGATAAGGATTTTGTGCAAAAGGGAATGACAGAAGATCAATTGAAAAATTATTTGAGCGAAAAGAAACTGAATTTCAAAAATCCTAGCTATTATATAGAAAGTTTAGGAACAAAGGAAAATTTGGAGCCTAAATATCTTGAAAAAAATGAAAAATTAATTGAAGCTGGAAAAAATCCAAGAACAATTAAATATTATGAAGATACTAGAAGATTTATAAAAAATGGGTTGACAGTGTTATTAATATTTGAAATTATTGGATTTGTGATGTCTTTTAAAAGAAGAATTAAAAGAGCAGTTAAGAAAATTTTACGAAATACAGTATATTTTCAGTAGATTTTAGAACTTTTGTAAAAAAAGAGTGAAATAAATACAAATTTAGTGTATAATATACCAAAAATATAAAATTTAAGAAAGAGGTGGAGTCAATGTGGTTTACTAAATCACAAGAGGCTGTTTTAAAGGAATTAAATGTTAATTCTAAAACAGGATTATCAACGGAGGAAGCAAAAAATAGGCTTGAAAAATATGGTCTAAATAAATTGAAAGGGAAACCAAAAAAAAGTTTATTACAATTATTTTTAGCACAATTAAAAGATGTGTTAATTTATGTATTGATTGGTGCAGCTGTAATTAATATTATTGCACATGGAACAGAAGGAATACCGGATGCATTAATAATTTTAGCGGTTGTTTTAATTAATGCGTTAGTTGGGGTTATTCAAGAGTCAAAAGCTGAAAAGGCGTTGGAAGCATTACAACAAATGACTGCTCCAAAAAGTTTAGTTAGAAGAAATGGTGAAGTTATAGAAATTAATTCAGAAGAATTAGTGCCAGGAGATATTTTAATAATTGATGCAGGAAGATATATTCCAGCAGATGTTAGACTTATTGAAAGTGCTAATTTACAAATTCAAGAGTCATCATTAACAGGAGAATCAGTTCCAAGTGAAAAAAATGCAGACTTTATTACTTCAGATGAAAAAATATCTGTTGGAGATAAAGAAAATATGGCATTTATGTCTACAATAGCAATTTATGGTAGAGGAGAAGGAGTTGTTGTTGCAACAGCGATGGATACTGAAATTGGTAAGATTGCGAAAATATTAGATGAAGATGAAAATATGTTGACACCATTGCAAATTAAGTTGGAGGAATTAGGAAAAACTCTAGGTTATGGAGCTTTGGCAATTTGTGGAATTATTTTTGTTGTAGGAATGTTACAAGGTAGACAAGTTGTAGAAATGTTTATGACTTCAATAAGTTTGGCGGTTGCGGCAATTCCAGAAGGATTGGTTGCGATTGTAGCGATTGTATTGTCATTAGGTGTAAAATCCATGTCTAGAAAAAATGCAATTGTTAGAAAATTACCAGCAGTAGAAACATTGGGAGCTGTAAATATCATATGTTCAGACAAAACTGGTACATTAACTCAAAACAAAATGACAGTTGTAAAAACTTATACTTTGGATAATTTAAAAGATATTTCAGATGAAAGAAATCAAAAAGCAAATGTAGATGAAACTGAATTAATTAGATCATTCGTATTATGTTCAGATGCTTCAATTGATGGTGGACAAGATGTTGGAGATCCAACAGAAGTTGCATTAGTAGTATTAGGTGACAAATTTAATTTAGAAAAAAATACATTGAATGCTGAATATAAAAGGGTTGGAGAAAATCCATTTGATTCTGACAGAAAATTAATGTCAACATTAAATGAAGAAGGTAATAAATTTAGAGTACATACAAAAGGTGCGATTGACAATATTTTGATGAGATCGAATAGAATTTTAGTAAATGGAGAAATTTTGTCAATAACAGATGAAGCTAAAGCGAAAATATTGAAAGTGGCTGAAAATATGTCAGATGATGCTTTAAGAGTGTTAGGAGTTGCTTTTAAAGATGTTAATACAGAAATTGCTCCTGAAGAAATGGAAAAAGATTTAGTTGTTGTTGGTATAGTTGGAATGATTGATCCGCCTAGAATAGAAGTAAAAGGTTCAATAGAAGAAGCTAAAAGAGCTGGAATAACACCAATTATGATTACAGGAGATCACAAAAATACAGCAGTTGCGATTGCTAAAGAATTAGGAATTGCGACAGATATTAGTCAAAGTTTGACAGGTTCAGAAATTGACTCGATTCCAGATGAAAAATTTGCGAAAGAAATCAATAATTATAGAGTGTTTGCGAGAGTTTCTCCAGAACATAAAGTTAAAATTGTAAGAGCGTTTAAAAAGCAAGGAAATATTGTTTCAATGACTGGAGATGGAGTAAATGATGCACCATCGCTAAAATCAGCTGATATTGGTGTTGCAATGGGAATTACAGGAACAGATGTTTCTAAAGGTGCGAGTGATATGATTTTAACAGATGATAATTTTACTACAATAGTTCATGCAATTGAAGAAGGAAGAAATATTTATAACAATATTAAAAAGACAATTATGTTCTTGCTTTCTTGTAACTTAGGAGAAGTATTATGTGTGTTTTTTGCAACAGTATTTGGATGGGCAATGCCGTTAGTTCCAACTCAATTATTATGGGTAAACTTAATAACTGACACGTTACCAGCAATTTCATTGGGAATGGACCCAGGTGATAAAGATGTTATGAATAGAAAACCAAGAGATCCAAAGGAAAGTTTCTTTGCAGAAGGTGCTGGAATGAGAGCGATTGTTGGAGGAGTTTTAATAGGAATATTAACATTAGTAGCATTTTATTTAGGAATTATTCATTTTGGAGACGTTTCTATAAAAGAAGCAAAAGATGGTACAGAAATAGTTACTTACGGAAGAACAATGGCATTTATAGTGCTTACTTTCTCTCAATTATTTTATTCATTATCAATGAGAAATAGTAAAAAAACTATATTTGAAGTAGGATTCTTCGGTAACATGTTTTTAATAATTTCAATTATAATAAGTATTATATTACAAGTTTTATTAATTTCAATCCCACCAATTGCAGAAATGTTTAAAGTAACAGCATTAGATCCAAGTCATTGGGGAATGGTAATCGGACTTTCATTAATTCCATTTGCAATAAATGAAATTATAAAAGTTGTTACAAGAGGAAAAAGTGAATAATTTTTAAACGAAAAAATTGTCTTGTAAAGTATATTTGCAAGGCAATTTTATTTTTAAATAGGAAGTAAAGTTTAATAGAAGTAACTTAGTTTTCAAAAAAATAATTGTGATAGACAAAAAGAAAACTCACTTGCTTTTAATAAAAAAAAATGGTATTATTTAGTAGAAATTTTGTAGGATAGTAGGAGGAATATATGAAAAAAATATTAACATTATTAAGTCTTATGACATTAATGATATTAAGTTGTGGAAATGGGAACACTAGTCAGGAGAAAAAAAGTGATTCTGCTTCAACGGGAGGTTCTAAAAAATATAGAATAGGAATTACTCAAATTGTAGCACATCCAGCATTAGACAGTGCTAGAGAAGGATTTAAAGCGGCTTTTAAAGAGGCGGGAATCGATGCAGATTTTGATGAAAAAAATGCAAATGGAGAAGCAGCAACAGCAAATTTGATAGCAAATAGCTTTGTTAGTTCAAAAGTGGATTTAATTTATTCTATTGCAACAAGTACAACTCAAGCTGCAGCACAATCGACAAATACAATACCAGTAGTATTTTCAGCGATAACTGATCCAGAATCAGCAGGAATTTTGAAAAATAATGTAACAGGAGTAAGTGACAGAGTAGATATCAAACAACAATTACAATTATTGTTGAAATTGGATAGTAAAATAAAAAAAGTAGGTGTTATTTACAATTCTTCAGAACAAAATTCAAAAGTTCAGGTTGATGATTTAAAAGCAGCAGCAAAAGAATTAGGTATAGAAGTAGTAGAGAAAAGTGTTATTCAAGCTAGCGAAATTCCCCAAGCAGCAGATGCTTTAACAAGAGAATCTGATGCAATTTATTTGCCAACTGATAATTTAGTAGCTTCAGTAGTAAATCTTTTGACAGATAAAGCAACAGCAGCGAAAAAAATAGTTTTTGGTGCTGAATCTGCACATGTAAAAGGTGGAGCATTGATTACACAAGGAATAGATTATTACGAAATGGGTAAACAAGCTGGTAAAATAGCAATTGATATTTTGAAAAATGGTAAAAAACCTTCAGAAATTAAATATCAAAGAATGTCTTTAAATGATATTGTTGTAAATGGAAAAACAATGGCAGCATTAGGAATTACATTGCCAGAGGACATAAAATCAAAAGCTAAAATAATAAATTAAAATGGTTTTTGAAAATATAAAGTTGATATTAATGTTTTTTTGAATTTCGTTAATTATAATGTTGAAATTATCAAAAAAATAATATATAAAAATAAAATAAAGAAAGGAATTAGGATATGAAAAAATTTTTAATATTAGCCATGAGTGCGTTAATGGTTTTTGCATGTGGAAAAAAGAGTAGTGAAAACAACTCTACAGCTGAAAAATCAACCACTCAAACACAAACAGCAGGAAAAACTTATAAAATTGGTGTTACACAATTTATGACACATCCGTCATTGGATTTAGTAAAAAAAGGATTTGAAAAAGCCTTTGAAGAAGCTGGAATTAAAGCAGATTTTGATGAAAAAAATGCGAATGGAGAAGTAACAACAGCAAACTTAATCGCAAGTAATTATAAAGCAGATAAAAAGGATTTAGTATTTGGTATAGCAACGCCTTCGGCACAAGCATTGGCAAATAATATAACAGATATACCAGTATTGTTTTCAGCAGTAACTGATCCAGCTGTAGCAAAAATATTAAATAAAAATGTAACAGGAACAAGTGATAAATTAGAAAATGTTGGAGAACAATTAGATATTCTTTTAAAATTAAAACCAGGAGTAAAAAAAATAGGAGTTTTATATAATACTTCTGAACAAAATTCAATTGTGCAAGTTGAAGAAATTAAAAAACAAGCACAAGCTAAACATTTAGAAGTTGTAGTCCAAGGTGTAACAAATTTTGGTGAATTAGCACAAGCAACTAAAAATTTAGTAGCTTCAACAGATGCTTTATATTTGCCAACTGATAATTTAGTTGTTTCAAGTATAAGCTTGATAGCTTCGGAAGCTATAAATGCTAAAAAACCAGTAGTATCAAGTGAAAATTCATCTGTTGAATTAGGAGCTTTATTTACAATGGGATTAGATTATTATGAATTAGGTAAGAGAACTGGAGAAATGGCAATTGAAATTTTAAAAGGAAAACCAGTTTCAGATATACCATTTGAAACATCGAAAAAAATGAAATTATACGTAAATGAAGATACAGCAAAAGCTTTAGGAATCGATGTAAAAAATCCTGCATTGGCAAATGCTGAAATCATTAAAAAGAAATAATAAAAAAGTAAAATAAAGTAAGGAAGAATGATGAACGAATTATTAGTATTTATACAAAGTTTGCCTGAGGCTTTAAAAACAGGATTTATTTATTCAATTATGGTTATGGGAGTTTACATAACATATAAAATACTTGATTTCCCTGATATGTCAGTAGATGCGACATTTCCGTTAGGAGGATTTATATTTGCAGCGTTTTCTTTATCAAAAAATGGATTTTTTGGAATTACAAATCCGTTTATAGGACTTATTTTAGCAGTTATTGGTGGAATGATAGCAGGTTATTTAACAGGAGCGTTACATGTTTATTTAAAAATTAACGGATTATTATCTGGAATTTTAGTAATGACGGGATTTTACAGTATAAACTCTAGGATTGTCGGTGTTCCAAATGTGTTTATTTCATCAGAAAGAAATATTTTTGAGTTAATTTCTTATGAAAAAAGTTTTATTCCGTTTGTATTGGTAACTATAATTTTATTGGTTCTAAAAGGATTCTACGATTATCAAATAAAAGAAAACAAATATGTAATAAGAACAATGATTGTTTATGTAATTGCTACAATTGGACTTTTTGTTTATGTAGTAACAACAAAAGATATTAAATTAATGTTTGTTATAATTGTTGCATTTGCAATAAAAATGATTCTAGATTATATTTTAACTTCAAAATTCGGATTTGCGTTGAGAGCACTGGGAAATAATGAAGAGTTAGTGGTTAGTTTAGGTGTTAATGAAAAAAGATTGAAAATATTAGGATTGATGATATCTAATGGATTGGTTGCATTGTCAGGTGCATTGTTTGCACAAAATATGAAAGTTGCTGACTTGATTTCAGGGACAGGAACATTGGTAATTGGATTGGCAGCGATAATTCTTGGATTAGGAGTTTTGAAAAAATCAAGATTAATAAACGAAATTTCTATAATAACAATTGGTTCATTGATGTACTATTTCATAATAAATTTAGCTTTGATGTCAAACAGCTGGACAAAAAATCTATATCAAACGCTTAAATTCAATGATAGTTTAATTAGTACATTGGAAATCAAACCAACAGATGTTAAAATCATAACAGCAGTAATTTTAACAATTATTTTGTGGAATGAAACAGCTAAAAAATTGAAAAAAGGTAAGAAAAAAGCAAAAGCAATGAAAATTAAGAGAGGAGAAGGAAAATAAATGATAGAATTAAAAAATGTATATAAAACTTTCTTCTCAGAATTGGGAACTGAAAAACAAGTGTTTAAAGGATTGAATTTTACTATAGAGGATGGAGACTTTATTTCGATAATTGGAAGTAATGGAGCTGGTAAATCAACTTTATTAAATGTTTTGAATGGTTCTGTTGTTCCAGACAGTGGTGAGATAATCTTGAATGGTACGAATATCACAACCATTGAAAGACACAAAAGAGCAAAATGGATTTCACAAGTTTATCAAAATCCAACAGTGGGAACAGCGCCTTCAATGACAGTTTTAGAAAATTTATCAATGGCTAAAAATAAAGGGAAAAAATTCAATTTTACTTTTGGATTAGATACAAAAAATATAGGATATTACAAAGAACTGTTAGCAACAATAGGATTAGGGCTAGAAAAACAATTGTTTACTCAAGTTGGATTACTATCTGGAGGACAAAGACAATGTTTATCATTGATAATGGCTACTTTAAATCGTCCTGATATACTATTGTTAGATGAACATACAGCAGCACTTGATCCTCAAACTTCAGAAATTATTTTGGAAAAAACAAAAGAAGTAATTGAAAGAAATAATATTACAAGTTTGATGATAACTCATAATATGCAAGATGCGATAACTTATGGGAATAGATTGATTATGCTTCATGCAGGAGAAGTTATTTTCGATATAAAAGGTGAAGCAAAAAAACAATTGACAGTAGAAAAATTACTTGAAATGTTTAAGACAAAAGATGCGAAATTATCTGATAAAGATGTATTTTAGTGAGAATTTTTAATATTTTGAATAGAGAAAATAGAAAAAGCTATGCAAAAAAAGTTTTGTATAGCTTTTTTGTTTATTAACATAATTTCATTTTTTTTTCAATATTTTTAATTTTAAAAATTAAGATAAAATAATTTTTTTTTAGAAAAAGGCAATAAATAATTTAAAATTTTATAAAAAAAGGCTTGAAATACTAGAAAAATTTTCAAAAGTATAGTAAAATAAGAAGTAAAAGATTATTTCTAAAATTAAAAAGCTTTTTGGGAATTTGTTAAATTTTTTAATAGATTGTAGCTCTAAAAAATAGGAGGAAAAAATATGAAAAATAATACTTTTGTAATTGTAGGAACTCAGTGGGGAGATGAAGGAAAAGGGAAAATAATCGATGTCTTATCTCCAAAAGCAGACTATGTAGTTAGATTCCAAGGAGGAAATAATGCAGGACATACAGTTGTTGTAAATGATGAAAAATTTATTTTACATTTATTGCCATCTGGGATTATTAATTCAGCTGGGAAATGTATAATTGGTGCTGGAGTCGTTGTTGATATCGAGGTCTTGCTTAAAGAAATAGATGAGTTGGAAAAAAGAGGGAAAAAGCTTGATAATTTATTTATTGATGAAAGAGCTCATGTGATAATGCCTTATCACATTGAAATTGACAAGGCTAAAGAAGAAGCGATGGGTGAAAATAAGATTGGGACTACTCAAAGAGGGATTGGACCTTGCTACATTGATAAAATTGCTAGAAATGGAATTAGAATTGGAGATTTATTGGAGCCAGAAAGATTTAGAGATAAACTTACTTGGAATGTAAATGAAAAAAATGATATGTTAGTTAGATACGGTAAAGGAACTTTCAATTTGGAAGAACTTTATGATAAATTTATGAAACTTGCTGAAAAGATTAAATTTAGAATTATTGATGCAGTTGTGGAAATTAATGAAGGGATTGAAGAAGGAAAAGTTGTACTTTTTGAAGGGGCACAAGCGTTAATGCTTGATATTGATTATGGAACTTATCCTTATGTAACTTCGTCATCGCCAACATCTGGTGGAGTAACAGTAGGAACTGGGGTTGCACCGACAAAAATTTCAAGAGTGCTTGGAGTTATGAAAGCCTACACAACAAGAGTAGGAGAAGGACCTTTCCCTACAGAATTGGAAAATGAAGATGGAGAAACTTTGAGAAAAGTTGGACACGAATTTGGTGCTACAACTGGGCGTCCTAGAAGATGTGGATGGCTTGATTTAGTAATCGGAAAATATGCTGTGTTAATTGATGGATTGACAGATATTGTATTGACAAAATTAGATGTATTGACTGGATTTGAAAAAATAAAAGTTGCAGTTGGTTATGAAATTGATGGAAAAGTTTGTTACTCATATCCTGGAAACTTGAGAAAATCTAAAGATTTGAAAGTAATTTACGAAGAATTGGACGGATGGAACGAAGATATTACTCAAATAAAAAATTACGAAGATTTGCCTGAAAATTGTAAAAAATATATTGAATATATTGAAAATAAATTGAAATGCCGTGTTTCAATGATTTCAGTTGGACCTGAAAGAACTCAGAATATTTATAGATATGATTTGGGAGAGTTTGTAAAATAGAAATTTTTGAATTAATTGAAATCTATAAAAATATAAGAGAATAAAAGATATCTTTTGAAATTAACTTTAAAGAAAGGAATGATTAATGAAAAAATTATTATTAGTATTGATGTTAGTTATAGGAGGAATTTCATTTTCAGCTAAAGCACAAAATAGTAAAAAATCAAAAATTGATAAAACTGTGAGTGAAAGTGTTGCACAAAATTTATCTTTTGATACAATTACTTTAAAATTAGTTGGACAAGGATTATCGAAAGATGATGAAAATAAAATAGAATTAGAATATGAAAATTTTAAGGCAATTGGAAAAAATAAAAAAGTTTATACAGAAAAAGATTTTCAAGTAAATGGTAAAAAGCCAAAAATTATGATAAGTAAAATAGTTTCTACCAAAATGATAAGAAATTTTATTGAAAGTGATGAAAAAATACAAATAATTGGATTTTTAGACGAAACTAATGAAAGAGATAAAGGAATTAGATATAAACCATTTGATGTTAAATTTACTGAAAATCAAGATTGGGTAAAGAAAATTTATTTTAAAGACGGAACAATTTATATTTGGGATAATTAGTCAACAGAAAATTTTGTAAATAGAGATTTTGTTTATACAAAAAGGAATAATAAGTATAAATAAAATTATAATTAATTATTAGTTTTAGGAATTTTATCATATTCTTTTAAATTTCAAATAATAACATGTTGTGAAAATTGTTATCATAAAAATTTAAGAATAAAAAATAAAAAGTTTGATTGGGATAAATTAGGGACTGAATTTAATTGGGATTTAGGTTCAGAGTATAAATTTACAAAAAATAATAATTAGGAGGAATTAGAAATGGCAGATATGAGCATATATTCAAATCCGTTGGCGGAGAGATATTCAAGTAAGGAAATGTTGCATATTTTTTCACCAGAGTTTAAATTTAGAACTTGGAGAAAATTGTGGATAAATTTGGCAGAGGCGGAAAAAGAGCTTGGGCTT
This sequence comes from Leptotrichia sp. oral taxon 221, assembly GCF_018128245.1. Classification (NCBI taxonomy): domain Bacteria; kingdom Fusobacteriati; phylum Fusobacteriota; class Fusobacteriia; order Fusobacteriales; family Leptotrichiaceae; genus Leptotrichia; species Leptotrichia sp. oral taxon 221. Next base: position 773,827 of record NZ_CP072378.1, read on the forward strand.
GATTTTATTACTGATGAACAAATTGAGGAACTAAAAAAATATAAAGATGATGTTGACTTTGAAGTTGCGGCTGAATTCGAGAAAAAATTGAGACATGATGTTATGGCTCATGTGCATACTTATGGGGAACAAGCTAAAAATGCAAGAAAAATTATTCATTTAGGAGCGACAAGTGCGTATGTAGGAGATAATACTGATTTGATTCAAATTAAGGAAGGGCTTTTAGTTATTAGAAAAAGACTGCTTGTCTTAATTGAAAAAATGAGAGATTTTGCGTTACAATACAAAGACTTGCCAACTTTAGGATTTACTCATTTCCAAGCGGCACAGCTTACTACTGTTGGAAAAAGATCGACTTTATGGCTTCATTCGTTGCTTCTTGATTTTGAAGAATTGGAATTTAGATTAGAAAACTTGAGATTTAGAGGAGTTAAAGGGACTACTGGGACTCAGGCTAGTTTTAAAGAATTGTTTGAAGGAGATTTTGAAAAAGTAAAACAGTTGGATGAATTGGTTACTACAAAAGCTGGATTTGGTAAAAAACAAGGTGTTTCAGGACAAACTTACGATAGAAAAGTGGACGCACAAATCTTGAATTTATTGTCAAATATTGCTCAATCTTCTCACAAATTTACAAACGATTTTAGATTGTTGCAACATTTGAAAGAATTGGAAGAACCATTTGAAAAAAATCAAATTGGGTCAAGTGCGATGGCATACAAGAGAAATCCAATGAGAAGTGAAAGAATTTCATCACTTGCAAAATATGTAATTTCAAGCTCACAAACAGGTGCGTTAGTTTTTGCAACGCAATGGTTTGAAAGAACATTGGATGATTCTGCAAGTAAGAGATTGTCTATTCCACAAGCATTCTTGGCGGTTGATGCAATTTTAATTATTTGGCTTAACATTATGGATGGAGTTGTTGTTTATCCAAAAGTAATTGAAGCTAATATTCAAAAGGAATTGCCGTTTATGGCGACTGAAAATATTATTATGGAATCAGTTAAAAAAGGAATGGACAGACAAGAAGTTCACGAAATTATTAGAGAACTTTCAATGGAAGAAACAAAAGAAATTAAATTAAATGGAAATCCTAACAGATTAATTGATAGAATTATAAAAGACGGTAGATTGGGACTTAAAGCAGAAGATATGGAAGGAATCTTAGTTTCTGCTAATTACACTGGATTTGCTGGACAACAAACTGAAGATTTCGTTAAGAATGAGATTGATCCGATTTTGGATAAGTATAAGGATGAGATCGTTGAGGATAGGGAAGAATTGAGAGTTTAATCTAGGAAAATTTCTAAAAAATTAATGACTTGAATAAAAATTTGATTATTAACTTATAAATTGTATTAAATTGTGTCTTGAATTTTTGTATTTTAAAAGTTTTGGGCACAATTTAATTATGAAGAAAAGAATATTTCAGTGCAGATGGAAGCCACAGAATAAAGTATGTAATATAAGTAACTAAAATTTGGTTAATTTATACCAGAATAGTTTTGAAATAATTTGACAAAACTAGGAGGAGTTTTTTGTGAATAAGAATTTAAGCGAGTTTGAAAACAAATTGCCTAGTGTATTAGAATACGATACACAGCAGCTTTTGGATTATTATTATGGAAGTCCAGAAAAAATGAAGATTGCAGAAGTATTTTCTGAATTTTTGATAGAAAAAGGAATAAAAGTAGAATTGAAGGAAATAGGAGAATATCAGTATATTCATGAGATTGAAACTGGATATTACTTATTACCTTTATTTGTCGGGGGTGGAACTACTGATAAAAAAATGTCAGTGAGCATTAATATTCATCTTTTTCACGAAAAATATTTTCCTGAAGGAATGAAAAATTGGAATGGATCTCAAATGAACCTTAATTATAAAGATTCCTTGATACAGGCTTTTGAAAATTGGTTCAATTATGACAGACTGAACTATTTAAAGTTAATAAATCCTGATAAAACAGATTTGAGAAGAATAGAAATTAATGGAAAGAAAAAAATCATTGTTTCTGGAAATATAAAAACAATATATAACTATGACGAAGAAAAATATCAAGGAAAAGAAAGTGAAGAAAATTTTTTGTCAAATATATTTTCACTTATTAAAGAAAAAATTTCATTAAAAGATTCTAAGATTGATATTTCTCTTTTAAAATATCCATACAATAATTATGGCAGCTATCTTGAAGAATTTGATAAAGGTGATTTTTATGTAGATTGCAGTATAGATGATAATCGTTTATACCGTAATGAATTAAATCCAGAAGGAAATACTGAACTTTATTACAGAGAAATTCTAAAGAACTGGAAGGATTATGAATATAGTAAAAGTCAAACATTTTTCGTACTTGACAATAAATTCGAGAAAAGTGAGTGGTTAAAAATACCAGAATTTGAATTTTTGCCTAAAATTAAGCTAAAATATGTTGAAAAACCTTCTTGGAAAAAAATGGAAGAAAATTTTGGTAATTTGAAGGAAATGGATAGAGGACACGAGGGAGATTTTGCCTTTACGATGGCTGAAGTTTTGTTTGATAAAATGATACATTGTGGTTATAATGTCAGATTAATGGATGATTGGGTGTATGATTTTGATAATGAGTGCTATTTACTTCCTTTGCTGTCAACGAAAGACTATAAAACTATTCCGCACGATGATATTTATCAGGTTGTTACTACGATTCAAGTCCATAATAAAAAATATTTTCCAGAAGGGAAATTATATATTCAAAAACTGATAGGCGAACCGCTTTATGATGCAATTTGGATAAATTATAGAAATTGGATAAATAATGATTATAAAAAGTTGTGTAAAAGTATTTAAGTAAAAAAATAAAATTTTAAAAAGTATTAAATATAAGTAATCAGAATTAGAAAAAATGAAGGGTTAATGGCACTCAAGGAAAAAAGAGAAGTTAAGTTATAAAAAAAGAAATAGATATTGAGATTCGTAATAAACTATTCGAGATGGATGTTAGTGTATTACAGTTTAAGGAGACTATACAATGAAAAGTAAAATATTATTAATTTTTTCAATTTTTATACTTTCTTTTAATGTTTTTTCAAATTCAAATCCAAATTCTAATGAGAAATTTAAATTGGCAAAATCATATTTGGAACAGAAAGAATATGTCAAAGCTGAAAAAATATATTTGGAATTGGCTAAAAAGAAAGATGTTCATGCGATATATAATTTAGGTTATCTTTATATGGAGCAAGGAAAAATAATAGAAGGCGAAAAGTATTATAAAAAGGCTGCTGATATGGGATATGATGATGCGATGTTTAATTTAGCAATGTTTTATGATAGACAAAAGAATTATGATAAAGAGAAATTTTATTTAGAAAAATTGGCTGCAAAAAATCAAAATGATGCAATATTTCAATTGGCAATTATTTACAGGCAAGAAGGAAATTATCAGAAGGCTGATGAACTTTATAATCGATTATTGAAAGAAAAATATCAAGAAAGCGAAGTTTTCTATAATTTAGGAGTTTCTTGCTACTATCAAAAAAAATACGATGAAGCAGAAAAATATTTTTTGAAGGCAATAGAACTTGGAAATAACGATGATCCTGAATATAATTTAGGAATTTTATATAAAGTTCAAGGAAAATTCGCACAAGCTAAAAAATATTTGATACCGCTTGCTCAAAAAGGTAAAGTAGATGCGATGATGAATGTGGGAGCAATTTATCGAGATGAAAAAGATTATAGCAATGCTAAAAAGTATTATAAAATGGCAATGGATAGAGGTTCACGAGAAGCGGAAGTAGAATATAATACTATATTGATATTGGAAGAACATGGTTTTTAAATATTAACTTATAAATTGTATTAAATTGTGTCTTAAATTTTTGATATTTCAAAAGTTTTTGGCACATTTTATTTTTTATAAGGAAATAAAATTCGTATTTTTTAAAGGTTTAAAATGATTTGGGTATATTTGATACTTTAAAAGTAAGAAAAATATTTAAAAAATATTCTGGAAATATGGTATAATTTCATAAAAAACTGAAAAAAGGGATGATCAATATGACAAAAAAATTTAACTACAAACCATTAATTGAATACACAAATTATGAAGGGAAAAAATATGTAAAACCTGAAAAAGCTGGAGATTTAAAAGAAGATATGGAACTTTTTAGAAAAAATGGACAAAATGCTAGAAAAGTTTTTACGGAAATTGCAAAGGCTTTGGAAGAAAAGACAGATGGATTTCATTTGCAGAAAGTTAGTAGCTGGATGAATCAGGCTCAGATTGCAAGACCTTATCTTTGGGTGTTTTTGCGACAAGATGGGGATAGTGATACTGAATCAGGGATTGCTTTGAGAGTTTTTAAAAATGAGAAGACTAAGAAAATTGGGATTTCGCTTGAAGTGAGTTTTGTTGAAAGAAAAATTGGGGAAAATACGCTTGAAAATCAGAATAAAGTTTTGGAAGTTCCGATTAATGAACCGCTTTATTATTTTGTGCAATTTGCGAAAAGTAAGGAAAACTGTGCTTTGGATAGATTTGAAGGAAATGAAAAAAATAGAGAGAAATTTCTTAAAAATTTGGAAAATGGGGAAATCAGGAAAGTTTTGGTTAAGTTTGATGTGGAAGAGATTGAAAGATTTGAGAGTTTGGATGAGCTTGTTGAGGAATTTTTGGAAGGAATTAGATTACTTATGCCGTTTTATGTTGTTACTCACTAACTAGTAAAATTATTTAAATTTAAAGGGATTTACTACTATTGAATAAAAGACTAAAAAATTTGTTGTAAAATAAATAAAAGATTATTTTTATATTAGACTTGTTCAATAACTATATAAATTTAGGATTTGACAAAATAAATATTTTAAAACTAGAGGTTATTCCTTGTAAACTTAGGTTATCGAACATATCTATTCTATTATTTGAGAAAAATTGGGAGTGATGATTTTGAATTTTGATGAAGCGTTTAAAATACTGGAAATAGAACCGACAGATGATAAAAAGAAAATAAAAATTGCATATTCTAAAATATTAAAAAAATATCATCCTGAGGAGTTTCCTGAGATGTTTATGAAGATTAATGAAGCGTATAGAGTTGTTTTGGAGTTTGAAAAATTTGATTTTGATGAAGTGAAATCAGAGAGTGAGACGGCTGAGAAAAATGATGAAGATACAGAGTTTTTTGAAAGAGTGAAAAAGGATTTTGAAGAAAATAAAGAAAACTCTTTTTTTGGAAATTTTGAAGATATTTTTTCTGAAGAAAAGAATGAAAATAAATTTGAGAATATTTTTTCTAATAAAAACAATTATGAGAATGAAAAAACTTTTGAAAAAAATAAAGAGAAAAAAGAGAATACAAATAATTTTGAAAAAAAAGAAGAACAGAAAAAATCAATATCTGAGTGGTTGGAGCAATTTAGAAAACTTATTTTTTCAGAAAATCGTCCACTATATGAGTACGATGTACTTTTGTCTGAATATCATTATAATTTTGATGAATTTGAGAAGAGGCAAATTAGGGAAATTTTGAGGAAAAATAACGATTGGACCAATATAACTGATATTGAAAAAAAACTTTTGATTTATAATCTTGGTGATTCTAATGAACAAAATAACATTGTTTTAGAAATTTTAGGAAAAAATCAAAGAAATTCTAAAATGGATAATAAAATTTTAGATGAAATTGCAAAAGAAATTAAGAGTAAAAATATTTGGCAAAATGAAAAAGGATATGACATGTTTATCCAAAATTACTTAAATGTTATGGTTTTTAAGGTCTTTGGAATAAATATTGCGTTGTATCCTTTTGATGTAGTAGGCAAAGATAAAAATATTTTTAAATATATGTTGCGTAGAATCGGAATGCATATGATAAAAGATGAATATGAAAGTAAAATTAAAAGTTCGTATCGCAAAATTAATAATTCTATGAAAAGTTTTAATAACAGAAATGATGAAAACTCAAAAAATAATTTTAAATTTGTAATGATGGTAATGAGTTCAATAATGATGGTATTATATTTGATTGTGATAAGTTGCTTGAAATTTTTAGCTTGGATGGCAGCGGTATTAGTAATAATTTATGTTATTTATATATTTAAAAATGTGGCGATGATAGGAATTATTTTATTTACGATTATAGATTGGATTAATATTGCGAATGAAAAAGATTTTAAATGGAGTAAAAAATACGGAATATCTAGTTATCTGTCTATTTTATTAATTAGCGGAATAATTTTGATAGGGAAAATTATTCAGACTAGTGATGAAACATCAATAAATTTAGGCTATATGCCTTATTTGAAATTAATATTACAATATATATTTTTTAATGCAATTATAATCACAAAAATGATTGTAACTACAAATATTAGATATAATCGATTAAAAGATTTTTCAAAACAAGTATTAAATACATTAGATGTATTTGTCTTAAAAAAATATCAAGGAGGAAATAAAAATGGGAAGAATGATTGGAATAGATCTGGGGACAACAAATAGTTTAGCTACATATATTGATGATAATGGAGAAATACGATTTGTGAAAAATGAGTATGGAAATATTTTAATTCCGTCTGTTGTGGGAATTGATGAAAATAATGAGATAACTGTAGGAGAATTGGCGAAAGAGAGAAGGATGATGAACTCTGGAGCAACTGCAAGTAATTTTAAAAGAAAAATGGGAACAAGTGCGAGAATCAAAATAAAAGATAAAGTTTTTGATGCACAAATGCTTTCTTCGATTGTGTTGAAACATTTGAAGGAAAATGCAGAAAGACAGTTGAATGAAAAAATAGATAGAGCAATTATCAGTGTTCCAGCGTATTTTAATGATAAACAGAGAAAAGATACAAAAATAGCGGCAGAATTGGCAGGAATTACAGTAGAAAGACTTATAAATGAACCAACGGCTGCTGCTTTGTCACTAGGAAGTTATATTTTAGATAAAAATTTAAAATTTTTGGTGCTTGATTTGGGTGGTGGGACATTTGATGTTACTTTGCTCGAAACATTTGAAAATATTATGGAAGTGATTTCTATAAGCGGGGATACGATGCTTGGCGGGGAAGATTTTACTACAAAAATATGCGAAATTTTTTTGAGAAATATTCAGAAATCTGTATTGGATTTGAGTCGTGATGAAAGAGTAAAATTGTACACGAAGGCTGATAGAGCAAAAAAATTAATAAGTATAAAAGATGTAGAAATAGAAATGAAAATTGGAGAAACAAATTATAAAACGAAAATTACTCAGAAGGAATTTAGAGAAGCAGTGAAACCGTTACTTGTGAAAATAAAAAATGCGATAGACAAAGCATTGCAAGACGGAAATACGAGTGCTCACGAAATAGAAAAAGTAATTTTAGTTGGTGGAGGTGTAAAACTAGGTATTATTGAAGAGTTTGTAGAGAAATATTTTAACAAAATGCGTGGAGAAAATACATATTTAGATAGTACAAATTTTGTTGATGGAAAAAAACTTGTATCAATAGTTCAAAATCCAGATACGGTTGTGGCTTATGGAGTTGGAGTGACTGTTGGAATGAAGGAGAGAAATAAGGCGTTTAAGGAAAGAATTTTGACAGATGTGTGTCCATTTACGCTCGGAATTGAAGTAATTGGGGAAAGATTTGCGCCAATTATTTCTCGAAATGCAACAGTTCCTACAAGCAGATCCCAATTTTTTTCTACGACAGAAGATGATCAGACAGTGATAAGAATTGCGATTTATCAAGGAGAAAGTTTAAATATAGCTGAAAATTTATTTTTGGGAGATTTTGAAATAAATGTTCCAAAAAATTTGGCTGGGCGTGAAAATGTTGAAGTGAGATTTACTTATGATATAAATGGTATTTTGGAAGTGGAAGCAACTGCATTGAGTACAGGAGAAAAGAGAAATAAACTTATTATCAATGGAGAAATGTCAGAAGAGGAAAAAAATGAAAGAATTAAAATCTTGGAAGAATTGAAAATTCAATCAGAAAATCAATACAAAGATAAGTTGCTAATAGAAAGAGCAAATAGGATTTTTTCTGAAATTGTAAATATGGAAATCCGTAATCGTATTTCGTCTTATTTAGACAACTATAGTTTGATTGTTCGTACAGGTGATAAAATCAGCATTCAAAAGGCTAAAAGAGAATTTACCAATTTTCTTGATAAAATTGATCCTGAAATGAATGATTTAGGAATTGATGATATTTTGTTAGATATTAATGAGAATGAAGATGAAGAAATTATGGAAGAAGATGAACTGGAATTTTGGAATTAAAAAATGATTCTTAATTATGAAGAAAAATAATTAAATATTGAAATTTTAATAATTTTGAAATTACAAAAAATGAGGTAAAATATATTAAGAAAAAATAAAAATATTTAAAAAGAGGGAGTAATAAAAATGTCAAATTTGAATAAAGAAATTGTTAATGAGATTTTAGAAAGAATAAAAGGGGATTTTTTGCAAGAAATTAAAGAAAATAATGTGGAACTTAATATTAAGCCACTTCGTCATGCAAAACTTTTGGATAGAGAAGAAATTTCTTTGACGGAGAGTAAAGTGGGAGGATTTCCGTATATTCCGATTGGAGAAAGAGCACCGATGTTTTATGATGAGTTTTCAGATTGTGAAGATGATGAGGATGACGATGAAGATGGAAATGAAACAATGGCTCTGTTTGCTCAAATTAATTGCGAGGATTTAAAAGGACTTGAAAATTTTCCTGAAAAGGGGCTTATTCAAATTTATATGCAAGGGGATACAGATTTTGAAGTTTATAATGAAGATGACTTGAAAGTAATCTATTATGAAAATATCGGAGAACATTATAGTGAAGAAGAATTGAAGGAGATTTATAATCCAAAATTTGATTGTGGAGATTTTCCTTTTGGAGAAACGCTTGGAAGAGAGATTGGGTATGCATTGGAATTTTCTTCGATGTATAATATTTCAGAGATAAGTGAGGAAAAGCAGGAAAAATATCTTGAGACAACTTTGGAAAAAATGAATTTAAAATTGTCGGAAAAAGAAAAGGAAGATATATTTTTAAAGGTAGAAGATGACATATTCTATAATTTTAAATGGAATGAGTATATTGACAAAAATATGGAAATAGTAGATGAAAAGGCGTGTGGAATTGATTCAAGAACGCATTGTGGCGGATATCCTGATTTTTTTCAAGGATATGACCCTAGAGAAAAGGAAGGAGAAAAAGAAAAATACGATACGGTTCTTTTTCAGTTAGGAAGTGATTTGTCTAAAGATGGAGATTGGCGAGCTTTAATTTTTGATGCTGGATTTGTGAACTTTTTTATTAATAGTGAAAAATTGAAAAATAAAGATTTTTCAGATATTTTTGTTGATGTTCAATGTGGTTAATATTTTTGAATTACAAGGGAAATAATAGCATTTATCAAAAAGGATTTAGATAAATCTAACATTAAAATGAAAAATTAAAAATAAGGAGCGAATATGAAAACAAAAAATCTATTAAAAATATTGATTTTATTTATTTTAGCGGGAACTATCGCAAATGCTGAGTATTTTAAGGAAAATGGAGAAGTTTATTATAAAATGCCATATTTTGAAATTAAGTCGAAAGTGAAAGGTGCGGATGCGAAGACTTTGGAGAATGTTGGAGAAGACAATATGGAAATGGCTGGCTTTTTTGGAAAAGATAGCACGAATGCTTATTTCATTGGGAAAAAGATAAAAGATGTTTCACCTAAAGGATTTGAGATTTTGGATGCCAAATATGTAAAAGATGATAAAAACTTGTACAAATTTGAAACTGATTCGCTTTCTTATTTTTCAAGTAATGAAATAAAAACGAAAAAAGTTTCGATTGATGGACTTGATGTGAAAAGTTTTAAGGTTTTAGAGAATAATAAAGATTCCTACTTTGACTATTATGTAGATAAAAGCAATGTTTATATTGATAAAGATAATTTGGAAAAAATAACAGGAGCGGATAGAAATTCTTTTGAAATTTTAGGGTATTCTATTGCTAGAGATAAAAATAATGTCTATAATAAAGGGGAAAAATTAGGAAATATAGATATTGCGAGTTTTAAATATTTTGATAATTGGATAGCGAAAGATAAGAATAGAGTTTTTTATATGGATGAGCGTAAAGATATTAAAAATGTGGATGCGAAGACTTTTGAAAGAATGGGAGAGAGTTACTATTTTAGGGATAAAAATAATGTTTTTGCTTTAAAAAATGATTATTCTGACTCTAATTATAATTGGGTTTTGGAAATGTCGAAAAATATTGATAGAAGTAGTTTTGATATTTTGAATACTGAATTTGGGAAAGATAAAAATGGCGTTTACTATTTTGGAGAAAAAATAGATGGAATTTCTTCGAATAATGCTAAAGTTGTTGAAGAATTAGGAGATTACGATTATATTTTTCAAAGTGGCAATGATCATTACTTGGTGACTGTAAATGAAGGAAATTCATATGACAAGTCAGATGATAATACAAAAGAAAAATTTAAAATAAAGAAAATAAATGGTTTGAATATTGATTATGACACATTTAAATATTTTGAAATGTACGATTTGTATAAAGATAAAAATAATTTTTATTATCATTCAGATAATGACTTAAAAAAAATTAAAAGTGGCATTGATGTTAAAAGTGCTGAAAAAATAATTGAATTGCGTGATTTTATAAAGGATAAAAATAATATTTATTATTTTTCTGATGGAAAACTTGAGAAAGTTAATTTGAAAATTGATGTAAATAATTTGGAATATTTGGATGATGGAAATTCTGTTTTTAGTAGTTATTTGAGAGATGGGAAAAATGTTTACTTTGTGAATGATGAAGATGGGAAAATAAAAATTGTGAAAAATGTTGATAAAAACACATTTAAAGTTGTAAACGGAAATTATGGAGTGGATAGTAAAAATGTTTATTACTTGGGAGAAAAACTGGCTTTTGTAGGATTAGATGGTCTTAAAATCTTTAACGAGGGTTATTTGAAAGATAAGAAAAATGTTTATGAAATTTCTGTAAATGATAATGATGAAGTGAAAGTAAAACCGATTAAAAATCTTAATATTGATGTGGCAACTTTTGAAGATATTTTCGGTGGATTAAGTTACAAAGATAAAAATGCTGTTTATTATGCAGAAGATAATGATGGAGATGTTTCTTTAAAAATACTGCAAGGAGCAGATCCGGCTACATTTGAGTTTGGAATTATTTCAAAAGATAAAAATAGTATTTTTATTGGAAATCAAAAGTTGGAAGGCGTGAGTTCTAAAGGGTTTGAAATATTGGATGATATGTTTAATTTTGTGAAAGATTATAAGAATGTTTACTATTTGGATAGAGAAAGTGATGGAATTAATGAAATTACTTATAAAGTGAAAGTTTTAGATACAAAAGGAGTTGACATTCCAAGTTTAGAATTTTTTGGAGATTCTTATAACAAATATTTTAAAGATAAAGATAATATATATTTTTTGAATGATAAAGATAATAAAATGGAATTTGAAAAATTGGCTGGTGCGAATCCGAAAACATTTGAAATTGTTGACGATTATTTTGCAAGAGATGATAAAAATCTTTATATTTTTGAGTACAAAGTGGATGGAATTGATCCAAAGACATTTGAAGCATTGAACTATGAAATGATAAAAGATAAAAATGGAGTGTACTTTTTGGAAAATATTTCAGAAGAAAATGAAAATTCAGAAATAAAAACTAAAAAGTTGAACTTAAAAGGATTGGATTTGAGAAGTTTTAAAAAAGTTAATGATAGCGATTATTATTTTAAAGATAAAAATAGTATTTACTACGAGGATTCTGGAAATTTACATAAAATAGAAAATGCTGACTTAAAAACATTCAAAGACTTGGATTATAATTTTGCGAAAGATAAAAATAATATTTATTATAAAAATAAAAAATTGGATGGAATCGATGCTGCAAGTTTTGAAAAAATAGTATTTAATTTTATAAAGGATAAAAACAGACTTTATAAAATTGACGAAGATGAAGAAAAAAATGAGATAAAATTAATTCCAATCAACGAAAAAGTCAATCTTGAAAATTTTGAAGAAATAGGCGGAAATTATTATAAAGACGATAAAAATCTTTATTATTTTGAAGAAAATGAGTTTAAGAAAATAGATGGATCAGATCCAAATTCATTTGAATATGACAACGAAAATTATACTTTTATTGCAAAAGACAAAAATAATGTTTACTTTGACGGAGAAAAAGTGAAAGGAATAGATGTTAAGAGTGCTGAAGGAATAGACGGGCTTTGGATAAAAGATAAAAATAGTGTGTTTTATCGAGGGAAGAAATTGGAGAAAATCAGTTCAAATAACTTTAACTATTTTGATGGCGGAATGTCGTATGATATAATTTTAGTTGACAAAAACGGAGCTTACAAATTGTTGGAAAATGAAAATCAAAAAGATAAAATAATTCCACTTGATAGCAAAAATATTGACTTAAAAACTCTTGAAAGAATTGAATCTCCAATGGATAGTTCTAATTATTTTAAAGATAAAAATGGAGTTTATTTTTTGAATGGAGAAAAATTCGTGAAAATAAATGGAGCGGATATAGATACTTTTGAAGTGACAATGAGTGGAAAATATGGGAAAGATAAGAATAATGTTTATTTTGAAGGGAAGAAAATGGAAGGGGAGAATCCGAAGAAGTTTGAGGAGGAGATGGAGATTAAATAATAGGAATTGCTTTGTTTGAATTGCTAAATTTTGGAATAAAAAAGGAGAGTTATTGTGAACATTAAAAGATATTTGTTAAAAATTCTGCTTTTGTTTGTTTTGGTAGGGAGTGTTGCGAATGCAGATATTCTTGTGGTGCCTTTTTATGAAATTCATGAAAATAGTGTGTACTATAGAACAGAAAATGGATTAGAAAAGTTGCAAAATGCAGATGCGAAAACTTTTGAAATTTTTAAAGAAAGCAAATCTTTTGGAAGGGATAAAAATAATGTTTACTATTTGGGAGATAAACTGAATAAAATAGATCCAAAAACTTTTGAAGTAGTTGAAGGATACTATATTACAATGTTCAAAGATAAAAATGGAATTTATACTTTTGGAAAAAATTATGATAAATTAAAAATTATAAATTTTAAAGAAAATGGGATTGATATAGATTTTAATGATTTTAAAGTAATTTCAAGTGAAAATCCAACCATTTATAGAAATAAGAATGATGTTTATTTCCAAAAAGGCGGGAAAATTTATCCAATAAAAAATGTGGATGCGAAAACTTTTGAAAAAATAAACGGTCGTAGTTATCTTGATAATAAATATTATCGAGATAAAAATGATGTCTACTATTTTTCTAGTGACAAAATATTGAAACTAGAAAATGCAGATAGAAACAGTGTTAATGAATTAAGTAAAAATATTTTAAGAGATAAAAATAATGTCTATTTTGAAAATCAACAAATAAAAGGTTTGGATGTTAATAGTTTTAAAGTTATTTATGAAAATAGAATATCAGAACCTGAAAATTTGATAAAAGATAAAAATGGTGTCTATTATATTGATGAAAATAAAAAAACTTTAATAAAATTTAAAAATAATGAGATAGATATAGAAAGTTTTGGAATAGCAAATAAAATGTTGGATGATTATTTCAAGGATAAAAATAATGTCTATTATTTGGAGGATTATAAACTTCATAGGTTAGATGATTTGGATATTGAGACTTATCAAAATATTTTTATGACAAGATACAAAAAGGATAAAAACAATTTGTACTTTAAATGGAAAAAAGTGAAAGGTGTTAATCCTGACAATATTGAAATAATTGAAAATGATTTTATAAAAATAAAAAATATATTATATAAAATTTCTAATTTTGAAGGAAAAGAAGCTGAAATAGAACCTTTATCAGTTGATGCAGATACTTTTGAAAAAATTGACAATAATTACTATAGAGACAAGAATAATATTTATTTCTATAAAGATGGAAATTTGCAAAAATTAAAAAATACGAATGTTAAAAATTTTAAAATGTTGAAAGAAAGTTCTGATTTTGGAAAAGCTCAAAGTAACATTTATTACAAAGGATATAAATTAGAGCAAGTAGATAAAGATAGTTTTGAAATACTAGACGAAGCTTATGACGGTTCTATAGTAAAAGATAAAAATAGTAAATATTATCATGGAGAAAGAATTAAGTAAAAATAGATATTAAAATTATTCAGATAACAAAATAAGAAGAAAGGAGAACCCGATATGAAGAACAGCAAAAAAACAAAACTGCCAATCGGAGTATCTAATTTTAAAGACATTATTGAAAAAAATTACTATTATTTTGATAAAACAAAATTTATAGAAAATATTTTAGAAGATGGCTCTCAGGTGAAGTTGTTTACTCGTCCTAGAAGATTTGGAAAAACATTGAATATGTCGATGTTAAAGTACTTTTTTGATGTTAAGAATAAAGATGAGAATAGGAAACTGTTTGAAGGGTTGAATATTTCTAAAAGTGAGTATTTTGACATGCAAGGGAATTTTCCTGTGATTTCGGTTTCGTTTAAGAAATATCAGGAAAAAGATTGGAAAAATGGATTTGATATGATTAAAGATATTATTTCTGGCTTGTATGATGAATTTGAGTTTGTGAAGGAAAAACTTAGCACAAGAAAAAAGAAAAAGTTTGATTCAATTTTGATGGAGGAAGCTAATCTTGCTAATTGGAAAAATTCGTTGGCAGATTTATCAAATTATTTGTATGATTTTTATGGAAAAAAAGTGATTGTTTTAATAGATGAATATGACCAGCCGATAATAAATTCCTATATTGAGGGATATTACGATGAAACTATTGATTTTTTCAAAAGTTTTTATGGATCTGTTTTGAAGGATAACGAATATCTTGAAATGGGAGTTATGACTGGGATTTTGAGGGTTGCCAAGGAAAATATTTTTTCTGGGTTGAATAATATTAAAGTTCACAGTATTCTTAATGAACGATTTACAGAATACTTCGGAGTTTTAGAAAATGAAGTTGAAACTTCTTTAAAAGATTTTGGATTAGAGTATGACTTATCAGATGTTCAAAAATGGTACAATGGTTACTTATTTGGTGAAACGAAAGTTTACAATCCATGGTCGATTATTAATTTTTTAGACGAGAAAAAATTAGGAGCTTATTGGGTAAATACGAGTGAAAATAGTTTGATTAAATTGTATTTACAAAAAATGAAGAAAGAAATATTTGATGATTTTTCTAAACTTTTAAATGAAGAGAATATTTCAAAAATTATCAATGATAATGTGACTTTCGGAAATTTAGAAGCTAATTTTGAGAAAAATTTTTGGAATTTATTTTTTCACAGTGGTTATTTGACTCTAGCAGAAAAATATGATGCAATGAAGAAAGTTGTCAGTGTAAAAATTCCCAATAAAGAAATTTTAGAAATGTTTTCGGATATGTTTATTGAAGTATATTTTAAAAATACTGGAATTTTTTTGGATATGACTGATGCACTTACAAATGGCGATATTTCAAATTTCAAAAAATATCTAAAAGAAATTTTATTGGAAAATACTGGAATATTTGATGTGAGTGGAACTTACAAAGAGCAATTTTATCACGGATTGATGTTAGGATTGATTTTAATTTTGAAAAATGAATACGAAATTACATCGAATAATTTTGCGGGAAAAGGAAGATATGATTTACTTTTAAAACCTAAAAATATTTTGGAAGGAAAAGAAGGAATTATTATTGAATTGAAAATTGTTAATGGGACAGAAAATTTAAGTAATGATAAAATTCATGAAAAACTTGAAAAGGAATGTGAAGTTGCGTTAAATCAAATTGATGAGAAAGGATATAGTTCTGTTTTGAAAAATGCTGGGATTGAGAAAGTCTTGAAAATTGGGATTGCATTTTTGGGGAAAGAATTTGAGGTGAAGTTTGAAAAATAGTTAAAAAATACAATATTATTGCTTTTCATAAAAAAATGTTGTATAATTAATTTAATAAATGAAATAAAAAACTTATATTCATTGTTAAAAAAAGGCCAGTTTAAAGAGAGTTTCAAGACTCTCTTTATTTAGTATTAATTTTTATAAAATGTTGTATTATTTAAGGAATAGGAAACAAATATATGTTAAATAAAAAAGAGGCCCAAAACCTCTTTTTTTCTTATAATTCTCCAGCATAATTGTGATGAACTTTTTGTACATCGTCGTCATTTTCTAGAGTATCAATTAATTTTTTCAATTTTTGTAAATCTTCTTCTCCTAAAGATTCTACTTCGATAGATGGTAAATATTGAATATCTGCTTCTAATAACTCATATCCAGCGTTTCTTAACGCATCAGCTACAGCATCAAAATTTGCAGTTTCAGTTGTGATGTAGAAACTATCTTCTAAAGTTTCCATATCTTCCATTCCAGCTTCAAGAGCAACTTCCATCAATGCTTCTTCGTCAATTGCGTCAGTTTTTTCTATAATGATTTCACCTTTTCTTCCAAACATATATGAAACTGATCCAGAAACTCCAAGATTTCCACCATTTCTATCAAAAGCCATTTTTACAGATGAAGCTGTTCTGTTTTTGTTATCAGTAAGAGCTTCAACGATAATTGCAACTCCTGCAGGTCCATATCCTTCATAGTTTAATGTTTCAAAAGCTGTTGAACCATCAGTTCCCGCTCCTTTTTTTATTGCTCTGTTAATGTTGTCATTAGGCATATTTATCGCTTTTGCTTTTTCAATAGCATGTTTTAATGCTACGTTAAATTCTGGATTTTCTCCACCTCTTGCAGCAACTGTAATCAATCTAACAAGTTTAGTGAATGAAGCAGCTCTTTTTTTATCTTGTGCTTCTTTACGTCCAGCTATTGTACCATGTCTTCCCATAATAATCCTCCATAAATTTTTTTACGAATAATTATAGCATATTTTTTTTTACAAAGTAAAGTATTTTTTGAACTTCGTACCCTTGTTTTTAACGAAAAAGAAATAAAAAAGTGAAAAATGTCAATTTTATTTGAGCTAAGAATTTTCTAGAAATAAAATGTTGTAATAAGAGTAAAAGTTTTGTATAATAAAATGTGGAAAAAATTTTTTAATGTTTTGGATAAAAATGTAAAAAGGGAGGAAAAATGGCAAGGTACATGAAAATAAAACCGGCGGATAATTTTTTAGACAAATACAGTATGAAAAGTTTTGAGATAGATAGCCTTAGTGTGTATTCTGAGAAAAAAATAATTGAACTGCATTTGAAGATAAATAATTATAACGCAGATAGGGAGATTGAGGATTTGAGGAAACTTTTGTATAAAAGTTTTGGTAATGGATTGACGTTGAGAGTGGAATATGATATTAAGCCTGAACTTATTAAAGATAATGTAATTGGATATGTGAAATTTAATATTGAAAATTATAAGTTTGAGAGTGAGAGATATCGATATTTATTTGCAAATTATGAAGTGGATAATATTGAAAAGGTACTTTATATTAAGTTACCAGCCGAGCATATGGTAGAAGAAGTGAAAAAATCTCCAATTGTTAATAGATTGAGTAGTAAAATTTCGGAAGTGTTTGCTGATGAAGAGAGAAAAGTTGAATTGACGACTGGAGATTTTGAGGAATTGAGAAAAAATTTGGCGGAACATTTTAATAATCTTGAAAAACCAGTTGAAGCTAAAGATATTCCAAAACCTGTGACTTCAAATCAAAATCAATCAAAAACTACAACTTCATACAATAAAAATAAATATAGATCAAACACTGAGGATAGAAAAGCCAGTCCTTTTAGTGCTCTTGAATATTTGAATGCTGGAGAGGATGTGGCATTAGAAGGGAAAATATTTGGATTAGAGATAAAGAAAACTAAAAATGGAAATTTGATGTATGATTTTCTGATTACAGATTATAGTGATTCAATAAGTTGTAGAATTTTTTTGAAACCAGATGAAGACTTGGAAATAAAAGTTGGAGATTGGGTAAAAGTAATTGGTATTTTTGAGGCGGATAGATTTACGCAAGAATATATAATTAATACAAAAAGAGTGGATAAGATTCCTTCAAAAGATGTAAAAAGAGTGGATAATGCTGAGAAAAAAAGGATTGAGTTACATGCACATACAAATATGAGTGAAATGAGTGGAGTTATGTCTGCTAAAGATTTAGCAAAAAGGGCAAAAGAATTTGGTCATAGTGCAGTGGCAGTTACTGATTTTGGAGTAGTTCATTCGTATCCATTTGCGTATAAGGAAGCGACTGAAGATTTTAAGATAATCTTTGGAATAGAGGCTTATGTTGTAGATGATGAGCAAGAAATGATTACGAAGCCAAAAGATATTAATATTGAAGAAGAGACTTATGTTGTGTTCGATTTGGAAACGACAGGATTGGATCCTTTTAAGGATAAAATAATCGAAATTGGTGCAGTTAAACTGAAAGGTAACCAAATAATTGATGATTTTTCTGTTTTTGTAAATCCTGAAATTCCGATACCAGAGAATATTACAAAATTGACAAGTATCACAGATGAAATGGTAAAAGATGCTGAAACAGTTGAAGTTGTATTGCCAAAATTTTTAGAATTTTGTGGAGATTCGACTGTTGTAGCTCATAATGCGAAGTTTGATGTTGGATTTGTGAATCAAAAAGCAAAAGGATTGGGGTTAGATTATTCGCCAAGTGTTATTGATACTTTACATTGGGCTAGAATATTGTTGCCAGATCAAAAAAGATTTGGATTGAAAAATATTGCCAATTATTTTAAAATTTCATTGGAAAATCACCATAGAGCGGTCGATGATGCAAAGGCAACTGCTGAAATGTTTCAGAAATTTTTAAATATGGTACTTGGTCGTAAAATATTGAAATTATCAGAAATAAATACAACTTTACAAACAAATATCCAAAATGCAGATACTCAAAATACAATGATTTTAGTAAAAAATCAAGCTGGATTAAAAACATTATATGAATTAGTTTCAAAATCTCATATTGAATTTTTTGGAAATAGAAAACCAAGAATTCCAAAAACATTATTAAACGAAATGAGAGAAAACCTGTTGTTAGCGAGTTCAGCTTCTATTGTGTTTCAAAATAGTGGAGAATTGGCGAGATTATATCTTCGTGGAACAGAAAAAGAAGATATTGAGGAAAAAGCTAAATTTTACGATTATATAGAAATTTATCCATTATCGAATTATGTAGATGCAGTTGAAACTGGGGAAATAGACAATATAGAAGTAATTAAAGAGATGAATCAATATTTTTATGAATTAGGTAAAAAGTTAGGAAAAATTGTGGTTGCTACAGGAGATTGTCATTATCTTGAAGAACGAGAAGCTATTAATAGAAGTGTTTTAGTATTAGGAAGTGGAATGGGAAGAAGACAGTTTTCTTATGATAAGAAACTTTTCTTTAAAACAACTGATGAAATGTTGAAGGAATTTGACTATTTTGGAGAAGATATTGCTTATGAAGTAGTTGTTGCAAATACTAATAAGATTAATGATATGATTGAGCATGTAAGACCGATTCCAACAGGATTTTATCCTCCGAAGATTGATGGAGCAGAAGATCAGGTTAGAGAAATGTCTTATAGGAGATTGGAAGAGCTTTATGGTGAGGATATTCCAGATCATTTGAAAGAAAGAGTTGAAAAAGAGTTAAATTCGATTATTGGAAACGGATTTGCAGTATTGTATTTGATTGCACAAAAATTGGTGAATAAATCAGTTGAAGCCGGATATTTAGTTGGTTCAAGAGGTTCGGTTGGATCTTCCATTGTTGCATATTTGATGGGAATTACCGAAGTTAATGGACTTTATCCTCATTATCGTTGTCCAAAATGTAAACACACAGAATTTATGATGGTTGAAGGAAGTGGAGTCGATTATCCTGATAAAGATTGTCCAAAATGTGGTACAAAATACATAAAAGACGGTCATGCGATACCATTTGAAGTATTTATGGGATTCAATGGAGATAAAGTTCCAGATATTGATTTGAACTTTTCTGGAGAATATCAATCAAAAATTCATAAGTATACTGAAGAATTGTTTGGTTCAGATAATGTATTTAGGGCGGGAACAATTTCTACTTTGGCTGAGCGAAATGCGTTTGGTTATGTGAAGAAATATTTTGAAGAAGTAGAAGGAACGCCAGAAATTAGCAAGAGAAAAGCGGAAATTACAAGAATTGCAAAAGGTTGTGAAGGTGCTAGAAAAACTACTGGACAGCATCCAGGTGGAATGATAGTAGTTCCACACGATAAATCAATTTACGATTTTTGTCCTGTACAAAGACCTGCAAATGATATGACTTCTACTTCAAAAACAACACATTTTGATTATCACGTAATGGACGAACAATTGGTAAAATTAGATATATTAGGACACGATGATCCAACAACATTAAGAATATTACAGGATTTGACAGGTGTTGATATATACACAATACCACTTGATGATAAAGAGGTAATGAGTTTATTTAGTGGTACTGAAGCCTTAGGAGTAACTGCAAAAGATATTGGCTCACCAACTGGAACATCGGGAATACCTGAGTTTGGAACATCTTTTGTAAAACAAATGTTAGTTGATACAAAACCAAAAACATTTGCGGAATTAGTAAGAATATCAGGACTTTCACATGGAACGGATGTTTGGTTAAATAATGCTCAAGATTATGTGCGAAGTGGGACTGCGACATTAAGTGAAATTATAACAGTTCGGGATGATATTATGAATAAACTTATTGATGATGGTTTGGATAAATCGTTAGCATTTAGTATAATGGAGTTTGTCAGAAAAGGTCAGCCTACGAAAAATAGAGAAAAATGGATTGAATACTCGACTAAAATGAAAGAACACGGCGTTCAGCAATGGTATATTGACTCATGTGAAAAGATAAAATATATGTTCCCAAAAGGACATGCTGTAGCATACGTAATGATGGCAGTTAGAATTGCTTATTTCAAAGTTCATTATCCAATTGAATTTTATACAGCATTTTTAAATAGAAAAGTTAGTGATTTCAAAATGACAATGATGTTTAAACCTGTTGACGACTTGAAAAAAGCTAAACTTGAAATGGATAAAAAAGGTAATTTGAATCCAAAAGAAAAACAAGAGCTATTTTTGTATGAGATTTTGATTGAAATGCATTACAGAGGAATTGAGTTAGAGCAAATAGATATTTATAAATCGGAAGCAAAATCATTTAAAATTGAAGATGGTAAAATTAGAATGCCATTGATTGCAATGGATGGTCTTGGAGAAGCAGTTGCAATAAATGTGGTAGAGGAAAGAGAAAAAGGAGAATTTTTATCATTGGCAGACTTAACGAAGAGAACAAAATTAAATAAAACAGTTGTAGAATTATTAAAAGAAAATAAATGTATACCTGAATTATCAGCAACGAATCAGCAAACATTGTTTTAGCAACTAGAGATTTAGGAAAGGAAATGAGATGGACTTAAAATATTTTTTAAATGAGAGTAATAAATTTGACAAAAAAATGGGGTTAAATTTTAGAGGGTTGTATTTTTGGATAGTTTTTATTGGAATACTGGTAACGGAATTAGTGAGTATTTTTATAACAAAATGGATTTATCGTATTCTTTTTGCAGAAATAATAAAAGAAAGCATAGAAGTGGACATTACAAAATCAGTTGTAGATGTTGCCGTGATTTCTATTGTGTTTTTCCTTGCATCAACAGTATTAGTACGACTTGTTATTCATTTGTTTTATAGATTGAAAATAAGACATGAAATAAACAAATTTGAGGATGAAGAAATAAAGAATACGATACGAGAAGCTAAAGTTAACGAAGAAAAATTAAATCAAATTTTTAAATATCAAATAGGAAAAAATATAGTGGAAAGTGATGAGCCAGTAGATATTTATGATTTGAAAATGATAAGAAAAACATTAAATGAAGAAATAAAATATAAAAGAAAAAGAATGTATTCGAATAAACTTGAAGCTTTTTTCAAAAGTAGCAATATTATTTTGATTTTAATAATTTCACATTTAGTAACTTCAGTAATTGCAGTATTTTTAGAATCAATTGGAATAAAAGATAATATTTCAATACCATTAAGAGGAATAATTTTCTTTATGCTAATAATTATTTATTTTCATTTTGCTTCGTATTATCAATATTCTAAAAATGATGAAAGCAATAGAGATATTAGAATAATTGAAAGTATTGAATATGCAAGTATACAAGTTTATGAAAATAGTTTAGTAAAAGTTTTCTCAGAATTTCTTAAAATGAAAAATGGTGAATTTGAAGTGTTGCCAGTACCTACAGACAAATTAAATTATTTTGAGAATACAAAATATGAGTACAATCCTAAAACACGTGAGCTAAGAATAGTTGTAGATTCAAGCTTTTTCGATGGATATGTAGAAAAACTTTATGGAACAAATTTCAATTTTGAAACATTTGATAAATTTGAAAATTTAGATTATGTTTATAATTCTGGGAAAAAAATGATATTACTTAAATTTAAAAGGGTGTAAATAATATAGAATAAAAAATACTTAGAGAGGTAATCTCTAAGTATTTTTGTTTATTCTAACAGAATATTTATAATATTTTTTCCAGTAAGGACTTTTCAAAGAAGACATAACCACACCTTTAGAAGATGAAGCATTAATAAACAATGAATTTCCAACGTAAACGGTTGTATGATTCGTTCTTCCTCCTGGTTTAAAAAATAAAATATCCCCTGGCTGTAAATTTTTTGTAGCGACTTTTCTTCCTAACTTAACTTGTTGAGTAGAAACTCTAGGTAATTCTTTATGATAAACTTCACGATAAACTCTACGTGTCAATGCAGAACAGTCAATTCCTCTCTTAGAATCACCACCCCAAGCATATTTTGTACCTTTCCAATTATTATAAGATGCCAATAATTTTTTTTGAGCAAAAACTTTCTTTTTTTGAGCAGGAGTTCCTGAATGAAGAACTTTTTCATGATATTTTCTAAGCTCATTCATTTTTTTTGTAACAATTGGAGATCTGTTGTTTTTAGTTGTTGAATACATACCTGAAGAACTTGCTGAAGATATTCTTTTTTTTGTAGAATGTTTTGTTCCTTTATGTGCCAAACTTGTCTTATTTTTTGTAATTTTCTTTGCTTTCGCTTTTGCATGTAAATTTCCTGGAACCATAGCCAGTAACATAAGGACAGATGTAAAAAATCCTTTTTTTCTCATAAATTAAAAAATCCTTTCTTTTTCAGATAAATCAAAAATATCTGATAATTCTTTTATATTTATTTAGTAAATAATTTTATCATTAAAAAGAAAGAAATCTAATATAATTTCATTAAAATTTAGTTAATATTGAGTTATACAAATGAAATGAATACAAAAAAATAATAATTTTAAGAAATGTGATAAAAAAGACTGGACTTAGATAGCTTTTTTTTAGTATAATATAGTTGAAAAACAATATATGCACAAGCTCATATTGTTAAATCATAAATTTATTTTTTTAGGAGGAAAAAATGACAGATATAGAAATAGCTCAAAAGGCGAAAATGGAAAGAATTAATGTTATTGCGGAAAAAATAGGACTTACAGAGGATGATTATGAACAATATGGAAAATATAAGGCAAAAGTTAGCTTGGAAGTACTAGAAAAAAATAAAGATAAAAAAGATGGGAAATTAATCTTAGTGACAGCAATCACTCCAACACCTCCAGGTGAAGGGAAATCAACAGTAACAGTTGGATTAACACAAGCATTTAATAAACTTGGATATAATTCAATAGCGGCGTTAAGAGAACCATCATTAGGACCAGTTTTTGGAATGAAAGGTGGAGCAACTGGAGGGGGAATGTCACAAGTTGTACCAATGGAAGATATAAACTTGCATTTTACTGGTGATTTACATGCGATATCAGCGGCTCATAACTTAGTTTCAGCTTGTATTGATAATCATTTGAATCATGGAAATGAATTGGATATTGATGTGAATAATATTTCTTGGAAACGTGTAGTTGATATGAATGATAGAGCATTGAGAGATATTGTTATTGGAATAGGTGGAAGATTAAATGGAATTCCTAGACAGTCTTCATTCCAAATTACAGTGGCGTCTGAAATTATGGCAATTTTCTGTTTAGCAACTTCAATTTCTGATTTGAAAGAAAGAATTGGAGAAATTGTATTTGGGTACAATAGAAAAGGTGAGGTTTTAAAAGTAAAAGACTTGAAAATAGAAGGTGCAGTTACTGCATTGTTAAAAGATGCAATAAAACCTAATTTAGTTCAAACTTTAGAAAATACACCTGTATTTATTCATGGAGGGCCTTTTGCGAACATTGCTCATGGATGTAACTCAGTGTTAGCAACAAAAATGGCTTTGAAATTATCAGATTATGCAATTACAGAAGCAGGATTTGCAGCAGATTTAGGTGCTGAGAAATTTTTAGATATAAAATCAAGAAAAGCAAATTTAGATCCAAATACAATTGTTATCGTTGCAACTGTTAGAGCTTTGAAACATCACGGTGGAGATAAAGACTTGAAAACTGAAAATATTGAAACATTGAAAAAAGGATTGGTTAACCTTGAAAGACATATTGAAAGTATGCAAAAATATAATGTTCCAGTAGTTGTTGCAATTAATAAATTTATTACTGATACTGATGCTGAAGTTCAAGTGATTAGAGATTATTGCAAAGAATTAGGTGTAGAAGTAGCTTTATGTGAAATCTGGGAAAAAGGTGGAGAAGGTGGAAAAGAATTAGTTGAAAAAGTTTTATCAGCAATTGATGAAAATGAAAAATCTGAAACTAAATTCAAACCATTATACGATTTAGATTTAACTGTTCAAGAAAAAGTAGAAAAAATTGCAAAAGAAATTTACGGAGCTGATGGAGTAAACTTTACAACTAAAGCATTAAATAATATTAAAAAATACGTAGAATTAGGATATGACAAATTGCCAATCTGTGTATCAAAAACACAAAAATCATTATCTGACGACCCTAAATTGTTAGGAAGACCAACAGGATTTAAAATAACAATTAATGAAGTTAGATTATCAGCAGGAGCAGGTTTCTTAGTAGCAATGGCAGGAACAATCATTGATATGCCAGGATTACCTAAAAAACCATCAGCTGAATTAATAGATGTTGATGAACATGGAGTAATTTCTGGGTTATTCTAAAAAATTAAAATTTTGAAATATTAAGGCGGAACAGGATGACTGAAAAAAGTTAGTGCTGTTTCCGTCTTTGTTTTAAGGATGGTGAATTGATTGGGTGTATTTGGAAAAATAGTTGACAAATTTCGAAATAAAAATAATGAAGAGAAAAAATATTTGAAGATTGCTAAGGAGCATATTGATAAAGCAGGGGAAAATTTAACAAAAGAGCAAATTGAAGAGATGATGAAGTTGGGAATGGATACAAGGGAACTTTATCCAGAAGTTTCAAAATTGTATTTTGAGCGAATAGAAGATTATTTTCCTCCTGCTTCAACAATGTTGGCTACTTTTTATATGGATAAAGATGATGAAATGTATGAAAAATATTGTCTAAAGGCTGCAAATCAAGGAGAAAACATAGCAAAGAAAAGTCTTGCTATATTTTATGCAAAAAATAATAATGAAGAGAAAATGCTGGAATGGTACAATAAACTTGATGATAAGGAAGATTATGATGTATTAGCCTACATGTCAAATTATTATATGTTTCAAGATAATTATGATAAAGTGAAAGAAATAAATTTTACAATATTAAAAAATAAGAAAGATGATAAGTATGCTCCTAATTGTTTAGGTGATGCATATTTTGTTGAAGGTGATTTTGAAAATTCTGAAAAATATTATAAAATGGCTTTGGAAAATGGAAGTCCTGATTCAAAGGATAAATTATTCAATCTTTATCAAACAACAGAAAATATAGAAAAATTTAGAGAATTAATTGAAAAAGATGAAGCTAAAAGAGGAGAAGATTTTTTAAGTTTAGGAAATCTTTATTTTAATAAAAAAGATTATAAAATGGCTGAAAAATGGTACTTAGAATCTGAAAAATTAGGATTTTTAGAAGCAAAATATAATTTAGGGTATGTTTATTATGAAATTGGAAATTTTGAAAAAGCTGAGAAGTATTTTCAGGAAGTGATAGAAAAAGTCCCATATCTTAAAGAAAGTGCTATTGAAAAATTAATAAATGTTTATAACAGTCAAGCAAATGTCTATCTAACCAGTGGAGATTTTGATAAAGCTGAAAAATATTTAAAAATATTGGTTGAAAAATATGGGATAAAGGAATGTTATTATAATTTAGCAATATTAAATAAAAAGAAGGGAAATAAGGAAAAATATAAAGAATATATTTTAAAGGGATGCGAGTTTGGAGATAGTAAGTTTATGTATAATTATGCTTTATCAATCTATTCAGAAACAGGTGAATATACAAGAGAAGTTGACACGTGGTTAAAAAAAGCTGCAGAAAAAGATCATGTTGTGGCAATGTACGAGTTAGGGCTTTTTGCATTTGAACAAGGAAGAATGGAAGATTCTAAAAAATGGTATGCGAAAGCAGCTGAGAGAGGACATACAACAGCTATGAATAATCTTGCTAACATCTATAGTAAAGAAGGAAATGAAAAAGAAGCTATAAAATTTTATTTAAAAGCTGCAGAAAAATCAAATCCATTAGCGTTATTTAATGTTGGAAATTACTATGAGGAAAATAAAAATATTAAAGTTGCAAAACAATATTATTCAAAAGTATTGCACGTGCTAAAAGAATATCCAGATATATTAAAAGAATATTCAGCAAGTGATTTGGAAACAGAAACAATGAATAGATTACTGTATTTAGAAAAGAATTTTGATGAAGATGCAGAAACTGAATAAAATAAATAGAAAGGTTGGAAAATGTCAGAAAATTACGATTTTGAAACACTTTTAAGCAGAAAAGGACAAGGTTCATTTAAATGGGAAGCAATGTACAGAGAAATGCCTGATTTATCAGATGATATTGTTCCGTTTTCTGTGGCGGATATGGAGTTAAAGATTGCTCCTGAAATAAGAGAAGGATTGAAAAAATATATTGATGAGGCGATTTTAGGTTATACTGGAGCGACTGACAAATATTATGAAGCGGTTATTTCGTGGATGAAGAGAAGACATAATTTTGAAGTGGAAAAAGATTGGATTGTTTGTACGAGTGGTGTAGTTGCGGCACTTTATACAGGAGTGAAGGCTTATTTACAAGAAGGTGAGGGTGTGATTATTTTTACGCCAGTGTATTATCCTTTTTATAATGCGATTAAATCTTCTAATAGAAAAATTGTCGATTGTGGATTGATTGAAACTGACGGATATTATGAAATTGATTTTGAGAAGTTTGAAGAGTTTGCAAAAGATGAGAATAATAAAATGTTGATTTTGTGTAGTCCGCATAATCCAGTTGGAAGGGTTTGGAAAAGGGAAGAACTTGAAAAGATAGGAAAGATTGCATTGGAGAATAATTTGATAATTATTTCTGATGAGATTCATTGTGATATTTTGATGCCTGGATTTAAGCATACTGTTTTGCAGACTTTATCGGATGAATTGGCAGAGATAACAGTTACTTGTACTGCGCCTACTAAAAGTTTTAATTTGGCTGGAATTGGAGTGTCGAATATTATTATTAAAAATAAGAAATTGAGAAAACAGTTTGAAGCTCAAATGACGAAAGATGGTTCACATGTGTTTGCGGCACTTGGATTTAAGGCTTGTGAGTTGGCGTATAATGAAGCAGAAGAATGGTTTAATCAGTTTTTGAAATTAGTGGATAAAAATCAAAAGTTGGTAAAACAATTTTTTGAAGAAAAGTTTATTGGATTTAAAGCTCCATTAATTGAAGGAACTTATTTACAATGGCTTGATTTTAGGGATTTAGGATTGAAAGATGAAGAGTTAAAGGCATTTATGACAAAAAAGGCAAATGCGTTTTTTAATGAAGGATACATTTTTGGAAAAGCTGGTTCTGGATTTGAGAGAATTAATTTGGCGGTGCCTACGAGATATATTGAGGAAGTTTTAGAGAGAATTTATAATGCGATCAAGGAAGAATATCCTAGATTTTGCAAATAATGAATTTGAAAAAATTAAATAAAAATTGGGAATTTTGAAAAGAAAATTTTAAGGTCGATAAAAAATAAATAATATGATATAATAAGTAATTAAAAAGAGAATGTAGAATTGAGAGAAAGGGATAACGCAAAATATTTAGAACATAAAGTAAAATTGAAAAAAGATTTCATAGTTGATGTCCCTAGAATCAAAATTAAATTAGTTCACAATTTTAAATAAAT
Source organism: Leptotrichia sp. oral taxon 221 (assembly GCF_018128245.1). Classification (NCBI taxonomy): domain Bacteria; kingdom Fusobacteriati; phylum Fusobacteriota; class Fusobacteriia; order Fusobacteriales; family Leptotrichiaceae; genus Leptotrichia; species Leptotrichia sp. oral taxon 221. Next base: position 802,140 of record NZ_CP072378.1, read on the forward strand.
TGAGGAAATTATGGAGGAAAAATGAAAGAGAGAATTTTAAAAATAAAAGCGGGAATATTTGTTTTGGCTAATTTATTTATCACTTGTGCTGGGATATCGAGTGAAGTTTCAAAAGTAGATGTACCGAAGGATTACTCAGAAAATTTTGAAGTTAAAGGGTATGAAAAAAATGTTTATGAGTATGATTTGAATAATGATGGAGCTAAAGAAAAAATAGTTGTCAATTATAAGTTGAATAATTTAGAAATAGAAGATGTATATTCGATTTATACTCAACAAAATGGAGGATATAAATTAGCATATCAAATAACTTTTGATAAGAAAAATGATGTGTTTGATTTGAAGGAAGTTAAAGATAAAATTGATTTAGTAAAAAAATATTTTAATGAATATTCAAAAGATCTTCAAGCAAATGAAGTAAGGTATGTAAAAATTGTAACAGATAATAGAAATGATGATATAGATTTTAGTAAAATTAAATACAAAAAAAATGGTCCTGATAATTTAGATAATTTTTTATTTATAAAAAAAGGAACTGCAATGAAGGCAGCACCTAATGATAATGCACAAAATTTAGCAAGTTTAGCTTACAAAGAAAAACCAAAAATTTTATTTGAAATTGATAAAAATGGTCAAAAATGGTATTATACAGAGTTAACGAGGGAAAAAACTGAAGTAACAAAAGATGCTAATGGGAAAAAAGTACAAAAAAAGGTTAAAGAACCTACAATTAAAGGATTTATAAAATCTCAAGGTGATAATGTTTCAGAAAGAGGATTTTACTGGGATAGAATGGTTGAAAAAATAGAAACTTTTAATAAATTTATAGAAGAAAGTAAAAATAGTAATCAAGAGTTACATATTATTACAGAATATAAGCCATTAACAAAAGATGTTTATAGTAAAGCTGATAAATTTGGAAACAGAGAAAACCAAAGTGTTAGAGGTTATACTAATCCAGATAAAAAAGGAGATTTTATAAATATTCCAGACCAAACAATTTTTAGAATTTTAGGCGAAGAAAAAGGAATGTTGAAAATAGAAACGCCTTTTTATGGTGGACCTTATTATGTTGAGAAAACTGGAGAAGTGTCTAAAAAAATCGAGATAGATAAAGTTGTAAATAAATTTATAGCAATTGATCCTGACAGTCAAAATGAAGTTCTTTTCCAAAGAAATCCAGAAACCGGGAAATACGAGGTTATGTCATATTCGTTTGTAACGACAGGAAAAGATGATGGTGTCGGTTCTTATGCTACGCCACATGGAGCATTTTTAGTATCGTTCACAAGACCGTATATGCTATTTACAAGACACGCAAGACCAGGAGACAAAGTGTTACCAGGAAGACCTGATTTAGCGATCGGAGGACAAGCAAACTATGCTGTTAGATTTAGTGGAGGAGCTTATCTTCATGGAATACCAGTAAATACTGGAGCTGGAGAAGGAGCTAAGGCATATACAGCTAGTAAAATTGGGACTTACAGAGAATCACATAAATGTGTAAGACATTATGATGACCAAATTGAATATATAGTAAATTGGATAAACGGAAATAGCAAGGAAAAAGAAGGCGACAATACAATACCAGAAGAAAATACGGTTGTAATCGTACTTTAATGAAGTTAAATTTGTTTGAAAAAATTATTTTTTGAATTTCAAAAGTTAAGTGGTATAATTATAATGAAAAGTACAAAATTATAAAATTAGATAAAGTGTCATAAACAAAAATGAGGTGAGAGTTATGAAGTTTGGTAAAATAAAATTTTTCTTAGCTGCTTTGATGTTGGTAACGGTATTTTCAGCAAGTGCAGCGGCTACTAAGACTGAGAATACTAAAACTATTAATACTAAAAAAGTAGAAACAAAAAAAGCAGAAACAACGAAAGTAGAATGGAAGAAATTAGAGATTACGCCAGATTTAAATGGAGATGGGAACAAAGATAAAGTAGAAATTGAATATTTGGAAAATGGTGATAAAGTTCAAATGAGATTTACACCGTATATAAAAAAAGCAAGTTCATTTGAAAAAGGGAAAAGAGTAGAAAAAACAGTTCCAAAAGAAAAATTAGGAGAAGAATTTGATAATATTACAAATGAAATAAAAGCTGTTTATACGAAAAAAGAAGCGCCTAAAAATGAAGTGAAAAAAGACGACAAAAAACCATTGATTCCAGCAACAAAACCAACTGAAACAAAACCAACTGAACCAGAAGTGAAAAAAAATCCTGGAAGCCAAGTAGAAAAAAATCAAGTTCCAGATGATTTGAAAAATGGAAATACAGCGCAAGATAAAGTTATAAAAGATGAAAAAGATTCGACAACAGAAGTGGTTAAATCTGTAAATAATTCAATAAAAGGGCCTTATCCTTATATCAAATATTTTTTGAAAGAAAGACCAAAAAATTTATCATTCAATTATAAATATGATAAAAATTCGCCTAAAGATATGGACGAATTTGTATTTATAAAATCATCAACAGCGAATATTAGAAAAGAACCAAGCAATAATGCTGCGGTATTGAAAACTGCTAGTTATAGCCACAAATATAAAACTGTCGGAAAAGTAAAAGGAAAAGATGGTTCGGGAGAATGGTATGAAGTTTACTTTGATGGGAAATTAGGATATATTTCTGATTCAGCGACTATAAAAAGAGAATTTGATTGGTCAAATATGATGCATAAAATTGAAAAAACTAATAAATTCGTAAAAGATGCGTTGGAGAAAAATCAGAAAATATATGTGTTAGATGATTATACTCCACTTGGAGGAGGAAGCGGTTCTTCAAAAGATAAATACGGAAATAGAGAAAATCAAAGTGAAAGAGGATATTTATCAGCAGATTTTAAAGATTTTATAAATATTCCTGATAGAAGTATTATGTCAATTGTTGAAGAAACTGATAAATACGTTAAAGTTAAAATAGATGCTTATGATGGTAAAGAATATTATTTGAAAAAGGCAACTAGAAAATTATTAAAAGATACAGGGATAACAGGCGAAATTACAAGATTTATTTATATTGATAGATCAAGCCAAGATGAAATGGTTGTAGAAAAAAGTGGAAACGGATGGAACGTTGTAACATCTTCATTTGTGACAACAGGTAAAGATGGCGGAGGTTCTTATGCAACACCATATGGAGTATTCTTGGTGGCATATTCTAAACCAGTTATGCAATACACAGGTTCTGATAACAAAACAATTGTGGGAGATGCTAAAAATGCTGTAAGAATCAGTGGTGGAGGATATATGCATAGTATTCCATCATTATTTGAACCAAAAGCAACAAGAAACGCAAGAAAAGCTGCAACAGCTAAAAAAATAGGAACTTACCCTGAATCACATAAATGTGTAAGACATTATGACGACCAAATTAAATTTATATACGACTGGTTAGGAAATTCAACACCAGGAAATGAAAATGGTTATAGAGTACCTTCAGTTCCAACAGCTGTAATAGTTAAATAATTTTTTAAAAGTTGATTTTTATGTACTTGAAATTTTAAAAAAAAAATTGTATAATAAGAGCCAATAGAAATAACTAAAATAATGATAAGTAAAAATTTTTGATGTTTGGGAAAATCCATCGATAAAAAAAACCTTTTATGAGATATATTATTCTAAAAGTTTTTTTGGGATAATATATTTTTTTATGTAATATTATTTAATATAAATAATACAGTTAAATTGCTTTAAAACTAAACTTAAAAGTTATAGCTACTTAATTAAAATCTAACTTTATACAATTTTGGTAGTTTGATTTTAAATAGGTTCGAGTATAAATAGAAAATAAAGTAAAAAATGATTTCTATAAACATTGAAAATTTTTAAAATCAGAAAATTGAATTTTAGTAACATAAACAAGAAAAGAAAGGAAGTGGAAATTTGAATAATTTTCAATTTGGAGTAAATGAGCTGTTATGGCTTTCGTATTTAATTTTAAATTTTTCGGCAGTAGTACTTGCCTATAGATTTTGGGGAAAAGGAGGACTACTATCGGTTGTACCGTTGTCAATCGTTCTAGCTAACATTCAAGTTGGGAAAATGATGACTTTATTCGGTTTTGATGGAATTACAATGGGAAATATTGCATACGGAGGAATTTATTTGGCATCTGATATTTTGACAGAAAATGAAGGGAAGCATTATTCAAGAAAAGTAGTTTCGCTAGGTTTTGCTGCGATGTTATTTACGACATTTATAATGCAAATTGTGCTAAAAGTAAAAGTTTCGCCTGATGATACAATGCAAGGTGCTTTATCAGCAGTATTTGGATTCATGCCAAGACTTGCGATTTCAAGTGTGTGCGGATTTGCAGTTTCTCAGTCATTTGATATTTGGTCTTATCAATTTATTAGAAAATTTAGACCATCTTATAGAGATATTTGGATTAGAAACAACGCAAGTACAATGATAAGTCAAATTTTAGATAATATTGTATTTTCATTTTTGGCATTTACAGGAGTTTATCCATTTAAAACAGTAATCGGAATCATATTTTCAACATATTTATTAAAAATCGTAATTTCACTGCTTGACACACCTTTTGTGTATATTGCGACTTTATGGAAAAAACAAGGTAAAATAAGTGATTAATATTAGATTTGTTATAAATTATTTTAAAATTAAATAAATAAGATGAAAAAATAAAAAAGGTATAAATTATAACATGGAAAGATATAGTGTAATAAAAGAGAAAAATCCTCGTGAAATCGTATTATTAAAAGGGTTTAGCTGTGCTTATGGGAAGTGCGCTTTTTGTAATTACATTTTGGATAATACGAATGACGAAGAAGAGATGAAAAAAGTAAATTTTGAGGCTTTGAGCAGAGTTACTGGGGAATATGGAGTTCTTGAAGTTATAAACTCTGGGTCGGTGTTTGAGCTAAATGGTGCGACATTGGAGAAAATAAGAGAAGTTTGTAAAGAGAAAAATATAAAAATACTTTATTTTGAAGCATATTTTGGGTACTTAAATAGATTGAATGAAATTAGAGAATATTTTTCTGAACAAGAAGTAAGATTTGCATTCGGATTGGAAACTTTTGACAATAATTATAGGACTAAGATTTTGAAGAAAAATTTTATTTTAAATGAAAGAGTTTTGGAAAAATTAAAAAGCGAATATCAAATGTGCTTATTAATGATTTGTACAAAAGGACAGACGAAAGAACAGATTTTAAGCGATATTGAGCAGGGAATGGAAAATTTCAAGGAGCTAGTTGTAAGTGTATTTGTAAATAATGGTACAGAAATTGAAAGAGATGAAGAGCTTGTAGCTTGGTTTTTGACGGAAATTTATCCAAAATATAAAGATGTTCCGAATATTGAGATTTTAGTTGACAATAAAGATTTTGGAGTATATGTTCAATAAAATTCTTTGATTATCAAATAATTTTTGGTTGACAATTAGTATAACATGTGTTATATTAAACAAATGATAGTATAAGTTGCAATTTTAACATTGATTTTATTTATTATTTTATAATAAATTTGATGATTTTAGAATAAATAATTGTAAAATATTAAAAATAAAAACTTATATTAAAAATGAAAAATTATAGGAAATTAAGGAGAAAAATGAGATTAAAAATAATATTAGCAGCTTTTTTAAGTACTTTGGCATTGAATGCAGTAAGTATGGACTATTTATCAAATAATTCGGCTTCATATTTTCAAAATCCATCGCAAACTGGAAAAATAACTGTAGAAGGAGTATTTTACAATCCAGCAGGAACGGCATTTTTGGAAGATGGAAAATATTTTAATGTAAATATGCAAAATTCTATGATTCAAGAATCAATGACATTGAATGGGAAAAAGATGGCTTCAAATAGATATGCTGGAGCACCGTCGTTTAACTATGTTCAAAAGAAGGGAAGTAATTCTATTTTTGCTAATGCAAGTGTTGTTGCGGGAGGAGCTACTTTGAAATATGATGAAGGAGTGGCTGGAATAAATTTGGCAGCAGAAACATTTGATAATATGACTCGTGGATTATTAGGAGCAAAAGTTACTAGAAATCAATTTAGTGGACAAAATAGATATTATCAATTAATGCTTGGAGGAGCGCATCAATTGACTGATAAATTATCAATCGGTGGAGGACTAAAATATGTTCACGCCATGAGAAAATTAAATGGATACGCTTCTTTCGGATATAATCCATTTGTTGGTGCAAGAGTTAGTTTGAAAGGAAATGAATTGTATTTAGATTCTAGAAGAAGAGCAGATGGTGTTGGAGCGGTATTAGGTTTAGATTATAAAGCGACTGATACATTGAATTTTGCTGTAAAATATGAAACGCCTGTAAAATTGAAATTCAAGACAAAAGCTACAGAAAGTACAGATATGACTTTAGCTGGGAGAAAAATTGGATTATCAGATTTTTATCCTAAATATGCAAATGGTGTAAATTCAAGAAGAGATTTACCAGGAGTATTGTCGTTAGGAGTTTCTAAAGATATTAATGACTGGACTGTTTCAGGAGGATATATTCATTACTTCAATAAAGCAGCAAATATGGATGGAATAGACTATAGAGACGGACATGAAGTGAACTTTGGAGTTGACTACAGATTTTCGCCAAAATGGACTTGGCACGCAGGTTATAATTATGCTCACACAGGTGCTCCAAAACAATCGTACAACGATACTGAATATGCTATAAATGCACAAATTTATACGACAGGATTGACATTTAAGCCGACAGAAAATCATGAATGGAAATTTGGTGTTGGATATGTTAAATATAATTCAGAAAATGGAGAGCCAGAAATAACTCATGGAATAAAATTGGATAAATCGAAAGTTAAATATGATAAAGAAGTTGGAGTATTTTCTTTAGGTTATACTTATAAATTTTAATCATAAATTTGTTTAACATAGAAATAAATAGGAGATGAGAAAACTGATATTTTTAGATAAAGTAGTTGTCTATCTTAAAGAAAATTTAGATAAAACTAGAGAAGAAGTGGAAGAAAATTTAGAAATTATTATAAAAAGAAGTATCGTAGATTACTTGGTAAACAAAAGAAAATTAAATATTGAGGAAATGAGCGATGCAACAGTAACTTTAGTAATAGATTTTGAGAAAGATGAAAATAAATTGAAATTAATTATTGAAGAATATATGTTTGAAATGAATTATAAAAATGAAGTATTATTTAGAATGTTTAGGTTAGGATTGGATAACGAGCACTTTATTCATCAAGATTTGAAAGAATTAGAGAACGAAATAAATGTTTTTGAAAATGGAATTGGAATTCCTTTAAATTAAAGAAAAATTCGTATATTTGACAAGTTGTAAAAATTTATATTTAGTAAAATTTGTTGGTATACGAAATTTTTTTTAGATATCTATATTTATTATAAGATAAAAGACTATAATAAATAATCAATATCAATTGTATTTTTTTAAATTTTGTGATAAACTAAAATAGGACAAGTTTAGATAATTGAAAACTAAGAATTGATAGAATAAAAAAGAGGTGAACAAATGAGAGTTGGAATAATGGGAACAGGTTCTTACGTTCCTGAAAGAATATTGACAAATGATGATTTAGCGAAAATCGTTGATACAAATGATGAATGGATAACAACTAGAACAGGAATACGTGAAAGAAGGATAGCAGCAGACGATGAAGCAACTTCTGATTTAGCATTTAAAGCCGCAGAAAAGGCGATAATTGATGCAGGAATTGATAAAAATGAGATTGAATTAATAATTGTTGCGACAATGACACAGGATCATTTAACGCCTTCGACAGCAGCATTGGTTCAAGATAAATTGGGGATTAAAGCAGCGGCATTTGATGTGAGTGCAGCATGTACAGGATTTATTTATGGTTTTACAACAGGATATAGTTTTATAAAAGCTGGAATTTACAAAAAAGTTCTTGTAATTGGTGCAGAAACAATGTCGAGAGTGATAGACTGGGAAGATAGAGGGACTTGTATTTTGTTTGGAGATGGAGCTGGTGCTGTGGTACTAGGAGAAGTTGAAACAGGAGGATTCTTGGCAAGTCATTTGGCGGCAGATGGTTCAGGAGCTTGTGAATTAATTGTACCAGCAGGTGGTTCTAGAAAAGCTGCAACAGCAGAAACTATTGAAAATAGAGAAGTTTATTTAAAAATGAATGGTAGAGAAATATTTAAATTTGCTGTGAAAGCATTCCCTGAATCAGTAGAAAATGTTTTAACACAACAAAATTTAATAGCTGATGATATTGATATTTTTATACCACATCAAGCAAATGTTAGAATTATTGAGTCTATTGCAAAAAGATTTAAACAACCATTGGATAAGTTTTTTGTTAATTTACATAAATATGGAAATACTTCGGGAGCGTCAATACCAATAGCATTGGATGAAGCTAGTAAAGAAGGAAGATTCAAAAAAGGTGATAAAATCGTAGCTACTGGATTTGGTGGAGGTTTAACATACGGTTCGATTTTATTTGAATGGTCAAAATAAAAAATAAAATAAAAAAAATTATAGAGAGGATGATGTACTGTGAATAAGAAAATATGGTGGGGATTAATTGTTATCTTGGTTGGTCTATTTTATTTGCTACAACAATATATTCCTGAAGCAGCAAGATATATTTTAAATTATCAAGTATTGTTTATTTTGATTGGAATTTTCTTTTCAATTAAAAAGAAAAAATTTGGATGGGCATTGATAGGAATAGGTGTTTATTTATATTTAGATGATTTCTTTAAAGAACAATTTAACTTCATATTACCAATTGGAATTTTAGTATTTGGAGGAGTTATATTAGCATTAGGAATTATTGAAAAAAAGAAAATAACAGAAAAAACAGTGTATAGCTCTAAATCATCAAAAGTAAATGAAATTAAAGATGCTGAAATTGTAGATCAAGATAAAAAATAATTAGTTGGAGGAATTTAAATGTCAAAAATTGCTTTTGTATTTCCTGGACAAGGAACACAATTTGCTGGAATGGGAAAAAAATTATACGAAGAAGTAAATGAAGAAACAAAAAAATCAATAGACGAAATATTTTCTAATTTAGAAAATGAAGAAGTAAAAAGAGTTTTGTTTGAAGGAACTGACGAAGAATTAAAAAATACTAAGTTTGCTCAACCTGCAATTGCTTTGTATTCAGTAATTTTAACAAAATTGTTAAAAGAAAAGGGGATTGAGCCAGAATTTGTAGCGGGACACAGTTTAGGTGAATATAGTTCGTTATATGCAGCAGGAGTTTTAAGTGAAATTGAAACTATGAAACTTATTGCAAAAAGAGGAGATATTATGAGTAATGCTAAAGTAGACGGTTCGATGGCAGCAATTTTAGGATTATCGGCTACTGAAGTGGAAGAAATTTGCTCAAATATTGATGGTGTAATAGAAGCAGTTAATTACAATGAACCTAAACAAACTGTAGTTGCAGGAGAAAGAAGTGTTTTAGAAGCAAATTTAGAAACATTTAAAGAAAAAGGAGCAAGAAGAGCGTTACCTTTAGCTGTTTCAGGGCCTTTCCATTCATCATTGATGAAACCTGTTGCTGAAGTTTTGAAAAAAGAATTCGATAATTATAATTGGAATGATGTGAAAACTCCAATCGTAGCAAATACTACAACTAATTTATTAGTAAAAGCTGATGAAGTAAAAGATGAGTTATATCATCAAACATTCGGTCCTGTAAAATGGGTTGACACAATTAATAAGTTGGCTGAAAATGGAGTAACAAAAATTTATGAAGTTGGTCCAGGAAAGGTGCTAGCTGGATTGATAAAGAAAATTGATAAAAGTATAGAAGTAATCAATATTGAGAATGTTGAAAGTTTAGAAAATATTTAAGTAAGTGGAAGCAGTTCACATAATAATTTTGATAATTAAAATAAAAATTTATTTTAAAAAATAACAGTGGTTATTTAAAAACAGTTGCAATTTTTTAGAAGTTTTGGTATAATAATTTGGAATATGAAAAATGGAGGTGGCATTATAATGCTAGATAAAATTAAATCAATAGTTGCGGACCAATTAGGAGTAGATGAAAGTCAAGTTACTGAAGACGCTTCATTCGTAGATGATTTAGGAGCAGATTCTTTAGATACAGTAGAATTAATTATGGCTTTCGAAGAAGAATTTGATGTAGAAATCCCTGATGAAGATGCACAAAAAATTAAAACAGTTAAAGATGTAATTGACTACATCAACGCTAAACAATAAATATCTGAAAAAAAGGGGAATTGTCCCCTTTTTTTATTGAAAAAATTAAAAAAAACTAGTATAATATAAAAGATGATATAATAATATAAAAATAATTTTAAATAAAAAAATGAGAGGTGTGTAAATGAGAAGAGTAGTTATAACGGGAATAGGATTAGTAACTCCGTTAGGGACAGGAAAAGAAAAAGCGTGGACAAATTTATTAAATGGAGAATGCGGAATTGATACAATTACTCAATTTGATAGTTCGCAACATCCAGTGCATATTGCAGCAGAAGTAAAAGATTTTGTACCTGAAAATTATATTGAAAAAAAAGAAATGAAAAAAATAGCAAGATTTTCACAATTTGCGATTGCAGCAGCAAAAGAAGCATTAGAAGATGCTAAATTGGAAATTAATGATGAAAATGCAGATAGAATAGGAGTAATCATTGGTTCTGGAATCGGTGGATTGGATGTAATTGAGCAAGAAGTGGAAAAACTTGTAACAAGAGGACCAAAAAGAGTATCACCATTTTATATTCCAGCAGCTATTTTGAATATGGCTTCAGGAAATACTTCAATTTATACAGGAGCAAAAGGACCAAATAAAACAGTTGTTACAGCTTGTGCTTCTGGAACGAATTCAATTGGAGATGCATTTCAAACAATTTTGTTAGGAAAAGCTGATGCGATGATAGCAGGAGGAACTGAGGCTACAGTAACTCCATCAGGAATTGCAGGATTTGCTAATTTAAAAGCATTGTCAACAAATCCAGATCCTAAAAAGGCTTCAAGACCGTTTACTGCTGATAGAGATGGTTTTGTGCTAGGAGAAGGTTCAGGAGTATTGATATTAGAAGAATTGGAACATGCTAAAAAACGTGGAGCAAAAATTTATGCAGAAGTTGTAGGATATGGAGAAACAGGAGATGCTTACCATATGACAGCTCCATCTGATGGTGGAGAAGGTGCTGCAAGAGCATTTAGAATGGCATTAGAACAAGGAAACATTAAACCTGAAGAAGTTGGATATATAAATGCACACGGAACATCTACACCTGCAAATGATAAAAATGAAACACAAGCAATAAAATCTGCATTTGGTGAACATGCCTATAAATTAGCAGTAAGTTCGACAAAAGGAGCAACAGGACATTTATTAGGAGGAGCAGGAGGAATTGAAGCAGCATTTTTAGCATTAGCTATTGATGAAGGAGTTTTACCTCCAACTATAAATTATGAAAATCCTGATCCATTATGTGACTTGGATTATGTTCCAAATGAAGCTAGAAAACAAGAAATAGAAGTAGGAATGTCTAGTTCATTAGGATTTGGTGGACACAATGCAGTTTTAGCATTTAGAAAATATAAAGGATAATAAATAAACAAAAGAGAGATTACATAATTTTAAAAATTTGATTTTATTAGTATGGAATATTAGAAGACTTTTAAAAATTAATGATTGATAAATTGATGTTCCTGATTATAAAAAGTTGATTTTATAAGTTTTGTGATTTCTCTTTTTTGTGAATTAAATAAATTGAATAATTGATAGAATGGAGTATGACAGTTCTATTAAATTTAACATAAGATGAATTAAAATAGAGAAAAAAGGAGGGCACTGCTTTTTTTATAGCAGTTAAATATTCAATGTTGAAAAATAAAAGCTCTGAAGAATTAATGGAAAAGATAAATTATCGTTTTAAAAATGAGGGATATTTGAAAGAAGCGTTGACTCATAGATCGTTTTCGAATGAAAATGATAAAACTAAAAAGTTCGATAATGAAAAATTGGAATTTTTAGGGGATGCTGTTTTGAATTTAATTACAACAGAGTATATTTATAATTTAGAAAAAGATAAAAATGAAGGTGAATTGGCAAAATTAAAGAGCCAAATAATAAGTGAGCCAGTATTTTCAGCTATTGCAAATGATTTGAAATTAGGCGATTATTTGTATTTGAGTAATGGAGAAATATTATCTGGTGGTAGAGAAAGAAAGTCTATTTTAGGGGATGCGTTTGAGGCTTTAATGGGGGCAATATTTAAAGATTCTGATTATTACACTACGAAAGATATTGCATTGAAATTTTTGTTGGAGAAGATTAATAATTTGGAGGAAATTGAAGGGACTGGAGATTATAAAACTATTTTACAGGAAGTTTTTCAAAGTAAATATAGAAAAATGCCAGAATATGAATTACTTTCTACAAAAGGCCCAGATCATAACAAAGAATTTAAGATTGCTGTGAAATTAGATAATAAAATATACGGTGTAGGAATTGGGAAAAGTAAAAAAGAAGCTGAAAAAAATGCCGCTAGAGAAGCGTTAGAAAAGATAGAAGAGCTTTAAATGAGGAGAGAGATTAGAAATGAAAAAGACAGCGTTGTATCCGGGAAGTTTTGATCCGATAACAAAAGGACATATTGATATTATAAGACGTTCGGCTGATTTATTTGACAAATTGATAATTGGTATTTTCAAAAATTCTTCAAAGAGCAAGTCTTGGTTTACTGAAGAAGAGAGAGCTGAAATGATAAAAAAAATTTTAGAAAAAGAAAATATAAAAGCAGAAATTAAAATTTTCAATGGATTGTTAGTGGATTTTATGTTTAAAGAAAATGTGGATATTTTAATAAGAGGATTGCGTGCATTGTCAGATTACGAGTATGAATTGCAATTTGCTTTGACGAATAGTGCGTTGGCGAAAAATGATTTTGAAACAGTTTTTTTGACGGCTTCTAGGGAATATTTGTATTTAAGTTCTAGTTTAGTGAAAGAAATAGCGCTGAATGAAGGTGAATTGGGAATTTTTGTTCCAAAACTAGTTGAAGAAGAGTTAAGAAAGAAAGTCAAAGAGATTAAACATAATAGATAGAGCATAAAAAGGTTAAGCAAAAATAAAAGGAGTTAAAGTTGGCAGAGAGAAACACAAAATCAAAATATATATGTTCAGAATGTGGTTATACCTCTCAAAAATGGCTGGGAAAATGTCCAAATTGTGATTCGTGGGGGACTTTTGAAGAGGAAGTTGAAATAAAAAGAAACTTTAAAAATATAGAATCAGAAGAGGTGTCAATTACAAAAATTTCTGAGATAAAAATAGAAAAAGAATTTAGAATGGTTACTCAATATAGTGAATTTGATAGAGTGTTGGGTGGCGGATTGATAAAAGGGGAAGTGGTTCTTATAACAGGAAGTCCTGGAATAGGGAAATCGACATTTTTATTACAGTTGTCACAGGAATATTCAAAAATTGGAACTGTGTTTTATGTATCTGGAGAAGAATCACCCAGACAGATAAAACAAAGGTCTGATAGAATAAATGTAAGAAGTGAGAATTTATATATCTTAAATGAGATAACGATTGAAAAAATTGAATCGGTTATTTTGAAAGAAAGACCGAAAGTCGTTGTAATAGATTCGATACAAACGTTGCAATCAGTGAATAGTAATTCGTTGCCAGGAAGTGTATCACAAATTAGAGAAACGACATTAAAAATAATTGAAATTGCAAAAAGATATGAGATAGCATTTTATATTGTGGGTCATGTTACGAAAGATGGTAAATTGGCTGGGCCTAAATTGTTGGAGCATATGGTTGATGCAGTTTTACAGCTTGAAGGAGAAGAAAATAATTATTTTAGGATTGTTCGATCAATTAAAAATAGATATGGTTCGACGAATGAAATATCAATATTTGATATGAAGGAAAATGGAATAAGTGAAGTGAAAAATCCTTCTGAATTTTTTATTAGTGATAGAGATGAAAAAAATATAGGAAGTATTATAGTTCCCATATTTGAAGGAAGTAGGGTATTTTTATTTGAAGTACAATCTTTATTGAGTACACCTAATTTTGGAATACCGAAAAGGACTGTAGAGGGATATGATAGAAATAGAGTTGAGATATTGAGTGCAGTATTGTCGAGATCTTTAAAAATAGATATAAATTCAAAAGATATTTACATTAACATTCCTGGTGGAATTGAATTAAAAGATAGAAGTTCAGATTTAGCAGTAATATTTTCATTGCTTTCGTCAGTTAATCAAAAACCAATTAGTCAAAAAATAGCGGCAATTGGAGAGTTGGGCTTAAGAGGAGAGGTGCGTAAAGTATCATTTATTAAAAATAGGATAAATGAATTGGAAAAGCTAGGATTTACAGGAGTTTATTTGCCGAGAAGCCATAAAGACGATTTGGATAAAGAAAATATAAAAATAAAGTTAAATTATATTAGTAATATTAGTGAGCTGATTGAGAGGGTGAAGTAGTTTATGAAAAATAAAGAAAGAAAAAAAATACGAGAATATATTTTTTCAGTAATAGCACCTGGCACTCCATTGAGGGAAGCTATAAATAGAATACAAGAAGCAAATCTTGGTGCATTGATTGTGTTGGGAAATTTGGAAACATTAAAAGATGTTAAAGCTGGAGGATTTGAGTTGAATGCTGAATATACGCCACAAGGTGTTTATGAATTAGCTAAAATGGATGGAGGAATAATTGTATCAAAAGATATAAAAACTATTTATGGAGCAAATGTTCAAATACAGCCTGATTATAAAATAAAAACTGATGAGAGTGGAACTAGACATCAAGCTGCTCATAGATTAGCTCAACAAAAGGGCTGTTTAGTAGTTACGGTTTCAGAAAGAAGAAATAAAATAACAGCGTATATTGGAAAAGAAAGATATCCGTTGCATGATATCAGTGATTTGTTGGTAAAAAGCTCTCAAGCTATTACGGCATTGGAAAAATATTCTTTAGCAATAGAAAATAGTTTGGTGGCGTTGTCTATTTTAGAATTTGATAATATGGTTACGTTGTATGATGTTATTGAAATTGTGAGAATGTACGGATTGTTATTTGAAATGTCTGAAGAGTTAATGGGATATATGACTGAGTTAGGAACTGAAGGAAGATTGATAAGAATACAATATCAAGAAATAATGCTTAATAAAGAAGAGAAATTTATATCATTGATAAAAGATTATAAAATTCATAATAAAAGGGCTGAAAGAATAATTGAAGAAATAAAAACTTTAAATAAAGAAGAGTTATTGATAAATGAAAATATTGTGAATATATTAGGATACGAACAAAAAAAGCTGGGACTTGATGATATAATGGAATCAAGAGGATATAATTTATTAAGTAATGTTAACAAAATTACTAAAAAAGATACAGAACTTTTAGTTAAGGAATTTTCAGGAGTTCAATCGATTTTATTAGCAAATGTAGAAGATTTTGCACAAATAAAAGGTATTAGTAAACAAAAATCAAATCATATAGTAAAATCATTGAGAAGATTGAAAAACAGATCTGTTTTTGAAAGAGATTAATTTATTAATTCTTAATTTATTTGACAAAAACAAATGTAATTAACTTGAAAATTAATTAGTTAAGTAGTAAAATATGACAATTGTTTAGACAAGTGTTTATACAAATGAGAAAAAATCATAAAAATTAAGTATAGAAAGTGGGAATATATGAAGAATGAAAAAGTGGTTGTAGGTGGTCAAGCTGTCATAGAAGGAGTTATGATGAGAGGTCCAAAGGCTATTGCAACGGCAGTTAGGAAAAAAGATGGAAGTATTGTGTACAAAAGAAAAAAATTAACTGAAAAAAATAATAAATGGTTGAAAGTTCCGTTCGTTCGTGGAGTTATTGCTCTTTATGATGCGATGGTTGTAGGTACGAAAGAGTTGATTTTTGCATCGAATCAAGCGGGATTTGAAGAAGAGAAATTGAGTGATAAAGAAATTGGATGGACAGTTTTTGTATCAATTGCTTTAGGTATTGGAGTTTTTATGGCGCTACCTTCATTTATTGGTGGTTTATTATTTGAAAATAATAAAGTTATGGCTAATTTGGTGGAAGCGTTGATAAAATTAGTGTTATTTTTAGGATATATTATTGGGATATCATTTTTGAAAGACATTCAAAGAGTGTTTGAATATCACGGAGCAGAACATAAAAGTATTATGAATTATGAGTTGGGTGAAGAATTATCACCTAAAAATGCGAAGAAGTGTACTAGAATACATCCTAGATGTGGGACAAGCTTTTTGTTAATCGTAATGTTGATTAGTATTTTGGTATTTATAATTGTTGATTTGATATTTCCAGTTCCAGAAGGGAAAGAATTTTTACAAAGAGTTGCTTTGTTATTATACAAATTGGTTACTAGAGTAGCGTTTGTACCTGTAATTGCTGGATTAGCATATGAGTTACAAAGATGGACAAGTTATCATTTGAATAATTCTGTCGCAAGAATTATTGCAACACCTGGTATGTGGTTACAAAAAGTTACTACGAGTGAGCCAGATGAAAAACAATTGGAAGTTGCAATCGTTGCTTTGAATGTTGCATTGGGGAAAGAAGTTACGAATGCTACGGAAGTGTTTGAATAAAGTGATATTAAGGTAGATTTATAAAATTTTATTGATAATTAGTATTTGTGAATTTAAAATTATTGATTATCAATTTTATAAATATAAATAAAGTATTAAAATGGAGGTTTTATTATGAAGAAAAGAGAAAGATTATTGTTTGTAGGAATGGTATTTGCTTTAGGATTGCCAATATTTGCAAATAATAAACAAGATTTATTGAAACAAGCGAGAGATGATTATTACAAAGCTCAACAAGAGACTATTAATCAAAATAAAGCAAAAGAAAAATTGGAACAAAAGAAGAAATTAGAAGAAGAAAAGGCTGCCAAAGAGAAAAAAAGATTGGAAGAAAAGAAAAATAAGGAACAAAAATTGGCAGAAGAAAAAGCTGCCAAAGAAAAGAAAAAATTAGAAGAAAAAAATGCGAAAGAACAAAAATTAGCAGATGAGAAAGTTTCTAAAGAACAAAAAAAGGCAGAGGAAAAAGCACAAGTACAAGAGACTAGTCAAGAAGTAGCAACTGAAGAAACTAATGAAGTAACTACTACTGATAAAAAAGAAGATAAAAAAAGTTCTAAAGATTCTAAAAAATCTAAAGAACAAAAATTGAAAAAAGCTCTTGAAAGTGTGAGAGAAGAATATTATAAAACTAGAAAAAAATAATCTATGATTAATTTTATTAATTAGCACAAGGGTACTTTTGATATTAGTTGTTTTTTATAAAAATGATAAGAGTTACTGTTTATAAAATTAGAAACAGTTAATGAATGGAAAAATAACTGAATGATAAAGTATAATTGTGCTTTTTTAGTTATTAATAAAATAATTATAATTTTAATCGTAAAAAATTTAAGATTATTTGAAAAAATGATAGCTTTTTTTAGATTACTTATTGAAAAAAAATATAAATTTATGTATAATATAACATAGACTAAAAAATTGAGAGACTATTTTATGATATAAAATATCAAATCATTAATTTTACAGATTTTAATATTTTTATAAAAATTAGAGAGAATATTTCAAAAATTGTATGATATTTAAACTATATTTATTTATAGAAATTTTAGTATTTATAATTAAAAAAAATTATTTTTATTTATAAAAAGGTCTCCGTCAATGAAGAGTGAAATTAGGGAAGGAGGATGTGAATTTTTTAAATTTACATGATTAAAATGACAGAATTAAAAAAGTTAAGAACTGTAATGAGAACGATTCTTATAGTAGTAATAATCGTTGTGGCTACTTTATTATCATTTCCTCATGAAGTTAAACCTGTAGAATGGATAGAATATGTAAAAAGTTACGGTGTAACTATAGGAGCAACTTTTTTTGGAGCGATAATAGGAATCATAGTGGGAGTATTATTAGCATTTTTTAGATTTCAAAAACTTCGTAATAAGTATTTGGATTTAATTAAAGAAATTTTTATAGATGAATATATTGATATAATGAGGGGAACTCCAATGATGTTACAATTACTAATATTTTCGTTAGTAATATTAAAATCAGGAAATAGCTTTGTTGTGGCATGTTTGGCTTTAGGGCTTAATAGTGCAGCATATACAGCAGAAATTGTAAGATCAGGGATTGAAAGTATAGATAAAGGACAAATGGAAGCAGCAAGAGCAATTGGGATGCCTTTTAAAATGGCGATGAGCGAAATTGTTATTCCACAAGCTATAAAAAATATTTTACCAGCGTTGGTGAATGAATTTATAACTTTATTTAAAGAAACTTCAATTATTGGTTACATTGGAGCAATTGAAATAACATTTAATAGTAAAAGTTTACAAGCAGCTTACTATAATCCAAAACCAATTATATTTACTGGTGTAGTGTACTATGTCAGTGTAAAAATATTCTCATATCTTGGTAAGAGATTAGAAGGGAAGTTGAAAGAAAATGATTAAGATTAAAAATTTAGAGAAAACATATGGAGATTTGAAAGTATTAAAAGGTATTTCGACTGATATAAAAGAAGGTGAAGTTATTTCAATAATTGGACCTTCTGGGAGTGGAAAATCAACTTTTTTAAGATGTATAAATAGACTTGAAGAGCCTACAAATGGTGAAATTGATATTGAGGGAGAAAATATAGTGTCTCCTAAAGTAGATATAAATAAAATTAGAGAAAAAGTTGGGATGGTATTCCAGCACTTCAATTTGTTTCCGCATAAGACTGTATTGGAAAATATAACAATTGGACCGATAAAATTGAAGAAAACTTCTCAAGAAGAGGCAGAAAAAATAGCGATTAGTTTGCTAGAAAAAGTTGGATTGGCAGATAAAAAAGATGTTTATCCGAATAAATTGTCTGGAGGTCAAAAACAAAGGGTTGCGATTGCTAGGGCATTGGCAATGAATCCAAAAGTTATTTTATTCGATGAGCCAACTTCTGCATTGGATCCTGAAATGATTGGAGAAGTTTTAGAAGTAATGAAAGATTTGGCAAGGGAAGGAATGACAATGATTGTTGTGACGCATGAAATGGGATTTGCTAGAACTGTTGCTAATAGAGTATTCTTTATGGATCAAGGGACTATTTTAGAAGATGGAAGTCCAAAAGAAATTTTTGAGAATCCGAAAGAAGAAAGAACAAAAGAATTTTTAGATAAAGTGTTGAATCATTAAAAATTTTTTAGATAACTGAATTTTTAGATTATTAGGAATGTTGGAACTGCTTAAATTTTGAAAAATTTAGTTTTAGGTATTAAAATATGTAGAGAAGTAAGAGTAGGAAGGTAGGTAATGGTATGAAAAAAATTTTTGTAGCGTTGTTATTAATGTTAGGAATGATTTCTTGTGGAAATAAAAGTGCAGGAAATGCAACAAAAGAGAAAAAATTAGTAGTAGGAACAGATGGAGTTTTTCCACCGTTTGGATATATGGAAAATGGGAAAGTAGTAGGATTTGATATGGACTTGATTTCTGAAATAGCGAAAGGATTAGGATATCAAGTAGAATTTAAGGTTCAGCCGTTTGATGGATTAATTTCATCTTTGAAGGCTGGAAAATTAGACGTGATCGCTTCAGGAATGAGTGCTACTGAAGAAAGAAAACAATCAGTAGATTTTACAGATGAATATTTTAAATCTAAACAAGTTTATTTGAGAAAAAAAGGGAACAATAGTATAAATTCTAAAGAAAGTTTGAATGGTAAAAAGGTTGCAGTTCAATTAGGAACTATTCAAGAGATGGAAGCTAAAAAAATAAAAGGTGCTATTGTTGTTCCAAATGAAACACCAGCTACAATTATAATGGATTTAAATGCTGGGAAAAATGATGCTGTAATATTGGAAGATATTGTGGCGTTACAGTATGTTAAAAATAATCCAGGAATAGAAATTTTCTACAAAGAAAACTTACCAGCTGGAATGGCTTTTGCTTTTGATAAAGGTAAAAATCCAGAATTAGTAAAACAATTTAATGAACAATTGAAAAAATTGAAAGAAAATGGGAAATATGATGAGTTACTTAAAAAATATGGATTAAATTATTAATTAATCTTGAAAAATTAAAAATAATATAAAAAATGTGGTATAATAGTAGTGTAAATTAAAATTGTGAGGAGAGTAAAGGGTATGAAAAAAATTTTAGCAGTAGTGATGATACTTATGTTAGCAGTATTATCTTGTGGTAAAAAAGAAGAGAGCAAAACATTAAGAGTAGGGTTAAATTCAGTATTTGCACCATTTGAATATAAAGAAAATGGACAAATAGTAGGGTTTGACGTAGATTTGATTAATCAAATTGGGAAAGATTTAGGATACAAAATTGAAATTGAAGATCAATCATTTGATGGATTGATACCGACATTAAAAGCAGGGAAAATTGATATGATTATTTCTGGAATGACAGCGACTGAAGAAAGAAAAAAATCTGTAGATTTTTCAGATGAATATTTTAAATCAACAGATGTATACTTAAAGAAAAAAGGTAACAATAACGTTACATCAATTGATAATTTAAGTGGTAAAAAAGTTGGTGCATCTTTAGGAACAATTCAAGAAATTGAAGCTAGAAAAATACCAGGTGCTACAGTAGTTCCTATTGAAGATACTGTAAAATCTATAATGGATTTAGAAGCTGGAAAAGTTGATGTTTTAATTTTGGAAAATGTAATTGCACTTGAATATATGAAAAAATATACTGATCTTGAAGTAATTGGAGAAAAACCATTAGACAGTGGAATGGCAATAGCTTTTGATAAAGGTAAACATACAGAATTAATTCAAAAAATTAATGAAGAGTTGAAAACATTAAAATCAAATGGAAAATATGATGAATTAATTAATAAATATGGATTGAAAGTGAAAAAATAGTTTCTAATTTATAAAAAATTAACATTAGAAATTAATGGAAATTTTGAAAAATAAATGGAAAACTTAAAAATAATAAAATAAAAAAAGAAAAGGAGGAAGATTCTTATGGCGAAAAAACCGTCTGTACTTGCGGTGTCTTCGTTGGTAGCGATGTCAATTCCTACAATGTCAGACAAAGTAACAACAGCCAATATGAGAAAAGAAATTATAAAATCAAATGCAGTAGATGTGTTAAAGGACACTGCAAAAAATGATATTCCGGCTATTCATGATGTTAATCCGAATAAGAAGAAAAAAGATTTTGCAAATGATCCAGATTTGATAATGGTTGAGTTGTCTCAAGATGGAACGACACCCCAATTAAAAGAAAAAAAAGTGCATCAACAGCCTAGACAAAATATTGTGCAAACGACGGCGGGAACTTCAATTAGTGATAAAACAGTTACAGAAAATAAAGTGTCTCCTGCACAGCCTGTATCTCAAGATAATTTAGCAACTGGTGTAAATAGCGTTGTTAATAATTTGGAAATATCGAAGGTCGAAGTGTTGTTGGTTAAGGCAAAAGATATGAATTTTGAAAAGAATAGTGCACATGTTCCGAAAGACTCGGAAAAGATATTACAAGAAATTAAAGATTATGTGGAATCTAATGATCTTGTGATGACTATTGTTGGGTATGCAGATTCGTTTGGGAGACCTTCTTACAATGAAAGATTGTCGTTAAAGAGAGCAGAGAATATTGGAGAAAAATTGGTAGCATTGGGAATGTCGCCTGATAGAATACAAGATACTTTAGGAAGAGGAGAAAAAAATCCACTTATGTCGAATGATACTCCTGAAGGAAGATTTGAAAATAGAAGAGTGGAATTTAGATTAGTTAAAAAAGGAATAGAGCTTTAGTAGAAGGCTCTATTTTTTTTGTAAAAAATGGAAAAGATTAAAAAAATGTAATTGACAGGGGTATATAAATATGATAAAATCGTTTGGATAATTAGAGAAATTAGTTAGTGTTTTTAAATTGACTGATTGATAGATAAAAAAGGAGAACGAATGAAAAAGAAGATATTGATTATAGCAGGAATGCTTTTAGGAGTGGTTAATTCATATTCGACGGGATTTGTAGGAGAGTCTCGTGAAATTGAAGGAAAAAGATATGTGGTGCCATATTCGAGGGAAAGTGATGCGTTTCCAAAAATGAGTACAAAAGGTAAACAATATAGAAGTAATTTTTTGAATGAACGAGATAATAGTAACGAGATAATTGTGTATTCTGATTTAGATGACGCACCTGCAAAACATTGCAGAAGTAAAAAAGGACATTCTATTTTGAGGGAAGACAGCATTACTGGAGAAATGGTCAGATTATGTAGATTGGATACGCCTGGAGCTAGAGTAGAAGGGTCTAAAATGGAAGTTGAAGAAATTCAATATTATGTAGCAAATACAGAAAATAAATATGTTTGGAAAAAATTAATAGAAGATAAAAAAATAGATCCATCAGAAAAAGTGTATAGTGACTTGCCATATACGGCTTATGCGAAATATACAAGACCAGAAAAAGAAGCAGAAATAAAAAGAAGATATTTAGAACCAAAAGATAAAGTTCAAAAAGAATTAAGAGATTTATTCTATAAGAAATTCCAAGAACAATATGGAAGATACGGAATTAAATTTGAAGAAGCAAATATCGAAAAAAGATAAATTTCAGTAAAAACCATTAAAGGTATATAGAGTCAGAAAATTCGATTAGAATAAAACAATAAAGATAGTATTAATAATAGAATGATTGATATAAATTTATAGTTTTTTAACATTTTAGAATTTTTTGACTTTTTTTGTTTGTTTTTAAATGAAGAATTAACAAAAAATATATTAAAATTATGATTTGTAATTGTTAAAAATTGGAAATATTGTAAAAAGGAGTAATATTAAAAATAATTAAAATATATTATTAGGAGAAAAAATATAAATAACAACTATTATAATATTTGAAAATTTAAAAATAGATTTTCTTAGAATAAAAGAAAATGACAAAAATTGATAAAAAACGAAAAAAAACAGATGTTATATAAAAAAAATTCTTGTAAATGCGTAAGAAATAAGGTATAATATAGTCTAGAAAAAAATAGTACTAAATAGAATAAAAAAGTATTCTCTAAATAATTTATAAAATTAATATATGAGGAGTTTAAATCAAAAATAAATAAAGAACTAAAAAGGCTATCATTTATAAAATATATGATAGAGTAACTTTTCTAAAATAATTACAATGGAGGTCAAATGAAAAACACAAAGAAAAAGAAAAGCAAGAAAAAAATATCAAAAGTAGTATTTAATAAAGTAGCAAAAGTAGCGTCGTTGGCTACGACTGTAGTTGCGGGAGAGATGGTTGCGACTAAGAATGCAGAAGCAAACGTAACAATAGGTTCAACAAGTGGATCATCTGTTACACCGACAGGTGCTTCGTTAATAGGATCTGGAAATTTAGAGGGAATAGCAATAGGTAAATCTTCAAAAGTTAGTGGTGCTTATGGAATAGCTTTGGGTAAAGATTCAACATCTGTTCAAGAGGGAGCTATAGCTATAGGAAAAGATTCTAATGCTTTGAATAAATCGGCAGTAGCTTTAGGTTATAACTCAAAAGCTTCAGGAGGACAGTCAGTAGCAATTGGAGGAAATATTCAAAATGATAGAGGTGCTCAAGCAACAGGAGATCAGTCTATCAGTATAGGTGGAGATACTGTTGCAAGTGGATCATCATCGATAGCAATTGGAGGAGATGATTTAGATGCAGCTAATAGAACAGTAGGGACTCTTTATAGTTCATTAACAGGAGCTCCGTTAGTTGGTACAGGTACAGATCGTTGGATTCAAACAAAGGCAAGTGGAGAAGCCTCAATAGCAGTGGGAGTACAAGCGACATCAGCAGGAGATTTGGCTACAGCATTTGGTACTAAAACAAAAGCCTCAGGTAAGTTTTCTACAGCATTAGGAGTAGGAGCGACTTCAGATGGACAAGGTTCGATTGCTATAGGTGGGGCAGCAAGTTCAGTAGGAGCAACGGCTATTGCAATAGGGACAAAGGTAACAACAGTTGGAGAATCTGCTTCAGCAATAGGATATGGGTCACAAGCAAACAATAAAGGTTCTATAGCAATTGGGTTGAATTCAAAATCTGGTAATACAGGATCAACGGAAGATAATACAATAGCAATGGGAACAAATTCTCAATCATTAACAGCAAATTCTGTGGCAATAGGTACTGGAAGTATTGGTGGTTCAACAGGAATTGGATCAAGTGCAGTAGCAATTGGGAATGGAGCGAGTGCAAAAGGTTCTGATGGAATTGCGTTAGGTAGTGGTTCTAATGCAAATAATATGCAAAATATAGCAATTGGGTATAAAACAGAAACAGGAAAAACTCAAGTGGCAGGTTCTTCAAATAATACTGATATTCGAAACGTTTCAATAGGATCTGAAGCAGGAAAAGGAATGGGAGGAAAAGACAACCTTTTCTTAGGAACTAGTTCAGGTCAAACTAGTAATGGAGATTATAACGTTGCATTTGGTTCAGGCTCAGGAAAAAGTGTAACAGGAAGCTATAATACAGCAATGGGAGCTAATGCAGGAATTGGAGTAAAAAATAATAACAATGTATCAATAGGAGCAGATTCAGGACAGAATACTGATGGATTAGGTAATACTGCTATAGGATGGCAGTCAGGTCAAGCAGTAAAAGGTAATCAAAATATTTCAATGGGTTATCAATCTGCTAAAGGCTTAAAAGGAAGTTCTAATACTGTAATAGGAAACCAAGCAGGTATTGGTGGAGTAGAAGGTGACAACAATATTATAGTGGGGACAAATGCAACTAGATTATACACTACAGGTGGAAGCTTGAAAGTACAGAATGTTGTAAGTCTTGGTACAAACTCTAAAGCATATACTGATAACTCTGTGTCTATTGGTTCATATTCTGAAGCGACAGGGAAAGCAGCAATAACAATTGGTCAAAGTTCAAAAGCAAGCAAAGATGATTCAATGGCTATTGGAAATAGAACATCAGCAAATACTGCAAACGGAGATGTAGCTTTAGGTTCAGGCTCTGCAACAAAAGCAGTTACAGCAGTTTCAAATGCAACAATAACACCGCCAAGTTCAAAATCTATTACTTATGGAACATTTGCAGGAAATAATCCACAATCAGCAGTTTCAGTTGGAACAGCTGGAAATGAAAGACAAATTCAAAATGTTGCAGCAGGTAGAGTTACTAAAGATTCAACAGATGCAATCAATGGTTCACAATTATTTGCAGTAGCAAATGAACTTGGGAAAACTTGGAAAGGAAATGCTGGAAAAACTGGAAGTGGGGAATTAGTTGGAACAGCTTCTTCTACTCAAGTTATGCCCGGAGATGAAGTACAATTTATTGCAGGAGATAATTTATCTATAAAACAAGAAACATCAACAGGTACTCAGAAATATACTTACTCATTGAAAAAAGATGTGGATTTAGGACCAAATGGAAGTCTTAAAGCAGGACCTGTAACAATTAATAATAATGGTATTAATGCTGGAAATAAAACGATAACAAATGTTTCGCCTGGTGTAAATCCTACAGATGCAGCAAATGTAAGTCAAGTAAATGCAGCTAAGACAGAAGTAAAATCAACAGATAATTCAGTGACAGTGACTTCAAGTACAGATCCTGCGAAAGGAAATACAATTTATGATTTATCAGTTGATGCAGCTAACAAAAATTTAAGTAACATTAATAATGCTGGAAAAGGTGTAATAAGCGATATTGCAACTAAATCAATAAATGTAGCGGCAGGAACGAATGTAAAAGATGTAACTTCAAACACAGTAACAAATGCAGATGGTACAAAGACAACGACATTTACTGTAAATGCAAAAGGAGCAAATGTAGTAGCAGGAGACGGAGTAACAGTAACATCAGCAGCAGGAGCAAATAACGTAACAGACTACACAGTAGCAGTAAAAGACACAACATTGACAACAAATGGAACAACAGTAACAGCTGGAAATAATAATAATTTTGCAAAAGCAGGAGATGTTGCAAATGCAATAACTAATGCAGCTAATGCAGCGAAAACAGAAGTAAAATCGCCAGATAGTTCAATAAATGTAACAGCTGATAATACGTCACCAGATGGACATACAATTTACAATATTACGGTAGATAAAACTGGAAAAGTTGCAGCAGGAGATACTAAATTAGTAACAGGAGATACTGTAAATACAGCAATAAATAAAGCAGTTAGCAACCCGTTAACATTTGCAGGAGATAATGCTGGAGGAGATGTAACAAGAAAATTGGGAGAAAAATTAAACATAAAAGGTGGAGCAACAGGGGCAACAGCAGCTAATAATATTAAAGTAACAGCAGATGGAACTGACACATTGAATATTGAATTGGCAAAAGATTTAACAGGGTTAGACAGCATAACAACAAATGGTGGAAATACAACAATTAACAATAGTGGAATTACAACACCGACAGTAACAGCAGATAAAGTAACGATTAACAATGCACCAACAGCAGGAACAGATGCAACTAATAAAACGTATGTAGATAGCACGAAGACAGAAGTGACATCAAATGATAATTCAGTTGTAGTAAGTAAATCAACAAATGGAAACAAAGATGTTTATGACTTGTCAGTAGATATAACGAAATTAGATGCAGCAAATAAAGATTTGAGTAATATTACGAATGCTGGTAAAGGTGTAATAAATAATATTGCGAGAAATTCGGTAGATGTAGTGGCTGGAACAAATATAGCTGGTGTAACAACGTCAACATCAACAAATACAGATGGAACAACAAAAACTACATTTACAGTAGATGCTAAAGGAGCAAATGTAGTAGCAGGAGATGGAGTAACAGTAACATCAGCAGCAGGAACAAATAACGTAACAGACTACACAGTAGCAGTAAAAAATACATCATTGACTACAAGTGGAACAACAGTTTCAACAACTGATCCAAATAGTTATGTAAAAGCGGGAGACTTAGCAACAGCGATAACAAATGTAGGAAAAGCAGCTAAGACAGAAGTAAAATCATCAGATAATTCAATAGGTGTAACATCAAGTGCAGGAACAGATGGAAATACAATTTATGACTTGAAAGTAGATACATCAGGAACAGTAACACCAGGAAATAACAAGTTAGTAACAGGAGATACTGTAAATACAGCGATAAACAATGCAAAAACAGATTTAATTAACAATAATCCGTTAACATTTGCAGGAGATAGTGGAACAGATGTAACAAGAAAATTAGGAGAAAAATTAAACGTAAAAGGTGGAGCAACAGGGGCAACAACAACAGGAAATATCGCAGTAAAAGCAGATGGAACTGACACATTGAATATTGAATTGGCAAAAGATTTAACAGGATTAGATAGTATAACAACAAACGGTGGAACAAAAATTGATAATAATGGAATTACAATTAATAATGGAGCAGGAAGTCCAGTAACATTAGGACCAACAGGATTGAATAATGGTGGAAATCCAATAACAGGTGTTGGAGCAGGAACAAATAAAACAGATGCAGTAAATGTTGGTCAGTTAGATGACAAGATTGCAAACAGCAAATGGCAATTAACAACATCAAAATCAACAGGAACTGTAAGTGGAACAACTGTTGAGGACATTAATCCAAATGAAGTAGTAACAATTGATGCTGGTAAAAATATTGGTATTACTCAATCAGGAAATAAAATTACGATAGATACAGACTTTACGTCGGTAGCAAATGCAATTGGTGGAGGAACAACAGTAGATCCAACAACAGGAGCTATAAATACAACAGGAGCAAACATTGGTGGAACAGGTAAAACAAATATAAGTGATGCAGTTGCAGCGGCTAAAACAACTGTTACATCAAAAAATGGTTCAGTGACAGTAAGTCCAACAACGGATGCAGATGGACATACAAATTATGACTTAAAAGTAGACACAAGCTCAATTGCAGCAGGAACAAACTTGACGTATAAAGCTAATGGAACAAATGATCAAACAACAACATTAGCAAATGGATTAGACTTTAACAATGGTAAAAATACAGTTGCTTCAGTAGATGTTAATGGAAAAGTTGTGTACGATATTAAGGATGATGTAGATTTAGGAGCAGCAGGAAGTATAAAAGCAGGAGATACTACATTAAACAATGGTGGAATTACAATCAATAATGGAGCAGCAGGAAGTCCAGTAACATTAGGACCGTCAGGATTGAATAATGGTGGAAACAAAATAACAAATGTAGCACCTGGAGTAAATAATACAGATGCAGCAAACTATGGACAAGTAAAAGCAGCAAAATCAGAAGTAATAGCAGGAACTAATACAAATGTGCATACTACAACAGGTTCAGATGGACAAACAATCTATAAAGTAAATGCAGATAAATCAGAAGTTGCGACAACAGGAACAGGGTTAACATTGACATCGTCAAGTACTGCAGATTCAGATGGAACGAAGACAACAACGTATACATTAGGATTAGATACAACAACGTTAACAACAGGGACAAATGGATCAGTAACTGCACCAAGTACAACAGATGCAGGAAAAGTGGTAACAGCTGGAGATGTAGCAAATGCGATTAATAATTCAGGATTTACATTGAAATCAAGTGCAAATGGAGGAACATTAGGAGCATCAACAGGAGATGAAGTGATAAATCCAGGAGATGTAATTGATATGGCAGCAGGTAAAAACTTAAAAGTAGAACAAGCAGCAAATGGTAAGATTACATATTCATTGTCAGATAATGTAGATTTAGGAGCAACGGGAAGTATAAAAGCAGGAGATACTACATTAAATAATGGTGGAATCACAATTAATAATGGAGCAGGAAGTCCAGTAACATTAGGACCAACAGGATTGAATAATGGTGGAAATCCAATAACAGGTGTTGGAGCAGGAACAAATAAAACAGATGCAGTAAATGTTGGTCAATTAGATGACAAGATTGCAAATAGCAAATGGCAATTAACAACATCAAAATCAACAGGAACTGTAAGTGGAACAACTGTTGAGGACATTAATCCAAATGAAGTAGTAACAATTGATGCTGGTAAAAATATTGGTATTACTCAATCAGGAAATAAAATTACGATAGATACAGACTTTACGTCGGTAGCAAATGCAATTGGTGGAGGAACAACAGTAGATCCAACAACAGGAGCTATAAATACAACAGGAGCAAACATTGGTGGAACAGGTAAAACAAATGTAAGTGATGCGGTTGCAGCAGCTAAAACAACTGTTACATCAAAAAATGGTTCAGTGACAGTAAGTCCAACAACAGATCCAGACGGACACACAAACTATGACTTAAAAGTAGATACAAATTCAATTGCAGCAGGAACAAACTTGACGTATAAAGCTAATGGAACAAATGATCAAACAACAACATTAGCAAATGGATTAGACTTTAACAATGGTAAAAATACAGTTGCTTCAGTAGATGCGAATGGAAAAGTTGTGTATGATATCAAGGATAATATTGATTTAGGAACAGCAGGAAGCATAACAGCAGGGAATACAACAATCAATAACGGTGGAGTAACAACACCAACATTGACATTGACAAATTCAACACCAATAAATTCTTCAACAGGAGGAAAAGCCACTGTACCGACAGGAAACGGAAATCAAGCGGTAACAGCGCAAACAGTAGCAGATGCAATAAATGCGTTAGGAAATAACACAATTAACTTAAAAGCTGCAGATGGAACAGTGACAGGAAAACAAAACTTGAATAAAGATGGTGGATTAGAATTTGAAATCACAGGAAGCAACGGAATATCTACAACAGCAACAGGAAATAAAGTAGATGTAACAATAGCTCAATCAGGATTAACAACAACAACGTCACCGACAGGAGCAGCAGTAGTAACTCCAACAACAGGAGGAAATACATATGCAACAGCAGGAGATGTAGCAAATGCAATCCAAAATGCAGTAAACAGTTCAGGATGGAATGTAGTAGCAGATAAAACAGGAACAGGAACGACATCAGGAACAGTAGCAAATGAATTGATAAAACCAGGAGATACAGTAAAATTACAAGCAGGAAACAACTTGAATGTAGACCAAACAGGAGGAACATTCACATATAGCTTGAAAGATGATATCTCGTTAAATAGTGTAACAACAGGAGATACGAAGATTTCGAATGGAGGAGTAACAATTACAAATCCAGCAGGAAGCAACGTAACATTAGGACCAACAGGATTAAATAATGGTGGAAATACAATAACGAATGTAGCACCTGGAGTAAATAATAATGATGCAGCAAATTATGGACAAGTAAAAGCAGCGAAGACAGAAGTACAAGCAGGTAAAAATGTAACTGTAACAAGTACAACAGGAGCAAACGATCAAACAATTTATACTGTAAACACAGACTTTACGTCAGTAGCAAATGCAATTGGTGGAGGAACAACAGTAGATCCAACAACAGGAGCTATAAATACAACAGGAGCAAACATTGGTGGAACAGGTAAAACGAATGTAAGTGATGCGGTTGCAGCAGCAAAAACAACTGTAACGTCAGCAGACAAATCAGTAACAGTAGTAGAAACAACAGGCACTGACGGACATTCAAATTATGACTTGAAGGTAGATACAGCATCAATAGCAAAAAATACAAACTTGACGTATAAAGCGAATGGAGCTAATAATCAAACAACAACATTATCAGATGGATTAGATTTCCAAGATGGTAAAAATACAGTTGCTTCAGTAGATGCGAATGGAAAAGTTGTATACGATATTAAAGATAACATTGATTTAGGAACAGCCGGAAGCGTAACAGCAGGAAATACAACAATCAATAACGGTGGAGTAACAACACCAACATTGACATTGACAAATTCAACACCAATAAATTCTTCAACAGGAGGAAAAGCCACTGTACCAACAGGAAATGGAAACCAAGCAGTAACAGCACAAACAGTAGCAGATGCGATAAATGCGTTAGGAAATAACACAATTAACTTAAAAGCTGCAGATGGAACAGTGACAGGAAAACAAAACTTGAATAAAGATGGTGGATTAGAATTTGAAATCACAGGAAGCAATGGAATATCTACGACAGCAACAGGAAATAAAGTAGAAGTAACAATAGCGCAATCAGGATTAACAACAACAACGTCACCAACAGGAGCAGCAGTAGTAACTCCAACAACAGGAGGAAATACATATGCAACAGCAGGAGATGTGGCAAATGCAATCCAAAATGCAGTAAACAGTTCGGGATGGAATGTAGTAGCAGATAAAACAGGAACAGGAACGACATCAGGAACAGTAGCAAATGAATTGATAAAACCAGGAGATACAGTAAAATTACAAGCAGGAAACAACTTGAATGTAGACCAAACAGGAGGAACATTCACATATAGCTTGAAAGATGATATCTCGTTAAATAGTGTAACAACAGGAGATACGAAGATTTCGAATGGAGGAGTAACAATTACAAATCCAGCAGGAAGCAACGTAACATTAGGACCAACAGGATTAAATAATGGTGGAAACACAATAACAAATGTTGGAGCAGGGAAAAATGGAACAGATGCAGTAAATGTAGACCAATTGACAAAAGCGACAGGAGCATCAAAAACAGAAGTAGCAGGTGGAACAAATACAAATGTAACAAGTAGTACAGGAGCAAATGGTCAAACAATTTACAAAGTAAATGCAGATAAATCAGAAGTAGCAACAACAGGAACAGGATTAACATTGACACCAACGACAACAACAGATGCAGATGGAACTAAGACGACTACGTATACATTAGGACTAGATACTACAACATTGACAACAGGAGCAAATGGCTCAGTAACTGCACCAAGTACAGCAGATGCAGGAAAAGTAGTAACAGCAGGAAGTGTAGCCGATGCAATTAATAAGTCAGGGTTTACATTGAAATCAAGTGCAAACGGAGGAACATTAGGATCATCAACAGGAGATGAAGTAATTAATCCAGGAGATGTAATTGATATGGCAGCAGGTAAGAACTTGAAAGTGGAACAGCGAATGGTAAGATTACATACTCATTGTTAGATGATGTAGATTTAGGAGCAGCAGGAAGTATAAAAGCTGGAGATACTACGTTAAATAATGGTGGAATCACAATTAACAATGGAGCAGCAGGAAGTCCAGTAACATTAGGACCATCAGGATTAAATAACGGTGGAAATACAATAACAAATGTTGGAGCAGGGAAAAATGGAACAGATGCAGTAAATGTAGATCAATTGACAAAAGCGACAGGAGCATCAAAAACAGAAGTAGCAGGTGGAACAAATACAAATGTAACAAGTAGTACAG
Source organism: Leptotrichia sp. oral taxon 221 (assembly GCF_018128245.1). NCBI lineage: Bacteria > Fusobacteriati > Fusobacteriota > Fusobacteriia > Fusobacteriales > Leptotrichiaceae > Leptotrichia > Leptotrichia sp. oral taxon 221. Next base: position 834,418 of record NZ_CP072378.1, read on the forward strand.
GAACAAATGGTCAAACAATTTACAAAGTAAATGCAGATAAATCAGAAGTAGCAACAACAGGAACAGGATTAACATTGACACCAACGACAACAACAGATTCAGACGGAACTAAGACGACTACGTATACATTAGGACTAGATACTACGACATTGACAACAGGAGCAAATGGATCAGTAACTGCACCAAGTACAGCAGATGCAGGAAAAGTAGTAACAGCAGGAAGTGTAGCCGATGCAATTAATAAATCAGGATTTACATTGAAATCAAGTGCAAATGGAGGAACATTAGGATCATCAACAGGAGATGAAGTAATTAATCCAGGAGATGTAATTGATATGGCAGCAGGTAAGAACTTGAAAGTGGAACAAGCAGCGAATGGTAAGATTACATACTCATTGTTAGATGATATTAATATTAACAGTGTAACAGCTGGAAATAATAAATTTGATAAAACAGGATTGACAATAAGTGATGGAGCAGGGAATACAACAGTTACAACGCCATCAGGAACAACTTATACATCAGCTTCAGGAGATACTACAAAAGTAGGACCAAATGGAATTACAATTAATAATGGAGCAGCAGGAAACCCAGTATCGTTGACAAAAAATGGATTAGACAATGGTGGAAATACGATTACAAATGTAGCACCTGGTGTAAATGGAACAGACGCAGTAAATGTAACTCAATTGAAAAATACAGTTAATAACGCTGTAAATAACGGACCAGTAGTATATACAAATGCAGCAGGAGATAAGGTTGTAAAAGCAAATGATGGAAATTATTACAAAGCTTCAGATGTGGATGCAAATGGAAATCCATTACCAGGAGCAGTGGCTGTAAATCCTACTGATATTAATCATAGCTTGTTAAATGCAGATGGAACTACTACGAACCCAAGTAAATTGACAAATATAGCAGATGGATTAATTTCACCGACAAGTAAAGATGCTATTAATGGAAGTCAATTGTATAAAAATGCTACAAGTGTTTCGAATATAATTGGCGGAAATTCAGTAGTAAATCCTGATGGAACATTAACAACATCAAATATTGGTAATACTGGTAAGAATACTGTGCATGATGCAATTGGTTACTTGAATCAAGGATTTAATGTAACAACATCGGCATCAAATGGAACAGTGTCTGGAACATCAGTTGAAGCAGTTAAAGCTGGAGAAACAGTAACAATTGATGCAGGTAAGAATATCGCAGTAACACAAAATGGTAAGACAATTTCAATTGCAACTAAAGATGATTTGAGCGTAAATAGTGTGACAGCAACAGATCCAGCAGGAAATACAACTGTATTAAATCCAACTGGAACAACAATTACGGATGTTGCAGGAAATTCTAATGTTTCAACTGCTACAAGCAATAAATTGACAGATGCAGCAGGAAACTCGAATGTAGCAACAGCAGCAGGAAACACTTATACAAATGCAACTGGAGATATTACAAATGTTGGTTCTAACGGAATTACAATTACATCTGGTGGAACAACAGTAAGCTTGACAAATGCTGGATTAAACAATGGTGGAAACAAAATTACAAATGTAGCAGCAGGAGTAGCTCCAACAGATGCAGTAAATGTAAGCCAATTAGATACAGCAGTTAATAACTTAAATACGGCAATTGGTGCAGCAAAAACTGAAGTAGTAGCTGGAACAAATACAACAGTTACTTCTACACAAGGAGCAAATAAACAAACAATTTATAAAATTGATGCAGATGGAACGACAGTTTCAGGAGGAAGTAGCTTTGTTTCAGTAACACCAGGAACTAAAGATGCTAACAATATTACAGATTACAAAGTTGATTTATCACAATCTACGAAAGATACGTTAAATAGTATTGGAACTGGAAATATTGCAGCAGGAGATAATAATACAGTAACAGGATCTACAGTGCATAATTATCTTCAAAATAATCCTCTAACTTATACTGATGATAATGGAACTACATTGACACGTAATTTAGGACAAAACTTAAATGTTGTCGGAAGAGCAACTGGACCATTAACTACAGGAAATATTGGAGTAGTAGCATCTAGTACAGATACATTGGAAGTTAAATTAGCAGAAAATGTAAATTTAGGACCAAATGGAAGCGTTACAATGGGTAACACAGTTGTAAATAACGATGGAGTAACAATTAACGGTGGACCAAGTATAACATCAAATGGAATTGATGGTGGAGGTAAGAAACTTACAAATATTGCTGAAGGTGATATAACACCAACAAGTAGAGATGTTGTAACTGGAGGACAAGTTTACAATGCTGTAATAGCAGGAACAGCTGATAAAGCAACAAGAGCAGAATTAGCAGGAGTAAATGATAACTTGACAGCAGGAATCGCAGGAGTAGCGGCAATGGCTAACTTACCACAAATAAATGATGCAGCAGCTAATAGATTTAATGTAGCAGTAGCTGGAGGAGCTTATAAAAATGGTAGAGCGATGGCTTTAGGATTTAGTGGAATTTCAGATGGTGGAAGATTCATTTATAAAGCAAGTGCAAGTTTAAATAACAAAAATGATGTAACAGTAGGTTTAGGAATGGGATATCAATTCGGTAAGAGAGATGTAGAGCCTAACGAATTAGATAGATTAAAATCTATGGTAACATTATTGGAACAACAAAAAGATAGTTACAGTAGACAATTGAAAAAACAACTTGAAGAAGAAGCAAGTAAAAATAGAGAAAATTCTGAATTGATTAAACAATTGATGCAAGAAGTTCAAGAGTTGAAAAATAGAAGATAATAATCTCTAAAAATTATAAAATCAGAATAAAAAGAATGAAGTTATTAGAAAGATGAAAGTCAATCTAATAACTTTTTTCTATTATTGAGTTGTTTTTATAAAATTAATGTATTATAATTATAGTGATAATTTTTATTAATTGTAATTTATGAAAGGGGAATTTATGAGTAAAAATATAGCAGCTTTTTTTGATATTGATGGAACTATTTACAGGGATTCGTTATTGATTGAGCATTTTAAAATGCTTTTGAAATATGAATATATTAATATGATGAGTTGGGAATCAAAAGTGAAAGAGAAATTTTTGAAATGGGAAAATCGAACTGGAGATTATGATGATTATTTAGATGAATTGGTTAGAACTTATATGGAAGCGTTGAAAAATTTTAATAAAGATGAAATGGATTTTGTGGCAAAAAGAGTTATGGAATTGAAGGGAGATAAAGTTTATAGATACACGCGAGATAGACTTAAATATCACAAGGGAAAGGGTCATAAAGTTATTATCATTTCTGGAAGTCCAGATTTTTTAGTTGCAAAATTAGCTGAAAAATATGGAGCAGATGACTATAGAGCGTCAATTTATAAAGTGAATGAAAATGGCGTTTTTACAGGCGAAGTTGAGCCAATGTGGGATGAAAAGAGTAAAAAGGAAGCGATTAAAGAATTTTGTAAAAAATATGATATTGATTTGAAAAAATCGTTTGCATATGGAGATACAACTGGAGATTTGACGATGTTTAAAGCGGTTGAGAATGCAATTGCGATAAATCCAGCGAAAAAATTATTTAAAAAAATAAAGAATAATGAGAAATTAAAGGAAAAAGTGAAGATAATTGTTGAAAGAAAAGATATTATTTATCAATTGGATGCAAATGTAAAAATATTGGAAGAAAATAAATAATTATAAGATAAAGAAAGATAGTTGAAATAAATTTAAAAAGTAAGGTGAGGTATGTAATATGCTGTCTAATACGTTTAATGGGATAAAACTTGAGTTTGAAGGACTTTATTATGGTGGAAATTACGATTTGGAAATTTTTCCTGATGGAAGATTTTATTATTCGTATATTGAGACAACATCGGTTGAATTGAAAAAGGGTTCTTTTCAAATTACTCAAAAAGAAGTGATGATATTTGAAGAAATGATGGATTATTTTGAATTATTGAAAACGCAGAGAAATTATGCAATAAATACTTTTGATTTAGGAAATGGAATGTTACTAATTCATAAAAAGAATGGAATTGAAGAGCAAATAAAATTAGGAAAAGAAATAATGTTTGAATATGCTAAAATTTTGTTGGATAAGTATATAAATCAATCGAAACAAATATTTTTATTGGACACTTATTTAGCAGGAACTAAGTATATTAGAAATTTTTCATTGAAAATAAAAGATTCTGTGAAATTGGATTTGTATCGTGAATTTAATGCCGTTGCATTGAATGCTGTTGCAGTTTATAATGAGAATAAAGAAAAGGTTGGATATTTACCGACTGAGCATAATGAAGTAATTGCAAGGCTTATAGATGCTGGGAAAAAGATAGTTGCTATTCCGATTCCATTTGATGATGAGGTAGCTTTGAAAATATATTTGATAGACTGATTTAATTAATTGATTTCGAGAGTGAAAACTTTTTGTGTAAAAAATTCTATATTAGATTTATATATTTACACAAATTATGAGTGTTACTCTCGATTTTTTATTTTAATAATTTTAAATAAATTTTAATTTTTAGTTGAAAAATATTTTTTTGTATGATAAAATTAATTAAAATTTAATAAAAGAGGGTGAAAATTTGAGAGAAAAAATTGAGGGAATTGAGAAGGAAGTCTTGGGGAAGACAATTAGAGAATTATTTTTTGAAATGGAAAATGAGGTAAATAAGCGATTTTTTGAGGTTAAGAAAAATTTATTGAATGGAATTGAAAATAAGAAAAAGGATATTTTTTTAGAAACGATTTTGGTGAAAAAGGAAGAAAGTTACAAGTTTAATGAGGCGTTTTTTCCTGTAATATCTCGAAATGATTATAAAGAGATGGGAAAGGATATTTTTTTAGAAAATGTGTATTTGGATTTTTCTTTGGATAAAATAGCGGAAATTGAAGAAGAGGAATTTTTAGCTTGGATTGACATTGAAAATGAAAGTTTTGAAGTTAAGGTAAGTTTTGAGAGAGATAAACGATATTTTGAAGAGGTAAAAAGGCTTTGGGAAGTGTTTGAATTGAATGGTAGGCAATGGAAAACGCTGAATATGGCACATTTTATGCGGATGTATAAAGTAAAATTAGTTGACTATGATTTTGAAATGACGAAAGAAATTTTAGATGGAATACAAAATCAGAAATATGAGATAAATTATGAGTTTGGAAGAAATGAGAATGATATTTTAAGAGGTTATGAATTACTTTGGAATATTGAGAAAAAACAGATTATGAGTACGATTTTTGTGAGACCTGTGAAGATGGATATTTCATTTGAATATGTTTTAGAGATGTCCGAAAACGAGACAATGTTGGTTAAAAATTCTGAGGAAAATGATGTTTTATGTGGATATATCGAAAAGGAAAATGCTAATAAATTGCACATAATTTCTAAAAAGAATAATGGAACGATTTGGAATATTTATGCGATAAAAAATATAGAAACTTGTAATAAAGTGCTCGAAATTAATAAAAATCTTGATTCAGAAAAATATGATAAAGAATATTTTCATTTTACGAATTATTATGAAAAAAGTTTTATTGAAAAAATTCAAGAAGACAGTATAAATAATTTTAGAAGTATGAGTTTTTTTAAAAAGAAATTTTTAGATTATAAATTTTTAAGAGAAGAGATTTCGTTGATTGACATTAGTTTTAATAAAAAAGAGAGTACTTACATGGAAATTGTCAATTATAATGAGGGATTGTTTGAGGATTTACATAAAAAAAGAAAGAAAAAAGATAAGATAAATTTCTTTGTGAAAATTAATGAAAAAACTGATTATTCTATTGATAAGATAAATTTTGTTTTGTCAGAAATTCAGTTGAAAATACCAGAATATGATTGCAGAGGGGTTTTGTATGGCGAATATTAATAAAAAAGGGTTCCAATACATTTGGGCTTTTTCGAATGAAAAGATGATTTTTAAAATGAGTGAAGCAGTTTCGCCGTATTTGGAAATAAATAGTGAATGTTTAAATAAAAGTAATTTGCAGAGGAAAACTGAAATTGAAGTAAATCCTTATCTAAGATTTAATGATTTATTTTCTGATTTTAATTATAATTTTGGTAAATTTATTAGTTTTGGAAAATTTGCGAAGGAAATAGAAAAAGAGAATAGGAAAAATCCATTTAATTTAGAGAATAATCATGAGATTAAGGAAATATATGTGGAAATTTATTCAAAAATATTTGATGTAACAATGAAATTTTTACAAAAATTGGATTTTATTTCTGGAACGACAATTATTGATATTTATTTGGAAAAAATTTCGGAGGAGATACGAGAAGGAGTTTACGGAAAAGAAATTTCTAGAGAGTTTCGAAAATTATCGGAAGAAGACAAAAATAGTATTTCTCTGTTATTGTATAATTTCATTTCTTGTCATAGGCAATGGAGTAAAATTTTTGAAGTTGGAATAAAAATCTTTTTTAAAGATTCAATAATTTATCAGAATCGAAATAGAAATTCAGAAATAATTGTTTATATAAATAAGGAAGGTACGTCAATTAATAAAAGTAAAATAAATATTTTGAAATATTTGTTTGTACCTGTTGATTTTGATGTGAAATGTTATTGGAAAGAGCATTTTGGCGTGATTGATGTTAAGGAAACGAGTAAAATAGGAGAAATTGGGGTTTTTTAATTTTTTAGTAAAGAGGGGGAAAAATGAAATACAGGATAAATATTTTAAATGGAGAAAATCAAGAAAAAATAGAGATTTCAGAAGATGAGATTTTGGAAGTGAAATATCGAATTGGGTTGGTTGAAAATAATGATTTTGCGAATAATAGAAGTAGTGTGGAAATGGAAATCACAGGGAAGATAATTTCTAATTTGGAAGAAAAAAATTTGGAAAATCCAAATCATGTTAGTGATAATAATTTATATGAGAAAAATAAAAAGAATGTTATAGAACTAGTAAAATGGGCAGAATCGTATTTAAGTAAGAGTGATTATAGAAATATTGAAATGTTTGTGGATTTAGGGGCGAACAAAAGCATAGATTATAAATTTTTGAATATGTTTGTGTATGATTTTTCGCAGGAATTTAGTATCGAGAAGGGAATTGGTACATTTAAATTGTTTTTAAAACAGAAGTTTCATCAAAAGGACAAGATGGAGATTCAGTAAATAGTTGTAAAATAAAAGGTTGAGGATTAAGAGATTTTTTTGAGGATAAAAGTGGGGTGTTGAAAAATATGGAAAATATGTATGAGGGTAAAAACATTAAGATAACTATTGATGGGAAGAAAATAGAGGATATTATTATTAAAAAATTTGTTTTGAATGAAGAGATTAACGATCATAAGAAATTGAAGGTGGAGTTTGAAACAGAGGATGCAGAAAAGAAAAAATTAGAAGAGATTATAAAAAAGGAAGATGTGAAACTTCAGATTGAGTTGGAAAATAGTCACTTTACAAAGAAGATTTTTAGAGGAGTAATTGATTATTTTGAAATTTTAGATTATGGAAGTGAAGGTTGTAAAATTTTGATAAAAGCATTTTCAGAAAGCATATTTTTTGATAGAAAATTGGAGAAGAGATATAGAGTTTTTCAGGATAAAAACTGGACATATGCAAATATTATTGGAGAAATTAATAAAGAATATAAAGAGAAAAATTTAGAAATAAAATTTTCTGAAATTGCGAACACACAGATTGGAAAAATAATAGTTCAATATGATGAAACTGATTGGGAATTTTTAGTTAGGATTGCATCACATTTAGGGGCCTGTTTGTTTGTGACAGAACAGGAAATTATTACATTTGGACGGATTGAAGTGGGAAATTCTAAAAAAGAGAATCGTTTTTTCAGTAATTATTCAGCAGTGCGAGATTATATGAATTTGTATTATAAAATTTACTCGAATAATGTTATTAGTATTGGTGATGAAATCAGTTTGAGCTATGAATTGAATGATGTTGAGAAGAAAAGTGGGAACAATACTTCTGAAAATGTAAAAAAAGAAAATTCCCAAAATAGTTTTACAGTTATAAAATCTAATATATTTTTGAAAAATTATATTTTGAAAAGCGAATTTTTAGCTACAAATATTAATGAGTACAAACTCCCGATAATTTTTAATTCTGAAATTAAAGGAAGTGGAGTGGAGGCCCGAGTTGAGAAGGTTTTCTCAGAAAATGGAATTGCAAAAATGAATGTTTTGTTTTATGAAGGATTGAATAAAATTGTGGCTGGTAAATTGGGAAATAAAAAGAGTAAGGCGTATAAAGATTATGGAATTGAGCGATATCCATTAAGCTATCAGACTTTTTATTCACAAACAAATACTGGATTTTTCTGTACACCTGAAGTTAATGACATGGTTGAAGTATATTTTTCTAATGAAGATGAGCAATTTGCCAAAGTTTCGTGGTCAATAAATAATGAAGGAAATGGAAGATTCAGTAATTATGAGAAAAGGAATTTTCATATAAATGGTAGCGATTTTAATTTTAAAGTGGAAAAAGATTCAGTAACAGTAAATATTGCGAACGGTTATACTCGAAATTCTAAAACTAGTACGAAAACCGCAGAAAATATTGTGAGTAAAAGCGAGAAAAATACTGTCATTGTATCAGATGATTATATTGGTTTTGAATCAATAGGAGAAATGTCAATTTATGGAAGTGATATAAATTTGATTGGAAAAGAGAAAGATATTAGGATAGAGACACCGAGTGAAATTAGGATTAAGGGAAGAAAAGTGCATAATAACTAGAAATGTCTAAAATTGGATTTGTTAAAGCATTTGAAAAAATTTCAAAATAAAAGAAAAAGAGGTTGCTTCAAAAATGATATAACCTCTTTTTTTGTATAAAAATTATCTTTTTGCAATAGCGGTAAAAGTAAATTTCTCAGGATGATGAATTATTGTTTCATACTGAAAAAGTGTTCCATTTGATAAATAGGCATGAGTTTCAATGACAACAACCATATTTATATCTTTCAATTTAAAATATTTTTGCTCTTCAGAAGTAATTTTTCTAAATTTTATTTCTCTACGAGAGTAGGCAATTTTTAATTTTAAGTCTTTTTCTAAATATTCGTAAATAGAATTTTTTGCAATTTCCTCATTTAGAAATGGAACAATTCTTCTATCAAAAAAGGAAGTAGAATAATTCAGCACTTCACCATTTAATGAAGTGGTCCTAACAACCTTATAAAAATCAGCATTTTCAGAAACTTGGAATTTATCCATGAGTTCCTTTACCCCTTGCACAATATAAAGACTTATTAATTCTTTTTCAAGATGGAGATTTTGAATTTTATTAAGTTCTTGTGTAGTTTGGATAGAAGTCAAAGAAATATTTTCTAAATTTTTTTTCTCTAAAACAATTGACTTTTTTCCTTTTACTTTTTGAATGTGCCCCTCTGTTTCTAACATTGAAAGAGCTTTTCTCACAGTAAGTTTTGAAAAATTATACTCTTCTGCCAAATCATCTTCTTTTTTTAAAAAATCACCAGGTTTAAGTTCTCCATTTTTTATTTTTTCTTTTATATCTTGATAAACTTTTTCATATTTTTTCATTCGTTTATATAAACCTTTCATAGAATTATTATTTCACTCAAATTTTTAGGTATTAAATAATTAAATTTAATAAAGATAAATAAATTGAGTAAAATAGATAAATTTCACTAAATCAAATATAATTTTATTATACAATAAATTACATAAAATATCAACTCATATCAAAAGATATATATATAAATCAAAAAAAATAAAAAAGATTTATATAAACCTATTGACTTTTTAAAAAATTATGATATAATAGTTACTGTAATAAGGAAATAAAAAATAAATTATAGGAGATGATTATTTATGAAAAAATTTTCAATCGTAGTAGCTGGTGGAGGGAGTACATTTACTCCAGGGATTGTTTTGATGTTGTTAGAAAACTTGGAAAAATTTCCAATTAGACAAATAAAATTTTATGATAATGACGCTGAAAGACAAGAAGTTATTGCAAAAGCATGTGATATTATAATAAAAGAAAAAGCACCTGATATTAACTTTGTTTATACAACTGATCCTGAAACAGCGTTTACAGATGTTGACTTTGTTATGGCACATATAAGAGTTGGAAAATATGCAATGCGTGAAAAAGATGAAAAAATACCTTTAAAACATGGAGTATTAGGACAAGAAACTTGCGGACCAGGAGGAATTGCTTATGGAATGCGTTCAATTGGTGGAGTTATTGAATTAGTCGACTTTATGGAAAAATATTCACCAAATGCTTGGATGTTAAACTATTCAAATCCTGCAGCAATTGTAGCAGAAGCAACTAGAAGATTACGTCCAAATTCTAAAATATTGAATATCTGTGATATGCCAATTGGAATTGAAATAAGAATGGCTGAAATGTTAGGATTAGAATCAAGAAAAGACATGGTTATTAGATACTTTGGATTGAATCACTTTGGTTGGTGGACAGATATTAGAGATAAACATGGAAAAGACTTAATGCCTGCATTAAAGGAAAAAGTTGCAAAAATAGGGTATAATGTAGAAATTGAAGGAGAAAACACTGAAGCAAGTTGGAATGATACATTTACAAAAGCAAGAGATGTATTTGCAATTGATCCTACAACAATGCCTAACACTTACTTAAAATACTATTTCTTCCCAGACTATGTAGTAGAACACTCAAACCCTAACCACACAAGAGCAAATGAAGTAATGGAAGGAAGAGAAAAATTTGTATTTGGTGAATGTAGAACAATCGCTGAAAAAGGAACTGCAAAAGATAGTAAACTTCATGTAGACGATCACGCTTCATACATAGTTGACTTGGCAAGAGCAATTGCTTATGATACAAAAGAAAGAATGTTGTTAATCGTAGAAAACGATGGAGCGTTATCAAACTTTGATCCAACTGCAATGGTAGAAGTGCCTTGTTTAGTAGGTTCAAACGGACCTGAAAAAATTGTTCAAGGTAAAATCCCTCAATTCCAAAAAGGTTTAATGGAACAACAAGTTTCTGTTGAAAAATTAACAGTAGAAGCATGGATTGAAGGTTCATACCAAAAATTATGGCAGGCAATTACATTGTCAAGAACTGTGCCAAGTGCATCTGTTGCAAAAGCTATTTTGGATGACTTGATCGAGGCTAATAAAGATTTCTGGCCAGTTTTGAAATAACAGATTTGAAATAAATAATTTTTAGTGCTTGAAATGTTAATTAATTATGATATAATTATTTAAAAAAATAACCATTCAGCATGGTATAGTAAAATAAATTGCAAAAATAAAGGCACTGCTATTGAAGTAGTGTCTTTTTTTATGATATAATTATTTATAAAGTATTTTTTATTAATCAATTGTAAAAATAAATTTTTAAAGGTTAAATAATGTCAATGTTCATTAACCAAAAAAGAAAAAAGTTATATTAATAAAAGTTTATAAATTGTTTATAAATTAAATATGAAGGAGAAAAAATGGATATAAAAAAATTAGATAAAAAATGGTGGAAAAAAGAAGTTGGATATCAAATTTATCCAAGAAGTTTTTATGATAGCAATAACGATGGAATTGGAGATTTGAATGGAATTACAGAGAAATTAGATTATTTGAAGAATTTGGGGATAACGCTTATTTGGGTTTGTCCAATTTTTAAGTCGCCAATGGATGACAATGGATATGATATTTCAGATTATTATGATGTGAATCCTGAATTCGGGACAAAGGAAGATTTGGAAAAATTGATTGCAGAGGCCGAAAAAAGAGGGATAAAAGTAATTTTAGATTTGGTAATTAATCATACTTCTGATGAGCACGAGTGGTTTTTGGAAGCATTGAAAAATCCTGAAAGCAAGTACAGAAATTACTATATTTTCAAAAGAGGAGAAAATGGATTGCCACCAACAAACTGGAGATCACATTTTGGAGGTTCTGCTTGGGAAAAAGTTGAAGGAGAAGCTGATGAAAATGGAAATGAAATGTACTATTTGCATTTATTTACAAAAAAACAGCCTGACTTAAATTGGGAAAATCCTGAAGTTAGGAAAGAGCTTTACAAAATGGTAAATTATTGGCTTGAAAAGGGAATTGCTGGATTTAGAGTTGATGCGATTAATTCGATAAAAAAAGATGCAAGATATTTGGATTTGCCAGTTGATGGAGCGGATGGAATGGCATACAATGTGGAATATACTTTGAATCAGACTGGAATTGAAGAGTTTTTAAGCGAATTGGCAAAAGAAACTTTCAAAAAATATAATGCGATGACTGTTGCGGAAACTCCAATGCTTGAGTATGAAAGATACAATGATTTCATTGGAGATGATGGATTTTTTACAATGATTTTTGATTTTAGCTATACGGATTTAGATATGATAAAAGACGGATTTTATTATTCATTGAGAGATATTCCAACAATAGAGCTTAGGGATGCTATTTTTGAAAGTCAGTTGACTCAGCAAAAATATGGATGGGGAGCACCATTTTTAGAAAATCACGATTTGCCAAGAAGTTTGAATAAATTTTTTGGTGAAAAAGCGAATGAAACAAATGCAAAATTGTTAGCAAATGTATTTTTCTTCTTGCGAGGAACACCATTTATTTATCAAGGTCAAGAAATTGGGATGGATAATTTTGTGAGAAATGATATTTCTGAATTTGATGATATTGCAAGTAAAGACCAATATCAACGGGCTTTAGGAGAAGGATTTTCATCTGAAGAAGCATTATATTTTGTAAATAAACGAAGCCGTGACAATTCAAGAACGCCTATGCAATGGGGTAACAGCAAAAATGCTGGTTTTTCAAAAGATGAAAACTCAAAATCATGGATAAAATTAACAGGAAGCCAAGCCACAACAAATGTAGCAGACCAAATAAATGACAAAGATTCAATTTTTTCACATTACAAAAAAATGATTGATTTGAGACAAAATGGGAAATATTCAGATTGCTTGACTTTTGGTGATTTTATTTCTGTTCCGTTGGAGAATGAAAAAATTATTGCTTATGTGAGAAAATATGGGAATCAAAAAGTTCTTTGTATTAGTAATTTTTCTGAGTTGAAACAAGAAGTTAAATTAAGTGAAATTGCAAAAGCTCTTGGAGAAAAAGAAATTAAAATTGGAGAGATTTTGATTAATAATTTTGATGGGTTTGAAAAAGATGGAGAGAAAGTTGTTTTTGAAGGGTTTCAAAGTTTGTTAGTAGAGATTTTATAAAAAATATGAACTGCACCTAAAAGATTATTTGTAATTTAGAAGGTGTAGTTTTTTTATATCTTTAAAAGAAGTTGTCACTGTTATAATTTTGGTTGTCAAAACAAGCTTTTTCATAAATTTTCTAATAGTATAAAATATGTCCTTTAAAAAAATTTTATAAAGAGTAGATTTAAAAAATATGACTACAATTGTTAAGTTTTTTTTATTAAAATGTAATTTAAATCAAATATTATGAGGATATAATATAACAGATTTAGTTTTTATACTAATTGATCACAAATAATTATTAAATTAAAATTTTAAGGAGGTATAAAAAATGAAAAAATTTTTCCTATTAATGAGTTTTTTTACTTCTATGGTAGCTTATGCAAGAGCTGGAGAAATAGGAACTAAAACATTTGAAAATGTTACAGGTTATTGTGAAAATGGTAAATTAACAAGTTATAAACCGACAATAACAGGTAGTAAACGTTTTTATATAAGAATGATATATCCATTATGCAGAATAGATGGTTTAAGATATAGAAATATAAAATTTTCATATGTTACTAATGGAGAATTTAGCAACAAGGAGGAACTTAATGATGCTATAAATTATTTAAAAAATATAAACTTAGATGGCTATAATATTGATATTAATTATGATAATAGAACAATTTATACAAGATTAGATTATTAAGTAGCAAGATGTAAGGATAAATTATAATGGAGTAAAAATTTTAGGAGTATGTTTTATAAATTTTTGAGAGTATTTAAAAATTTATATTACATTACTCCTAAAGTATATTTTTTTTTGCTTGATATATCGCATAATTTTTAGTTTTATTGAATTATCTAGTTTATTCAATTGTTTTTCTGCTTTTTCTCTGATAATGACTTTATATTTCATCTTCCAAGCCCATTTTTTTTACTAAATCGTCAAATGAAATTGCTTTTTCCTTGTTTGCTTTATATTCTTCATAAGCCTCAACAGCCAATTTGTAGTCTTCTTCATCTTCGATTTTTTCAAGAATTAAATCTAACATTACCTGGTTTAAGTTGATATTATTTTCCTTAACATAGTTATTTATTTTATTTTCTTTGTCAGGATTAGCATTTATAGAAACGGTTATCATCGATTTCACACCTTTTCTTGTTGTTTTAATTAATAAAATTTTAACATAAAAGATAATAAAAAGTAGCGAAAATATTTAATTAAATTATTTTATTTTAATACCTTCCAATTCCAACAAAAATCGCTTAATATGAAGTCCCCCGCCATAACCAACCAATTTTCCATCTGCACCAATCACACGATGACATGGAATAAAAATAGCAATTTTATTTCGATTATTTGCCATTCCAACTGCACGAACAGCTTTTGGATTGTTAATTGTGATTGCAATATCTTTGTAAGAACGAGTTTCACCATAAGGAATTTTTTCAAGAGCACTCCAAACAGAAATTTGAAATGGTGTTCCTTCTTTCAAAAGTGGCAAATCAAAATTTTTTCGTTTTTTTTCAAAATATTCAAAAAGTTGTTTTTTCGCTTGTTTAATCAGTTCAGTTTCACAAATTTGAAAATCATTTTCTTTTTTTAAATTTTCAAAATCAGATTCCCAAGTCAAATCTGTAATGTGAGAGTCATCTTCTGTTGTAGCAATCCCAATTTTTCCAATCGGAGTGTTTGTCTCATAAAAATAGATGTTATTTTTCATTGTTTTTACCTCTTAATTTTCATTTATAAAACTACTTTAAAACTAAACTCAAAAGTTATGTCTACTTACTCAAAATCCGAATTTATACAATTTTAGTAGTTTGGTTTTAAATAGGTTCAAATATATAATTAATTAAAAAAATTAACTTCAAATTACAAAAAATTTTTCATGAATTATTCTCTCTCAAATTTTACTTCAAACTCTTTTCCAAAAAACGCAATTCCAATTTTTAAAATATTGTCAATTCCAGCATTTTTCAAAATTGAAGTATACTCTTTTTCTTCAATTTGATTTAGTGCAACTTCACATTCACTTAACAATTTTTCGTGAATCTTTTCTGAATTTAATTTCAAATTATCTATATTTATTGCTTTTAATTCAATGATAATTCCTTCTTTTCTTTCAAAAATATTTTTAGGTTTCAAAAGTAAATCATATCGACCTTTTCCTGAAAAATTATTTGATGAAATTTCATATTCGTTTTTTAACATTAAGATTAGTCCTAACATTAATCCATGATAAAACTGCTCTTTATAAATTCCAATTACATCAAAAATACCAATATTTTCTAATAAGATTTTATTCAATTCAAATTTAAATTTTTCAATGTTTCCAGTTGTAAGTGCATCAGTCATATCTAGAAAGGTTTCAGAATCTTTGAAATAAATTTCGATAAACATTTCTGAAAACATTTCTAGAATTTCTTTGTTTGGAATTTTAATACTAGCATTTTTTTTCATCACATCATACTTATCAGCCAAAGTCAAATATCCGCTATGAAAAAATAGATTCCAAATATTTTTTCCAAAATTAGTTTTCAAATTTTCAAAAGTCATATTGTTGTTTATTCTTTTAAGAATACTTTCTTTATTTAATAATTTTGAAAAATCGTCAAAAACATCATTTTTCAATTTTTGGAGATATAATTTGATTAATTCATTTCCACTTGTATTTACCCAGTAAGATTTTAAATTTCCACGATTTAAAAAATTAATAATCGACCAAGGATTATAAATTTTTTTTTCGCCAAATAAATATCCATTGTACCATTTTTGAACATCATTTAATTCATATTTTAAGTCAAAATCTTCAAGAGATTTTTCAACTTCATTTTCCATAATTCCAAAGTATTCTGTAAATTCATCATCTAAAATTGTGTGAACTTCCAAATTATTCAATCCCGAAAAGACATTTTCCTTTGCAACTCGTAATATTCCAGTTAAAATTTCCATTTCTAAATAATTATTATCTTTCAAAACTTTTCCATAAAATGCTTTAAAAAACGCAATACATTTCTCATAATTTCCTTTTATATAGGAATCAATTATCGGCTGGTCGTATTCATCTATTAAAACAACAACTTTTTTTCCAGAAATTTCATACAAATATCTAGTCAAATTAAATAAAGAATTAATCCAGTCAGCATTATCTTTTTTCAGCCAAATAGCATCAAAATCTGCCAAGTCACTTTGATTTAAATTATCTCTTATCAAATAAAATTCGTTATACAGCAATTTTATTTCATTTTTAATTGTGTTAAATCCACTTTCCCAGTTTTCTGAATCATAATTTTTAAAAGAAATAGAGATTACAAAGAAATTCCCTTGTTTTTCAAAATATTCACTTTTAGAAATTTCTAAATTTTCGAATAATTTTCTATTTTCGTCTTTATTTTTAATGTCAAAAAAGTACTTTAACATCGAAATATTTAAAGTTTTTCCAAATCTTCTCGGACGAGTAAATAATTTAACTTTAGAGCCATCTTCTAAAATATTTTCTATAAATTTTGTTTTATCAAAATAGTAGTAGTTATTTTCGATAATCTCTTTAAAATCAGATATTCCAATTGGTAATTTTTTTCTTTTGCGATTTCCCATCTTCATTACTCCTCCTTTTTATTTATAAATAATTTTATTGTTTTAACTAAGTGAATATATTATAATATGAATTGTAGAAAAAGTAAATTATTTGGTTGTTACAAAATAGTTTTGAATTTATAAAATAGATTGTATAGTGAACTACAATAACTTTAGAATAAAATAAAAGGATTATATTTATTATTGTAATTTGAAAAGTAAAAGGGAGTAAAAAAATGAATTTATTTGATGAAGTATATGAAAATAAGAAGCCACTTGCGTTTAGATATCGTCCGAAAAGTTTGGATGATTTTTATGGTCAGGAAAAATTGGTTGGGAAAAATGGAATTTTGAGGAAGATTATTGAGCGTGGAAATTTTATGAATGCGATTTTTTGGGGAGCACCTGGGACGGGGAAGACGACTCTTGCGGAAATTGTTGCTGAAAAAATGAATTATCATTATGAATATTTGAATGCGATAAAGGCGTCTGTGACTGATATAAAGGACATTTCTGATAAGGCACACAACAGATTTCGTACGAACGGACAGCAGACACTTTTGTTTTTGGATGAGATTCATAGATTTAATAAGTTGCAGCAGGATTCACTTTTGCAGGATTTGGAAAATGGGAATATTATTTTAATTGGAGCTACGACTGAAAATCCTTATTATAATTTGAATAATGCGTTGTTATCACGATGTATGGCATTTGAATTTAAAAAATTGAGTGAAAAAGATTTGCTTAAAATTTTGAAAAATATTAATGAAAAAGAGAAAATTGGAATTTCAGATGAGATTTTAAAATATATTTCAGAAATTATTGAAGGAGATGCGAGACAGGCTATAAATATTTTGGAATTGATTACGAATGTTGGGGTGGATTTTACTCTTGATGAAGTGAAGGAAGTGTTGAATACGAAAAAGTCTTATCACAAGACGGAAGACAAGTATAATACGGTTTCTGCGATGATAAAAAGTATTCGTGGGAGTGATCCTGATGCGGCGATTTATTGGATGGCAAAAATGCTTTCTGGCGGCGAAGATATTTTGTATATTGCTAGAAGGCTTGTAATTTTGGCTTCTGAAGATATCGGACTTGCAAATCCACAGGCGTTACCAATTGCGGTGTCTGGACTTAATGCGGTAAAGGAGATTGGAATGCCAGAAGCAAGAATAATTCTTTCGGAAGTTGCAATTTATTTAGCGATTTCTCCAAAGAGTAATTCAGCTTATAATGCGATAAATTCAGCACTTAGTCACGTTGAGAATGAAAAAATTCAAGATGTGCCAACTCATCTTACAAAAGTTGGGAAAAAAGATTATAAATATCCTCATAACTATGAAAATCATTATGTTAATCAGGTTTACATGAATGAAAAAATCAAGTTTTATAAGTTTGGAGAGAATAAGTTTGAGAGAGCGGCTAAGGAGTATTTTAAGAAAATTAAAAATGAAAATATATAAATAAAAAAATAATTTGACTATCAAAATAAATTGTGATACAATGAGCTATATGAAATTTTTTTCATATTTCTAAATTATTTTAATAAAAATAGCAAGAAGTCTAGAAAGTTTATTAAATAAGGATTTCTTGCTACATAAAATTATATTAAATTAATAGTTTTTTAGTTCAAATTGAGAAAAATTTATTTTGTAGGAGGAATTTTTGATGGAAAAGATGAGAAAGAGTAGAATTAAAAAAAACAGGAGTTTCAAGTTTGTTGTAATGATGATTGGTATGTTGATGTTTGTGATATCGTGCGGAGGAAATGTTCGAAAAAATGCTAGTAAAGATGAAATTGTAGCAGCTAATTTTCGTGATATTAGAGATTTGAATCCACATAATTATGCAGGTGAGCTTTATGCGCAGAATATTTTGTATGAAGGACTCGTGTCAATTAATAAGGATGGGAGTATAGCACCACAATTGGCTGAAAAATGGGAAATTTCAAAAGATGGAAAAGAGTATACATTTCATCTTAGAAAAAATGTTGTGTTTTCAGATGGAGAAAAGTTTGATGCGAAGGCTGTAAAAGCGAATTTTGATGCAATTATGGAAAATAAAGATAGACACGGATGGCTTGAAAGTGTACGTTTATTTAATGGATTTGAAACACCAGATGATTATACATTTAAAATTAAATTGAAAGAACCTTATTATCCGATGTTGATTGAGCTTGGTTCAATTCGTCCGTTTAGATTTATTTCGCCAAAAGCTATGAAAAATGGTAAGAGTACGAAAAATGGAGTTGACAAGTATGTTGGAACTGGACCATATGTTTTAAAATCGAATAAAACTGATGAAGAAGCAGTTTTTGAGGTAAATGAAAAATATTGGGGGAAAAAACCAGCAATTAAGACAATTCGTGTAAAAGTTATTCCTGAAGAGCAAACAAGAGCATTGGCACTTGAAAAAGGGGATATTGATATAGTATTTGGACGTGATATGATTGATAGTGAATCATTTAAAAAATTTAAAGATAAAAAAGGATTTTCAGCTATAATGTCTGAACCAGTTGCGACTAGAATGATGCTTATAAACACTACTAAAGGTGCTTTAAAGGATAAAAATGTAAGAAAAGCGTTACAACATGTTTTGGATAAGAAAGAAATTTCAGAAGGAATTTTTGAAGGAACAGAGACACCAGCTGATTCAATTCTTGCAAAAACAGTTCCATATGCAAATATTGATGTGCCGGTTTACAATTATTCATTAGATGAAGCGAAAAAATTGTTGGATGCTGCTGGTTGGGTTCAAGGTGCTGATGGGAAAAGACAGAAAGATGGTAAACCATTAGTAATTACATTAAATTATAATGCGGATAGTGTTAGTGAAAAATCAATTTCTGAATATTTTGGACAACAATTAGCTAAAATTGGAGTAGAATTGAAAACTATTGGGGAAGAAGAGCAATCGTATAGAGATAGAATGAAAAAAGGTGATTTTGATATCGTATTTAATATTTCGTGGGGAATTCCATATGATCCGCAATCATTTCTTGGTGGTATGAGAAAACCTGTTTATGGAGATTTTGCAGCACAACAAGGATTGCCAGAAAAAGCGAAAATTGATGAATCAATTTTAAAAGGATTGAAAACTACGAGTGAGTCTGAAAGAGCAGAATTATTTAAATATGTATTGACAACTTTACAAGATGAAGCTGTTTACATTCCAGTAACTTACGAAACAAATAGAGCGATTTTCAATGATAGAGTAAAAGATGTTACATTTGGAACATCATTATACGAAGTTCCTTATTATTCAATGAATTTAAAATAAAATAAATTTGTATCTGGTATATTTGGAAAATTTGAATATACAGATTAATATTAGGCTTGTTCGGTAATTTCAAAAAATTAAAAAGTTTTGGTTATCGAATAAGTTTGTTTAAAGTAAAATGTTAAAGAGAAATTTTTTAAAATAGAATTTGAAAAATTTAGAAAGGGAAGTTTATTAGATGAAAAAATATATAATAAAACGGATTTTAATATCAATTCCTTTAATTATCGGGATTACATTTATTGCATTTTGTTTGATAAATTTAATTCCGTCAGATCCAGCAGAAGTGGCTTTGCGTGTGAATGATATTACTCCGACACAAGCTGATATTCAGAAAATGCGTGAATTACTTGGATTAAATAGACCGTTTTTTTTACGGTATTTTGATTGGCTTTGGAAGAGTTTGCATTTTGATTTTGGAATTTCATATGTGAATACAAATAGAAAAGTTACTGATGAAATTGCTAGAAGTTTACCTGTAACATTAAAATTGGCGGGGATTTCGCTTGTGATGATATTTGGAATGAGTATTCCAATTGGAGTGCTTTGTGCGATTAAGAAAAATAGCTTTTTTGATAAAATAACTAGAGTGATTGTATTTTTAGGAACTGCAATTCCAGATTATTGGTTATCTCTTATACTTTTATCAATTTTTGCATTAAAACTTAATATATTTCCAATTAGCGGAGTTGGTTCGATTTCAGGCTATATTTTACCTGCGTTTGCATTAAGTATGAGCTATATTTCGACGTATATTCGGTTGATTCGGACAAATATGATTGAAACATTGGAGAAAGATCATATTTATTATGCGAAGGTTAGAGGACTTTCAAAAAAATCAATAATTTTTAAACATGCGTTGAAAAATTCTATTCATTCGTCATTGAATGCACTTGGAATGAGTGTTGTAAAATTAGTTGCTGGAACATTTATAATTGAAAATATTTTTGTGTTGCCAGGAATTGGGCGACTTTGTGTACAAGCGATATTTGGGAGAGATTATCCGATAATACAGGCATATGTGCTAATTATGGGAGTTTTGTTTGTCGTGTGTAATTTAATTGTGGATGTTGTGAGTTGTTATATTGATCCAAGAATTGCAGAGAAAGAGGTGTAAAATGAAAAAAATATTGAAGGATAAAGTGGCGTTAATGTGTTTAATTATACTTGCAATAATTATACTTTTAGGAATTTTTGCACCAATTATTTCAAGTTACAATCCGCTTGAAGGAAGTCTCACTCAAAAATTTAAAAGTCCATCATTAAAACATCTTTTAGGAACAGACTATTTAGGAAGAGATACGTTTACAAGATTAATTTATGGAGTGAGAACAACTTTATTTTTATCAGTTGCGACAATGATTCCAACCATTTTAATAGGATTAATTGTGGGACTTATTTCAGGATATTTTCGAGGAATTATTGATGAAATTCTTATGAGATTTTGTGATGTAATGATGTCATTTCCAAGCCAAGTAATGATTTTAGCTATAATTGGGGCCTTGGGAGTAGGAATAAGAAATGTAATTATTGCGAATATTGTTGTAAAATGGATGTGGTATGCGAGAATGATTCGTGGAAATGTAATTCGTCAAAATGATAAAAATTATATTCTTTTTTCAAAAGTAATTGGAGCGAAGACACCATATATTCTTAAAAAGCACATTATTCCACTTATAATGCCAGAATTAATTGTATTAATTACGTTAGATATGGGTTGGATGATTTTGAGCATTTCAACTTTATCTTTTTTAGGATTGGGAGTGCAGCCACCAGTTCCAGAATGGGGAGCAATGCTTAGTGAGGCTAAAAATGTAATTAGCACAAGACCAGAACAAATGCTAATTCCAGGACTTGCTATTGTAATAACAGTTGCAGCTTTTAATTTATTAGGAGATAGTTTTAAGGATAATCAATAAAGGAGTTTTGACAAGATGAATATACTAGAAGTTAAAAATCTGGAAGTAATTCTAAAAAAAAATAATAAAAAAATTATAAAAAATATTAGTTTCTCGATAGAAAAAAATAGCTGTGTTGGGATTCTTGGAGAAAGTGGAAGTGGTAAAAGTATTACCTGTAAGTCAATTTTAAATATACTGAATGATAATTTTAATATTAATGGAGAAATTATTTTTGATGGGAAAAATTTAATTAATTATACAGAAAAAGAAATGAAAAATATCCGAGGTAAACAAATTTGCATGATTTTACAAAATCCAATGACTTCATTTGATCCACTATTTACAATTCAAAATCAAATGGTTGAAACTTTTTTGGAGCATTTGAATATTTCAGCTAAAGACGCACTAGAGTTGGCGAAGGAATCGTTAGAAAAAATGAGAATGAAGGACATTGATGTTGTTTTGAAAAAATATCCGCATGAATTGAGTGGTGGAATGTTGCAAAGAGTGATGATTGCAATAGCAATTGCATTGAAACCGAAGTTGATAATAGCTGATGAACCGACGACAGCAATAGATTCTCTTAATCAAAAAGATATTATTGAAGAATTTAAAATATTGAAAAATGAAATAAATGTGTCGATTCTATTTGTAACGCATGATTTGGGAGTTTTGTCTTATTTGGCAGATAAATTAATTGTTATGCAAAATGGAGAAATTGTTGAAAGTGGAACGACAGCTGAAATAATAAATAATCACAGTCATGAACATACAAATTTTTTAATTGAAACTCGAAGAGCTTTGATGAAAAAGTTTAAAGAAGTGGCTGATTGGATATCGAATGAAGGTGAGAATTAAATTTATGAGTAAAGAAATAAAAAATGAAAATAACATTTTACTGAAAGTTCTAAATATTAAAAAAAGTTATACGCAGAAAAAATTTCTAAAAAAATCTGTGAAAATAGTATTAAATGATGTTTCACTTTCATTGGAGCAAGGAAAATGTGTTGGAATTATTGGAGAAAGTGGGAGTGGCAAAAGTACGCTTGGAAGGATAATTACTGGGATTGAGAAGGCAGATTCTGGTGTAGTCGAATTTGAAGGGAAAAATATTCACCAAAAAGAAAATAGAAATATGAAAAATGATATTAGTGTTGTTTTTCAAAATTATGTTTCGTCGGTAAATCCTAGATTTTCAGTTGCTCAGATTATTGCTGAACCATTAATAATTAGTTCTCAAGTGAATAGAAGTAAAATTGATAAAAATAAGATAGACGAAGAAGTGAAAAAATTGATAAAAATTGTGGGACTTTCAGAGGAATTTTTGGAAAGGTTTCCACATGAATTGAGTGGTGGGCAACTTCAAAGAGTTTGTATAGCACGGGCAATTGTGACAAAGCCGAAGTTTATTTTGTTGGATGAAGCTGTTAGTTCTCTAGATGTTTCTACACAAGTTGAGATTTTAGATTTATTACAAAAGTTGAAAAAAGAGTATAATTTATCATACATTTTTATAACTCACGATTTATTGACGATAACTTATATTTGTGATAGTGTAATATTTTTTAAAGATGGAAAAATTGAAGAAAAAATTGATGATATACGGAACTTGAAAAATATTAAAAAAGATTATTCGAAAAAATTATTGGAGGCGGTAATAGAATTTTGATGAAAAAGAAAAATATAAATTTGGAAAGTTATAGAAATTGGGAGTACTTGAAGTTAGCATTAGGGTTTACGTTATCGACATTGACGACGCCACTGTTAAATTCTGTCGATACTGCAGTTGTAGGGAACTTGCCAAATCCAGTATTTATCGGTGGAGTTACGCTTGGAGGAACGATTTTTAATACGATTTATTGGCTATTTGGATTTTTGCGTGTAAGTACATCAGGATACTCAGCAAAAGCTTTTGGGGAAAAGAATAAGAGTGAAGAAATTACAGCTTTAATCCGTCCTGCGATAATTTCAGTTTTAATCGGAATGTTTTTCGTTCTTTTTCAAAAAGTTATTTTATGGGGATTTTCAAACTTTTTTGATGCTGAAAAAGAAATAACGAAATATCTAGAAATTTATTTCAATATTTTAATATGGGGGGCACCTTTTGTACTACTAAATTACACATTTTTAGGCTGGATAATGGGACGAAAAGAAATCAAAAAGTGCTTAATCTTACAACTTTTAACAAATGTCACAAATATTATGTTAGATTTATATTTTGTAAAAGTTTTAAAAATGGATGTTGCTGGAGTAGCAATTGCAACCTTGGTTTCACAAATATTAACGACTATTTTATCAATATTAATAATTTTGAGAACTTTTTCTATAAAAGAAATTTTTAGTAATATTGATTTAAAGAAAATTTTAGAAAAGTCAGAAATAAAAAAAGTTGGAGCAGTAAATTTTAACTTAGTGATTAGAACACTTTGTCTTTTAATAACAACAAATTTATTTCTTGAAAAAGCGGCACATAGTGGAAAAATAGTACTAGCAGCTAATTCGATATTATTCCAAATTCAATATTTAATTGCATATATTTTTGATGGTTTTGCAAATGCTTCAAGTGTTTTTTCAGGAATAGCGATTGGTGAGAAAAATTTTTCAAAATTAAAGTGGACACTAAAAAAGTCAATAAATTCAAGTATTGCTATTTCTATATTTTTAAGTATTGTAATTATAATATTTGATGAAAGTTTTTTGATGTTTTATACAAAAAATATTGAAGTTATACAAATTACAAATCAATATAAAATTTGGATAATTATTTTTCCGTTAGTTGTGAGTTTTGGATTGGTTGTATACGGTAATTTTACTGGAGTGATGGAAACAAAATATATTAAAAAATCGATGTTACAAGCATTAATTGTATTTTTGATTTTTTATTTTTTAGCAACAGAAATTTATCAAAATCACGGACTGTGGCTATCATTTTTGGCTTTTTCTCTTTCAAGGTCAGTATTTTTAATGA
The DNA here is from genome assembly GCF_018128245.1 of Leptotrichia sp. oral taxon 221. NCBI lineage: Bacteria > Fusobacteriati > Fusobacteriota > Fusobacteriia > Fusobacteriales > Leptotrichiaceae > Leptotrichia > Leptotrichia sp. oral taxon 221. The sequence goes on from NZ_CP072378.1 coordinate 859,283, forward strand.
GATATGTAAAAAGATTTCTAAAAAAATATGAAAATTTATTAATTGTGTCAGAACATTTGTAACTATAGTTATGTGAGATTCAAAAAAAAAATTTTAAATATGGAGAAATCAAAGATAAAAAATAAATTTGAAATATAAAACTAAAAAATTAGTTAATTTTATTCGTTTTCTATGAAAAATCATTACAAATTTATAATTGAATTAACAGAAATATAGAGTATACTCTTACTGAAGTAAATTATGAAGAAGAGAGGATGATAGTTATGAAACTATTGAAAAAATCTATGTTAGTATTATCTGTAATGACTTTAGTTGGAGGAATGGCTTTCGCTGCAGCACCTAAAAATAGAAAAAAAGCGCCTGCTAGAAAAACAGTTGCTAAAAAAGTTGTTGCAAAAAGACCTGCAGCAGAATCATACACTTGTGGAGCTGAAAGAATAACAGTTACTTATCCAACAACAAAAACTGCAAAAGTAGTAACAAAAGCTGGAAAAGTTTATAACTTAAATGTAGCAGTTTCAGGAAGTGGAGCAAGATATGTTTCTAAACGTGGAGATATAGAATTCTTTAAAGGTGGAAAAGACGCTATCTATAGAGGACCTAATAATATTGAAAAATCTTGCACAAGAAGATAATTACAGAAAAGTAAGAATGTAAAATTCTAATAAAAGTTTTTTACTTTTGAAATTCAAGAAATAATTTATGATAAAAACATAATTGACAGATCATACTGAAAAAGTAAGATTTGAAAATTATGTTTTTTTATTTTTAAAATTTCTAAATAATTGATTGAAAAAAAGTACAAAAGATGTTAGAATTCTAGTAAAGAGAAATTATTATTTTTGCAATAAAAAATGAAAATTAATTTGTTATGACAGATTTATTAATCGAGAGATAGGAAAGTGAGTGCGATTCTCACACTGTCCCGCAACCGTAAAAAGACAAATTACTAAAAGAAAAGGAGTAAAAAGAAAAAGTCTTTAAGTCGGATAGCTATCCATAACAATTATTCATAAATTAACTACGGAAGATGGTTAAAAGAATTATAATTTTTAGATAGGGTTAAAAGTTTATTTTTACTTTTGATTTAAATTTTAAAGTTGAAGAAATTATATTGTTGTTTGACCGTTTGTTTAGAAACGGATTTTTTTATGAAAAAAATTTTTTGAATTTTGTGAGATAATAAAATTTAAATCAAGGAGATGAAAAAATGAAAAATTTATTGAAAGTAATTTTTGTTTTATTTGTGATGGGAACTCTTTTTGCTTGTCAGTCTAAAAAAGAAGGAGCGGCAAAAGGAAAAACAGAAAAATCAGGGAAAATTACGTTAGCGTTTAATCAGGATCCCGTAGGAAATTTGAATCCACATGAGTATTTACCAAGTCAATTTATTACGCAAGATATGGTTTATGATGGACTTGTATCTTATGGGGAAAATGGAGAAATTAAGCCAATGTTGGCAGAATCATGGAAAATCTCTAAAGATGGGAAAACTTATACTTTTAATCTTAGAAAAAATGTAAAATTTTCAGATGGATCAAAATTTGATGCAAAAAATGTTGTGAAAAATTTTGATACTATTTTTTCTAAAGAAAATAAGCCTAATCATTCTTGGTTTGCGTTCACGAATCATTTGAAGTCATATAGAGCTGTGGATGATTATACATTTGAAATAGTGTTAGATACGCCGTATACTGCGACATTGTATGATTTGGCGATGATTAGACCTATAAGATTTTTGGGGGATGCTGGATTTCCTGAAAATGGAGATACTTCGAAAGGGATTAAAAAACCTGTAGGAACTGGAGCATGGGTTTTGAAAGAACATAAAAATAATGAATATGCAGTGTTTGTAAGAAATGAATATTATTGGGGGAAAAAACCAGCAGCATCTGAAGTTGTAATTAAGGATATTCCTGATAGTGAAACACTTGCACTTCAATTTGAATCAGGGGATATTGATTTGATTTATGGAAATGGATTGATTAGTTTAGATAGATTCCAATCATATAGACAAGATAAAAAATATACAACAGCAACTTCTGATCCAATGTCTACAAGAATGATACTTTTAAATACTACAAGTCCAATTTTGAAAGATTTAAAAGTTAGACAGGCTTTGAGTTATGCAGTGGATAAACAAAGTATTGCTAAGAATATATTTGGTGGAGTTGAAAAACCTGCAGATGCGATTTTTGCACCAAATGTACCTAATACAAATGTTGAGTTGAAGAAATATAATTTTGATATTGCTAAGGCTGAAAAAATGCTTGATGAGGCTGGATGGAAAAAAGGCGCTGATGGTATAAGAGAAAAAGATGGTAAGAAAATGGTATTGTTATTCCCATATATTAGTTCAAAAGTTACAGATAAAAATGTAGGTGAATATATTCAAGGAGAATGGAAAAAAATCGGTGTTCAAGTTGATTTGAAGGCGATGGAAGAAAAGGCATACTGGGAAAATGCAATTACTAGAAATTATGACCTTATGTCTGATTTTTCGTGGGGAGCACCATGGGATCCGCATGCTTATTTGACTTCAATGGCTGATGATTCAACAAAAGGAACTAATCCAGCTTATGCTGCACAATTAGGATTGCCAATGAAAGCTGAATTGGATAAAACTATTAAAGCGTTGCTAGTGGAACCAAATGAAGCTAAATTAAAAGAAATGTATAAATATGTATTGACTACTTTAAATGATCAAGCTGTATATATTCCAATTACATATCAAGCTTTATTGAGTGTTTATAGAACAGGTGAATTGGAAGGGGTTAAATTTATGCCAGAAGAAAATAGAATACCAGTTTGGACAACTGTAAAAGTAAAATAAATTAAAGTATTAGAAATAGATTTTATTGATGAATTTATTAGTTGATAAAATCTATTTTTTAGATTTTTTATAAAAAAATATTTGGGTTTAGAGAATGTCTATAATTTTGTGTAAATTAATAGATGAATTCAGTAAATTCAATACTTTGCTATTCTGTTTACACAAAAATTTTTACACACTCACTATAAGGAGGAGGATTTTTAATAAAATGATAAAAAAAGTAATGTCGTTAATTTCAATTTTTTTTGCAATATCTGTGATAACATTCTTCCTTGTGAAACTATCACCGGGAGATCCTGCTGAAAATTATTTGAGAGCATCCCATGTGAGCATAACGGCTGAAACGTTACGAGAAACTAGAAAGAATCTTGGATTGGATAATCCGTTGCCAGTACAGTATTTTAATTGGCTAGGAAACTTGTTAAAAGGGAATTTTGGAACATCCTATACTCAAAAAACACCTGTTATAGATCTTGTGACAGAAGCCTTTGTACCAACTTTTCAATTAGGAATATTTTCGTTTATAATTTTAATTGTAGTAGCTCCTTTTCTAGGAATTTTAAGTGCAATCAAGCAAAATACAGTTTCTGATTATATTATTCAACTTTTTTCGTATATTTGTGTATCAATTCCGACATTTTGGTTAGGATATATTTTAATCATTTTCTTTTCGGTTTCATTAAGAATTTTGCCTGTTTCAGGACGAGGAGATTGGAAAAATTTAGTTTTACCATGTATAACGTTGGTTATTCCATTAATTGCACAAACAACTTTTTTTATACGAAAAAATATTTTAGAAGAAATGGAAAGTTCTCATGTGGAAAATGCGATTATCCGTGGTGTTTCTAAAAAAAATGTAATTATTAACCATTTGTTAAAAAATACGGCAATTCCAATTATTACTGTTTTGAGTTCGAATATTATGTATTTGTTGACGGGAAGTGTGATAATTGAGGAGATTTTCGCTTGGCCTGGCATTGGGAAATTATTTGCGACTGCGGTTAGGACAGGGGATTTTCCGTTGATTCAAATATTGCTTTTGTTTTTTGGAATTATGTCAATTGTTGTGAATGAAGTTACTCAAATTTTGGTGAAATTTATGGATCCACGATTGAAAATAAAAGAGAAAATGAAGAAAGAAGCAAAACATGGAGGTGTAGCATAAATTATGAAAAAAAGAAAACTATTTTATTTTTCAATTATATTAATTGGAATTCTGATTTTTATTGCGATTTTTGCACCTGTATTAACACCATATGATCCACAATTTATGGATATTTCTCAAAAACTTCAGCTTCCGAGTAAACTTCATAAATTGGGAACAGATCAGATGGGAAGAGATGTTCTTTCAAGATTAATTTATGGAACGAGATTATCTCTTATGATTTCGACTCTAATTACGATTGTAACACTATGTATCAGTTTTCCAATTGGAATTTTAGCAGGTTGGTATGGAGGGAAAATTGATAAAATTTTTTTGTGGATTGTGAATATTTTTATGTCATTTCCTAGCTTTTTACTTGCAATGGCTTTTGTTGGAATTTTGGGACAAGGGATAGGAAATATCGTAATTGCAGTAAGTGCTATTGAGTGGGTTTATTATGCGAGAATATTGCGAAATACAGTTTCAAGCGTAAAACAACAAGAATACGTTCAATCAGCTCAAGCAATTGGTGCGTCTCCATTTTTCATAATTAGAAAGCATATTTTGCCATTTGTTTTTAAGCCAGTTTTAGTGGCAGCACTAATGAATACAGGAAACGTAATTTTAATGATTTCAAGTTTTTCATTTTTGGGAATAGGAGTTCAACCAAATGTGTCAGAATGGGGAATGATGTTAAATGACGCAAAACCCTATTTCAGAAGAATACCAGGATTAATGCTATATCCAGGAATGGCAATTTTTTTAACAGTCCTAGCTTTTAACTTGTTAGGAGAAACTTTTGAGAAAAAAGGAATAAAGAGAATATGGAAAAAATAAGTATAAATAAATTAAAAATCAATATTGATGGGAAAAAGGTTTTAGATAATGTTTCGTTTGATTTAAAAAAAGGAGAAACACTGATTATTATTGGAGAAAGTGGTTCTGGGAAAACGGTATTCTCAAAATTATTAGTTGGGTTAAAGCCTGAAAATGCTGAAATTATTGGAAATATAACTTTTGATGAGGAAAATTTATTGGAAATTTCTGAAAAAGAATGGAGCAAATATCGAGGAGAGAAAATCTCATATATTTCACAAAATCCGATGTCCGTCTTCAATTCTTTTCAAAATATAGAGTCTCACGTGGTAGAACTTTTTAAAAGTCGACTTGGATTGTCAAAAAAAGAATGTGTGAACAAAATAATTGATGGAATGAAAAGATTAAATTTGCCACATCAAGAGGAATTGTTGAAGAAATATCCGTTTCAATTGAGTGGTGGAATGTTGCAAAGGATAATGTTTGCGATGATGATGCAGCTTGAACCAGATTTGTTAATTGCAGATGAACCGACTTCTGCGTTGGATTACTACAATACTGAAAAAATTGCTGAAATACTAAAAAAATTGCAATCTCAAGAAACAGCTCTTATTGTAATTACTCATGATTATGATTTTGCAAGACAACTTGGTGGGAAAATGATTATTTTGAAAGAAGGAAAATTAATTGAAAGTGGCAAAACGGAAGATTTATTAGAAAGTCCAAAAACAGAGTATGGGAAAGCTTTGATATTGAGGAAACGATATAAAAGGTACAAAAAGAGTGGTGGTTTAGCTTGAAAAAATTAGTGATTGAAAATGTGAAAAAATATTACGACAAAAAGATAATTTTGAAAAATATTAATATTTCGATTTTGGAAAATGAGTGTATTGGAATTATGGGAGAAAGTGGTTCTGGGAAAAGTACACTTGCAAAATTAATTATCGGACTAGAATCATTCGATGAAGGAAATATTATATTTAATGGGATTTCTTACAAAAATATTACAAAAAAACAAATTGCAGAAATTCATAGGAAAATTCAATTAATTTTTCAAAATGCATTTAATTCAGTAAATCCACGATATACAGTGGAAGAAGTATTAACAGAGCCATTAAAAATACATTACAAAAAGCAAATTTCATATGAAGAAATGAAAAACCGTGCAGAAAAGTTATTGGAAAAAGTAGAGCTAGATCCAAAATTTATGTCACAAAAAGCTATTCAACTAAGTGGTGGACAATTACAAAGGGTATGTATTGCAAGGGCCTTGATATTAGAACCAGAAATAATCATATTTGATGAATCTGTTAGCGGATTAGACCCAATTATCCAAGATAAAATGCTAGAATTACTAGCTTCATTACGAGAAAGTCTTAATTTAACATATATTTTTATATCTCACGATTTTGAAACTTGCTACTACTTATGTGATAAATTAATTATTTTAGAAAAAGGAGAAATTGCTGAAACTATTGAAAATCTTGATTTGTCAATTGAAGTTAAGAATGATAAGGTTAAGAAAATTTTGGGAAGAAATTTTGAAACTATATGCAAACAAAAAATTTCAAAATAATAGGGGAATTTCAAGGTAGTTTATATTTTTAACAAAAAGATAGCAAGAAGTCTCTGACTTCTATAAGTGGGAGATAAATTGCTTTTTTTGTAAGACAGAGTAAAAAATATAGGGGCAAATAAATTTAATAAAATTTTTAATTAACAAAAAAGAGGAAACCAGTTACAATATAATCACCCAATCCTATTGAAAGGTGGTTTCCTCTATGATTAGAATATCAGATTTTTATTCACTTGTAAAGATTTTTTTTAAATATTTTTTCCTTCAAACTTTCGTTTGAACAACAATTTAAACTATTTATCACAAAGGCTTTTGAAATATTGTTTAGAGTTTATGTCAAAAAAGTTGATGACAGATTTTTTCATTCCAATGAAAGAAAGGATAGATTTAAAAGCAAAGGGTTTATCAAAAGAACTGTTACTACTGCTTTTGGGTATGTAACTTTTGAACGTCGAAAATATGTAGACAAGAAAACAGGCGTCTGCTACTACATTTTGTTTGGCAGATATTATTATCGAAGCAGGAAAAGGGACAAATATTCCATATTTAAGAGAAGGAGAAAGATTGATAAGGGAAGTTCTGAAGGAAATATATCACAAAGCAGAATGATTTAAAAAAGACAGCTAAAAATATTTTATTATGTTATTTTAGCTGCCCCTATATTTTTTACTCTGTCAATTAAAGTTTTTTGTATTTAGGAATCCATTTTGTATTTTTAATTGCTTCTTTTAAATCATCAACAGGATCTCTATTTAATTTTTGCTTTAACACACTTTCTCCTACCGCAAGTGCCACTGTTTCAGAAAATTCTGTTAATTTTGATACAGGTGGAAGTACTGCAGCACCAGGTTTGTTTGTATCAATAATTCCCCCTAATGAATGAGCTGCTGCTGAAATTATCTTGTTATTTACAAGTCTTGATTTTGTTGCAATAATTCCAAGTCCTAATCCAGGATAAATTAATGCGTTATTAGCTTGTCCAATTTCATAAACAGTTCCTTTATATTCTATTGGATCTGATGGAATTCCTGTTGCAATAAGGGCTCTTCCATCTGTCCATTTAATAAGATCCTTCGCAGATGCTTCTGCTAATTTTGTAGGATTGCTTAATGGAAAAATTATAGGTCTTTTTGTATGTTTTGCCATTTCTTGTATGATCTTTTTTGTAAAAGTTTTTGGTACCGTTGAAGTTCCTACTAAAATTGTTGGTTTTATAGCTTTAACTGCTGCTTCTAAATTTATTAGTTCATCAGAATTTTCAAATTCATCACGCTTTCTCACAAAAGGAATTTGTTCTGGTGTCAATCCTTCTGTATCTTCAAACAATAATCCTTGCTTATCAACTAAATAAAAATGCTTTTTTGCTTCGGTTTCAGAAAGTCCTTGTTCAATCATTTCATCAAAAATTCTTTTGGCAATTCCAGCTCCAGCAGTTCCTGCACCAAAACACATATAAACTTGATCTGTAAGTTTTTCACCAGAAATTTTTAATGCTCCTAAAATTCCAGCTAAAGTAATAATTCCTGTTCCCTGTATGTCATCATTAAAAGTTGAAATTTCATTTTCATATTTTTTTAAAATATTAGCAGCATTTAATCTTCCAAAATCTTCCCAATGAAGATACAAATCCGGGAAAATTTTCTCAGCTGTTTTTACAAATTTATCAATAAAGTTATAATATTCGTCACCTCTAACTCTTTCAAATTTATTTCCCAAATAAAATTCATTTTCCAACAATTCTTTTCTATTCGTACCTGCATCAATCACAACTGGAAGAACTGTAGAAGGATCAATTCCAGCTGCAGCAGTATAAACCATTAACTTTCCAACTGAAATATCCACGCCATTAGTCCCCCAATCCCCAATTCCTAAAATTCCTTCAGCATCAGTAACAACTATCAATCGAACGTTTCTATCACTTGATGCATTTTTTAAAGTTATTTCTATATTTTCTGGTTCTTTTACTGACAAATAAGCCGCATTCTGAGGATTTACAAATAATTCGCTGTAATTTTCTATACTTTCTGCAATTACAGGATCATAAACAATAGGCATAAACTCAACAACGTGTTCATTAAATAAATAATAAAATAATGTTCTATTTGTGTTAAAAATTTCCATCAAAAAATGTCTTTTTTCTATTAATTTATCTTTCGCTTGAAATTGTTTGTAAACTTGTTTCGCTTGAGTTTCTATCGTTTGGAATTGTGCTGGCAATAGTCCCAATAATCCATATTTTTTTCTTTCTTCTTTTGTAAATGCTGTTCCTTTGTTAAGAAAAGGATCATTCAAAATTTCATAACCTGATTTCATAAATAATCACCTCTAAATTTTTAAAATAATTTTAATAAGTCAAGTATAACATGGAATAATAGAGAAATTGATTTTTTTTTACTTTAAATTAAAGGAGAGTGTCGTGGTACAATACATATGTAACAAAAAAGAAGAAAAAAAGAAAGGTTTCTGATATAATGTAAGCCAACCAAAACTACATAAGGAGAAACCTTTCTATGAATAGTATATCAGAAGAGTACCGTGTTCGCCGTGGCAGAACGGAAAAGTGGAAAGGAGCCACAGGCTAGATAGCAATTATTATTTAGGAAAAAGATTTAGAAGTCTGGAAGAATTAAGAAGGTCAGTAAAAAGATATTGCAGCAGATACAATAATATATCAAGAAAAGTATTAAATTTTAAAAGTCCAAATGAAATGTTGAAAGAATACAGGACAAACAATTAGGCTAAGACATTAGTAAGATAACTTTTCTATTTATTTTTAAAGTTTTTGTAACAAATGTTTGACAACTATACATTTTACTCTGTCGAGCTTTTTAAAAACACTTGCAAAAAGCAAAAGAATATGCTATACTAACATCAAGATAAGATATTTTTAACGAGAGGAGTGGGAGAGATTATTTCCCACTCTTTAGTTTTACGAGGTGAATATATGGAAAAAATTTTAAGTGAACTTGAAGATAAAATAGAAGAGCATTTAAAAGATACGGATTTGGAACTTTCAGATATTGAGTATGTAAGAGAGGGAGGATATAATTATTTAAGAATTTATGTTGAGAAAGAAGATGGAACTACGAGCTTAGATGATTGTATTGAAGTTAGTAAAAGAATTGATAACATAGCAGATGAAATGATAGATGAGAAATTCTTTTTGGAAGTTTCGACTCCAGGAATTGAAAGAAAATTGAAGAAAGAAAAAGATTTCTTAAGATTTTTGGGTGAAAAAATAAAGGTTTACGCAAAAAGTAAAATCGAAGGGAAAAAGACATTTGAAGGTATTTTGGAAAAATGTGAGAATGGAGTGATATTCATTCAAGATGAAAGATTGGAAAAATTAATTGAAATACCGATAATTAAATTAAAAAAATCAAATATTGTATATGAATTACCAAATGATATATTAAATAGCGAGGAGGAATAATGAAATCAAGAGATCAAAGAATCTTTTTGGAAGCTTTAGATGAATTAGAAAAAGAAAAAGGAATTGTAAAAGAAGAGTTACTGGAGGCAGTAGAAGTTGCATTAATGGCGGCTTATAAAAAAAATTATGGTGAAAAAGATAATGCAGAGGTAACTATTAATAGACAAACAGGAGAAGTTAAAGTATTTTCAAAAAGATTAGTTGTAGAAAAAGTGGAAAATCCTGATGAAGAAATTAGTTTTGAAGATGCATTGGGAGTAAGAAAAAGAATAAAAATAGGTGATACTTTAAACTTAGAAATTAGTGCAGAAAGTTTTAAAAGAAACGCAATTCAAAATGCAAAACAAATAGTTGTTCAAAAAGTTAGAGAATGTGAAAAGAAAAATATATATAATAAATTTAAACAAATTGAAAAAACTATTGTGTCAGCAGTTGTTAGAAAAACAGACGAAAAAGGGAATTTATACATTGATATAAATGGTTTAGAAGCTATTATTCCAGAAAAAGAATTATCAGAAGTGGATAAATTCGTTCAAGGAGATAGAATAAAACTTTATATTGGAACAGTTGAAGAAGCTACTAAATATACAAAATGTTATTTATCAAGAAAAGCTGATGAATTAATGAGAGGTTTATTGGAATTAGAAATCCCTGAAATTGAAGAAGGAACTATTGAGATCAAGCAAATAGCTAGAGAAGCTGGAAGTAGAACTAAAGTAGCTGTTTATTCTGAGGATAAAAACTTAGATGTAAAAGGTGCTTGTATTGGTAAAAATGGAATGAGAATTCAAAGTATAATTGATGAATTGAGAGGAGAAAAAATCGACATCGTTTTATGGGATGAAGATATGAAAGTTTTTGTAAAAAATGCTTTGAATCCTGCTGAAGTTTTATCGGTTGATATAGTTGAAGGGGAAGAAGGAGAAGATAAAGAAAAGGAAAAAGTAGCTAGAGTAGTAGTTGCTGAAGATCAATTGTCATTAGCGATTGGTAAAAAAGGACAAAATTCTAGATTGGCTGCAAAATTGTGTGGAATAAAAATTGATATTCATACAGCAAATGTAAATAAAGAAGAAAGTGAAAAAGAAGCAGAAGAGCTAGAAGAAAAGGAGTAAGATGCCTGAAAGAACATGCGTATGTTGTAGAAAAAAACGAGAAAAAAAAGATTTTTTTAGAATATCGGAATTTGAAGGGAAATATGTTTTTGATAAAAAAATGAATGTTCAATCGAGGGGATTTTATGTTTGTAAAGATATAAAATGTGTAGAAAGATTATCAAAGCATAAGAAATATAATATAGATATTCAATATTTACTACAAATGTTAGAAGAGTTGAAGAAAAACAAAAAAAATATAATTGATGTATTGAAACCTATGAAAAATTCGGATTTCTTTGTTTTTGGAATAGATGAAAATATAGAGGCGATAAAGTCTAAAAAAGTTAAATTGATTGTGTTGCCAAAAGATATTAAACAGAAGTACATCAATGAATTTATTAAATTAGGAAAAGAATTTAATGTAGATATTTTATTTGTTGAGAAGAAAAAAGCATTTTTAGAGATTTTTTCAAGAGATTTGAATGTTGTGGGAATCTTTAATAAGAAAGTAATTAATGGAATACTAAGCAAAGTGGAGGTGACAACGGGTGAGAGTACATGAATTAGCTAAAAAATTAGGATACAATAGCTCAGATTTTATTGGGAAAATATCAGAAATGGGTATACAAAATAAAAAGACATTGAGTAGTCTATCCGAAGATGAAGTAAAAATAATTGAAAAAGGACTTCAAAAAAAACAGGAAAAAGCTAGTGAAAATAAAGTAGAAAAAACTGTTGAAGTAGAAAAAAATAAATTAGATAATAATCGAAATAAAAAATTTGAAAATAAAAAACAAAATAATCAGAAATTGGAGATGAAGAACAGTTTGAGTAATCAAAGTAACAATAATCAAAAGTCAAATGTAGAAAACAATAAAAATAACGAAAATAGAAATAGAAAATTTTCAGAAAATAGAGAAGGAAATAGAAATTTTGTGAGTAGAGATAGAAATAACGATAGAGATAATAGAAACTTTGGGAACAGAGATAGAAATGATCGAAACGGAGAAAATAGAAATTTCGGGAATAGAGACAGAAATAATGACCGAGACAATAGAAATTTTGGGAACAGAGATAGAAACGACAGAAACGGAGAAAATAGAAATTTCGGGAATAGAGACAGAAACAATGACCGAGACAATAGAAACTTTGGGAACAGAGATAGAAACGACAGAAATGGAGAAAATAGAAATTTCGGGAATAGAGATAGAAATAACGACCGAGACAACAGAAACTTTGGGAACAGAGATAGAAATGACAGAAATGGAGAAAATAGAAGTTTCGGGAATAGAGACAGAAACAATGACCGAGACAATAGAAACTTTGGGAATAGAGACAGAAACGACAGAAACGGAGAAAATAGAAATTTCGGGAATAGAGATAGAAATGACCGAGATAACAGAAACTTTGGGAACAGAGATAGAAATGATAGGGATAATAGAAACTTTGGGAATAAAAGAAAAGAAGCTCCAAAAGATGATGTTTCAGCAGTAGTTACACCAGCAACAGAAAAACCAAAATCAGGTGGAAAAGGAAAAGCTAAATTCGATAAGAAAAAATATGAAAAAGATAAAAAGAAAAAAGAACAAGAATTAAGAGAATTGAGAACTGATTTTAGAAGAGATGACAAAAAGAAAAAGAAAAACAAAAAACAAGAAAAAGCAGTTAAAGATGAAATCGTAAGATTAGAAGGAGAATCAATTGGAATGATAACAATTGGTGAAGAAATTCCTGTTAAAACTTTAGCTGAAAAATTAGGAATCAATGTTTCTGATATTATTAAAAAATTCTTTATGGAAGGTAAGGTTCTTACTGCTAATGCTATCTTGAGTTTTGAAGAAGCTGAAGAAGTTGCTCTAGAGTATGAAGTAATCGTTGAAAAAGAAGAAGTTGAAGAAGTAAGTTACGGAGAAAAATATCATCTAGAAGTAGAAGATAAAAAACAAGATTTAGTTACAAGAGCACCAATTATTACAATTATGGGACACGTTGACCATGGTAAAACTTCATTATTGGATGCGTTAAGACATACTAATGTAATTCAAGGAGAAGCAGGAGGAATTACACAAAAAATTGGAGCGTACCAAGTAAACTGGAAAGGTCAAAAAATAACATTTATCGATACTCCAGGACATGAGGCGTTTACTGAAATGAGAGCTAGAGGAGCGAATATTACAGATATTTCGATTTTGATAGTTGCAGCAGATGATGGAGTTAAACCACAAACTGTAGAGGCAATTTCACATGCTAAAGAAGCTGGAGTGCCAATAATTGTTGCGATTAATAAAATTGATAAACCAGGTGCAGATCCAATGAAAGTTAGAACAGAATTAACTGAATATGGATTAATGTCGCCTGATTGGGGTGGAACAACTGAGTTTGTAGAAATTTCTGCTAAACAAAAAATTAATTTAGATGAATTATTAGAAACAATTTTGATTACTGCAGAATTACAAGAATTAAAAGCTAACCCTAAAAAACGTCCTAAAGCAGTTGTAATCGAATCGAGATTGGATCCTCAAATGGGAGCAGTTGCCGATTTATTAATTCAAGAAGGACAATTAGAAATTGGAGATATATTTGTAGCAGGAGAATCTCACGGTAGAGTAAGATCAATGGTTGACGATAGAGGAAATAAAATTAAAAAGGCTACATTATCACAACCAGTTGAGATAACAGGATTTAGTACAGTTCCTAATGCTGGAGATATTTTATATGGAGTAAACAACGATAAACAAGCGAAAAAAATAGTTGAAGACTTCATTAAAGAGAAAAAGATAAACGAACAAAACAAGAAAAAGCATATTTCTTTGGAAAGTTTATCACAAGAGTTGGAAGAACAACAATTGAAAGAATTAAAATGTATCATAAGAGCCGATTCAAAAGGATCTGTTGAAGCATTAAAAGAATCGTTAGCTAAATTAAATAATGAAAAAGTTATGATTAATATTATTCAAGCAAGTGCGGGAGCAGTAACTGAAGGAGATGTTAAACTTGCTGAAGCATCAGACGCAATTGTAATCGCATTTAATGTAAGACCAACAACACCAGCAATAAGTGAAGCTGAAAAAACAGGTGTAGAAATTAGAAACTATAACGTAATTTACCACTTGACAGAAGAAATTGAAAAAGCTATGTCTGGAATGCTTGATCCTGAATTTAAAGAAGTTTATTTAGGAAGAATTGAAGTTAAACAGGTATTTAAAGTTTCAAATGTTGGAAATATTGCGGGAGCGATAGTTGTAGATGGTAAAGTAAGTAGACATTCTAAGATAAGAGTTGTTAGAGATGGAATTATTATTTTTGATGGAGAATTAGCATCATTGAAGAGATTTAAAGATGACGCAAAAGAAGTTGTTATGGGACAAGAATGTGGAATTGGAATTCAAGACTTTAACGACATCAAAGAAGGCGACATAATTGAATCATATATTTTAGAAGAAATACCAAGATAGTCGATAGTTCACTATTTTAAAAATAAGATGTGAAAAGGTAGGTGGATTATGAACGATAGAAGAAAAAAAGGTTTAGAAAAAGAAATTTCAAGAATAATTGGGATGACACTTCTTACTGATGTGAAAAATGAAACTGTAAAAAATTATGTTTCAATTCATAAAGTAGAGCTTACGAAAGATGGAAGATATCTTGATTTAATTTTTTCGATTCTAGACTTAAAAAATAATGTAAATAAAGATAAAATGTCTGAAGAATTAAATAAATTAAAAGGTTTTTTTAGAAAAAAATTAGGGTCACAGTTATCAATGAGATTTGTTCCTGAAATAAGAATTCATTTAGATGATAGTGTTGAATATGGCGTGAAAATCGCTAGTATTTTGAATGAAATAAAGAAAAAGGAAAGTGAATAATTTGTGAAATGGAAATTAAAAAACTATAATAGCAATTATTTAATTTCTAAAAGTAAAGAGTTTCAAGAAAGTAAATTGATAACTAAATTATTGCTAAATAGGGGAATTACAACGCCAGAAAAGGTTGAAGAATTTTTGAATCCTAGTGAAAAAGATTTGTATAGTCCGTTTCTTTTTGAAGAAATGAGAGAGGTAGTTGATAGAATATTAAGAGCTAAGAATAATAGAGAAAAAGTAGTTATTTACGGTGATTATGATGTTGATGGAATTTCTGGGACTGCCTATTTAGTAATAATTTTAAGAAAACTAGGAATGGATGTAGATTATTATATACCAAACAGAGCTCATGAAGGGGTTGGTATAAATAAATCCTTAATAAGATATCTAAAAAAAAGAAATACAAAATTATTTATAACAGTAGATATAACTATTAATGATAGAAATGAAATAAAACTTTTAAGAGATAATAATATTGATGTAATTATAACAGATCACCATAGACAAATAGAGGATATTAGCGATTTAGGAGTTTTGATGGTAAATCCTAAAGTAGGTAATTATCCTAATAAAAACTTGTCAGGATCTGGAGTTGCTTTTAAATTAGCGGATGCGATTTATGAAGTGATAGGAGCAGATAAAAAGATACTTTATGATTATATAGATATTGTTATGATTGGAACTGTCGCAGATGTTGTTCCAATGACTGATGAAAACAGATTTATTATAAAAAAAGGATTAAGTAATCTAAAAGAAACGAAAATAAAAGGATTAAAATATATAATAAACTATTTGAGAATGAATCCGCAAAATATAACAGCAAGTGATATTGGATTTTATATAGCACCGATATTCAATGCTTTGGGAAGAGTAGATAATTCAAAAATGGTAGTTAATTTCTTTATTCAAGAGGATGATGAAAAGCTTTATTCGATTATAGAAGAAATGAAAAGAGCAAACAGAATGCGTAGATATTTTGAATTAGAAATTTATGATGAGATTGAAAGAAAAATTCAAAAATTGAATAATCCAAAATATATTTTTATGAAAAGTAGAAAATGGCATTCAGGCGTGATTGGAGTCGTGTGTTCTAGAATATCAATAAAATATAACATTCCAGTGATTTTAGTTTCGATAAAAAATGGTTTTGGAAAGGCATCTTGTAGAAGTATTGAAGGTTTGAACATTTTTAATATATTAAATGATGTTTCTGATAAATTGGAACGATTTGGAGGACATGATTTAGCAGCAGGTTTTTTGGTGTCAGAAAAGTATTTGAATCAGATTGAGAGATATTTGAAACATAGATTGTTGAATGCAAATAAGAAAAATGTTGAGAAAGTACTTGATGTAGATAGTAAATTAAGTATAGAAGGGATGAATAAAAATAAACTTTTAGATATTAATAGATTATCGCCTTTTGGATTGGATAACCAAGAACCAAATTTTATCGACAATAATATATCTTTTATCAGTTTTACAAAATTTGGAATAAATAATAGACATTTTAAAGGTTTTGTTAGAAAAAATGATAGAATAATATCTGTTATAGGATACAACTTAGGACATAAATTAAAATCAAGAAATATGACAAAAAAATATAGTATAGTCTATACACCAGTATTTAAATCTGTTCATTCGGATTTATTTATTGAACTAAAAATAAAAGATTTTAATTGATATTTTAGATAAATTTATGTTAAAATATTATTAATAAATCGTATTGTTTTTTATATATGAATTCATAAAAATAATTTTAGGTTTGCAAAAGTAATTCGTAAGATTACAGTACCAAAAAGAGCATTTGGGAAGGTTTTTCCTCATAAAAAAGCCATAGCCTTGCTATTAAATTTATAGCTTAAAAAGGAAATATTGCTCGATGAAAAGTAACATAACAATTTATTTATATGAAATTATAGGAGGATTAAACAAATGGCAACAGTAAAAAAATTATCAGAAACTAGTTATGAAGTATCAGTAACAAGAACAGGAGATGAATTATCTCACTTGAAAGAGCATGTTTTATCACACTTTAAAGATGCAAAAGTAGATGGATTTAGACCAGGACATGTTCCTGCAAAAGTTCTTGAACAAAAATTTCAAAAAGAAATTGAAGGGGAAATTTTAAATCATATTATTTCTGAAGAATACCAAAAAGCAGTAGTAGAAAACGAATTAAGACCTATAGCTGATCCAAGATTAGAAAAATATGAAAATAAAGAAGGAACAGTAGAAGTTGTATTCGTAATTCCTGTATTACCTGCAATTACTTTAGGTGAATATAAAGGTGTAGAAGTTGAAAAAGAAACTTTAGATATTACTGATGAAAAAGTAAATGCTGAAATTGAAAGATTGAAAGAAGGAGCTGCTAAATTAAAAGAAGTTGAAGCAGATGCTACAGCTGAATTAAATGATGTTGCAAATATTGATTTTGAAGGATTTATAGACGGAGAAGCATTCGAAGGAGGGAAAGCTGAAGGATTTGACTTGACATTAGGTTCACATAGTTTTATCGACAACTTTGAAGACCAAATTGTTGGACATAAAAAAGGTGATGAATTTGATGTAACAGTTATGTTCCCTGAAAACTACGGTGCAGAAAACTTAGCAGGAAAACCAGCTATTTTCAAAGTAAAAGTAAATTCTATTAAGAGAAAAGAAGAAGCTGAATTAAATGATGATTTGGCTAAAGAATTAGGATATGATTCTCTTGAAGATTTAAAAGTTAAAACTAGAGAAAGTTTGACTAAGAGAGAAGAAACTAGAATTAATAATGAATTTAAAGGAAAAGTAGTTGAAGCAGTTGTAGCAAATACAAATGTTGAAGTACCAGCTGAATTAACAAATAGAGAAGTTGAATATCAAATTAATAGATTTGCTCAACAATTACAAATGCAAGGAATTTCATTGGAACAATATTTCCAAATGACTGGACAAACTCTTGATAAAATGAGAGAAGAATCAAGAGAAATGGCTGAAAAATCAGTTAAAACTGAATTAGTATTATCTGAAATTACAAAAGCTGAAAACATTGAAGTAAGCGATGATGAGGTAAATGCTGAAATCGATAAAATGGCTACAATGTATGGAATGGATAAAGAAGCATTATTAGCAGATGTAAGAAAATCAGGAAACTATGCAAGATTTATTGATGAAACTAAATATAGACTTTCTCACGAAAAAACAATAGATTTATTAGTAAATTCAGCAAAAGTTAAATAGTAGTTATTAGTTAATAAAAATGTTAAGAAGGTAAGGGTCTAACCTCGAGTAATAGTGGTATTCCCTTACCTCTTTAAAAATTAAAAATAAGGAGAGGTTCTGATGTATAGTCCTGTAGTAATTGAAAACGATGGTCGTGGGGAAAGAAGTTACGATATATACTCAAGATTGTTAAAGGATAGAATAATATTTGTGAGTGGAGAAGTTGAAGATAATATGGCGAATGCAATTGTTGCACAGTTATTATTTTTAGACGCTCAAGATAAAGAAAAAGATATTGTTATGTATATAAATAGTCCTGGTGGAGTTATAACAGCTGGATTGGCTATATATGATACAATGAGACATATTAAATGTGATGTTTCTACAGTTTGTGTAGGACAAGCTGCAAGTATGGGTGCTGTTTTATTGACAGCTGGAACTAAAGGGAAAAGATATTCATTACCAAATTCTAGAATAATGATACATCAACCTTTAGGTGGAGCAAGAGGACAAGCGACAGATATTCAAATTCAAGCACAAGAAATTGAAAGAATGAAACAAATAACAAGTAAAATTTTATCAGAAGGAACTGGAAAAACGGTAGAAGAAATCTATAAAGATACAGAAAGAGATAATTTTATGTCTCCTGAAGAAGCGTTAGAATATGGATTAATCGATAAAATATTGTAATTCTAGTTTGTGAATGGTAAATTTTAAATATTTAGAAGAGGTGAAAAAATGCCAAAAAAAGAAGAACATTTTTGCTCTTTTTGTGGAAGAGAAGAAGATGAAGTTGGAAGATTAATTCAAAGTACAGAAGATCCAGATGTATTTATTTGTAATGATTGTGTCGATGACTGTGTAGAATTGTTAGAGAGTTATGATTATTACGATGAAAATAATAGTGGAAAGAAAATTACATTGTTGAAACCAAAAGAAATTAAAGTAAAATTAGATGAATATATTATTGGTCAAGAAAATGCAAAAAAAATTCTTTCAGTTGCAGTATATAACCATTTTAAGAGAATCACTCATAAAATGGAAAGAAAAGAAGACGATGTTGAATTACAAAAATCTAATGTTTTATTAGTTGGACCTACAGGAAGTGGTAAAACATTGTTGGCGCAAACATTGGCTAAAATATTAAATGTACCTTTGGCAATTGCTGATGCGACTACATTGACAGAAGCTGGATATGTTGGTGATGATGTAGAAAATGTATTATTGAAATTGATTAAAGCTGCAGATTATGATATAGAAACTGCAGAACATGGAATTATTTATATAGATGAAATTGATAAAATTGCTAGAAAATCAGAAAATATGTCTATTACGAGAGATGTTTCTGGTGAAGGGGTTCAGCAAGCATTATTAAAAATAATTGAAGGAACAGTTGCAAGTGTACCACCTCAAGGTGGAAGAAAACATCCAAACCAAGAAATGATTGAAATCAATACGAAAGATATTTTATTCATTGTTGGTGGAGCATTTGAAGGATTGGAAAGTAAAGTAAAAAATAGAATTAACGAAAAACGAGTAGGATTTGGATTGGAAACTGCTGAAACTAAACTAGATGACTTAACATTGTTTGAAAATGTGTTGCCAGAAGATTTAGTTAAATTTGGGTTAATTCCAGAATTGATAGGAAGATTACCGATTATTACTGCACTTCATGGATTGGATGAAGAAGCGATGATAAAAATCTTGACAGAGCCTAAAAATTCATTAGTAAAACAATATCAAAAATATTTTGAAATGGAAAATGTTGAATTGGTATTTGAAAAGGATGCTATTGAAGAAATAGCAAAATTAGCTTTGAAGAGAAAAATTGGAGCAAGAGGACTTCGTTCGATTATTGAAGGTGTAATGATTGATTTGATGTATGAAATTCCTTCAAAGAAAGAAGTTTCAAAAGTTATAATTACGAAAGAAGCTGTTGATGATAAAAGTAAAGTAATAGTGGAGTAAATAATAGGTATACTTTTTTTCATTTGTATGTTAAAATAATTGTGGGTGAGATTATTTTAAATATTTTAAACATATAAATAAGCATAATATTTAAGTAAGTTTAAAAAGAAAGGGGAATTATGCAGAAAAAACCATTTATAGCGACTAGGGAGTTAGTGGTATTTCCTGGTGTCGTAACACCAATTTTTATTGGAAGACCATCAAGTTTGGCGAGTATTGAAGAATCACTTGCGAAATTTGATAACAAATTAGTTCTTTCTTCGCAAAAAGACGGAGAAATAGAAGAACCAAAATTACCTGAAGATGTTTATGAAACAGGGGTTTTAGTTCATGTACTTCAAAGCGTGAGAATGCCTAATGGGAATGTAAAAGTTTTAGTAGAAGCAAAACATAGAGTTTTAATTACTGATGTTACTAATATTGATGGAATAAATTATGCTGATTATACAGAAGTTTTTTCAAAACCAATTGATGAAAGTAAATCTGAAGCATTGAAAAGAAAAGTAATTGATGAATTTGCTAATTATGCAAAAATTACTCAAAAAGTTCTTCCAGATATTATTTATAACATTAAAGATATTAAAAATACAGATAAAGCATTTGATTTGATTTGTACAAATTTGATGATACCGACTGTAGCGAAACAAGAATTGCTTGAAATATTAGATGTAGAAGAAAGAGCATATAAAATTTTAAGCATTATTGAAAGAGAAATTGAAATTTTTACTCTTGAAAAAGAAATTGAGAATAGAGTAAAAGAACAAATGGCAGAGGTTCAAAAAAATTATTATTTACGGGAAAAAATAAAAGCAATAAAAGAAGAAATCGGAGAAGAAGCTGATTCTGATGAAGAAATTGCTGAATTAGAACAAAAAATAGAGGATTCTAAAATTCCTGAAGATTTAAAAGGAAAATTAGTAAAAGAAATTGCAAGATTAAAAAGAATGCCAGATTTTTCTTCAGAAGCTTCTGTAATTAGAAGTTATGTTGAAACTGTGTTAGAATTACCTTGGGATAAATCTACAAAAGATGAAATTGATATAAAAAAAGCTCAGGAAATACTTGATGAAGATCATTACGGATTAGAAGAAGTAAAAGAGAGAATTTTAGAATTTTTAGCTGTAAAAAAATTAAATAATACGTTAAAAGGTTCAATTATTTGTTTAGTAGGGCCTCCAGGTGTGGGTAAAACTTCACTTGCACATTCGATAGCTCGTTCAATGAATAGAAAATTCACTAGAATTTCTTTAGGTGGAGTTAGAGATGAAGCTGAAATTAGAGGACATAGAAGAACCTACGTTGGAGCAATGCCTGGTAGAATTGTAAATTCATTGAAACAAGTTGGAGTAAATAATCCTGTAATGTTATTTGATGAAATTGATAAAATGGCGTCAGATTTTAGAGGAGATCCAGCTTCAGCAATGTTGGAAGTGTTAGATCCAGCTCAAAATAGTACATTTGAAGATCATTATATTGATCATACTTTTGATTTATCAAAAGTGTTCTTTGTATGTACAGCAAATGATATTGGTGGAATTCCAGGACCATTAAGAGATAGAATGGAAATTATTTTCATCGAATCATACACAGAATTTGAAAAATTAAATATTGCTAAAAAATATTTGATTCCGCAAACTAAAGAAGAAAATGGATTGAATGATTATAAAATACCGTTTTCAGATGCTTCAATCTTGAAAGTTATAAACGAGTATACGAGAGAAGCAGGAGTTAGAAGTCTAAGAAGAGAAATTAGTAAAATATTCAGAAAAATGGCTAAAGAAATTTTACTTGAAAAAACATCAAAATTATCAGTTACAGAAACTAAAATTAAGAAATATTTAGGAAATGCTAAATATAGAGCTGATAAGATTAAGAAGGATGAAGGTAAAATTGGGGTTGTAAATGGTCTTGCGTGGACGGCTGTTGGAGGAACTACATTGGAAGTTCAAGCAGTTAAAATGGAAGGTAAAGGATTATTGCAACTTACAGGAAAACTAGGAGATGTAATGCAAGAATCAGCTAGAGTTGCTTATTCTTATGTTAGACATATAAAAAATGAATTGGGAATTGAAGAAAAATTCAATGAAAAAACAGATGTTCATTTACATTTTCCAGAAGGAGCGGTTCCAAAAGATGGACCTTCAGCAGGTATTACAATTACAACTGCAATAATTTCAGTATTAGCAAATAAAGAAGTGCGTCAAGATGTTGCAATGACTGGTGAGATTACGATTACGGGAGAAGTTTTAGCAGTAGGGGGAATTAAAGAGAAAGTTATCGGAGCTCATAGAGTTGGAATTAGAGAAGTTGTACTTCCTTTTGATAACAAAGTTGATACAGAAGAATTACCAAAAGAAATAGCAAGTGAAATGAAATTCCATTTTGCGAAAACTTATGAAGATGTTAAAAAAATTGTTTTTGTGGATACGAAGGCAAAACCAGCAAAAAAAGCAGTAGCCAAAAAGAAAACAACTTCAAAAAAAGTGACTGAAGAGGAATAAGACTTATAGAAAAGAATCAGATGTTAAGTGGCATCTGATTTTTGTTTCATTTTTGTAATAGATTTATAATAGATTAATTTGAAAGATTAGATTTATAGTAAAAGTGGAAAATAAAAAAGACAAAAATTTTAAATTATGGTATAATGAAATGAAAAAATATTATATAAAACTTGAATTTTAAAAAGTTCGCTTGAAATCAATAGTTATAAAAATAGTTGCAAAAAAGGAAGGGACAAAATGAGTATTTTAAATAAATTGAATGAAAATCAGAGAAAAGCAGCAGAAAAGATTGAGGGGCCTGTATTAATATTAGCTGGAGCTGGAAGTGGTAAAACTAGGACAGTTACTTATAGAATAGCTCATATGATAAAAGAAAAAAATATTTCTCCATTAAATATATTAGCGTTGACGTTTACTAATAAGGCAGCAAGAGAGATGAAGGAGAGAGCAGAAGAGCTTATTGGTGAAGAAAATTCATATAATTTAGTTGTATCGACGTTTCACTCGTTTGCAGTAAGAATATTGAAAACTTATTCAGAAAGAATTGGTTATGGAAGAAATTTTAATATATACGATGTCGATGATCAAAAGTCAATAATTACAAAAATAAAAAAAGAAATGAATATAAAAGATGACATTGCACCTGGGAGAATTGCAAATAGAATTAGTAAGTTAAAGGAAGATGGAGTAGGATTAGATGAGGTTTCTAGACAGCTAGATTTAAAAATACCAGCAAATCGATTATTTTATGATATTTATAAAAAATATGATGAGGTTTTGAAGGCTAATAATGCAATGGATTTTTCAGATTTGTTGTTAAATGCGAGAAGACTTTTAGACGATAAATATGTACTAGATATTATTCAAAATAGATATCAATATATCGTAGTTGATGAGTATCAAGATACAAATAATATTCAGTATGAAATTATTAATTTGATTGCTGCAAAATATAGAAATATTTGCGTTGTTGGAGATGAGGATCAAAGTATTTACGCATTTAGAGGTGCGAATATAGAAAATATTCTTAATTTTGAAAAAGATTATCCAGATGCGTATACTATAAAATTAGAAAGAAATTATCGTTCTACGAAGAGAATTCTTGATACAGCAAATGAATTAATAAGAAATAATAAAAGTTCAAAAGGGAAAAAACTTTGGACAGATGGTTCTGAAGGTGAAAAAATTAAAATATTCAATGCGAAAACGCCTTACGATGAAGCAGAATTTATTGTAAAAGAAATTAAAGCAAAATCAAAATCTGGTGTAGATTACAAAGATATGACAATTTTATACAGAACAAATGCACAGTCACGGGTTTTAGAGGAAAAATTATTAGAAGGAAATGTTCCAT
Organism: Leptotrichia sp. oral taxon 221; assembly: GCF_018128245.1. Taxonomy (NCBI): domain Bacteria; kingdom Fusobacteriati; phylum Fusobacteriota; class Fusobacteriia; order Fusobacteriales; family Leptotrichiaceae; genus Leptotrichia; species Leptotrichia sp. oral taxon 221. Next base: position 883,072 of record NZ_CP072378.1, read on the forward strand.
ATAAAATTTATGGTGGAATGCAATTTTTTCAAAGAAAAGAAATAAAAGATATTTTGGCATATTTAAATTTATTGAATAACAGAAATGACAATCATAATTTTTATAGAATTATTAATGTTCCGAAAAGGTCAATAGGAGAAAAAACGCTAGAGAAAATAGCAGAAATAGCAAACGAAAGAAATATTCCAATGTTAGATGCGTTACAATTTGTGGATGAAACTAATATTAGAGGAGCTGTAAAAAATACTTTAAAAGATTTTTACAATATGATACAAGGAATTTATCTTAGCTTAGATGAATTATCGGTAAAAGAAGTTTTTGATGAAGTTATTACTAAAACAAAATATTTTGATTCAATTGAAGATAATAAGGAAGATAGAATTAAGAATATTGAAGAACTCTTGAATAGCATTATTGAATTAGAGAAGAGAAATCCACATATTTCGTTGGCTGATTATCTAGATATGGTTTCTTTGACTGCTTCAACTGATGAAATGGAAGAAAATGAGAATTTTGTGAAGTTAATGACTATTCATAGCTCGAAAGGGTTAGAGTTTGATTATGTATTTATTGCTGGAATGGAAGATGGGTTATTTCCTTCATGTTCTTTTGAAAGTTCGGAAGAGGATATTGAAGAAGAAAGAAGACTTTGTTATGTGGCAGTAACTAGAGCGAAAAAAGAATTGTATATTTCGTATGCGTCAGAAAGAATGACTTGGGGACAAATGAATTATAATAGAAAACCGTCTAGATTTATATATGAAATGAAACAAGATAACCTTGAATATTTGGTAAATAATATTATCACTTTATCCAAAACTAAGAAAATTTCAAGTTCAAGTTTTAGAGAAGATAAATTTCAAGTTAAAAAAGAAAATTTTAACCCATTTTCGATAAGGAAATCAAAAGAAATTCATGAAACCAACTCTAAATATAAAGTTGGAGATACAGTAACTCATAAAAAATTTGGAAAAGGTAGAATAAAACATGTCGATAAAAAAAGTTTAACGATAGATTTTATGGTTGGAGAAAAAAAATTAGCATTGATTTTAGCTGAAAAATTTTTGATAGATTAAATAAATGGAGGTAAATTTATGAAAAGAAAAACTATTGGAAAAGAAGTGGAAATAGTAGGAATTGGGCTTCATAAAGGTGAGGAAATAAAATTGGTTTTAAATCCTAATGATGGAAGTAATCCTGAAATACCACAAGGAATTGTTTTTAAAAGAATGGATGTTGAAGGGAAAAATCCAATTGTGACTGTGGATTATACGCATTTATTTGATTTAGAAAGAGGGACTAATATAAGAAATGAAGATGATGTAAAAGTTCATACGATCGAACACTTTTTATCAGCTTTATCTGTTTCAGGAATAACCGATATTTTTGTTGAAATAACTGGAAATGAATTGCCAATATTAGATGGAAGTTCTATCAAATTTATTGAAAAATTTCAAGAAGCAGGATTTAAGGAACTAGAAACAGAAATCGAACCAGTTGTTTTGATAGAACCGATTATATTTAGTGATGAGAAAGCTGGTAAATATGTGATTGGATTGCCTTATGATGGGTTTAAAATATCTTATACAATTGATTTTAATCACAGCTTTTTAAAATCACAATATTTTGAAACAGAAATAACTTTTGATAATTATGTTGAAAAAATTTCTAAATGTAGAACATTTGCATTTGATTATGAAATTGATTTTTTGAAAAAAAATAATTTAGCATTGGGTGGAAGTTTGGATAATGCGATTGTAATTGGAGAAAATGGGCCTTTGAATCCAGAAGGTTTAAGATATCCAGATGAATTTGTAAGACATAAAATTTTGGACATTATTGGAGATTTGTATGTTTTGGGAAGACCAATAAAGGGACATATAATTGCTGTAAAAGCTGGACATTTTGTAAATGCTAAAATGACAGCAATGATTGCAAAAAAATATTTATAATAGAAATTGTAAAAAAGTTTAATTGAAAAAATTAATGATAAATAATTTGTAAAAAAGTAAAAAAATGGTTGTAATTTGTTTAAAAATTAAATATAATATATACAACTATATAAAATATTAAAACTTCAATATTGAAGGTTTATTAGTTTTAATTTTATCAAATTTTAAGTAATTGATTTAAGATTTAAAAAATAAAAAGATGAAAAATTTAGGAGGATTAGAGATATGGAAACAGTTATGAATATAGAAGATATTATGAAAATATTACCACACAGATATCCATTTTTATTGGTGGATAGAGTAATTGAAAAAAATGGAACAGATAGTTTAGTAGCGATTAAAAATTTAACAATGAATGAAGAATTTTTCCAAGGACACTTTCCAGGAAAACCAGTAATGCCAGGAGTATTGCAAATGGAAGCGTTGGCACAAGCAGTAGGATTATTAATGTTAGAACCAGGGAAAATACCTTTATTTATGTCAATTGACAAATGTAAATTTAGAAAACCAGTAGTACCTGGAGACCAATTAAGATTAGAAGTAGAAAAATTAAGCGTTAGAAGAAATATTATTGTCGCTAAAGGAAGATGTGTAGTTGATGGAAATGTAGTTAGTGAAGGAGAACTAAAATTCGCAGTTACAGATATGTAATTTGTATAATAAAGAGAAAAAACAAAAGAAGAGGTTTTAATTTATGAATATGAACAATATACATCCAACGGCAGTTGTTGATCCAAATGCTAAAATCGGAGAGAATGTAAAAATAGGTCCTTATTCGGTGATAGGACCAGAAGTAACTATCGGTAACGGAACTACTATAGAATCTCATGTTGTTATCGAAGGTGAAACAATTATAGGTGAAAATAACTATATTTTTTCTTTTGCATCAATTGGAAAGGATCCACAGGATTTAAAATTTGGTGGTGAAAAGACAAGAGTTGTAATAGGAAATAATAACAAAATTAGAGAATTTGTAACAATTCATAGAGGAACTACTGATAAATATGAAACAAGAGTTGGAAATGATTGTTTGATAATGGCGTATGTTCATATTGCACATGATTGTATTATAGGAGACCACTGCGTATTAGCAAATGCTGCTACTTTTGCAGGTCATGTGGAAGTGGAAGATTGGGCAGTTGTTGGAGGATTGACAGCTATTCATCAGTTTACAAGAGTAGGAAGACATGCGATGATAGGAGGATGCTCAGCTGTAACTCAAGACGTTGTACCTTACATGCTTTCTGAAGGAAATAAAGCTAGAGCGGTATACATTAATATTGTAGGACTTCAAAGAAGAGGTTTTTCGGAAGAACAAATTAAAACTTTGAGAGAAGTTTATAAAATTATATTTAAGAAAAAACTAAAATTAGAAGAAGCATTACATATATTGGAAAATGACTACAAAGATAATGAAGATGTAGTAAAATTGGTTGAATTTATTAGAAAAAGTAAAAGAGGAATCGCAAGATAAATTATGAATAAAGTAGGTTTAATAGCTGGAAATGGTAAATTGCCAGAATTATTTTTAGAACAATGTGAATTACAGGGAATAGAATTATTCTCTGTTTATTTATTCGATAGTGTTGAAGAAAGTGTGAAAAAACATATAAATTCAGCTAAATATAGTGTAGCACAACCTGGGAAAATAATCTCTTATTTTAAGAAAAAGGGTGTTTCCCAAGTTGTTATGCTTGGAAAAGTTGAAAAAGATTTAATCTTCTCAAATTTAAAGTTTGATTTTGTTGCAGCAAAAATTTTATTTTCTTCAAAAAATAAGAAGGATAAAAATATATTGAAGGCAATTATTGATTACATTGAATCTGAAGGAATAACAGTATTGCCACAAAATTATTTGTTGGATGATTATATAGCTAAAGAGAAGGTTTATACGAAAAAAATTCCTAGCGAAAATGACGAAAAAACAATCAAAATTGGGATAGAAGCTGCGAAAATGTTAACAGATATTGATGCAGGGCAAACGGTAGTTGCTAAAGATGAATCTATCGTTGCTTTGGAGGGAATTGAAGGTACTGATAAAGCGATTTTGAGAGGTGGAGAATTAGCTGGAAAAGACTGTATTGTTGTAAAAATGGCTAGAAGAAATCAAGATTACCGAATAGATGTGCCGACAATAGGTGTTGAAACAATAAAAAAAGTTGTGGAAATTAAAGCAAGAGGAATTGTAATAGAAGCGGATAAAATGTTATTCATTAATCAAGATGAAGTTGTGGAATATGCGAATAAAAATAAAATATTTATTAAAGGAATAAAACATGAATAAAATGAAAAAAGTATTTGTATCTTGTGGAGAAATGTCGGGAGATTTACATTTATCGTATATTATTGATAGTATTAGAAAAAAAGATAGTGAAATAGAATTTTACGGTGTTGTAGGCGATAAGTCTATAAAAGCTGGAGCGAATAAAGTAAATCACATTAAAGATAATGATATCATGGGATTTGTTGAAGCTTTAAAAAAATATAAATATTTTAAAAATAAAGCTAAAGAATATTTAAAATTCATACAAGAAAATAATATAGACACGGTTATATTTGTAGATTTTGGTGGATTTAATTTAAAATTTTTTGATTTATTGAAAAAGGAAATACCAAAAATAAAGACAATTTATTATATTCCACCAAAAGTTTGGGCTTGGGGAAAATCGAGAATAAAAGAATTGAAGAAATTTGATGATGTAATAGTAATTTTTCCCTTTGAAAAAGCGTATTATGACAGTTTAGAAAGTTCAAAAAAAATAAACGTGAAATATTTTGGAAATCCGTTGGTTGACAAATATGAGTTTTCTGAAAATTTAGGTGATAAAATTTTATTATTGCCAGGAAGTAGACGACAAGAAATTTTAAAATTTATTCCTGAAATAGTAAAATTTGTAAAATTAAAAGAAATGAAAAATCAGAAATTTATTTTAAAATTTGCGGATAAATTACACTTAGAATATGTGAAAGAATATAATTTAGAAAATATTGAAAATGTAGAAATAAGTTTTGATGCTATTGAAAATTTGAGAAAAGATTCTAAATATGCGATTGCAACTTCAGGGACTGTAACATTTGAATTATCATTGATGGGATTACCAACAATAGTTGTGTATAAAACTTCTCCTATTAATGCGTTTATTGCTAGAAAAATTGTTAAAATAACTTATATTAGTTTAACAAATTTAAACGCAAATAAAGAGATTTTTCCAGAGTTGTTACAAGAAAATTTTTCAGCTGAAAAATTATTATTACAATGTCAAAATTTTGAAAAAAATGAAGAAAAAATTGTTTTGGAATTAAAAAAAGAACGAGAAAAATTGGGTAATAGCGGTGTTTTAAATAAAATATCAGATTATCTAATTGAAAAAATAAAAGAGAGTAAATAATAATTATTAAATATTATTTAAGAGGATTGTGAAATGAAAGAAAAAAGAGAAGAGTTAATGAATAACTCGATATTTAAACTATTTATTAAAAATTTTATTCCTATATTAATAAGTTCTGTTTTAGTAGTTTTGTATAATTTAGTTGATAGATTTTTCGTAGGAAAAATTAGTGAAGAAGCATTGGCTGCAGTAGGAGTATCATTTTATATAGTTATGATATTTATAGCTTTTTCGATGTTAGTTGGAGTTGGAGCAGGAACGATTTATTCGATTCGACTTGGTCAAAAGAAAAAAGCTGAAACTCAAAAAATATTAGGAAATACGATTACAATATTTCTAATATTAGGAGCGCTTTTATTTTTAATATTGCAATTAAATTTAGATAACATTTTGTTATATTCAGGTGCAAATAGAGAAACATTACCATATGCGAAAACTTATTTGCAAATAATGCTTTTTGCTATAATTCCATTGTTTTTTTCATATGGAATATCAAATCTTTTAAATGCAGCTGGAACACCAAGAGTGGCAATGTTTTCAATGCTTGTAGGTGCAGTAACAAATATTATTTTAGATTATGTAGCTGTAATGATTTTGAAAACAGGAGTAGAGGGAACAGCTTATGCTACACTAATAGGAAACGTATTAGCAGCTCTTATTGTAATGTGGTTTATAGTATTTGGAAAATTACCATTTAAAATAAATTTATTTGGATACAAATTGGAATATATGAGTAATATAAAGTTCAGATTTAAATATTTGAAATTATTTCCAAAAACAGTAAAGGATATTTTAACAATTGGTATGTCACCTTTTTTACTTCAATTAGCAAGTTCTGTTGTAGGGTTAGTAACGAATAAAATTGTTGAGGTAAATGGTGGTACTTCAGGAGTAGCTGTTGTTACAATTATAAATTCTTATTTACCGATAATGACAATGACAATATATGCTGTGTCACAAGCGATGCAACCTATAATCGGATTTAATTACGGTGCAAAAAGGTATAATAAAGTAAAAAAATCATTAATAATGTCAATTTTAATAAGTATTGTTCTATCTGGAATTTTTTGCCTAACAATGATGATGATGCCAGACAAATTAGTATTATTTTTCAATGAAAAAAGTACTGAATCTGCTTTAAAAGAAGGAGTAAGAGCGCTAAGAATTTATTTTTCAACATCGATTTTATCTTCATTCGGAATAATAGTACCAAATTATTTCCAAGCAATAGGGCGTCCAAAATATTCAACAGTATTGAATATACTTAGACAAGTTGTAATATTTTTAATACTTATGATGATATTTTCATATTACTGGAAATTGGTTGGGGTTTGGTATGCACAGCCAGCTACAGATATTATATTTTTTGTAGTGTTGTTAATATTTACAATATTAGAAATAAAAGATTTGAGTAGAAAACAAAAAAATATTGAAATGAAAGAGAGAGAAAATTGATATGGTAGTAGTATTAATGATAGTTGCGTATATACTTGGAAGTATACCAAATGCTCTTTGGATAGGGAAAGTATTTAAAGGAATTGATGTTAGAGAGCATGGAAGCAAAAATACAGGTTCAACAAATGCAGCAAGAGTTTTAGGTGCTAAATTAGGTATTTTGACATTGATTTTAGATATATCTAAAGGTGCAATTCCTACTTTGATAGCGACAATGTTATTAGAATCATCGATTAGTGTAATTTTAGTTGGAATTTGTGCGATTTTAGGGCATAGTTTTTCAATTTTTATGAAATTTAAAGGTGGAAAGGCAGTAGCTACAACAGTTGGAGTATTTATTGTGTTAGTTCCAGGTGCGATTTTGTTAGCAGCTGTAATTTTCTTTTTAGTTTTTGGTATTACAAGATATGTTTCGTTATCTTCAATGATTGGAGCAATTTCTTTGCCAATTTGGATAATATTATTTTATAAAAATATACCACTTACTATTTTTGGTATAATAATTGCTATTTTGATAATAGTGAGACATAAAAGTAATATTCAAAGATTACTAAATGGGACAGAATCAAAATTTTCAATAAATAAGAAAAAATAATTTTAAAATAAAAATAAGAATAAAAAAATAAGAAAGTTGGTGGAAATGATGAAAAATATATTAGTGATTGGTGGTGGAAGTTGGGGAACTTGTTTATCAAAATTACTTGTTGAAAATAAAAATAATGTATTTTTATGGGAGTATAATGAGAAAACGAGAAATGTAATTAGAGAAAAAAGAGAAAATCCAGTATTTTTACCTAACATAAAATTGCCAAACGAATTAAATGTGGTTGATAGTTATTGCGAAACATTGAAAAATGAAAAGATAGATGTGATTTTATTGGCTACTCCAACACAATTTTTAAGACCGATTTTAAAAAATTTAAAAGAGTGTTTGAGTTATAAAGTGATAATTGTAAATGTGGCTAAAGGAATAGAAATTAAATCTAAGAAGAGAATCTCAGAAGTTATCGATGAAGAGCTTAGTGGAAAAGATTATAGCTATGTATTGTTAGCTGGACCTACACATGCAGAAGAAGTTGCATTGAAATTACCTTCAGCCATTTTATCAGTATCATTAGATGAAAAAGCAGCATTGGAAATCCAACATTTATTTAGTAATTCTTATTTTAGAGTTTATACTGGAACTGATTTAGTGGGAGCAGAGTTATCAGGAGCTGTAAAAAACTGTTTGGCAATAGCAGCAGGAATTTCTGATGGTCTTGGTTTTGGAGATAATTCAAAAGCAGCATTGATTACAAGAGGAATAAATGAAATTTTGGAAATTGGTAAATATTATCATGCAGATCCAAAAACATTTATGGGATTATCAGGACTTGGAGATATAATTGTTACGTGTACAAGTAAACATAGTAGAAATAGATATGTAGGAGAAGAATTGGGAAAAGGAAGAAAAATAGACGACATCATTTCAAGCATGAAAATGGTATCGGAAGGAGCTGAAACAATAAAAGCTTTATATGCAATTATTAAAGAAAACAATATTCAAGCACCAATTATGTCAGCACTTTATGAGGTGATTTATGAAAATCGACCTGTAAACGAATTAGTTTCGTTGTTTATGAATAGAAATTTAAGATCAGAATTCATATAAAAACAAAAAGAAAAAAATTAATTACCAACGGAGAGTGAAATGGAAGAAAACAACTTAAACTTAATTTCTTTATATTTAAGTGATATTCAAAAATTTGATTTGCTATCAAAGGAAGAAGAATACGATTTATTAAGAAGAATAAGAGAAGAAAATGATGAACAAGCTAGACAACTTTTAATCTTATCAAATTTAAGATTAGTAATAAGTACGGCTAAAAAATCATTAGGAAATGGATTACCATTGATAGATTTAATAAGTGAAGGAAATATTGGATTGATAAAGGCTATTAATAAATTTGATTATAAAAAGGGACATAGATTCAGTACATATGCGGTTTGGTGGATAAAACAGGCGATAAAAAAGTCAATTATTAATACAGGGAGAGATATCAGAATACCTTCATATAAATACGAACAATTAGCAAAGGTGAATAAAGTTATTAAAGAATATACGGCTAAGTACGGTGAAGGCCCTTCTACAGAATACATAGCAAAGAAAGTTGATTTGAAAGAAAGTAAAGTTATTTTGTTGTTAAATGAGTTCCAAGATATAGTTTCTTTAAATGAAACTATAGGAGATAATATTTATTTGGAGGATATTGTAGGAAAAGAAGATAATGTTGAAGAAAAGATTATAAAAGAAGATCAACTATACGAAATGAGAGAATTATTAGATAAGGTCTTAACTGAAAGAGAAAAAGAGATACTTGAGTTAAGATATGGTTTATACGATAATAAAATTCATACTTTGAAAGAGATTGGTCTTAAATTGAATATCACAAGAGAAAGAGTAAGACAAATAGAAAAAAAAGCAATAACAAAATTAAAAGAACACTTTAAAAATTATAAAGATATGATATAATACAAGTATGTGTGACTTTAGGGATAATAAAAAAGAGGTGAGAAAATGTTAAATGTAATTGTAAATAGAAGAGAATTGTTAAAAGCTATTCACATTGTAGAAAATGCTGTAAAAGAGAATAAAATTAGAGAAGTTTTATCAGGAATATACATTGAGGCGAAAGAAAATAAGGTGATTTTAAAAGGTACAGATTTAGAAGTATCGATTAGTACTGAGATAGAATGTGAAGTTATTCAAGAAGGGAAAATTGTAATTAAACATAAATTGATAGAAGAATTTTTGAAACAAATATCAGATGATAAAATTGAGTTGAATGAAGAATCTGGTAAATTAGTAATAAAGACAAGTGCTACAGATACAGAATTTTCAATATATGATGCAGAAAATTTTCCTATTCAAACGAAATTGGAAACAGGAGTGGAATATAATTTTAATAAAGACGAATTATTGACTCATATAGAGAATGTAAAAATTTCGGCTGCGACTGAAGTGGAAAATTTGGCTGTAAACTGTATAAGACTTGAAATTGGAGAAAATAAATTGAAATTGGTTTCTTCTGATACTTATAGATTAACTTTTATTGAAGAAGAATTGCCAGAAAGTCAAAGAAATAAAGAAGACTTAAATGTAAGCATACCATTAAAAACTATTGATGGATTAATTAAAATTATGAAACTTATAGACGAGGAAACAATTACAATAAAATCTGATAGTTCAAAAGTATTTTTCAAAATAGCTAATGTTGAAATTTTGACAAGAGTAATTGAATTGCAATTCCCTGATTATAAAACAATATTGAAAAATGTAGACCATAATAAAAAAATATTATTGAATACAAAAGATTTTACATCAGTATTAAGAAGAACTTTAATATTTGCGAGAGATAATAAAGAGACAAAAAATGGAGGAATTTTTAATTTCCAAAATAATAAATTGTATTTAACAGGTACAAATGAATATGCTCAAATTAAAGAAGAATTGCCAACTATTCAAGAGGGTGATGATATAAAAATCTCATTAAATGTTAAATTCTTGTTAGACTATATTTCTATAATAAGCGGAAAAGTGACAGAAATAAGATTATTGAATAGCAAAAGTTCTGTAATTATAAAAGATGAAGATTCAGACAAATCGCTTTACTTTACAATGCCTTTAGCGTTAAGAGAAAATTAATTTTTAAATAAAAAGAGTTGTTTATAAGTAAAATACTTTAAAACAACTCTTTTTTTTATTTTAGATATAAAAATTTTTTTATAAATTTGTAAATAAGAATAATAAAAAACTAGTTTTCTCTTATTTTCTTTAATCTAAGAAATAATCTAGAAAACAATTCCATTTTTAAATTTATTTTCAAATTCTATTGGTTCAGTACCAGCTTTGAATAATGCATTTCTCTTATCTACACCATCAGAATCAAGTAATCCGATTTTTAAGTCAATATCTTTTTGAATAAGATCTTTACGTTTTATGTAATCATCAATAAATTCGAAAACTCCAACATTATAATTATCCATATCTACAACAGATTGCATATAACTCTTCCATAAAGGTGCAGCTGCACTTCCTCCTGTCATACCACTACCCATTGATTTATTGTCATCGTTTCCGACATAAACTACAGTAGCTAGAGTAGGTGTATATCCAGTAAACCAAGCTGAGATATAATCACTTGTAGTTCCTGTTTTTCCAGCCATTGGAATAAGTTGACCGTTTTTAAATACTTTCGCAGATTGTCCAGTTCCGTAATTTACTGCATTTTCAAGCATTTGAGTTAGGATTGCAACATCTTTTGAGTCAAAAATCTTTTTATTTTTTGCTTTTGCTTCGTAAATAACTTCACCATATTTATTTTCAATTTTGTAAATATATTGTGGTGTAATTTGGTATCCACCATTTGCAAGTGCTGCATAAAATAATGCCATATCAATAGGTCTTGTAGAAATAGATCCTAAAGCAAGTGTATAGTTTTTAGGGAAATCTCCACCAGTAACACCAGAATCACGCCAAATTTTTTCAACAGCATCAATTCCAACATATTGTAATAATTTTATTGGAATAATATTATTAGAAATTTCAATAGCTTTATCAAGTGTCATACTGTCTCTAAAACTTCCATCATAGTTTTTTGGAGTCCAGTTTCCAATTTTAATAGGCGAATCTTCCATAACGCTGTTCATTCCCATATTTTTTTGCAAAGCAGCAAGATAAATCAATGGTTTAAATGAAGATCCAGGTTGTCTTAAAGAGTTTAAAGCTCTATTAAATTCACCTTTTTTATAATTTTTTCCTCCAACCATTGCTTTTACAAAACCATTACTTGGATCAATTGAAATCAAAGCTCCATTCATATTAGCACGATTTCTTAAATTATAATTACTGTTGAATGCTTTATAAGCAGCTCTTTGCATATTTAAATCAACAGTTGCATATATTTTATATCCATCAAAAAGGAATTTTTGATCTTCTTCATCAATTTTCAATATTTTTTTAGCTTCACTCAATACAATAGTTGTAAATTCAGGTGCAGTATTTGAAGTAGAAATTTGTTCTTCTTCATTTTTGTTTTTAATATTTCCATTTTTAAATTTAATTTTTTCAGCAGCAGCTTCTTCATATTCGTTTTCATTGATAAATCCGTAAGACAACATCTGTTTCAAAACAACATGTTCCCTTTCAACCGCATTTTCAATTTTTGAATATTTGGTAGGCGATTTAGGTAAACTTGCTAAAACTGCAGCTTCAGCAATTGTTAAATTTTTAGGTTCTTTATTAAAATATCTGATAGCAGCATTTTTTATACCATAAGCTCCTTGACCAAAATAAATTGTATTTAAATAATTTTCAAGAATTTCATCTTTAGTATATTTTCTTTCAATCTCAACTGCTAAAATAGCCTCTTTAATTTTTCTCATAACTGTTCTTTCAGGTGTCAAGAAAGCATTTTTTGCTAATTGTTGAGTAATGGTACTTCCACCTTCTCTTCTTCTTCCAGAAAGAGTTGTTAAAATAGCTCTACCTGTACGTAAAAAGTCGAATCCATGATGTGAACGGAATTTTCTATCTTCGATTGCCAAGAAAGCATTCTGTACATTAAGAGGTACATCTTTTATACTTACAGGCGAACGATTTTCTACATTTACTGTATCAAGTTGATTTCCGTTAATATCATAAATTATCGACGGAGAAGTTGGTGCGTAACTGTCAATTAAATCTACAGGTGTTTCTCTTCGAATTGTATAAAAAATATACCCTAAAACACCTAAACAAACAATAAATAAAAATATAATAAATTTTAAGAAAAGCGAAAGAAAAAATTTTCTTCTTGTAGCTTTAACAGGATCGGTCCCATTATTCTTAAAATCGTTAGGATTAATTTTCTGTGCCATTTTCCATCTCCTTTTTGGCTTTCAATTGTCCACAAGCAGCGGCAATATCTTGACCTTTTGTTTCACGCAATGTTACATTAATATTTTTGTCTTTTAATAATTTATAAAATTCTCTTTGCTTCGATTTAGAAGGCGTTTTATAAATTTTACCCTTTACAGGATTATAAGGAATAAGATTTACTAAACAAGAGAACGAACGCAAGTAATCAGCTAATTCAAACGCATCACTATACTCGCAATTAAAATCATCAATTAAAATATATTCGAAAGTAATCCTGTTTTTAGTTTTTTTCTGATAATTAATCAGAGCTTTTTTCAATTCTTGCACACCCCATCTTTTGTTAATAGGCATAATTTCAGTTCTTCTATCATCTCTAACAGAATGAAGTGAGATTGCAAGATTAACTTGGCTTTCATTTTCAGTAAATTTCTCAATTCCAGTAACAATTCCACTCGTTGAAACTGTAAAGTTTCTTTTTGAAAAATTTTGTCCTTTAGGCGAATTTAAAATATTAATTGATTCGATTACGCTATCGTAATTTAAAAATGGTTCTCCCATTCCCATATAAACGACATTTCCTAATCTTTCGCCTCTTTCTGATAAATATTTTTGCACATAATAAAACTGTAATAAAATTTCAGAAGCACTTAAATTTCTTTCGTAAGTCATCGTAGCAGTGGCACAAAAATCACAACCAATCAAACATCCAATTTGTGAAGAAACACAAAGAGTATGACGATTTTTATGTGAAATCAACACACTTTCAATTAACCTATTATCACTTAATTCAAAAAGAAACTTTTCAGTATCTTTATCATCTGATATTTGATGAGTTTTAAAGGTTAATTGTGCAATGTAAAAATGTTCCTTTAAAAATTCTCTATCTTTTTTTGAAATATTGGAAAATTCATCAAAATTGAATACCATTTTATTATGAATCCAGTCAAAAACTTGTGTTGCATTGAATTTTTTCAACCCTAAACCTACGAAAGTAGTTACCATTTCTTCTAGATTCATTCCAATTATATCAATTTTTCCATCTTTATCTTTTTTAATCATATTTGCTAAGAATATCTCAAAATATTCGTTTTCCCTCCTTTAATATCTGTACTTAACTTCTTTATATAATAACATATTTTCTATAAAAATAATATAGAAAAATCTTTAATACTTTATATGTTTTTGAAACATATTTTAAGAAAATTATATTATTGTAAGTTAACAGAAATTATCTCTTTATTTTCGCTAGTTTTAGATGAAATATTTGTTCCTAAAGTTATTTTCAAATTTTTTGAATTAGCAACTGCTGCAGGAACATCAAAAAATACTAGTTTTTTCACTTGTTGTCCTGGATTAATTGCATCAATAAACAAGCTATTTTTTATAAGTAGAGTTACAGGTGAAAATGATTGTGTGCTAGAAGCATTCAAAATAAAGCTACTAGAATTAAGATTTAAAGGTTCTTGTGTAAGGTTTTTTACGTTCACATATAAAATTAAAAATTTATTTCCTTCGGCACTAGGTTTATTTTCAAAATATCCAGTTTCATCCATTAACTTATCTTTAACTTGTTTTCCTTCGATTATAACTTCGGCAACTTCGGTAGTTATCTTTTCTCCCATTTTAAAAGTTTTAGTTGATGCTTTTTTAGTTTCTGAATTTGAAACATTAGATGTAGCGACTTTTTGAACGGTAGTTTTTCTTCCACCAAAAATGCTCCATAAAACACCCAATACAACGACAACAATTAAAATTCCCGTTCCCCATTTTTTATAGTCTTTTTTTTCAGTAATATTTGTATTATCTTCCATATTTATCCTCTTCCTTTCTTTAATTGTTCATTTCGTTTATTATATCATATTTCGATAGCTAATAGTATTTTTTTATTTGAGAATATCATTAAATTAATATCTTTTTAAAATTAAAAATTTAAAAATTATTTTTTAAGGGAATTTCTTGACTTTATCATAAGTTTAGTATATACTTATAGATAAGTAAAGTATTTAGAATTTTTTAATACCATATTTTAGGAGGTAATCAATATGTCAAATTTAAAGAAAGTAGTTACAATTGCAGGATCAGATACAAGTGGAGGAGCTGGTATTCAAGCTGATTTGAAAACATTCCAAGAAAGAGGCGTTTATGGAATGAACATCATCACAGTTCTTGTTACAATGGATCCAAAAGATTGGTCGCATAAAGTATTTCCAGTTGATATGAATACTATTAAGGAACAAGCAAACACAGTTTTCAATGCAATTGGAGTAGATGCAGTAAAAACAGGGATGTTACCAACAGTAGAAATTATCAATTATGCAGGAGAATTAATTAAAGATTTAAAAAATACTCCAATCGTAATTGATCCAGTTATGGTTTGTAAAGGTGTAAAAGAAGCTCTTTTTCCTGAAAATACAATTGCAATGAGAAAAGCATTGCTTCCAAATGCAACAGTTACAACACCGAATTTATTTGAAGCCGCACAATTAGCAGATGTTGAGCCAATAACAAATTTAGATGATTTAAAAGAAGCTGTTAAAAAAATATATGACTTTGGGGTAAAAAATGTTGTTATTAAAGGTGGAAAATCATTTAGTAAAAATTCTGCGATAGATGTTTTATATGATGGATCAAATTTTGATGTAATAGAAACTGAAAAAATCGATACACCTTATACTCATGGAGCTGGATGTTCATTTGCAGCATGTATGACTGCTGAATTAGCTAAGGGTGCTACAGTGAAAGAGGCTTTGGAAACTACAAAAACATTGATTACAGAAGCGTTAAGACAATCATTTAAATTAGGTGAATTTGTAGGTCCTTTAAATCATAAAGCATTTGCTTTGAAATAATTTTTAAGAATTTTATTAATTAAGCTAGAACATTTGTGATTTTTCATGATTTAAGTCGTGAGAGATTTAGTTTAAGAATGGGATAGATATAAAAAATAGAGATAAATAGAAAAATTCGATAAATCTAGAAAATTTAAACTTAAATTATTTTTTAGAATATCGAATTTTTTTTTATAAATTTTGTTAAAAAGATACAAAATTTTTCAATAAAATGATAAAATACTTAAAGGATATAAAAATATAGGGAGAAAATAATGAGTGGAGATATTAAATTATTTGAAGATGGAATGAAAGAAAAATATGAAAAGTTGAGGAAAGAGATAGAGAAGCATAATAATTTGTATTATAATGAAGATAATCCAATAATTTCTGATATGGAATATGATAAATTAATAAGAGAGTTGAGGGATTTAGAGGAGAGCAATCCTGACTTGAAAGTGGAATATGAGATAAAAAATTCAAAAGTGGGTTCTGGAAGTGAGAAAAGTGAAAATGAAAATGTGAGTCCGACTGAAAAAATAGGTGGAATTGCAAGTGAGAAATTTTCAAAAGTTAGACATAGAGTTCCTATGCTTAGTTTATCAAATACCTATAATATTTCTGAAATTGAGGATTTTGATAAGAGAGTAAAAAAAATAATAGATGTTAAAAAGAAAATTGATTATGTTTTGGAGCTTAAATTGGATGGATTGAGTATTAGCTTGATTTATGAAAATGGAGTTTTGAAACAAGGGATTACTAGAGGTGACGGACAAATTGGAGAAGATGTTACGGAAAATATAATGGAGATTGAGTCGATTCCTAAAAAGTTGAAAGAGCCTATTTCACTTGAGGTTCGGGGAGAGGTAATTTTGCCAATAAGTGAATTTGGTAGAATAAATCAAGAAAGGGAAGATGAAGGCGAAGATGTGTTTGCGAATCCTAGAAATGCAGCGGCTGGAACGATTCGTCAGTTGGATAAAAGTATTGTTAAGGAAAGAAAATTGGATTGCTATTTGTATTATTTGGTTAATGCTGAAGAATATGGCATGAAAACACATAAAGAAAGTATTGAATATATTGAAAAATTAGGATTTAAGACTACAAAAATTTTTGAGTTGTATAATGATTTTGGAAAACTGGAAAAGGCAATTGATGTTTGGAAAACTAAAAGGGAGAAATTGGATTATGAAACAGATGGATTAGTAATAAAAGTCAATGAATTTGAGCATTATGATGAGCTTGGGTATACGACAAAAAGTCCAAGATGGGCGATTGCCTATAAATTTCCAGCAGAGCAAGTGAAAACAAAACTTTATGATGTGACATTTCAAGTTGGAAGAACGGGTGTTGTAACGCCAGTTGCTGAGCTTGAAGCTGTAAATTTGTCGGGATCTGTCGTGAAGAGGGCTAGTTTACATAATTTTGATGAAATCAGACGAAAAGAAATAAAAATAGGAGATAACGTTATTATCGAAAAGGCGGCCGAAATTATTCCACAGGTTGTGAATGTTGTTTTTGAAGATAGAAAAGGTGATGAAAAAGATATCGAAGTTCCTACGAATTGTCCAATTTGTGATAGTGAATTAGTGAAAGAAGAAGGACAAGTTGCTTTAAAATGCTTGAATCCGCAATGTCCAGAAAAAGTTAAACGTGAAATTGCATATTTTGTTTCAAGGGATGCGATGAATATTACTGGGCTTGGAGAGAAAATTGTTGAGAAATTTATTGAGCTTGGAAAAATAAAAACGGTTGTTGATATTTATTCATTAAAAAATTATGCAGAAGAGCTAGAAAATCTAGAGAAAATGGGTAAAAAAAGTGTTGAGAATTTGATCAATAGTATTGAAGAAAGTAAAAAACAGGGATTTTCAAAAGTTTTGTATGCGTTAGGAATTCCTTTCGTTGGGAAATTTAATGCAAATTTATTGACAAAAAATTATAATAGCATTGAGTTGCTAAAAGAAAAAAGTATAGAAGATTTGTTGGAAATAAAGGGAATTGGCGATAAAGTTGCTGTTGCGATTCATACTTATTTGAATGATGAAAATAATTGGGCGAAAATTGTTGCATTGAAGGAAATTGGTTTACAGTTTGAAGCAGAGAAAGCTGAGGAAGAAAAGATTGAGGATAATCCTATAAAAGGTAAGAGTTTTTTAGCGACTGGAAAATTAGAAAAATATAAAAGAAATGATATAAAAGATATTATTTTGGCAAAAGGTGGGAATTATCTTTCAGGTGTGACAAAGAAACTAGACTATTTGATTGCTGGTGAAAAAGCTGGAAGTAAATTATCGAAAGCAGAAGAATTAGGAGTTAGAGTATTGACAGAGGAGGAATTTGAGAAGGAATTTTTAGAGAAGTAAAATTTGATAATTTCAAAAGAGTGTGTAAAAATTTTGTGTAAATAGAACAGTAAAGTATTGAATTCACTGGATTATCTATTAGTTTATACAAAATTATAAACACACTCAATTTATGTATTTAATGAAAATCTTCATTTTTCAAAATAAAATCTCTAACCTTTTCAGCAACTTCCTTTTTAGCAAAAAATAATTTCTCAGATTTAAAAGATTTAGTAAAAATAAAAGTTAAAGATGAATAACTTCCTCCACGATTATAAACTCTATCAACTTTTATGTCAGAAATCCAAGAATAAGGAATTATGTATGCTGGATAGACAGAAAATAAATATCTGCTTCCAATTTTTAAATCACTTTGTGCGACCATTCCAGTTTTAACTATTTTCTCAGAGTTGATAAAATCTTCTTTTGCATAATTTAAAAATCTGTATTTTTCTAAGTTATCTAGCATGTCGGCTAATCTTTTATTTTCTTTCTTTTTCATAAATAATGCAAATAATAATAGAAAAAGTATAGTAAACCATAAGAAAATTGGGATACCAAATTTAATGAATACAAATAACATAGGATTTATTGGAAAATCAGGAAACTCTTGTGCAAATTTTAACTCTTTTAGATATTCAGCATACCCACCGAATAAGATATAAATGGTATCTATTGTCAACAAAAAAATTTCTGCATAGTAAACTGGTTTTGCTGTTCTTTCCATTTTTAATAAATTATAAAAAAATTCTCGTGGTTTTAAGTCTTTTAAGTCGTCACTAATTTCAGCAGATATAATTTTTTGCATGTTTCTTTTTCTTAATGATAAAGAAAAAAATATTGATAAAATAAATAAAAATGGTATAAACATTGTTCCTATAATTATTTCATATATTCCCATTTAAAACACTTCCTTTTTAGTATAAGATTTGTTATTTTTAATAAATATAATTAAATTTTTTAAAATTCTATAACTACAACATTCGAAGTTTAATTATAATTAATAGTATATGGTATCGAATATTCCTTCAAAATAGGTGTCAATTTATTAATTTCATCTAAAACCATTTGTTCAGTGACAAAAAATGTAAATTTACTTGTTTGAAAAAATCGTTTGACTACTTTTGAATTTATCGTATGAATCTTTATCAATCCTCTGCAACTGTTACGAAAACGACTGCAATAAAATTCTATGTAATCAATATCAGAAAGTGGAATCTTTTTTGTAGGCATAGAGTTTAGGCATAAAATTTCATTTTCTATGTAAAAACATTCCATTGTATTTTTTCTTGTTATTAAATAGATAATAGTTGTGATACTAATAATAAGTACTACTAATTGCAATATCAACATAAAAATAAACATTATATTTTTCTCCTTATTTTTTAATTTTGTAATTAAAAAAAATTTTTATTTCTAAAATCATATAGACTCTTAGAAATAATCATATAAATCAACAATCATCACATTATATTTTGTAAAATATTTTTTCAGCAAACAATAATCAGTTGGCTTGATAGACATTTCAACAAATTTTTTCTCTTCTTTATCAAAAATTTGAAAAGTGGGATTTCTTTCTTTTCTGCCTTTTCCAGCATTAGCCGCATAAAATTTGGCATAACGGATATTATCAATTTCTATAAATTCTATTTCATTGTTTTCATATAATAATTTTATAATTCTTCCACTTATAATTAAAGAATATTTTCTTTTTTTGAGATTTTCCAAAAAAAAGCTAAAATTGACGGCAATCGTTATAATCATAAAAATAACGAAAAAAATATCTTTTGATGTAAAATTTTTTAACAATTCATTTAATTTAAAATAGAGTATTGTAATAAACATAATAAATAATATAATACACAAAAAAATATATGAATTATCTTTTAGTGGATGAATTTCAAATTCATATGGCAATGTCATTTCTTCAAGTTGTTTCAATTTTCTTTCGATGAAAGAAATATTTACTTTTATAACAATAGCCAAAAATAAAAGAAAAAAAACTGAACCTCCACTATAAATCAAAAATATTATTTGTTTTGGGGAAGTTTTATCTAAAAAATATAATTGCATTAGAGCAATGATAAAAAATATTAATGATAAAATCAAAAATATTTTTACAAATTTTTTCTGTCTTGGAATATTAGGAATCAACATATCTAATTTTTCATCAAAGATATAACCCCATCTTTTACGATTTTTATCCATTTTATGCCTCCTAATTTTAGTATTTTAAAGTCATTTTATTCTAATTAACAGATATTTCCAAAAATCCTAAAATTTCTTCTTTACTTAATGGTTCAACAAGAATGTATGAAGCGTCAATAAAACGATACTTATCTTTTGGTAATTTTTTTATAAAATCATTATAATCTAATTGACCAATAACCTGATAACTGTTTGGGTCATTTTCATCTCCATCAATAGTAACGAAACCTATATTCCAAAAAGCTATATCATCATTTTTAACGATATCTAAATTATGAAATTCAACGCTAGGTTTATAAGGAAGAATTGTTCTAACATTTTCTGTCAGACTATAAGCTCCCATAATTCTTTCATCTTCATCATTTTTATAAAAACGTTGATTTGCCGAATAAGCATCTAAATTTTGAATGTTTCTTACTATTCTTGAAAAAGTATCTATGGGATTATTTGAATTATTTATTTCATCTACCATTTCTTCATTGAAAGAAACAGGTCTAGTTGTACCAAAAATAACATAAGTATCTGATTCTCCACTTTTTATATTTTCTGTAATTACTTTTATTCCATAAAGTATATCTGATTCATAGTCAAATTTATTAATGTTACCAGCAGTATAAACTTCACCTCTCTCATTCAAAATCTCCGAATCAAATTCTTTAGCCAACGCTTTTATATATTCCAACGCCAAAATCCAATCTTCCCTAGATGATGGCGTAAAAATCCTTACAACATAATTATTATATTTTGTATCATAAGATAATTCAAATCCTCTTGAACTTTCCTTGCCATCTCCTATTAAAAGACACTGATAATTAGAAACTGGAGATAACAGCAAATCATTAATATCAATATTTCCAGTATTGTAGGTATAAAGCTCCTTATCAAGTAAACTCAATGCAGTTTCAACATTTAAAACGGATTTATAACCTAAAAATTTTTTCTTGTTTTTCACATAAAAACTTATACTCATTTCTTTATCCTCCATATTTTTTGATTTACTAATTTGTTTTTTAATTTTATTCAAATTTATAAAAAGATATAATGTATTATTTTACTAATTTATTTAATTTTTTTTTCAATTCATCATCAACTTCAATTTTTTCTAAGTTTTTTATATTTTCTATTATTTCATTAGGAAAAATATATCCTGTATCTTTCCATTTTTGCAATGTATTAGTTCCTCCATATCTCACATTTACATAAGGAGAATTTAGGGCACATATAATTAAATTTTTTCCTGTCCCTTCAAAATTTTCTAGAGTTCTAACTGCAACATCTAAAACTGTAAATTCTTCATATTTAAAATTGATTTTATCAGTAGGAGATCCTTTCATTTTTTCTAATGGTAGTCTTTTTTCTACGAGTGAGACAAGTTTTTCCATATTTTCTTTTTTTGATATATCATATATTATATAGGGATTTTTTAGAAGATTACTTTGTAAATATTCTAAAGCATACGGTTCAATGTCTATTTTTATATATTTTGCTATATCATAAGAATATCCTTTTTTCATTAATTCTTTTATATTATTTACAGTTCTTTCAGAATTTAAAATCTCATTGCAAATTTTTATAAAATTATTATTGATTTTTTCATCATCTTTTATATATTCTTGAATCATCATAACAGCACGATAATCGTTTTCTGTTAAAGATAAATATTTTGCTTTTTTTAAATATTTTTCAATCAGCATTTCTTTATTTTCTAAGGATGAAATTCCAAAAGCAGGTCCTTCATTTAATAAAGCAGTAATTAAATATGAAATATCATTAAATTTTTTATTAGAAATATTTTCTTCATCTAATAATTCTAGTAAATTTATTTTTTTTGCACAAGTTAGAGCAGTATATGCTGGGTCTATTTCATTGTGACAACCTTCTTCTAATAACCAATCTTTTATTTCATCATTAGTAACTTCTAAATATGCGATAGAATGTACCCTTCCCCATCCTTTAACCTTTTTAGCAATTTCAAAAATCTCTTCATTTGAATTTTCTAGCCTAGCTATTATATCTAAACAAAATAAGGTAAACTCGTTAGAAAGAGCTAAAATTTTTATTATTTCCATTGCTTTAACATCATTCTCAACTCCCATTAATAATAGTACAGCTAAAGAAAATTTTATACTTTCTTTATTTTTAGAAGTTTTCAATTGAGAGATAGTAAATTCATACAAATTATTAGCATTTATTTTTTCACTTTCTTGAATAATCCAATTTAGCAAGGAAGTTCTTGATGAAATCATTAAAAAATCTAAATGGTCTAAATTATTTTGAGCTTCTTTAAATTTTCCTTCTGAAATTTGAAATACAATATTCTTCAAAGTTTCTATATTTTCTTCATTTGTATTACTATGATACAAAAAAACGCCATCCATTGCACCATCTGCCCAAGGAATTCCATTCTCCTCTTCTTGAGGCAAAGCAAAATCTTCAGGTAATTTTCCACACTCTCGAATAGAAGATTTGATTAATTCATATATAGATAAATTTTTGTTTTCCAATTTTTTATTCTCCTTTTTTTCCAATTTTTTTGTTACCATTAATTTTTTTATTAGAAAAATAATTGTTACTACAACTACAACAATAAGTGTATCTTTTTGAAAAAATTCCATAAATCCTTCATTATAATTTTACTATATTTTACCATTCATTTACAGAATATAAAAGAGCAAGCCTAATTTGTGTCAAAAGTTCTTCCGTAAGATTGTCATATTCACTTTCAAGCCCTTTTTCGTGTGCATAATAAGGAGGGCTGTCATTCCAGGAACCCATTCCGCCAAAAACGTCAGAAATATCTGAGGCATAAAAAAGGAGTTTATTAATTTTGGGTAATTCAGAAAAATATATTCCATAAAAAGTTTTTTGTATATTTTCAATCTCTTCGCCATTTAAAATACTAATAGCTTTTCTAAAGATATTTCCAAAATTTTGAAAATCAATTTTATCAGCTAAAATTGCTATTCTATTCAATACATCTTTAAAATCTTCTGTATTATCATAAAATTTAGGTTTTGCTTTTAGAGGAGGTTCCCATTCATGTTCTGTGTAAATAATGTACCATTCATTATTGTAATCTTCCCATTTTGGAGTAAAATAAGTAACTAATTTATTGTCAAAAAAGCAGACTATACTAGCTTGACTTATATTAGTAAAATTAAGAAAATTACTATCTTTTATAGGTAGAGGAATTAAGAACTTAATATTTTGTAATCCTCTATCAATACAATAATCAAACCATTCCTCAACACTTTTAGCTTTATATTTTTTATTATTAAAAAATATAAATTCAACTTTTTTTTCATAATATATGGGCTTATATCTAATCCTATTTCTTTTTTTCAAAGCACTTTTAGTGGACAATACAATATTACATATTTGTGCTGTTTCTATATTCATAAAAATAACCTCCATTTGAATATTTTGTATATAATTTTGAACACTTCAACAATTTTATCTTATTATATGCTCATCTAACTGAATAAAGCAAACAATTTTTTTATTTTTCAGTTCCTCTATACTTGGTAATGTATCATTTTCCTCATCATCTTCCAGTCCCACCTGAGCAATTAAATGGTCAGAAAATTCATCTTCATAAATATCACAGGTAATAAACGGAACACTTTTAATACACAGAGCATCTTTCACATCTACATAATAGATTGTATTTCTAAATACATCAAGGGTTGATTCATTAATAATAATTTTAACTTTTCCAACATAAAAAATTTCTTTTTTCCTTCTAAACATTTCATTATCCTCTCTATAAATATTTTTTTGTTGATAGAGTTTACAAAAATTCCAGATTTTATCAAATATTTTAGTTTATTTTACCATAATTTAAAAAAAAATTAAATATATTTAAGCAAAGAAAAAAATTATAAAAATAGTATAAATAAATTGAATAAAATTTTTAAAAACATATGCTATAATTAATTATATTAATCAAAATCTATTTAAAATAAATTCAATATTCAAAAAATATTAAAAAAGGAGCAAATATGAAAAAATTAAATTTCAAAATAGAAGAAAAAGAATGTATTTTATATACAAATGAAAATAAAAAGACAGAATATATTTTAATACAGCCTGTTGATGAGCATGATATGCAACTTTTAGACAATGAAGTGAAATATATTTCTGAAAATACAGATAAAAGTTTTAGCTTGGCAGCTTTCAAAATAGAAGACTGGAATAGTGAGCTGACACCTTGGGAAATGCCGCTTCTTCGTGGAAAAGGAAATTTTGGCGATGGAGCTGGTAAAACATTAGAGTTTATAAAGGAAAAATTGATTCCAAATTTGGTAAAACTTATGAATATTCAAGAAAATAATGTGAAATATGTTTTAGGAGGATATTCACTTGCGGGATTATTTTCGTTGTGGTGTGGGTATCAGACAGATATTTTTGCAGGAGTTGTTGGAGCTTCACCATCAGTTTGGTATAAAGATTGGATTAAGTTTGTGAAAAATAATGAAATTTTGGTAAAAAATGTTTATTTGAGTCTTGGAGATTTGGAGGAAAAGACTAAACATCAGGTTTTATCAAAGATTGGGGATAATATAAGGGAATATTTTGAGATTTTGAGAAATTCTGAAGATTTGGAAAAATGTGTCTTGGAATGGAATGAGGGAAATCATTTTAGAGATTCGGATGTGCGGACTGGGAAAGGGTTTGCTTGGATTTTGAGAAATGTTTGACTCATAGAAAGAGAATAAAAAATATACGATATTTAGTATGTTTAAAAAAATGAAGAGTATTAAATTTATAAAGAAGTTATTAAAGTTTGTATATGTTATTATATGATTTATTGTGAAATGTGGTATACTAAGAGTAGAGATTAGAGCAGAAAGGAATAAAGTTATGAAAAAATTAAAAATTGTATTGACAGCATTACTTGCGACTGCGATAAGTGTAACTGCTTTTGCACAAAAGTTGAATAATCAAAAATCGCAAGTGAAAAAAATTAATTCAGAAGTTCCAAAAGTTGCGACAAAAGAACAATGTGAAAATTTGAAAAATATTAAGATTTATCAAACGAATATTATAAGCACAGAATGGAAAGAGGAGGGGCCTCTGGAAGAAGATGAAAATGCCAGATTTAGCGGTTCCAGTACAGCTAAGGCTTCAGCTCCCGCACATTGTGTAGTTAGAGGGGAAATTGAAAAGAGAAAAGGTGCAGATGGGAAAGATTATTCGATTGGATTTGAGTTGAGACTTCCTTCGAAATGGAATAATAAATTTCTGTTTCAAGGTGGAGGAGGTCTGGATGGAACTGTTTCACCAGCAGTTGGAAAAGCTCGTCCATCAGGGTCAACAGCAACACCTGCTCTAACTCGTGGATATGCAGTTGTTAGTACTGATGGCGGACATTCAGGATCAAGAGATACAAGTTTTGCAAAAGATCAGCAGGCTGTTTTAAATTATGCATTCCAATCTACTGGAAAAGTTACAAATGTTGCAAAACAATTAATTGACGAAATGTATAATTTGATGCCAAAACACAGTTATTTTATGGGATGCTCAAATGGAGGTCGTGAAGCAATGCAGGCTGCCATGTACTATCCAAATGAGTTTGATGGAATTATAGCAGGAAATCCTGGATTTAGATTATCGAAAGCTGCGATTGGTGAAGCATGGGATAATAATCAGTTTCTGAAATATGCACCGACTGATAAAAATGGTAACAAAATAGTTGCAGATGCTTTGACGCAAGAAGATTTGGATGCTGTTGCTCAAGGTGTGCTTGACAGATGCGATGCTAAAGATGGATTGAAGGATGGAATTATAAATAATTGGGAAAAATGTGACTTTAAACCTGAAATGGTTGAGAAAAAGATAGGAAAGAAAAAAGTTGCGTTATTAAATGCAATATTCAATGGTGCGAAAAATAGTAAAGGCAAAAATGTTTATGCGTCTTGGCCTTATGATGCGGGAATAAGTACAAGAGGTTGGCGTATGTGGAAACATGGTACTTCAAAAACAGGAACACCAAATTCAATGAATTTCATGATGGGTGTGTCAAGTTTGAGTGATTATTATATGAAACCTGCAAAACCTGGAATGAAATCAACAGAATTTGATTTTGATAAGGATGTTGCCAAAACAAATGAAATTGGTGGATTAAATGATGCTGATAAAACTGATTTGTCGACATTTAAAGCTCGTGGTGGGAAAATGATTATTTATGAAGGTGTATCTGATCCAGTATTTTCTGCTAATGATATTAGAGACTGGTATAAAAAATTAGTGGAAAATATGGGAAATGTTGATAATTTTGTAAGATTATTCATGGTTCCTGGAATGAATCACTGTGGTGGAGGCCCTGCAATGGAAAACTTTGACGCATTGACAGCCCTTGAAAAATGGACAGAAAATGGTGTTGCTCCAGATTACATTGTCGGAAAAGCTGGAAAAGAATATCCAGATCCAAATAAAGAACAACCACTTTGTCCATATCCAAAGGTAGCAACTTATATTGGTGGGGACAAGAATAAGGCAAGTAGTTTTGAATGTAAATAGAAATATTATCTATAAAAATTAAAAAATATTGAAATTTATTTTTTAGCAACTTCTTAATAATGAAGAAGTTGTTTTTTTGCTTAGAAAAAATTAAAAAGAAAAGGAAGTAAATGGAAACTCCCTTTATCTTAAGATTAAAAAAATTATTCTACATCCAAAAATTTCTTAGCATTTTCAATTTGCATTTCAACATTTTTTACAGAAGTTCCACCGAAAGAATTTCTTTTATTTACACAGTTTTCAATAGTAATTTCTGATAAAATGTCATCACCAAAAACTTTAGAGAAATTGTGGAATTCATCAAGTGACATATCGTCAATTGCTATATTTTTGTTTTCACAGTAAGAAACGATTTCTCCAACGATTTTATGTGCTTGTCTAAATGGAACATTATGTTTTGCTAAATAATCTGCAACGTCTGTAGCATTTAAGAAACCAGCTCTCATAGATTTTAAGATTTTTTCTTCATTTACAGAAATAGTCGCAAGCATTGAATAAAAAATTTCGATAGATAATTTAATGTTGTCGATC
The DNA here is from genome assembly GCF_018128245.1 of Leptotrichia sp. oral taxon 221. Taxonomy (NCBI): domain Bacteria; kingdom Fusobacteriati; phylum Fusobacteriota; class Fusobacteriia; order Fusobacteriales; family Leptotrichiaceae; genus Leptotrichia; species Leptotrichia sp. oral taxon 221. The sequence goes on from NZ_CP072378.1 coordinate 910,201, forward strand.
GAATCGAAAATTCCTTCTTTGTCTTCTTGCATATCTTTATTATAAGCCAAAGGCAACGCTTTCATTGTAGTTAAAATTCCCATTAAATTTCCGTAAATTCTACCTGTTTTACCTCTAACTAATTCTGCAATATCAGGATTTTTCTTTTGAGGCATGATAGATGAACCAGTTGCAAATGAATCATCTAATTGAATAAATGAAAATTCTGAAGTACACCAGATAATAACTTCTTCAGAAAATCTTGACAAATGCATTGAAATTACAGAAATAATCATTGCTAATTCAATGATAAAATCTCTGTCACTTACAGAATCTAAACTATTTTCAGTTGGTTTTGAGAATCCTAATTGCTCAGCAACAAAATGTCTATCAAGATTAAAAGTAGTTCCTGCCAAAGCTCCAGCTCCAAGTGGCAATTCATCAATTCTTACTAAAAAATCATCAATTCTAGAAATATCTCTTTTAAACATTTGAAAATAAGCCATCAAATGATGAGAAAAAAGAATTGGTTGAGCTCTTTGTAAATGTGTATATCCTGGAATGATAGTAGTTTTGTATTTTTCAGACAATTCCAATAAAGTGTGTTCTAAATGAAACAATAATTTTTTGATTTCTTTAGCTTCTTTTCTAACGTACATTCTAACATCCAAAGCAACTTGGTCATTTCTACTTCTAGCCGTATGTAATTTTCCAGCTACAGCACCAATTATTTCAGTCAATCTTTTCTCAATCGACATATGAATATCTTCATCCTCAATTTTAAACTCAAAAGTACCATTTTCAATTTCAGATTTGATTTGCAACAATCCTTTTTCAATTTGTTCTTGCTCATCTTTTCCAATAATTCCTTGTTTAGCAAGCATTCTGCTATGAGCGATACTTCCTGTTATATCTTCTTCATACATTCTTTTATCAAAAGTAATCGACGCATTAAACTTTTCTAATAATTTATTAGTTTCCTTATTAAAACGTCCTTCCCATAATTTTTTCATAAGACCTCCATTAAAATTATATTTTTTCATATTTAAGATTGTTTAATTTTAACATATTTCTGAATAGATAACAAGATTTTGAGATTTTATTTTTATAAAGAATACAACAATAAAAGGATAGAAATATCTTGAAAATATGATATAATATAACAAAATAAAAAATAAAAGTTTAATAAAATTTAAGAAATAGAGAGGTGAGTGTAATGAAAAAATATGTAACATTGTCAATTTTTTTACTGATGATGACTGGTTTTTCAGCTCAATATTTGAATAATCGAACACAAGATATTTTTTCTTCAAATAAAGAAATGAAAAATTTAATATTTGGAAATTATAACTTGGATACCGAATTAGCAGTAGCTTCAAAAGTTAAGGGAAATACACAAGAATCAGTAACAAAAGCTCAAAATGACGGGATTTTAACAATGCAAACAGCGATAAAAAATTATTCGTATGAGATTTTGAGTAATTATTTGGCAAGTTCAGTTGTGAGCGGGCCTGGATTTGATAATAAAACAATGAAAGAATTAGCTGATCAAATTTCAAGTGAGGCGATAAAATCTGTAAAAAATAGAGGTCAATGGACTTCAAGCAAAAAAGAAACGATAGTTTTGTATACGATTGAAAAGCAATATTTGAAAGATCTTTCAATTCAAGCGTTTAATAAAAAATTACAAAATGTGATTAATCAATTATCAGATTACAAGAGCACTTTTAAAACAAAAAATGATGTGAAAATTAGTAATCAAAATAATAGTTCAAATTCGAGTAAAGTTGATGACGAGATAAAATTCAAAGCTATTGAACTTTTAAACAAAATGGAAACACCAAATAAAAATGATACCAAAATACAGAATGATACTTCAAAATCAACTGCAAATGATGTAAAAAATAATGATGCAAAAAATACTATAAAAGACAAAGTGAAAGAAAAAATTGATGTGGGAAATACAAAAGTAAATGATACAAAAGCAGCTGTTAAAGTGAAAACTGAAGAAATTCAAAAAAATGTTAATGGTACAAAAGAAAAAACAAAAAATGCAACAAAAAAAGTAAAAAATGAAGTAAAAGTGATAAATACAAATTTAAAAAATGCAACAGTTACTACAACACCTGCAACATCGACACCAGCTACAACAAAAGCACCAAAAGCTGTGAAAGTTAAAAAAGAAGATGTAAAAGCAAAGGAAAAGAAAGTTATTGTAATTCCAAAAACTAAAGCAACAAAAACTAAATAAAAAATCAAGAAAGGAAGTAAATAAATGTATATAGATCCAATAATAAAAGGAATAGAAATATCAGATATAAGAAAAATTCATGAAAGATTGTCGGCTTATAAAAATGTTATAAATATGACAATTGGAGAGCCAGATACAGATGCACCGCAAAAGGTGAAAGAAGCAGTTGCGTATCATGCGTTAAATAGTCCTATAAAATATTCGCCAGTAGGTGGGATTCCAGAATTAAGAGAAAAAATTGCAAAATTCTATAATGAAACTTTTGGTGGAAATTATAAAAAAGATAATGTTTTAGTTACAGTTGGTTCGACTGAAGGACTTTCTTCTACGCTTAAAACAATTTTGGCAAAAGGGGATGAAGTTCTTATTCCAACACCAGCATATGTTGGGTATGAGCCATTAATTACAGTTTCACAAGCTAAAACAATTTTTATGGATTTAGAAGAAAATAATTTTGTTTTGACTGAGAAAATTTTGGAAAAATATGTTACAGAAAAAACTAAATTAATAATTTTGACTTATCCAAATAATCCTTCAGGAATAACACTTCCAGAGGAAGAAATGATAAAAATTGTTGAATTTTTGAAGGATAAAGAAATTTATCTTTTGAGTGATGAAATTTATGCTCAAATTGCATTTGAAAAATTCACTTCGTTTGCGAAATATAGTGAGATTTTGAAGGAGCAATTGATAGTTGTTAATGGTTTTTCAAAATCACATTCAATGACTGGATACAGATTAGGTTATACGATTGCCAGTGAAAATTTACAGTCACAAGTGAAAAAAATTAGTCAATATACAGTTACAAGTGCTTCGACATTGTCACAATATGGAGCAATTGCAGCATTAGATTACTGTTCAGACACGACTGAATTGTCAGAAATTTACAAAAAAAGAGTTTACTATTTTGTGGAAGAATTGGAAAAATTAGGATTTAAGTGCTTGAAGCCTAAAGGGGCATTTTATGTGTTTGCGACATATAAAACAATTGATAAGTTTAAAGATGTGGATTCTTTTGATTTTGTCTTGGATTTATTGGAAAAAACAGAATTGGCGATAGTTCCTGGGGTTACATTCCAAGTGGAAGGATATTTGAGATTTTCAATTGTGCATAACTTGCCTGTGTTGGAAGAAGCGATTGCGAGATTGAAAAAATATATTGAATCTAAATAAAAATAAAAATTAATTTTTGAAATTTTAGAAAATTTGTTTGGTAATCTTGTATAAATGATGGGATTACCAAATTTATTTTTAATTAAAGTGAAAAAAATTTTATGGAAAATGGAGATGGAATGGAAAATAAAGAGAAAAAAGTTTTAAGAAAAGGTGATAAAATGCAGCTGAAAATAGCAGGACTTAATACGAAAGGTCGTGCGTACGGTTTTTATGGAGATGACGAAAATCGTATTTTTCCAAATATAAATGCGGCTGAAGGGCAAATTGTTGAAGGAATTTTTGTGAAGAGAAGAAGAAAGTATGAATTGATTCGATGTGAAATTATTGATTTTGCAGGAAGAAAAAATGCGATTTATGACGAAATTGCTAGACAAAATGGTGGTTGTAATTATCAGTATTATTCATACGATGAGCAACTTGCGATGAAAAATTCTAACATTGAAAAAGAGGTGAAGAAAATTGCAAAATATGATTTTACTTTTGAAGAGCCGGTTAGAAGTGTCGAAGTAGAAAAATATCGAAATAAAATGGAATTTAGCTACGGAAATGCTGTGAAAGATGGGCCTATGATTTTGGGACTTCATAAACAAAATAGTTTTCATGATATTGTTGAAGTAGATGGATTGAAATTGATGGATGATAACTTTAATAAAATTTATGTTTTTTGTAATGAATTTTCAAAAGCGACAGGGCTGGATTTTTATCATAGATTGGATCATATTGGCTTTTTTAGGAATTTGGTTATTAGAAAAGCGGATTTTACGAAACAAATTTTAGTAAATATGGTTACGACAACTCAAATTGAAGATGAGAAAAAATTGGAATTTCAAAAAGGTTTAGTTGAAGGATTGTTGGCTTTGGAGCTTGAAAATGGGTTTAAAATAACAGGAATTTTACATACATTTAATGATAATTTTTCTGATTCGGTTGTTTCTGAAAGTGAGGAAATTCTTTTTGGAAAAAGAGATTTGGAAGAAGAAATTTTAGGATTAAAATTTAAAATTAGTCCGTACAGTTTTTTTCAAACAAATTCAAAAACAGTGGCAAAATTATACGGAAAAGTATTGGATTATTTAGATGAAATTGAAGGGGAAAACATTCATAATTCGGTTGTTTTCGATTTATTCAGTGGAACAGGTACGATTGGGCAAATTGTTTCCAAAAAGGCAAAACAAGTTTATGGAATTGAGCTTGTGGAAGAAGCTGTTGAAAAAGCTAATGAAAATGCAAAATTGAATGGTATCGAAAATGCACATTTTATCGCAGGAGATGTTTTTGAAAAATTAGATGAGTTTGATAAAAATGGAATCAAGCCAGATATTATAATTTTGGATCCACCTCGTGCAGGTGTTGGTGAAAAGACGCTTAATAAATTGCTGAAATACGATGTGAAAGATATAATTTATGTGTCTTGTAATCCAAAAACATTTAATATGGATTTGAAGGTTTTACAGGAAAATGGGTATGAATTAGTGAAAATGGTTACGGTTGATATGTTTCCAGTTACGCCACATATGGAGGTTGTGTCGAGATTAAGAAAAGGAAATTAATCGTGAAAATGGTTATTCATACACATCTAAACAAGTATTCATATGTAATTTTGTTGACTTTAATACCATTTTATAGTAAAATTGAATTTACAGATTTATGAGATTTTATTATAATGAGGAGGCAATAAAATGAAAAAAATGATAATTGTATTTTTAGCAGGAATGGCACTTATTTCGTGTGGGAATAAGTCAGAGAATGGGAAAAATTCAGCTAGTTCACAAAAAATTTCATCACAAAATGCAGAAAAAGAAACTTTGGTTGCGAGTGTTCCACCATTAAAATGGATAGTTCAAAGAATAGCAGGAAACGAGTATAATGTAATTTCTGTAATTCAGCCGAATATGAATCACGAATTGTTTGAGCCAAAAACAGATGACTTGATAAAACTTGAAAAATCTAAATTATTTTTTACATATGATGCTTTAAATTTTGAAGAAAAAATTACAAGTACGATTAATGATAAAAATAAAGTTTTGAATGTTTTAAATGGAATTGATCCACATTTATTTTTGGAAGATCACGATCACGACGAACATGGTGGACATCATCACGATGAGCATGAACATAATGGGAAGTTTGATCCGCATGTTTGGTTTTCACTAGAGATGATGCCGAAAGTTGCAGAAAATATAAAAAATAAATTGGTTGAAACTTATCCGAATCAAAAAGATAAATTTGAGAAAAATTACAATGACTTTATAAAAGAATTGGATGGATTTAAAAAAGAAATTTCAGAAAAAATGTCTAAAAAAATAAAAAAAGAATTTATGATTTACCATCCAGCTTTGGAATATTTCTTGAAAGGGACTGGAATTGAAGAAGAAGCGATTGAATCTGAAGGTAAAGAACCATCAGCTAAGCAAATTCAAGAGATAATAAGTGAAGCAAAAGAACATGGAATTTCAACTATTTTAGTGCAACCTCAATTTCCAAAACAAAGTATTGACATTATTGCAAAAGAAATTCCAAATGCAAAAATTGTAACATTTAATACAGATGAAGAAAATGTTTTTGAAAATTTAAGAAAATTTGTGGATAGTTTACAATAATTGTTTTTGTGTAATTAATAAATAGAGTTACAAAATTAAGGGGAAAAGATGCAGAATAATAAGCAAAATAACAAAAAGTTAATATCAGTAAAAAATTTGAATTTTAATTATGGAAAAGATGCTATTTTGAGCGATGTTTCGCTAGATATTTATAAAGGGAAAAATGTTGCAATAATTGGGAGAAATGGTGGCGGAAAGTCAACTTTAGTAAAATTGATGCTTGGTTTTTTGAAGAAAAAATCTGGAGAAATAAATTATTATGTTGACAAGAATAAAATTGGGTATTTGCCACAAATTAGAGAATTTGATACTTCTTTTCCGATTAATATTTTTGATTTAGTGATTTCAGGACTTACAAAAAAGTCGAATTTATTTAAAAAATTTAGTGCAGAAGATAGAAAAAAGACAAATGATTTGCTTGTTGAATTTGGGATTGAAAAATTAAAAGATAAGTTAATTAGCGAAGTATCTGGAGGTCAGTTGCAAAGGGCCTTGATTGCGAGAGCTCTGATATCGTCACCAGAGATTTTGTTTTTAGATGAGCCTGAATCTTTTTTGGATAAAAAATTTGAGTTTGAGTTGTATGAGAAAATAAAACAATTATCGGATTCTACGATTGTTGTAATTTCGCATGAACTGGATAAATTGTGCTGTTATGTCGATTCGATTTTTATTGTAGAAGAAGAAATTCGTATTTTTGAAGATAAAAATGAATTTTTCAAGAGTGAATTTGCTCACAGGCATGTTCATAATCATAAAATTTAGATTTTTAGCTAACGATTATTAAAAATATAAATTTTTCAAAAATAGTAAGAATACAGTAAAATTAATAAATCATAAAAATATTAATATTTTTACAAAAAAGGAAATGCATAAAGAATGGGAGAAAAATGGAATTTTTAGAAATTTTTAACTATGCTTTCATGAGAAATGCTCTTATTGTAGGGATTTTATCAAGCATTTGTTGTGGAATAATAGGAACTTACATAGTAAACAAAAAAATGGTGTTCATATCGTCGAGTATCAGTCATGCTTCATATGGTGGAATCGGAATTGGAGTATATTTAATATATTTTTTCAAATTGCCACTAAATGATCCATTGATTTTTGGATTAATATTTTCAATATTATCGGGAGTATTGATACTTATACTAAAAGATTTTTTTGGTGTAAATGGTGATTTAGGAATTGGAATAATGATGTCATTTGGAATGGCGATTGGAATTATATTTTCTTTTATGACGCCAGGTTATCAAGCAGATATGTCAACTTATCTTTTTGGAAATATTTTGTTGTCAAATAGCACAAATATAATTTCGCTATTAATTTTAGACATTATTACAATCATATTTTTCGTAATTTTCTACAAAGCAATAGTTTATTCAAGTTTTGATGAAAATTTTTATAAATTATATGGTGTACCAGTCAAGTTTGTAAATTACTTCATGATTATAATAATTTCATCAGCGATTATTATAAATATAAAAACAATTGGAATTATTCTAATAATCTCAATTTTAACAATACCACAAGCAACAGCGGCAATTATCGCAAGAAAATACAGTGTAATAATATATTTGTCAATATTATTCTCATTTTTAGGAATATTATTCGGATTATTATTCTCATATATTTTCAATATTCCATCAGGACCAGCTATAATAGTGGCTTTGATTGTTATAATGTTAATTGTTAAAATAGGAGCGTTTGTAAAGGGGAAAATTGGATAAATTGTGTAAATTAAATGAATTTTTAAACTAAAAATATTATAAATATAGATTATTATTAAATTTAAAGATAAAAAAATAAAGCACTGAGAAAAAAATTTCTTGGTGCTTTTTATAATTATTTTTATTTTTTAAAATATATATTCGAATCAATTTGAAATTAAACTAATGAAATGGTAAAAATTTAGGTTTTAAGTAAATAGCCATAGCTTTTAAGTTTGGTTTTAATATACAATTTTTTAAAAAAGTTTATTTAGTCATTAATCAAATAAACATTGATTTTATTTGATTTTTCAAATATAATATAGGAAACAAAAAGAGAAAGAAGTGATAATGATGAATTCACAAGAATTAAATAAATTTATAAAAGAAAATGTTGATAAAATTTATGATGAAATGCTGAAAATTAGAAGAACTATACATATGAATCCTGAACTGGGGGACAAAGAATTTGAAACGAGTAAACTAATTAAAGAATTTTTGGCAAAAAATAATATTGAATTTTTTGAGATTATAAATACTGGTGTGGTTGCGACAATTTATAATGATGATGAAAAAAATGGTAAAAATCATACTGTTGCGACTAGGGCGGATATTGATGCGTTGCCAATTTTTGAGGAAAATGATGTGGAGTATAAGTCGAAAAATCTTGGAAAAATGCACGCTTGTGGTCATGATACCCATACAACTATTCAATTGGGAGTTGCAAAAGTTTTGGCGGAAAATAAGGATAAATGGAATGGAACTGTGAGATTTTTCTTTCAACCTGCAGAGGAAACTGATGGTGGTGCTGATAGAATGATAAAAGGCGGTGCTTTGAAATTTGAAAAAAGATCTGCTGGGAATAGTGATTTTGAGGATAAAGAGAAAAATAGTAAAGGTACCGACAGAAAAATTGATGCATTTTTTGCACTTCATATGGCACCTGAAATTCCAACTGGGAAAATTGGAGTGAAAGTTGGAAAGACCCATGCTTGTTCAGCACAATTGAAAGCTACTATTCATGGAGTTTCAGCTCATGCGGCATTACCACATAAAGGGGTTGACGCGATATTAATTGGAGCAAAAGTTTTGGAATTCTTTCAGTCAATTGTGAGCAGAAGAATTGATCCTAGAGAGGGTGCGGTTATTACGATTGGCTCGTTTAAAGGTGGAGAAACAAATAATATTGTTTGTGATAAAGTGGAAATGTTAGGGACAATTAGAACTCTTTCAAATGAGACTAGACTTTTTATAAAAGAAACAATTGAGAGGGATTTACCAATTTTTGTGGAAAGTCTTGGAGGAAAAGCTGAAGTTAGTATAAGACTCGGTTACGCACCTGTGATAAATAATGAGGAAATGACAGATTTTGTTGCTGGAAATATTGTTGATTTGCTTGGAAAAGATGCACTTGAAACAATTAAAGAGGCAAGAATGGATGTTGAAGATGTAAGTTATTTCTTGAATGAAATTCCAGGATGTTTTTTTAGATTGGGGACAAGAAATGAAGCGAAAGATATGGTTTACGATTTGCATCATCCAAAATTTAATGTAGATGAAGAAGCAATAAAATATGGGATTGGATTGCAATTAAAAAATATTTTGGAGTATTTGAATAAATAGTAAGAAATTTTAAAGTAACTATTTTGGAATTGAAAAAATGATTTATAAAATTAGGAGAAAAATTAGGGAATGATAAATAAATTTGAAATTGGGCAAAAAGTAGAAATTGAGATTGAAAAAATTGTGTTTGGTGGCGAAGGAATAGGGCGAGTTGATGGTTTTGCGATTTTTGTGCCGATGAGTGTGCCTGGAGATAGACTTGAAATTGAGATAATTTCTTTGAAAAAAACTTACGGGAGAGGACTTATTACACGGATTATTGAGCCTTCGAAGGACAGAGTTGAAGATTTGTCAAAAGTTAGTTTTGAAGATTTTGACGGATGTGATTTTGGAATGCTTAAATATGAGAAGCAGCTAGAGTATAAAAATGAGATGTTGAAAGAGGTCTTGACAAAAATTGGTGGGATAAATCTTGAAGAAGTTATTTTGGAAAATATAATTGCGAGTGAACATAAAAAAAATTATCGGAACAAGACAGCAGAGCCGATTTATAAAAAAAATGGAAAAATTATGACAGGATTTTATTCGAGAAGATCTCATGATGTTTTTACAGCGAAGGAAAATCTGTTGCGTTCAGAAATTGCTGATAAAATAATAAATAAATTTTTGGAAGAAATAAACAGTTTTAATGGAACGAAAAATGAATTTAAAGTTTACAATGAAGTCAATAATAGCGGATTTTTGAAGCATATAATGGTTAGAAATAACGAAAAAAACGATGTTATGATTGTTGTTGTTGTGAATAAAACTTCGCAATATAAACATTTAGTTAAAGTTTTAGAAAAAATGTATGAAGAAAATGAAGAAGTAAAATCAGTTTATATTTCAGTAAAAAAAGAGCAGAATAATGTGATTTTAGGTGATGAGAGTAGACATATTTTTGGTGAAAGTTATTTAGAAGAGGAAATTGAAGGAATAAAATTTAAGATTTATCCAGATTCATTTTTTCAAATTAATAAAAGACAGGCAATAAAATTGTACGACAAAGCGATTGAATATTTTGGAGAAAATAAAAAAGGAACCGTGATTGATGCGTTTTCTGGGACTGGGACAATTGCGATGATACTTTCTAAAGATGTGGAAAAAGTAATTGGTATTGAAAGTGTTGAAAGTTCGGTTGTTGCGGGGAATATGACTATTGAAGAAAATGGGTTGAAGCATGTGAGTTTATTAAATGGAAAAGTTGAAAAAGTTTTACCTGAAATTTTGAAAAAAGAGAAAATTAGTGGAATAATTTTTGATCCGCCTAGAAGAGGAATTGATGAAAAAGCACTTAGAAGCGTTGTGAAAAATAAAATTGAAAAAATTGTTTATATTTCTTGTAATCCAGCAACTTTTGCTAGAGATAGTAAATTTTTGATTGAAAAAGGGTATAAATTGGAGAAAATTACTGCGGTGGATATGTTTCCTCAGACAGCACATATTGAGTGTGTTGGGGTGTTAAAAAAGTTAGATAAATAAGAGGTTTTAGTATTAAAAAAATGTGTGGAAATGGAGATAAATAGGAATTATTTATCTTCAATCCTAAATTTTGTAGCATATCGAAAAAGAAAAAAATACAATTCTAAATAAAAATTAAAAATAAATTAAAAAAATTGTTGACAAAAAACTTAAAATAATGTATTATGAAATAGATTAAAAAAAGATTAAAAAACAATCTTAAAAATCAAAAATTTGAGAAAGGGGGAAAATAAGATTATAAATAATAGATTATAAATTGAGGTTTTGTTAATGTTATTTATAATTGAAAAAATATGAATAATAAAGGGGTTATTAATCAAACTAATAGAACTATGTTATTTGAGGAAATTAATCCAGAGAAAATGGATTTGCTTACATTGATTGATGATGTCAAAGGAATTGATTCTTTGGATGATGAGAAGATACTTGAGATTAATAAACATCTTTTAGTGTCGAGTTTTGATGAATTTTTGGAGAAGTTTGAGCCAAAGGTTTATAGTTATTATAATGCAGAAAATCAGAGAATTCAGTATATTTTAAAGAAGCCAGAAGGAATTCCAGAAGAATTTATTAATGAAATAAAAATTGATAATGGAAATGTATTTTTTAAAATGCTGAGTACTTTAATGGAGGCTAGGAAATCACAAGGGAATAAGAATGTTGAATTTAAATTTGAGAATATTTTAGAGTTGATTTCGCCGAAGAAGGTTATTGAAGATATAAAGCAGACTAGAAAGGAAATTGCGTATATTTTTAATAAGTATGAGGAATTAGATGACGAAAATCCTAAAAAGTTAGAGTATGGAGATAAACTGAATAATAAGTTTGAGGAAGCTTCTCAAAATTATAATAATATTTTAGGAATGTTGCCATTGGCAATTGAGGATATAAAAACTCGGCTTTTGATTGGAAGTGACGAGAGTAGTTTTAAATCTGAAAAAATTAAATTGGGAATGTTGCAAGTTGGAGAAAAGGGAGAATTAGAGGTTATCGAGTATAAACAAAATGAATCAAATGAGTTAGCTCTAATTGAAGAGAAGAATACGACTGCACTTATGGAAGCGTTTCAAGATGATTATGAAAGTGTTACAGAAGAACCAAATCAGTATATTAAAGATTTAGTGGTGAGAACTTTTGTTCCATTGGCTAAGAACTTTGTTGAGATTGATCAAGAACAAGAAGTTGAGAATTATAATAATTATTTGAGTTTTTATAAGTTTGCACAGGAAGATTTTGTGAAAATTGCAAAACCTTTGATTGAGAAATTATTAGGAATAAAAATGTTTTTTGAACAATATGAAACGAAAATTTCTATGATGAAACCAACTTTGTTAATTACTAATGTAAAGGCAGAAATGATTGCAAAATCAGGGAATAAAGAGAGATTGCAAGCGTTTTTAAATACGGTTAATATGAAAAATGATTTCGATAATACAGTTTGGTTTGCAATTTATCCAAATGTTGACTTAGATATTAAAAAAGGTGAGAAAAAGGTTAGAGCGAGATTTAAAGGGACTTCGAATGATGAAAAAACAGAAAAAAATACAATAGAAACATTAACTAATTTGATGATGATATTAGGTAATTATAAAGTTCAGGTTTTCTTTAATTTTGAAGGAACTTATGAGACTTCTTTTGATAATTTGGCAACAAAAGGATTGGATAAATATATTGAGAAAACATCAATTTTAGAAAATCAAAAATATTCTGAATATTTGATACCAGTAATTCCTAATTTTACTATAATTCCAAAAGACAAATCTGGTGTGATATTGGACTATAAGATGAAATATGAGAATGATGGTGTTGTTTTATCAGATGAACAGGAAGATTTGCTAAAATTTTGGATAGAAGGTGTGTATGTGGATGGAGCGTATGTGGCAGCTGGAATAATTTCGGCTTCTCAATGTCCTAATTATTTAAGAGATAGATTTAATGCGGTTTCGATGGTGTATCCAGGAGTCAGGTTTGATATTGAGGCAGATGATAATCCTTATAAGGTTAAAACAACTATGTCTAAAGAAATTTCAGGATTTACAAATGCGATAAAAGATAAAATTAACCAATTTAATTATGGATTTGTATTTTCTTCAGATAATGCACAGGTCCAAAAAGAAAAAATTAAAAATATTGTAGTTTATAAGGCTAGAACATTATTAAAAAATTCTGAAGGTGGATATGAACCATTGTATAAAACTTTGACGACGACTTATATTGAAAGAGTCTTAAGATTTGTGACAACTGATTTTAAAGAGGATAAATTGAATTTATTTTTCAGTACAAATCCATCTAGTCAAAAATCTCTTTGGTTGAAGGATCAGAAATTTATAAATGGAATTATGCAAAAAGGAGATGATATTTCGCATAAAATTGATGAAGAGATGGGTATTTGTCAGTTAAATATAGTGTTTGCAGGAAATATGAGAAACTTGCAAGTGGAAATTAATAAGTAGTTTTAAAAATAAAATGAGGGGGAGTTAGTAATGGGATTTAGATTAACAGTAAAAGGACAAAATGAGGAAATATTATTGGATAAAGAAAGCATTTTAGATGTAAAGTATATGTCAGAAACACCTGATGATTCAAATGCGAGAGCAACTGATTTAGGGGTTATTTTAGAAATTAAGGGGAAAATTTTGGCGGCTGCGAATGGAGATACTGAAGATGATACTAGAAAAGTGGCTCAATGGTCGTTGGTTCCTTCTGAATCGAGTGATGCTTATAGACAAGCTAGTTTGGAAGTGATTTCAGCTGGGCAAATGGTCAGAAAAATTGATATGACAAATGTGTTTGTTGTAGATTATATTGAGGAATACGGAAGTCAAGCTGGAACAGGAACATTTTCATTGAAAATTAAACAGAAAAAAGAGAAAGTTATTGAAGTTGCGATTGAAGGAGGTTATGCAGCACAGGAAGAAGCATAATTGTAATTTAATTAAAAAAAGTTAATAAGAATTTTTTTGAGAGTTTGAGAAAATAAATTTGAAAGAATAAATAAAATATAAAAAAAGTACTGTTTGAATAATAATATAAATTTGAAAAAGATTTACTCAGGTACAAATGATAAGTTTGTTGTCTGAGTAAATTCTAAAATAATAGAAATAATTAATGTTTTAGAACAAATAATTTATTTATTTGTTGTAATTAGTTTATTATTTAAGAGGGGGAAATATGTTTGAGAATAGGTATCCAATTTTTAAGAAAGGAAGTATTTTAGAAAAAAAGGAATTAGATTTGTTGAGGGATAATCCAGTAGAGATAATGGAATTGATGTATTTAGAGGTAAAGGATGGGATTATAAAAGGGTTTGACTTGGAAACGGATGAAGTGGAAAAAGTTGTAGTTGTAAAAAAGGGAATATTGAAGTATAAAGGGAAAATATATTGGCTAAAAGAAGATTATAGATTTTTTATGCCAGATGAAGAAGATAAATATATTTTGAAATTAAAATTATTTTCTGAGATTGAGGATAGAAAATTTTATATTAGGAGAGGAGAGTTTAAGTTAGAAAGAGGTTATGAAATAGATGAAGATGAGATAGAAATAGCTAGATTCATAACTAGAACAGGAGCAGATTTAAGAAATGACTACAATAGTTTTTCTGATTTGAGAAGAGATTTTAATTTGTTAGAAATAATTAATCAAAAATATTCTTCGAAAAATAAAAGAGGAACATTACATCCAAAAATATTAGAAATGTGGGCCTTGGAAGCTTCTAAAAAAGAAAATTTGGATATTTTTGATGTGAATTTTTATACAAATTGTTTGCAAGAGAAATTGGAGCGAGAAATAATAATTGCATATATAAATACAAAATTTATTTCTAAAAAAATGGATTATTCAAATGATGAACTCTATGAAAGTCTATTGAAAATATTAGAAAATTTGGGGAAAGAGCGAACAAAACAAGAGAAAAAACGAATTGTACCGAAAAAAATATCAATAGAATAGATTGGAGAAAAGATGGACTATTATCAAATATTGGGAGTTTCAGAGAATTTTACTCGAGATGAACTGAAATCATCGTATAAAAAATTGGCGTTGAAATATCATCCAGACAGGAATCCGAATGATAAGAAAGCTGAAAATATGTTTAAGAAAATATCAGAGGCTTATGATGTGCTAAAAAATCCTACGAAAAGGACAGAATATGATAAGAAAAGACATAAATTGAATAAAAATTTTAATGGAAATTCGAGTGTAAAAAATTCAAAAAATGAGAATATAAATGAAAATAGAGAAAATACACAAAAGTTCGATGAATTTTTGTTTACATCAGATAATTTTAAAAATATGTTTGAAAAGGCATTTAATATTGAAGGAATGAGTAAATTTAGAAAAAAAGAGAACGAAAATTCTATTGAAAAAACTTTTGAGAATTTTTTTAATGTGAAGGGGAAAAAATAAATGTGGAGAAGAATTAATATTTTTAGAAATTTTAGAAATATTTTTAGAAGACCGTTTGGACGAGGAAGTTTGTATCGATTGGAAAGATTGAGTAGAAATGTAAGTTTGAAAAAAGAGGGGAAATTTGACAAAAGATCAAAATTATCTGTGGACGAAGGTATCAAAAAATATGAGAAAAGACAATTATCTTCGAAAAATAGGATAAGTAAGTTTTTTGAATGGAAAAATATTATCATTTTAGCTGTGTTAACTATAACATTGATTTATGTTCATTTTTCTGGTTATTCTACAAAAAGTTTGTATATTTCAATATTTATTTTTATTGGAGTAACTCTTTATTTATTAATTGTGGAAAGATTTAAAGAAAAGGTTAGGATGGAAGGAAAAATAAATGAAATAAAAAACGAAAGAGAAAGAGAACATAGTAATTTTTTGGATAGAGTAAAAGAAATAGAAGAAGTAGAGAAAAATCAATTGGAAAGTATAATTTTGAAAAACTCGGAAGATTATGATATTAAAATTTGGAAAGTAGGAAGAGCTACGTCACTTTTAATTGGAAAGAAAACGCCTAGAAATAAGGTTGATATTGATGTGAGCGAAGGAATTTATTCGAACTTGGTAAGTAGAGCTCATGGACTGCTTAATAGAGTTAATGGAGTTTGGTATTACGAGGATTTAGGTTCACAAAATGGGAGTGGGATCGAAAAAAAATCAGATAGGAGAAAAGTGAAAATTAGAAGAAATACACCGATTAAGGTGGAATCAGGAGATATTATTTATTTGGCAACAACAAAATTGTTGTTAATTTGATTTTTATTAATTACAATTAAAATTGTTACCAAAATTAAAAATGATGAATATCTTTAGAGAAACAAATGAAAATTGAAATAAAAGATTGAAAGGATTGCTTCTTAAAATGAAAAAAATTGTACTAATATTTTTAGTTTTTTCTATAATTTCTTGTGCAAAAGAAAAAGATACAATTACTTCAAATAAGGGAAATAACAATAGTTTGGTTGTTAATCAGAAAAAATTGCAAGAAATAAAAAATAAAGATTCTCAAAAAAAATTAAGTTATTATAGAGAATTAAAATCTCGAATGGAGAAATTTGAAAAAAATATTCAAAAAAAATATGGGAATGATAAGACTCGTTTGCAAGAATATATTGAGCTTTTTAAAAAATGGGACGAAGAACTCAATATAATTTATAGGAAAGTAATAGAAAAATTAAAAAATTCTAAATACAGAAATAGTGAACAAATTTTAGTAACAACACAAAAAGCGTGGATAAAATACAAAGAAAGTAATTATAATTTTGTGGAAGTAGCAAGTGAAATGTTACACTATAATAGTGCGATTAAAGCAACTGTAACGCAAATCGCACTTACTGAAATTACGTCAAGAAGAACATTGGAATTAGCTAAAATATTTGATTTTTTAGAAAGTAACGAAAATAATACTGATATTACTAAACAAAAATATTTAGATATCGATAAAAAATTAAATGAAAAATATAAAAATATTTTAAATCAAGCTAAAATAAAAAAATTTGATATAGAAAAATTTATAGAATCACAAAGAAATTGGGTAGAATTAAAAGAAAAAGAAATTTTATTTTGGAATGGTATTGGGAATGAAAAAGAAAAATTAAGAGCTCTTACAGAAATGACTGAAAATAGAATTTTAGATTTTGATAGTTATCTTGAAGATTATATTGAAGAATTTGAGTAAAAGTAAGTGATAGAAAATAAAAATAAATTGAAATTGAGGTTTTAAGAAATGAGAATGAAAAATAAAATTTAGGAGGAATTATTGATGAAAAGATTTTTATCATTAATATTGTTTTTAGGGACGTTATTTAGCTGTAATGGTGGCACGAAAGAAAGTAAAGAAATTATTGAAAAGAAAGTAAAAAATCTTTCTACTCAAAATGAAGTTATAAAAAAATCAGAAAAAATTGAAAAATGTGACAAAATTCCAGAGTATGATTTGAATGTTACAAAAATAACTTTAAAAAATAAAGGAATTAGCGATATAAAATGTTTGGCAAAATATAAAAATTTAAGAGAGCTAGATTTGAGATGGAATAAAATAAAAAATATTGAAACATTAGGAAGTTTAGAAAAATTAGAAATTTTAAGAATAAATTTCAATCAAATAACAGATATTAAACCGATCTTGAATTTAAAAAATTTGAGAGAATTGTGGTTACATAATAATAAAATCAAAGATATAAGAGGAATTGGAAAATTGTCAGAATTAAAACATTTAGATATAAGTTATAATCCTTTGGAATACGGAATTGAGGAGATACCTAGTTTGAAAAGATTGAAACGATTTGAGATTAGAAAGACTCCCAAAAAGATTGTGGATTATGTTTATGATAATTATCAGAAATTTATGTTTTTAGATGAGATTTATATGTATGAAAGAGTACAAGAAAATATCAAAAAGCGTGATAATGAAGCTAGATACCCTCGCTTTTCTGATTTTGAAGGGAAAATACAAGATTTTGAAACATATAAAACTATAAAAGATATAGAAATGATTATGGTTTCAGAAAAAAATGTTCCGCAAGTAATGAGAGAAAAAATATTAGAATATAAAAAAGAACATGATGAAGATGAGGATAATGGAATTTTCGGTATAGGAATGTATAAAAATGGTAACTATTCTACATATTCTATAAGAGCAACTAGTGCTTATGGAGGATATACTACAACATATTTTTTGAAAGATGGAAAGATATTTGCTGAAGAAGGTTCAGATTTATATAGTTTATTAGAAAGTCCAGAAGGAAATAATTTATATTTAGCAACAATTTCTGCTCATGGGCGACCTAATTTTATAATTGTAGATTTTAAAAGAGGAACACTTGTGGAGGAAGAGAGAGAAAAATTTTAAGAAGAGGTAATAAAATCAGATAAAAATTTGAATTCTATAGATTTTATAGGGGGGGAATATGAAAAATAGAATTTTTGAGGGGAAAGATATTGGAGATAGCGCTGTTAAATTTTTTGATAAGTTAGCTTATTTTGAGAGCAGTGGTAATTATCAACTAGAAGATAAAAAACGTTATATAGGAAGATATCAGCTTGGAACAGATGTACTTGCAGATATGGGATGGGTACAAAAAGACGCAACTTGGGAAACGGCTAGATTTAGAGGGGAAGCAGCAAAAAAGTGGGGATTAACCAATAAAAGAAGTTTTCTGAATAATCCGAAAGCTCAAGATGAAGCGATCATGAAATCTTTAAAAGTTCGTTGGATGTTATTAAAAAAATATTCTAACAAAATTTGTCAAAAAATAAATGTTCCTGCAGATGCAAATTATAAAACTCCTAAATTATTATTAGCTTCTAAAGAAAGTGTTAGGAGAATATTATTAAGCAAAAAGTCTCAAGGATTTAAGTCAGAGGATTTAAAAGGAAAAAGTTTTGTTCTCACTTCATCAGGATTGCTTGGAGCAGGTCATTTATGTGGTCAAGGTGCTATGTCAAATGCTTTATCAATGAATTTTAAAGGTAAATATGGTATTCCGGTAGATGGAAATAATGTTCCTTGCTTATTTTATCATGAAAATTTATCAGGACATGACTTGTCAGTAATAATAGGATTTAAAGACAGTTGTCCTGCTAATAAAGTAGTTTTAAAAAACGATACACAGAGTGACAATAAAAAAATAAATAAAGAAGCAAAAACTACTGAGCTACCACAAAATAAATCAAATAATAATGTAGCTAAACCATCAGTGGCAACAAGTTCTAATTCTCAAAAAAAGGAAAGTCCTTATAAACAAAATGCGTCAAATATAGTGAAGAAAGTAGAGGAACCTAAAACAATAGCACCAAAAATATTTAATGAATTGGATGAAGAAAAAGACGGTGTATATATTTTTAATGGGCAGAAATTTGAGGAAGTTTGGGATACAGAGGAGTATAGGAAAGATCGTGAGCTGATAAGTTCTCAGAAGGCCCCAGAAATGGCTTTTGTGAATCAGAGTGAAATTAATGTAGAAAGATTGAAAGCAAAATTTTTGGATTCAAAGATGTATAATCAGGATTATATCAAATATTTGGAGGTTAAAACTGGTAAAAAAGTTTTAGAGGATAATAAGGAAGATATAGATTTGCTTTTGAAAATTTATGATGAAGCGACAAAAGATGAAAATGGAACAGGAAATATTATAAAGCAAGAGAATTTTGATATTTTACGGGAAAGAGAGAAAAATTCTGAAACGATTAGAATACAAAATATTATTTACTATATATTTTCGACACCGATTAAGAATAAAGGAAAGATAGAAACGTTAGAATATGTTTTAGGTCAATTTAGTGCAAAATATGTTGTTTATCCAGATAAAAAGCCGATAAAATCTTATGAGGCGGAGAAAAGTTTTATAGAAAAGAATATGAATGTTTCAAGTCATTTGTTGAAAAATGATTCAAATTCGACTAAAATTCAAAAAAATAAGCTACCAGAAGAGTATAATAAATATTTGAAAGGTATCAAGGATATTGATGACATTTTGATAAGGGTTGAAAAAAAGTCTCATGAAAATTTTGCTAATATGCACTGTGAAAATTTGATAAGAGAACTTTATCAAGACGAGAAAGAATTTAAAGAAAGTTTTTTGTTAGATGAAAATGGTGTTTTAAAAAATCCATTATCACGGAGAATGATTGATAATATCATTATTGAATTTTTGAAGGTTCAGACTGGTTTTAAAAGTGAAAAGGAAGATAAATATTTTGATAATCATAAATACAAGGATAGTAATGTTATTAGGAATTATTTGTTGTGGTATGTAAAAAGGCAGCGTGGGATTGATTTACCTTCAAAAAGTGAGACGGGTCTATTTGATAGATTGGAAAAAATCGGAAAAGAGATTAGAATTACAACGGTTTTAAATGATTGGATAAGTTCTAAATCGGTTATAAAAGTTAGGAATATTCGAAAAATTTCTCAATTAATTAGTGAAGTTTATAGTGAATATAGAGATAAAGCTGATTATGATAAAGATAAAAGAATAATTCAACAATTATTTAAAGTGAGTAAGGAAATTAGAGATTATGCGGCAAATATAGATTCTATGGACATTTATTCATTTTATAAAGAATTTTATACTTTGGATAATGTCGTGAACCCGACTGGAGATTTATTTGTAAATGATAATTGTATTTTGAAATGTACAATGGCAGATGATATTAGTAGATTAATTATTGAGCAGGAAAGCGTACGTTTACGAGGTGGGAAACAGGCAAATATTTTGGATAAGAAAATATTACCATTTAAAATGTGTAAAGCGATTGGAAAATGTAAGCCAGAATTACTTGAAAAATGGGAGAAGTTGACTGATGTGAAAGTTCGAAATTCTCCAGCTTTATTGAATACAGCAACAATAAAATGTAAATTTGGTGGTGTGATAAGTATTGATGATGCGGGACAAAATACAATTGGAACAGCTTCTGATAAGGAAACTAAATTGGGAGAAAGTACTCGAGATGCTGATTGTAAGTACAAATTGTTGATTGATATTTGTAAAGACATAAATAATAATTTTATGCAAACATTATTGAAGAAAAACTGTCAAAAATTTTCCAAGAATAAGAAGTATTTAAAGGATGTAGAAAATATAATTTCACCAGATGTGTTAACTAAAATGTGTAATGTGTCTAGGAAAGAAGATTCATCAGAAAATAAGAAAAAAGAATATGAGAAATTGTTAAATGAGAATAAAATAAAAATGGAAATGGCAAAGAAAGAAACGTCTTTTGAAAAAGAAAAGGATTTGAGAGAAAAAATTTATGAAAGTTTTAAAGAAGCATATAAACGAGTAAAACAACTGTCAAATCCAGCATTAGACACAAAAGGTATTAAAAAAAATTATGGAATTTCTTTATGCGACTATCAAAAGAAAAATTTTTATTCGGCAAAGATGTTACCTGTTATAGCGTATGGATATTTAATGAAATCAGGAAATTTTGATATTAGTTCTGAAAATATTGATAATATTGTGAATGAATTAAACGATGAATCAAATAATAAAGAAACAGAAATATTATGGGTATTGAATAATTCTAATTATAATGTATCAATTCGAGAAAATAAGTCTGAGAATCAAAAATCATTAGAAGTAAATACTTCCGATGTAAAAACGTGGTTTCAAATTGGAGAAAATTTATACAAGAAATTAGAATTACCTCCAAGTGAAAACGATATTCTTGAGGAAATTCGTCAAAATGGAAAAGTTTTATCGACGTGTCCTTTTAGTCTAATGGAATGGAATGAAAATCATTATTCGGATGTTAAAAATAACGATATAGATAATCAAAATTTTTCTCTTGATGAAAAAATAGAAAATATGAAAATGGAAGATTTTGGATATAACAGAATGAAAATAGATGATAGTTTTTTGGAAGAAAAGTATGTTGAAAATGAAAATGTGAATAATGATATGAAATATGAAAATATTTTTAATTCAAAAGATAAAACGAAACAATTTGAAGTGAAAAATTCACAGAAAGATTTATCAAAACGACCGAAAACTCAAACAAAAGAAGTGGTTAAAAAGCCTATTCAAAGTACGAACCAACAAAATAAGGTAGTTACACAAAAATCAACTGCGAATAATGTCAAAAGCGAAACTATTGAAAAAAAAGACCAGAAAAGTATGCCTGCTAATAACGAGAATATAAAAGCAACTTCAGGTGTTAGTAAAAGCGGTTCTTGTTCAGGGAATAGTTGTCCTCATAGTGGAGTAGAGGGAAACTATATTTTAGATGTAGTGAGAATAGAGGAGTTGTCGCTAGGAACACTATCTAAATTCCGTATTTTAGATCCTAGTGGTAGAGAGGTTGCGGGATTTAATGGTTATGTAGTGGAAAGAGAAGGGCCTGATACGATTGTTTCTGGAAGGAAAAAAAGGATTGTACAAGGAACGCATGAATTAAGATGGCATGAAAGACCAGATAAAAAAGATAAAAAAGGAAATGTGACAAGAAAAGGCTATTTAGCAATTGGTGTTTTTAATAACACTGCAAATTCAAAAGGATTGTTTAATAAAAAATTAAAGAGAAAAGTTTTAATTTATGAAGAAAGGTGGATTTTAATTCATCCCGTTGGTAAAAGTTCTGGGCTAGAAGGATGCCTAGCACCTGCTAAAGGATACACAAAAGATAAAACAGCATATTTTACTGTAGGTTCAGATAAATTATTTGGTGATATAATAAAATTTATTAAGAAAATAGAAGGGAGAAAGGTTAGGAATTGGGATAATCTTAGAAAATTTAAGTTAAAAGTTTCTAATAAAATTTAAAAATGCTGTAGAAAATTAAATTTTTTTTAGAAGGAAAGGGTGTAGAATGAAAAAATTAATAATTTTATCAATATTAGTAATAATTTCTTGCAGTGCTGAAAACAAAGGCAATAAAGAAGTGAAAGCTTTAAAAAATAAGGGGGATATTAAAAAAATGGAAATTCAAAGGCAAAATAAAATTGAAACATCAGATTTAGAAGAATTTTTTAAAAATTATTCTTATTTAGACAGGATTCTTATAAAAAGTGATTATTTTGATATGAATGATTCAAGTCAAGATATTTTAAAAAAATATATCGAAAATAAAGAAAAGAAAATGATAAAATTAGAAAGCAGTTCACAAATTTTTGATAATGAACCTAAGGAGAAAAGAATAAAGAAAATAATTTCAATATTGTTGGAATTGGAAGAAAAAGTAACAAATCATGATATTGATTGGTTACTAAATAAAGAAGACATATATAAATATTTAATAAATGAAATATCTGAATATAATTATAAATTGCCTAAATCAAAGTTAGATGAGGATAGAGAAAGCATTTATAGAAAATCTTTTTTTGAATTTTTAGAAAAAAATTATTCTAAAGATCAAATAGAAAAAATTTTGGAAGTTATAACGATTAATCCAGAATACCTTTCTTACGATATAGATGGAAGGTATGGATTAAGGAAAGTAGATGAAGTAATATCGGAATTGGAAAAATATGAACCTATTACATCTGAGGAATGGTCAGAAAATGAAGCTAGATCAGGAGAAAAAGTTTTTAAGAATCAAATTGAAAATACACTGGCACCAGCATATATATTAACTGATAACAGGATAGTAATGGTAGACATGAATGATAACAATAAACCGGTAAAAGAAATTAAAATAACAGATTATAAGAAAGTAGGGATAATTCTTTATAAAAATATTGTTTATATATATGATAACGGTATGATTTATGAGTATTCTGGAAGAAAATTTGAGAATGTAAAAAAAATAAAAGTTATGTAAAATAAAAAAAAGATATTTTCTTTTTTGGAGGGGGATAATGAAATTAGATAGATGTAGAAATGGGCACATGTATGATATTGCAAGGTATAAATCGTGTCCATATTGTAAATCAGAAGGATTAGAATTAGAAGTAAAAGAAGATAAAATAAATTTAATTGAGGAAATGAATGATGATGAAAAAACAACGGCTTATTGGGCAAAGGATTCACAGGTAGATCCAGTTGTTGGGTGGATTGTTTGTATTGAAGGGGCTAATAAAGGGAAGGATTTTCGTTTGGTAAGTGAACGAAATTTTATTGGTCGTGGAGATGAAATGAATATTCAAATAATAGGTGATATGTCAATTTCTAGGAAAAATCACTGTTCGATTAGCTATAATCCAAAACAAAGAATGTTTATGATTACGCCAGGAGAAGCAACAGGGCTGATTTATGTGAATAATGAGGCGTTGTATGATACTAGAGAATTAAGAATTTATGATTTGATTGAAATGGGAGAGAGTAAATTCGTGTTTGTAAATCTTTGTGGAGATTTTTTTGAGTGGAATAAAGAGAAATCAAAAATGTTAAAAGATGGGGAATAGTTTTTTAAAGGAGGGGGTTAATGATCTGTTTTTTAAATAAAATAGATTTTAGAAAAAATGAGGAAAGATGAATCAAAATTTATAACAAAATTCTTTAGTGAGCCAGGTACTCAGAAAAAGAATAATGATTATTTTGGTTTTTTGCAATTGGATAATTATGCGATTTGGGTTGTTGCTGATGGATTTGATGCAGAAGAAGGTGCAGAGATTGTATCAAAATTGGCGGTTGAATCTGTTATTGAGTATTTTATGTTGCATCCACGTTTTAATACAGAAGTTATAAAAGAAATGATTGATTATGCGAATTTAAAGATTCGAGAAAAACAAGAAGAAACAGAAAGATATTCATTGATGCATGCTTCACTTTTGGTTGTTATAAGTAATTATAATTCATTTTTATATGGAAATGTAGGAAATACAAGACTTTATCATATGAGAAATGGCTATATAGTTTCTCAAAGTAGCGATGATAGTATTGCTCAGTTGCTTGTGGAGGAAGAAGCACTGAATGTGAATGATATTAAATTTCATAGGCAGAGAAATGATTTATTGCAGGCTGTGGGAGATTATGGGAAAATAAAGCCAAATTTGATAAAAGAACCAGTTAGTTTGGAACAGAATGATGTACTATGTTTGACGACTATTGGTTTTTGGGAAAATGTTGAAGAAACTGAAATGGAAGTAGAATTTTCTAGGCAAGAAAATTTGGATAAATGGCTTGAATCTATGAAAAATGCTGTTATTTCTACATTACGTGATGATGTAGAAAATAATACACTTGCTATTGTAAAAATTGAAGAAGTTGCTTCACCAGAACCAGTAGAGAAAGATAGAAGAAAATTTTATTTGAAAGTTGTATTGATTGGTGCTGCGATATTGATAATTTTATTATTTTTGGTATTTTTTAATATTGCTAAAAGAAATGAAATATTGAAAAGAGCAACGATTTATAGTCAACAGGCAGATGATGAATTAATGAAGAAAAATTTTAATAATTCAATTGAAGATTTGAAGTTGGAACTAGGGGAGTATGAAAAGTTGAAGTCTAAGAGAAGAGGAATTATTGGATTTTTATCTGGAATTGGTCAAGATAAATCTAAGATTGATGGATTGATTTCAGAAAATAAAAAGAAAATGGAACAGACTGAAAAATTGAAAAAGGCGTTTCAAGATGTGAATCAAGGGAATGAATTGTTTACTAGTGGAAATTATGATGAGGCTACGGAGAAATATCAGGCAGCTAAATATGCGTTGGAAGAGATTTCATATAAAAGGGATGAATTGAATATTAATGAAATTTTGGAAACTTTGAATACGAGAATAAATTCAGCATCTAAGTTAAAGGAAGCACAGATGTTAGAAATTTCTGGAAATCAGGCAGTTACGGCTGGGAATTATAATTTGGCAAAAGAAAATTATAAGGCGGCTTCTGAGATTTATTTGAGTAATGGAAGGGCAGATTATGTTGCAAATATTGAGAGGAAGATATCAGAAATAGCTGATAAAGAGAAAACGGAATATAATGGTGCAATGTTAGTAGAAAATCAAGCAGATATGTTATCGCCAACTGATATAAATAAGTCAAGAGAAGCATATTATAAGGCTAGGGAAATGTATCAGACTTTAGGAGATACTGTAAAAACGCAAGAAATTGATAATAAAATTCAAGAAATAAATTCTAGAGAAATGGCAAAATTACAAACAGCAAATAATTTAGTGAAAGAAGGATTGAGTCAATTAGCAGCAAATAATCCTGCAGAGGCAATATCTACATTAACAAAAGCTAAGATTATGTATGAAGGATTGAAAGATCATAATAACGTATCAAATGTAGAAAAATTTATATCACAAGCACAGTCATTCATTAAATATGAAAGTGAAAGTGAGAAAAAATTGAAAGATTTAGAAGTAGATTATAGTGAGAGGTTAAAACAGCAAGAAATAATGTCACAACAGGCATTAATTGCTAAGGAGGCAGAAATTGCTGCACGTCAAAATGAAATAGAGCGGGAGCGAATTAGGAGGGAGCAAATTAATAAAAGAATTGATGAAGCTACGAATTTAGAGATGCAGGGAGATCAGCAATACTCATTGGGAAGATATTCGGAAGGTATGAATAAATATGAAGAAGCTAAGAAAATATTGGAAGAATTGAAAAATTCGGGAGATTTCGAAGTGCAGAACTCAAAAATAGAATATTTGGATAAGAAAAAAGTTAAGAGCGAGGGATATTTGTATGAAAAAGAAGGAGATGATGAGGCGAAGAAGAAAAATTGGAAGGAAGCTGAGAAAAAATATCAGTCTTCATTAGAAAAGATGAAAGAAGTGAATGAATCAAGCGAGATACAAAAAAATATAGAAAAAAAATTAAAGAAAGCAACGAAAAAGGCTAATAAAAAATGGTGGCAATTTTGGAAATAGAAGGGGAAATGGTTGGAAATAGAAAAAAATAGAAATAAAATAGATACATTTTTCTTTAAAGAGTATGAAGGAATAGTTGAAAGAAATACTTATTCGGCTTATATTCCTGATAAGAAAAAGAGTATTTGGACTTTGATTGTAGATGATGAAAAATGTAGAAATTTTGCTAAGATTGGTGTGGAAAGTATTTTGAAAAGATATTTTCAAAATGATGAGATTAATAGTGAAAATATTTTTGATTTAATGTTAACTGGATTGGAAAAAATTAAGGAAAGAAAGCAAGTTGTAAGAAAAAAATTGATATCTAATAAAATTTCAAAAACTTCGATAATAGTTGTACTTATAGAAAAAAATCGGCTTTTGGTAGGAAATATTGGAAAGAATAAATTAAAAATTTTTAGAGAAAATATGATAATTGAAGAAATTTTCGGAGATGAGATAAAGGAAATAGTGATTAATAAAAATGATTATATTTTAGTTGGAACTCCTAAATTTTGGAAATTGATTAATGAAAATGAAATTATGGATGCATTGATTCGATGGAATAGTAAAGGTGAGTTAGAAAATTATATTAGTGAAAAAGTAATGAAAAGTGAGAAAAAGTTAAATATGACAATTCCTTTTTTTTCGATTTTCATTGAGGATATTTTGCAAGAAGATGAAGAGGTATATCTTATGAAAAAAGATTACGGCGATGATTCTTTAAAAAATATTCTTCTGATGTTGATTTTTTTATTTTCATTTGTAGTTTTTGGAAAAAATATGGCTTATAGAAAAATGGAATCTGAAGCAGAAAAACATCTAATAATCTCTGAAAATTACTTTAAGAATAAAAAATTTGTTGAATCAATGAAAGAAATTGATTTTGTGATAGATAAGTATCGTAATTTGAAAAGTAAGGATAAGAATGTAGAAAATAAAATTGATAAATTACTGAAAAAAAGAGAAACTATAGATTTAGAATCGAAGAAAATGTTTTTAGAGTTAGAAAATAAGAAGTTGTTGGAGGAAAGGAAAAGGTTAGAATCAGATGTGGCTTTAAGTGAAAATCCTGAAAAGGTTAAGTCAGTAGAAATTTCAAAAAATCATACAGAAAATAAAGATAAAATGAGTATTTCAGAAAATAGTAATAAGAATGAAAATCTTAAAAGTAATTTAGAGAAGTCGAATGTGAAAATATATGAAAAAAATAGAAGAAAGAAAAAAGAAATAAAAGCAAAAATTTTGGAAAAAGGATTTAAAACAAGAAAATCAGTAAAGAAAGAAGATACTTTAAAAATAGGAAAAGTATCGAAATCTAGAAAATTTAAAAATCTCAACTCAAATTATAGTTTAGATGAAGAAATAAAAAGAAATTGGAAGATATTGGGAAGAGATGTGACAGGGAATAAAAGTTAAAAGAATTATCAAAAATATTAAGAATAAATAAGAATAAGTATGAGGAGAAAAATGGATTTTTTACCATTAGATTATAAATTTCAGAATAATTATGAGATAGAGGGATATATTGATGAGACAGAATTTTCTAATGTTTATTTAGTTTCTACATTTAATAAAAAATATGTTATTAAAGAGTGTTTTCCAAAGTCGATTACAATTAGAGATGATGATTTAAAAATATTTACGAATAAAAATATAGAGAAGTTTAATTTAGTTAAAAATAGTTTTCAGCGAGAAAAAGAAATTTTAGAAAAGTTGGATAAAAATAAAGATGTTGTTAATTTAGTAAATTTTTTTGAAGAGAATAATACAATATATTTAGTTTTGGAATATTTTGAGGGGATTAATTTGAAAAAATATGTTTTGGAAAATGAATTACCTGAGAAAGAGATTTTACAGATATTTTTGGAAATAGTTAAAATTGTGATTGAAATACATGATGAATGTGTGATTCATAGGGATATAAAACCGTCTAATATTTTGATTAATGGAAAAAATGAAATTAAAATTATAGATTTTGGGACTGGATTGTTGAAAGGTAATAGGAACGGAGATTATATTAAAGTTACAGAAGGATATTCTGCGTTGGAAATGTATTCACTGAAAACAGAAATAGATGAGAGAAGTGATATGTATAGTTTGTGTGCGTTGTTGTATTTTATGCTGGAAAAGAAAAAATTGAAAAGTGTATTGGATAGGTTTTATAGTGAAGAATTAACTTTTGAACGCAAAATTAATGAGGATTTGAAGAAAATTATGGAAAAAGGGTTGGCAATACATAGAAAGGAAAGATATAGGAGTTGTCTAGAAATTTATTATGAAATTTTGAGATATATTGAGAAATTTGAAAATTAGAATAGGGAAATATTAGTATTTTCATGTAAGCATAGAAATGAAATTAATAGTATTTTGAGAATAAAAAATTAAGTAAATAGAAAAAATGAATTGATAAAAATAAAAGGGAGAAAAATGAGGTTATTTTACGAAGAAGAATTAAAAAGAAAATCATACTATGAGATGCTTCAAATTGCTATTGATGAAAGACTTGTGGAAGCACAGGTTGATACATTAAGTCGGAAAGAATTGATAGAAGTAATATTGAAATATCGAGGAGCTAGAGCAGATTTTTGTATTAAGAATTATAAAGAAAAGGGACTTGAGAACATTCAAAAATTATTTGATGATAAATTGAATAATAGGATACATCATGAAAATACAATAAAGGTTCCTCATAAAATTGTATTGTATAAGGAATTGGATTTAACGAAAGAAGATAGTTATAAAATTGAATTGCCAGATAATATTAGTAAAGCAAATGCTTTTTTGATAAATGCAAATAATTATTTATGTGGAATTTTTCAATTGGAAAAAGATTTAGATTCTAAAAATAAATTTTATTTAATTAGTAAAAAAGAATTTTTTAGAATAGAAAGTTTGAAAAATAATAAATTTTCATTGTTATTTTTTAAAGAGAGGGATATCCAGTTTATCTATAGATTTTATAATGCAAAAGAGGCATCACAGCCAACTTATCCATATAGGTTAGATTATTATAAAATTGAACTTGAAAATTTTGAAGTGAGAAATTTAGAGACTACAAATACGACTTTGTGTATTGATTTTGGTACTGTTAATACATCAGTTGGGGCCTATTTAGATAGAAATTATGTGAGAGATTTGCCTTCAAATGATATTTTAATTGGGAATGTAAAAATAAATGAAATTAATTATGTGAAATTTAATGATGGAGAAAGACATTACAGAGAGATTTTTCCTACATTGGCGTATGTTTCGGATTGTAGTAATCCTAATGATATTAAATATTTGTTTGGATATGATGTTATTAGAAAACTTGAGAAAAATAATTATGTTGTTAATGGATCGTTATTTTATGGGTTGAAACGTTGGGTTCATGATCATAGAGAGAAAGAAAAAATAAATGATGAGTTTGGTAATATTCTTTATATTGAAAGAAAAAAGATTATAAGAGCATATTTGAAATATATCGTTGAGCGAGCAGAATATACTTTTAAATGTAAATTTAAGAAAATACATGCTTCGAGTCCAGTAAAACTAAAAGATCAATTTTTAGAAATGTTTCAAGAGATTTTTACTGTGGAAAAAAATGGAGAAACGACTTTTGAATATGAAATTATTAGAGAAAATGCTATGGACGAGGCAATAGCAGTTTTGTATAATACGATAGAAAATCAAATAAAAAAAAGAAAGTATAAGGAAGGCGAAGAATACAGTGCTTTAATTATAGATTGTGGAGGAGGAACTACAGATTTAGCAGCTTGTAAATATGTAATCGAGAATGAAAGAATTTCGTATTATTTGGATATAAAAACAAGTTTTGAGAATGGTGATGAAAATTTTGGTGGAAATAATATGACTTACAGAATAATGCAGTTTTTAAAAGTTGTGTTAGGAAATCTATATACTAAAAAGAAAATTATTTCAATAAATGATTTAATTGAATACGATAATGATATGATTTATAAAGTGATTGATGAGTTTGGGATTGAAAAAATATTTGAGAAATTACAAAGTGAATATGAAAAATATGAAACAATTATACCGACAAGATATTCTAATTTTGAAAATAAGATGAGCGAAGAGTACAAAAAGATTAGAAATAATTTTTACATGCTTTGGGAAGCTGCTGAAAATTTAAAGAAGGAATTTTTTACGATTGATGGAAGATTGAGAACAAAATTTGACGTTCCACGTATGAAAGATTCTTTTCAAAAAAGTAATGATATGCACATAACTCAAATAAAATCATGGATTATTCACATATTAGAAAATGGAATTTTTAGAACGATAAACGAATATCCAAACCATATTTTTACAATTAAAGAAATTGAAAAAATAGTAAAAGCTGATATTTACAATATGTTAAGAAAATTTTTGAATACTTACTATAACGAAGGGATTTTATTTGAATATTCATTGATAAAATTGAGTGGACAATCTACAAAAATTAGCACATTTCAAGAAGTTTTGAAAGAATTTGTACCAGGTAAAATGATTGAGTATAAGGAATTGAGTCACCGTGATGATTATGAATTAAAATTGAATTGTTTGGATGGAGCTATAAAGTATTTAGATTATAAAAGATTCGGGCATATGAATGTAACAATTGAGAATGAAGTGCCGTTGGTTCCTTATTCTGTATGGGTTGAAAAATATGATGGTGAAAAAATTGAAATGATAAAGACTTCTAGAAAAGCTGATATTTTAAAAGGAGAGATTGATAAAACAATATCAGCTGAAGAATTGAAAATATATGTTTACAATGCGGAAGGGGATTTGAAAAAAGAATTAATTTATAAAAATGATGATGATTATGAGGAAATGGATGCAGAGGATATAATTCCTATTTTTAACGGAGTAATTACGCAAAATGATACTGATACGATACAGAATTTAACAACAAGATTTTTTATTTACACCGATTTAAATAATTGGGGATTTTTTGTATTTCCTATTCAAAGATACGAAGATCAGTTATTTTTAGGGAAAAAGCAATATTTTGCATTTGAAGATGACTTGAATGAAATATCATATTTTGATGGAAAACATTAAATGGAGAACATTAAAATTTAAAGATTATAAATTTGGAAAATTATAAAGAAGTTAAAATTTAGAATAAAGATAGGAAATAAATTGAAAAAAGAAACGAATGAAAATATAATTTGGCTATTACCAACATTTTTGGTAATGATAATACTTTTTATGATAAAGACTTGTACTCCATCAATTTCTGAAAAATATATAGTTTCAACGATAAAACGAGAGAATATTGATCTTTATGTAGATTCAAAAGCAAAAGTAGAACCTAAAGATTTTATAAGTATCGGTTTAGATGTACAACTTAATGTTGATAAAATTTATTTTAAAGAAGGCGATAAAGTAAAAAAAGGAGACGTTATAATTAAATTCAGTGATTACAAGGCACAAAATATTGAAAAGGAATTAGAGGACAAAAAGAGTATTTTAGCCGTAAAAAAATCACAACTGAGGTATTTAAAAAATATGTCAGAGGAACAATTAGATGATAAAAATAAAATTCAAAAATTAGAAGGAGAAATAGCAGCTATAGAGACAGAATTGGAAAAAATTGTAAAAAATAAACAGCTTGTGCAGAGGGTGATTACAAGTCCTGTTAATGGATATATTATTAAAATTAATGCCATAAAAAATGGAACTACAGATGCTTCAATTCCTGTATTACTTATTGCAAAAGATACAGACTTAAAAATTGTGAGTGAAAAAATTAAATTAGATCGAGAAATAAAAGTTGGAAGTGAAGCGACGGTAAGTTTTTTGAATCAAAAGTTGTTAAAAGAAGATAAGAATTTAGAAAAATTAGTTAAAGTTAATGAAAATGGAAAAGAAAATAAAAAATATTCAGAAGCAGGAAATGTAAATAGTGCTGTAAATAGTGAATTTAAAGTAATTTTGTATAAAATAGTTGATACAAAAGATCCGATTATTAAAATATTAGAGTTTTTACCAAAAAATTTTGAGAAGGATATTCAGAATATCATTTTGAATGAAATGTTAAATGTAAGAATTTTTCTTGAAAAAAAAGAGAACGTGTTAACGGTTCCTATTAGTGCAGTAGTTAAAAAGAAAGAAAAATCTGGAGAGAAAACGTTTATTTATGTTATAAATAAGGAAAATTTAGTAATTAAAAAAGAGATACAAATAGGTGTGACAAATGGAGAAGTAATTGAAATATATGGCTCTGGAATAAATGAAGGGCAGGAAATAATTGTAAATCCAAATGATAAATTACAAAATAGAATAATTGTGAAACGAAGGAATATTGAGGAAGAAATGATTGAAAAACAAAAAAGATTGATGAAATTAGAGAATGAAAATGAGAAAAAAGTGAAAGAAATAGAAGAGAATGAGAGGGAAATAATAAAATTAAAAAGATTAAACGTAATCCACTAAAACTTCAATTTCACCGTTTTCATATACGAAAAGCCCAGTAACTGCTTCATGGGGTAAATCTTTATGCATTTTTTCAACAGATTGTCGAATATAATTTTTTTGAGTTTCATCATCAATAGGACATCCAGCGCAATCACTATGACCAGCAATAAAAATATGGTCAGATTTATGTTTATTCATTGAAATTAAAACAACTTTATCTTTAATAGAATTTAAATAATCCTCGTATATAATTTTATTAACAGGACCTGCATCTGTAATAGTGTCAACGTATTTATAACGATAATTATTTCTAATATATTCATTTATGATATGAATAAATCTTCCATCCATACAACAAATTAAAGTACAAAACATATTTTTTTCCTCCTTTTAAATTATTTTTCTATTAATTATAACAAAAAAAAGAAAAAAAAGCTATTATTTTTTATTTGCTTTAAAAGTCTTAAAGTTGTAATGATGACCATTTTATGATACAATTATTTGTAACGATAGACGAGTATTATTTGATACTAAAATATGAATAGTTTTAGTTTTAAAAGTTTTAGAAATGTAGACTTACTATATTTTAAGGAAAAATGAATAGGAGATGAATAAAATGGATGAAATAATAAAAAAAATAAATAGATTTTCTCAATTGGCGAGAGAAAGAGAATTAACAGAAGAAGAGAAAAAAGAAAGAGAAGAAGTTAGAAAAATTTATTTAGAGAATTTTAAAAAAAGTGTTAGAGGGCATTTAGAAAGTATAAAAATTGTAAGAGTAGATGATGATGGAAATCCAATTAATGATGACGGAGAAATAATTGAACCAGAAGCATAATTTTTATTAATCAAAAGGTTTTTATGCGTTATCCTCAATTAACGTAAATATTTAGATTAATTAAGGAATGATAAAATGAAATATGATTTGGTTTTATTCGATTTAGATGGAACGTTAGTAGATACTTCTAGAGCGATTGCAAAAGTCTTGAAATGTGCGTTAGAAGAGTTAGGATTGAAAACATATACATTGGCTGAAAGTACAACTTTAATTGGTGGAGGAGTTTCTGGTTTAGTAGAGAAAATTTTGAAAAAAGAAAAATATCCTGAAACAGTTGTCAAAAAAGAAGACTTGTTAGAAACAATTAGAAAGTATTACAAATTATATTATAATCATGATGTGAAATTATATGATGGTATTGACAGATTGTTAGACTTTTTGGAAGAAAGTAGTATAAAAAAAGGGATTGTGACAAATAAGGATCATTTAGAAGCATTGAATACTGTAGAAAAAAATATGTCAAAATGGAATTTTGTAGAGATAATAGGGGCTAATGATGAAAAGCATCCTAAAAAGCCAGATCCTTATGGAGTTAATAAAATAGCTTCTGAAACTAATACGCCATTAAATAAGGTTTTATACGTTGGAGATATGATGGTGGATTTAAATACTTCTAAAAACGCAAATGTAGACATAGTTTATTGCAATTGGGGATTTGGAACGGTTATTAATGAAACTGGGATCCCTGAAGATATACGGGTTTCTAGCGTTGATGAAATAATTGAAAAAATCTTGGAGAAATAAAAGTCTTAGGGAAATTAACTTAAGCAAAAAAAGTAGGAGAATTGTTCAGTGGATAAAATTATAAGAAATTTTGAGAATACTAAATATTATGGATATATGTTTTTTATCGAATATGAAGGATTGAAATTTGAATCATTTGATGAAAATCCAAATAAAAAAAGTATAAAATCAGAATTTAGAAAATTGTTAGAAAAAAATGGAATAACGATTTATAAAGGAATTCAGCAAGCTGGAAGAACAGATGCGAAAGTTAATGCGAAAGAGAATGTTCTTTATATTAATTCGAAAGATTTTATTAAAATTTCTAAAGTTAAATATAAAGAAATAGAGGGATTGAAAATTTTAAAGATAGAAAAAACAATCCCTTTTTTGGAATTTCCAGAAATGATAGAAAAAAGATATTATATTTATAAATATCCAGAAAATTTAATAAAAAATAATGATGAAACAATAAAGAATAATTGTGAAAAATTATCGGGGGAAAAGAATTTTAAAGATTTTACTTCTATAAAAGGGAAAAAGTTAAAAAATCATGTTAGAGAAATTTATGTGAAATATAAAGATAAAGCTTTATATTTTGAGGGAGATGGATTTTTGCCACAGCAAGTACGGATAATGAGCAATTATATTCTTAATAATAGTAAAAAGCCATTAAATGGAGAGTATCTAACACTAGAAAAAGTTGGTTTTTCAGATAAATTGAAAAATTTAGTTTTAATGAAAATTGATAAAATAAATGATCTTGAAGAATATTCAGAAGAGTTACTTTTAGATGAAATTGAAAATATAAAAAAAATAAAATGGATAGAAAAAAATAATTATTTTTTGATATTTTATGTTAATAGACGTAATAAGGGCGAATTTATTGGGAAAAGAGGGAAAAATATCAAGAAATATAAAAGGATTTTTGGAAATATTATAATAAAAGAAATATAAATGTTATGTAAAATCTAAGTTCAATAAAGTATAATAGAAATGTTAAATAATTTATAAAAAATATAGATTAATAGGAGATATAAAATGTATGCAGTAAAAAAATTTTTAGAATATTTTAGACCAAAAGTAAATAGAGCGTTTCAAAATGAAGCATTGAAAATTCTTAATGAAAAAGAAAAAAAGATTTTTTTAGAAATGTCAAAATATGATAAATTTCATTGTTTGGAGGTTTATAAAAAAGTTAAAAGAACGAAATTGAAAAATAAAGAAGTTTATTTAAAATTGGCACTTTTACATGATTGTGGTAAGGAAAATGCTAATTTTTTGATTAGAGTGTTACATAAATTTGGTTTTAAAACATCATTGAGAGAACATTCTCAAAATAGTTTTTTAAAATTAGAAAAAATTAATAAAGAATTGGCAAATTTAGCGAAGAATCATCATGTTAAAAATTTTTCTGAAGACATGGATATTTTTCAGGAATGTGATGATGCTAGTTAAAATATAAGTGTAAGGAAATAAAAATTAGAAATGGAGAAAATAAAAGAAAATTTAGAAAATAAAATTATTTTTTTGGAAGATGAAGAAGCTATAAAGAAAAATGAAGAACAGATAGTTAAAGTTGAAGAGGATGATTCTGGAGAGAGAATTGATAGTTATTTGTCTAAGAAGATGGATTTAACTAGGACTAGAATTAAGCAATTAATTAAAGATGAAAATGTTTTAGTTAATGGGAAAAAGGCAAAACCAGCTTATAAAGTGGAAAGAGATGATGAGATATCAGTTATAATTCCAGAATTGGAGGATATTGAAATAAATTCTGAAAATATTCCGATAAATATTGTTTATGAAGATAGTGATTTGGCAGTTATAAACAAATCAGCAGGAATGGTCGTTCATCCGGCGCATGGACATCATTCAGGAACTTTGGTTAATGCTATTTTGTATCACATAAAAGATTTGTCTGGAATAAATGGAGAGATTCGACCAGGTATTGTTCATAGGCTTGATAAAGATACAAGTGGACTTTTGATAATTGCTAAAAATGATAAAGCTCATTTAAGTTTAGCGAAAATGTTTCAAGACAAAATAATTAAAAAGACGTATTTAGCAATTTTAAAGGGAAAATTAAATAAAAATAGCGGAAGAATTGTTACAAAAATAGGTCGAGATAAGAATGATAGGAAAAAAATGACAGTTCTAGATTCGTTAGAAAATGGGAAAATAGCAATATCAAATTTTGAAGTTTTGGATAAAAATGAAAAGTTTACATTGGTAAAAGTTCATATTGAGACTGGAAGAACGCATCAAATAAGAGTTCATATGAAATATTTGGGATATCCTATTTTGGGTGATAGCATTTATGGACGTTCAGACAGTGAAAAAAGGCAAATGTTACATGCATATAAACTTGAATTTTTACATCCGATTACAAATGTGCCTGTGGAATTTATCGGAAAATTACCAAAAGATTTTAAAAATGCTTTAAAAAAATGTAATTTAAAGTTTGATGAAAATATTGAGATTATATAGGTTTGGATTGAGGGAAAAATGGTAAAAGAAAAATCGACATTAAAAAAGAGAAATGAAGAATCTGAAATAGATTTGAAAAAATTTGATGAGGGATATCATAAAATAATCGTGGGAATTGATGAGGCAGGGAGAGGACCGTTAGCGGGACCTGTTGTAGCGAGTGCAGTTATTGTGCAAGAATATTTTGATGAATTGAAAGAAATTAATGATTCGAAAAAATTATCAGAAAAGAAAAGAGAGAAACTTTTTGATTTGATCAATAAGAGATGTATAGTTGGGGTTGGAATTGCATCAGAAAAAGAGATTGATGAGATTAATATTTTGAATGCGACTTTTTTAGCTATGCGTCGTGCAATTGAAAAAATTCATGAGAAAGCAGAATTTGATATTGTTTTAGTTGATGGAAATCATAAAATTCGAGAATATGAAGGGGAGCAGGAAGCTATAGTAAAAGGAGATGGAAAGTCACTTTCTATTGCAGCGGCATCGATAATTGCGAAAGTAACTAGAGATAGAATGCTAGTTGAAGCTGCTAAGAAATATCCTGATTATAAGTTTGAGAAACATAAAGGATATGGAACAAAGTTGCATAGGGAAATATTGCTTAGTAAGGGGCCTTCTGAATATCATCGAAAAACTTTTTTAAAAAAAATTTTAGGGGAATAGAATTATATTTAGACTGGTTTAAATGGGGTGGATTTTGTGAAAAATAAAAGGGAAATAGGGTTTGAGTATGAAAAAATTGCGAAGGAATATCTCGAAGAAAATGGATTAATTTATGTTACAAGTAATTATTATTCAAAATTTGGAGAGATAGATTTAATATTTTTGGAAGAAATGACGGAAACATTGATTTTTGTGGAAGTTAAGTATAGAAAAAATGATAATCATGGAAATGCGTTAGAGATGGTTACCAAAAGTAAACAAAAGAAAATAATTTGTACATCGAATGTATATATTTTTAAAAATCAGTGGAATAAAAATATCAGATACGATATTGTTGGAATAGATGGTTTTTCAAAAAATATAAATTGGGTGAAAAATGCATTCTGAGGTGAAATATGAAAAATAATGAAAAGTGTTTGAAATGCGGTTCTACTCTTTGCGAAATAAAAACAACAGTGTTACCGACAAAAAAAATGGGAGATACAAAAATTTCTTTAGATAAATTTTATTTAAAGATTTGTCAGAATTGTGGTTATAGTGAAATGTACTCGGCAAAAGTAATTGAAAAAAGTAAAAAAGCAGCTAAAACAACAGTTTGATGAAATAATATTTAATTTTAAAAGTCTTTTGTTCAAAAATAAAGATATATTTTCAGGGAGAGAATTAGTTGAGTACGGAATTGTATCAAAAGAAAGTAAAAATAGACTTTTTGATACAAAAAATTTAAGAAGTTTGAATAATATTTATTATATTTGGGATTATACAGAAGATTTTAAAAAATTAATTTTTGCATATAAATATAAAAGAAATAAGGCTATTTCAAAATTAATAGCAGAATTAATAGAGGAAGAATTTAAGTTTATTTTAAAAAATGAAAAAATAGATTTGGTCGTAAGTGTTCCTGTGAATAAAAAGCGGAAAAATGATAGAGGATACAATCAAGTGGATGAGATTCTTAATCAATTGAAAGTTAGTTATGTTCAGTTGGAGCGTGTAAAAAATACTAAAAAAATGTCTGATTTATTGGATGAAAAATTGAGAGAACAAAATATTAAAGGTGCGTTTAAAGTGCAAAATAATATAGATTTTAAAAATAAAAATATATTGCTGTTTGATGATATAATAACAACAGGTGCAACTTTGAAGGAAATAAAAAATAGTATTTTGGGAATGTATTCAAAAGAAGAAGACAGGAAAAATATAAAAGTTACAGTTTTTTGTCTGGCAGCAGCTAGAGAAATTAAAGTAAATAAAGGAGAAATATGAGTTCAGTAAAATTAAAATTGGTAGTACTATGTTTTGTGATAGCTGGTTCAAGTATGTCATTTGCAAAAACGAAGAATGACAATCTTAATCAACTTAATCAAAATGTGACAAAAGTTAATGAGAAAAATATAAAAAGTGAGATTGCTGAAAATACTGATGAATCAACTTTAAAAGAAAAAACACAAGAAAAAAATGATAATAAAAATGATGATTTAGAAGTAGATGGAAATTCTGAGGAGCAGAGTGTTACTAAATACAGTCAAAGAAATGATGGAATTATTGATATAAATGCTTTGGAACATAAGGAAACACCAGATTACAGAATAGAAAATGGTTCTAAAATGAGAATTATCTTAAAAACTAAAAATAATGATATTTATTCAGCAGAAGTTATGTTTGATGGACAGAAACAAATGATGCGAGGAATTGGAAATTATTCTGGAAAAGAGATTTTTGTAGCAGAAATTCCAAATGTTCCAACAAGTTATTATTTTAAATTAACAGATGCAAAAACTAAATATTATTATGGAAGAAACACAACAAAAGATGAATCAGCAGTTCAAAAATTCCAATATACAAAATCGAAAAAATTGACATCGATTCCGAATTGGGCGAGAGGTTCAGTTGGATATCAAATTTATATAGATTCATTTAGAAATGGAAATGTAGATAATGATCCAATTTTTAACGAGTTTGGAACAGGTATTTTTTCTGAACCAACAGGAGAATTAAGATCGGGTAGATCTAAAAAAGAATTAGTACTTGCATATTGGGGAGGCGATGATAAGCCAGAATTTACATTGAGCGAATGGGACAGTAACTATGAAGATAAAAATGATTGGGAAGAAAATGTTTTAAATGGTGTACAAAATTATACGAGATATTACGGAGGAGATTTAGAAGGAGTTGAAGAGAAATTAGATTACTTAAAAGATTTGGGAGTAGAGTATATAATTTTATCATCACCGTTTTATTCTTTGTCGAATCACAAATATGATACGATTTATTTTAACCATGTAGATCCTTATTTTGGTTCAATCGAACAAACTGGAACGATAAAAGCTTTGGATATAAAAGGAAAAGTTCACAATGAAAATGGAGATATGGAATTGAATTTATTGACTTACAATCCTGAAACTGATAAAAACTTGTTGGATGAAAGTTTATTAGATACCAAAACATGGGTTTGGACAGATTCAGATTTACAATTGGCAAGTCTTTTGAAAAAGGCGCATGCAAAGGGATTGAGAGTAGTAATAGAAGTGGCTCCAGATACTACATCGAATAAGTTTTTTGCAAGAAATGGTGGGAAATACTCAAATTGGTAT
Organism: Leptotrichia sp. oral taxon 221; assembly: GCF_018128245.1. Lineage (NCBI taxonomy): Bacteria > Fusobacteriati > Fusobacteriota > Fusobacteriia > Fusobacteriales > Leptotrichiaceae > Leptotrichia > Leptotrichia sp. oral taxon 221. The sequence goes on from NZ_CP072378.1 coordinate 950,428, forward strand.
TTGAAAGACACGGTTTTAGATTTATCAAATCCACAAGTTAGAAATTATATCGAAAATTCATTGAAAAAATGGGTGTTAGGACCAGATGAAACATTCAAGAAAAATGTTTATGATGATGGAATTGATGGTATTAGATATGTGTATTATGATGATAAAAATAAAGAATATATTGCTGATATAACAGAAAATTTGAAAAAATATAAGCCAGATTTATTGATTACAGGAGAATTTTCGAATAGCTTTACAAAAGATATAGAAGAAGGCGTGTATGATAGCGGAGCAGATTATAATATTGTAAATAATGTTATTAAATATATGGTTAATAACAATATAAATTATAAAATTGGAGATGTAGAATTTGCAAGTAAATTAAATGAAATTTACAATAAATATGCAAATGAACGATTTAATGCGACACAAGTATTTTTTGATTCTTTAGATACTGATAGAATTTTTAGTGGGATAATAAATCCTAACAGAGTATATGATAGAAATAATCAGTCGAATCAAGGATATTTGAATATAAGACCAGATATCTATGATCCTTTAGCAGTTAGTAAATTAAAAAAAATAATAGGTGTTCATTTGACATTGCCTGCAACGCCTGTAATTTATTATGGAGATGAAAAAGGAATGTGGGGAGCAGATTCTCCAAGAAATAGAAAACCTATGCTTTGGGATGATTATGCACCTTATGAAAATGAAACTGACCAAATTACAAAATATTCTATAGATAATTTGAGAAAGTTATCAAATGAGATTCAAATTGATGAGGTTCAAAAAAAGATCTCGTATCCTGTAAAAAGTAATTCCGAAATTGAGAATTATTATAAATCATTATTAGCAATCAGAAAAAAACATAGAGAATTATTTAGAAATGGAACTTTTAGAGTATTAGAAGTTTATGGAGATCCTAAAATGAAATCTAGAACTGATGCAGATATTAATCAATATTTAAGTGAGGAAAAAAGAAAGGCCCAAACTTATAGAAATTTAACTATAAATCCTGAATGGCCAAACCTTGATTTCTTATCTTATGAGATTTCCAGTGGAAATGAATCTATGATTGTTGTAGTAAATAATAGTTCAAGTAGTTATCCTGTATTTTTACAAGTTCCTAAGTTATTTGGATTTTATAAAAATGAATTAAATCCAAAAGAAAATTATTCTATTTCAGATAGAAAAATAAAACTTACTTTGAAACCAAATGAAGTGAAAGTATTGTATAGTAATGATAAAAATATGTTTGATTCATTTAAAAAGAAAAATTAATCTAAAATTAAAAATAGCTCATCGTCTAAGGTGAGCTATTTTTATGTGAAAAATATATAAATTATTTACTAACTTTTAATACAATTTTTTCTTTAGCATCTTTAATAATTTCACTAATTTCATTTCTTGAAATATTATCAACTAAAATAATGTAGAAGTTTTCTATTTCGTTTGTAACTTCAAAAGGTGAGTTATTAACATCAAAATCTTTAGAAACTCTGATGTAATAAGAATCTTTTGTAGTATTAGAATCTACAATTTCAAATACTTTTGTTGAATTAAAGAAATAATCAGATTCAATATGATTTCTAGTAGTAATTTTAACAATGTCAGCAACTACAGCTGAAGCAGTTGGATCCATTCCAGCACCTTGTCCATAGAATAAAGTTTTATCTGTATAAGAACCAGTAGTTTCAATTGCGTTATAAACATCGTCAACTTTTGCTAAAATTTCTCCATTTGAAATTAAAACAGGTTCTACAGAAATTTGAGCAGAAGTTTCTGTCAATAGTTTTGAGCTAGCAATCAATTTAATAGTAGAATTCAATTGATTTGCAGCAGCGATATCAACAGTTGTAATATCTCTGATTCCAGACAATTGCATATCTTTAAATTTAATAGACCCTCCATAAGCAAGAGAAGCCAAAATATTTATTTTATGACCAGCATCAATTCCATCAACATCATAAGTTGGGTCAGCTTCAGCATATCCTTTTTCTGATGCTAATTTTAATGCTTCATCAAATGACAAATGTTCTTCTTTCATTTTAGTCAAAATATAGTTAGAAGTACCATTCATTATTCCTCTAATGTCAGTAATAGTATTCGCAACTAAACTTTCCATTAGTGGCGTAACAATAGGTATTCCTCCACCAACAGCTGCTTCAAATAAGAATGAAACGCCATTTTCTTTAGCGATATGAAATAATTCTACACCATGTTTAGCTATTAATGCTTTATTAGCAGTAACAACACTTTTTTTAGCTTTAAAAGATTCAGTAATAATAGTTTTTGCGATAGTTTCTCCACCAATTAATTCAACAACTATTTTTACTTCTGGATCTGCTAATATTTTTTTATAATCATTTATCAAAATTGATTTATCAAAATCAAAAGAAAAATTTCTGTCTGTATTCAAGTCACAAGCATATTTCACTTCAATATCAGCTCTCGATTTTTCAAAGATACTTTCTTTTTCTGCTGTAAGTACTTTAAGAACTCCTTCTCCAACAGTTCCTAAACCAATAATTCCTATTTTCATTTTATATCTCCTAACAAATTATGAATATTTTTAATAATCTTTTTCAAGATTAGTTTTCTAAAAATTTACTATGTAATGCTCTAACTGCTTTTTCAACATCACTTTCTTTAATAATACATGAAACATTTATTTCTGAACAAGAAATCATATCGATATTTATATTATTTTCTGCAAGTGTATCAAAAATTTCAGCTGTTGTTTCATAATGAGTTTTTAATCCAATTCCAATTACAGAAACTTTTGCGATTCTTTCTTCAAAAGTAACTCCTTCAGCACCTAATTCTTTTTTCAATTCTTCAGAAATTCTTACAGCTTCTAATAAATCATCTGATTTTACTGTGTATGAAATATTGTTAAGTTCTTTATTAATACTAGAACTTTGTAAAATAATATCTGTATTAATTTTAGATTTTGCAAGAGTGGAAAATACTTTTGCTGCAATTCCTGGCTTATCAGGTAATCCAGAAAGAGTAATTTTTCCTTCGTTTTTAGATGATGTAACTCCAATAATTTTAGCTTTTTCCATTGATTTTTCTCCTTCACTTTCTACAATTGTTCCTAATGAATCATCAAATGATGAACGTAAATGTATTTTAATTCCATATTTTGCAGCGATCTCAACCGATCTAGGATGCAATACTTTTGCTCCTGAAGCTGCTAATTCTAACATTTCCTTATATGAAATGCTTTCTAATTTTCTTGCGTTACTAACAATTCTTGGATCTGCTGTATAAACACCGTCTACATCAGTATATATTTCAACTTCATCAGCTGATAAAGCAGCTCCCAAAGCAACAGCAGTAGTATCTGAACCACCACGTCCAAGCGTAGTAATTTCATTATTTTTTGTAATTCCTTGGAATCCAGCAAAAACAACTACATTCCCTTTAGATAAATTTTCTTTTATAACATCAGTGTCAATGTTCAAAATTTGAGCTTTTGTATGAGCGTCAGTCGTATTAAAGTTTACTTGGAAAGCATTTAACGATATTGCTTTTCCACCTAATTCTTCAATAGCAATTGCAAGTGAAGCAATTGAAATTTGTTCTCCAGAGGTAAGAAGCATATCTAACTCTCTTTTATTAGGCGTATCAGAAAGCTCATAAGCTCTTTTGATCAAAGAATCAGTAGTTCCAGCAGGAGCTGAAACAACAACGATAACATCGTTTCCTTCATTTTTATATTTTAAAACTCTTTTGGCAACTTCTTTAACTCTTTCTGCATTTGCAACAGAAGTACCACCGTATTTTTGTATAATTAATGCCATTGTATACTATTTTCTCTCCTTACATTTTAAATTTAGGTTTATAAAGCCTATTTTCAAATATATAAATATTATACCCTATATAATATACTATTTTCTAGTATAATTCAATATATATTACTAATAAAGTTGAGTTTTAAGTATATATATTTATAAAGATTAATATATATATAATAAATGGTTATAAGTATTTATTATATATATCGAAAAAAACGTTAATAAAAAGGCATAAAATATTAAAATATCTAACTTTTAGGACAAAAATTATAATATTTTTTAAAAATAAATAAAAAAAAGTTTTTATTTTTAAAAAAATATGGTATAATAATAACAGATAGCCAAAAACAAAAATAATGTAACAAAAATATATAAAGTAATTTATAAAGTAATTTGTAACAAGATGTTTGAGGTATAAATTTTTAGGAGGTAATACTTTGTTAGGTAAAGTAAAATGGTTTAACGACAAAAAAGGATTCGGATTTATTTCAGGAGAAGATGGAAATGATTATTTCTTACATTTCTCAAAAATAAACAAAGAAGGATTCAAAACTGTTAGCGAAGGTGAAGAAGTAACTTTTGATGTAGAAGAAGGAGAAAAAGGACCTCAAGCAACAAATGTAGTTAGTTCTCAAAATTAATTAAAAAAAATTAGACTATACTATTTAAAGTGGTATAGTCTTTTTTTATTTTTAATAAAAAAATTTAACTAATTTTTAAATTACTAACTAGGTGAACTACTCCCGCGTTTAGAAGCGGGAGCTTCTTGGGAAGTATCTGCTTTTGTTAGCCAAATATATTTACCAAGCTCTTCGGGTAGTTCCTACCCTGTTTTTTTATTTCCTAATATTTCAACATTTCTTTTCCAATATCTTTTATATTCAGTGCCGCATTGTAATCTCTATCAATTTCAATTCCACAGCACTCACATTTATAACTTCTTTCTGATAATTTCAGTTCCTCTTTAAGATTTCCACATCTACTACAAGTTTTCGATGACGGAAACCACTTATCTATTTTTAAAAATTGTTTCCCTAAAAACATCAGTTTATACTCAAGCATTCTCAAAAACATTCCCCACCCATTATCTCCTACACTTTTACCAAAATTTAATGCCTGGCTCATCCCTTTCATATTCAAATCCTCAACAACCACAGCATTGTATTCTTCAGACAATTTTTTCGATAATTTATGCAAAAAATCTCTTCGACAATTTTTAATATACTCATGTAATCTTGATATTTTCGCTTTTTGCTTATACCAATTTTTAGAAAATTTAACTTTTCTTGACAATGATTTTTGTGATTCTTTCAATTTTTTCTCCAATATCCTAAAATATCTTGGATAATCAGCCCTTTGGTTTTCAGAACTAATAAATAATTCAGACATCGAAAAATCAAGTCCAATCACTTTATCATTACTTGACATTTTTTGAATTTCTTTTTCAAATTCCGTCAAAACAGAAACATAGTAATTTCCATTACTATTTGTTAGTGTTACCGACTTTATTTTATAATCCTTTGGTATTTCTCTATGATATTTCAATTTTACTTTTTTCAATTTTGGCAAAATCAAATATTTACCTTTCTCAATTCGTATCGAATTATTCACACAATTTGTCGTATAACTTTTAACACTTTTCTTTTTAGATTTGAACCTTGGAAACTTCGTCCTCTTATGAAAAAAATTCATAAACGATCGTTTCACATTCAATTGAACATTTGAAAGTGCTAGACTGTCTACTTCTTTTAAAAATTGGTTTTCACTTTTCAAACTGGCAGGTGTAATTATTTTATTTTTTCCAGTTTCTTCATAAATTTTATTCGCAGTATACAAAATTTTGTTGTATACAAAACGAACACATCCAAAAGTCTTATTTATCAATAATTCTTGATCTTTATTTGGATAAATTCTGTATTTGAATGCTAAATTATATTTCATAAAATTACACCTCCTTTTGACTTTGAATATATTTTTTAATTATCTCTAACGGTGCACCTCCAACACTTACAACTAAGTAACTTCTACTCCAAAAATATTCTTTCCACAATCTTCCCCTTATTTCAGGAAATTCTTTTTTTATCAACCTGCTGGAAGCACTTTTGTAAGTATTTACAAACTTAGAAAGTTCAGTATTAGGCATAGCATTAATCAACATATGAATATGATCAACATCATGTTCCCATTCTTTAAGAACAATGTTATACTTCGGACATATTTTTTCAAAAATCTCTTTTAATCTATTAGAAATTTCATCATCAATGACTTCTCTTCGATATTTTGTACAAAAAATCATATGATAATTTATATCAAATACTGAATGGTAATTACTATTATATGACATTATTATTACCTACTTTTATATTATTTCACTGAATAAATTATATCATAAATATATCCTTTTTTCAATTTTTTTTACAAAAAAAAGCAATTCATCTCCCACTTATAGAAGCCGGAGACTTCTTGCTATCTTTTGTTAAATTAAATAAATCTTAATTATTTTACATCATAAATAAATGTAAAATCTTTTTCAATATCAGGATGTAATTGCTTACCTACAAAACATCTTTTTGCAACACCTTCCAATTTTTCTCTGTGTTTAGCTGAAAGGCTTTCAGGTAAGTGATATTCAATTACAAATTTTCTGATTTTATCATCTTCTACAATTTTATCTCCCTTTGCATGAAATCCACTCACATTAATATCTAAAATACGAGCTTTTGATTCGATAGTAGACATTGCGCATGTTATTAATGCGGCTACTAAAAGGTCACTTGGAGAACCAGTTTCATCATAACCACCAAATTTTTTAGCAATATCTGTAAAAAACTCTTGGTTTGATTTGTCAATAATCTTATTTCTTCCATTTTCTAAAAATTCAGCTTTAATCATAACTTTCACCTCTTTATAAATTTCTATTAGAATCTATTTTAAATCATATATCTTATTTTAACATTTTTTATCCTCAATAAATTCCTTTTTTAAATTTTCAGGAATATTTTCATCGATGTCTTTCTTTTCGTCTTTTCCTTTATTAGAATTTTTATCAGGAGTAACAAAATCATCAAATATTTCTTTGAAAAATCCAATTTCTAATTCTTTTGAAAATACATTTTTTAAAATAATCATAACAACTGGACCAACTAAAAATCCAGAAACTCCTAAAATTTTGAATCCAGAATACATAGAAATTAAAGTTATCAAAGGATGAACTCCAATATTTTCACTAATTAATTTTGGTTCTAACATCTGTCTAACAGATAACACGATGAAATAAACAATAAGAATTCCAACTGCTAGTTTAAAATCACCAAGAAGTATTGCGAGTACAACCCAAGGAAGTAAAATCGCACCTGCTCCTAAGATTGGCAACGCATCAATTATACAAATAATGATTGACATTAATAATGGATAATGAACGTTAAATTTTAAAAATGATAATAAATTTAATAAAGTCAATAATTCAAAAAAACAAAGAGTCATCAAGATTAATTGTGCTTTTATGTAAGAACCTAAAACTGTAAACATTTCTCTTTTGATATTATAAATTTTTTCTAACCAAATGCTTGGAAATTGTTTTTCTAAGAAACTAACAATTTGCGTTTTATCAAGACTTATGAAAAATGTAGAAAGTATCATAATACAGGTATAAAGTATCAATGTTGGTATAGAAGTAATAAAACCAATAAGTTTATTAATAAATAATCCAGCTTGTCTAGCACCTTTTGAAATAAAACCATTTATAATATTTTTGGCTTCATTTGTAAATCCTTCTGGCAATTGTCCTAAATAAGAATAAACTGTATCAACTGAATGATTCCATAAATTTTTAGCTTCTTCAGAATAATAATCTAAACTATTTGATAATTTATAAATTTCTTCAAATAATTTTAGCGAAGCAAGAACAATAGAACCTAAAAATATTCCTAAAAATAGCACTATTGAAATAATAGTTGCCAATTTATGAGAAAAATTAAATCGCTTTTTCAGAAAATTAGCAAACGGCTGTGTCAATATTGAAAAAATTAAACCTAGTAAAAAAGGAAATAAAAAAAGACCCAATTTAAAACCTATAAATACAACTAGCAAAACTAAAGCAATATACACTATAAAATATAATTTTTTAAAATCAAAACTCTTGTAACTTGCCATAAATCACTCCTTTATTTTTAAATTTTTATAGTTAAATTATATAATAAATGTGAGAAATTGTAAATACAATATTTATCAAACGAGATATTGAATAAATATTATGTTATAATTATTACTTTACAACTTTAAAAAAAATAATCAATTGTCCACTTATAAAAATGACAAATTTCTTGTTTGAATTTTATTGAAATCATTGATTTTAAAATATGAAGATTGTTTACAATATTGACAATAGAAAAAATAACGGTATACTTTTAATAAATAAAATAAAGATTAGTAACCGAAGGTGATACAAAATGAAAATAACAGGATTGATGATAAACTATTATTTTGTTTGCAAACGAAAGTTGTGGTATAATTCACGAAATATTAATCTTGAAGAAGACAATGAAAATGTTCAAATGGGGAAATTGATTGATGAAAATAGTTATAACTTGGAAACGAAACAAATAATGATAGAAGAAACTGTAAATATTGATTTTATTAGGCATTGGAAAGTTATTCATGAGGTTAAAAAAAGTAAATCTATTGAAGAAGCAGCTATTTGGCAAGTAAAGTATTATATTTATTTTTTAAAGCAAAGAGGAATTGATATTGAAAAAGGGATCATTGATTATCCTGTGGTTAAAGAGCGTAAAGAGGTGTTTTTGACATCGGAAGATGAAAAAATATTAAAGAATATTTTAAAAGATATTGAAAAAATTTGTTTAGATGAAAAAATTCCTCCTGTAATTAATGAAAAAATGTGTAAACAATGTTCCTATTATGAGTTTTGCTATATTTGATAATTCTCTAAAAATAAAATTTATTTGAAAATATTTTTAAAATTGCTTAAAATTATAAGTTACCAAAAAGTCAAATTACAAAAACTACTAGAAAGGAGGATTCATAATGTCAGAAAGTTATTTCATTTTTTCAAATGGAGAATTAAAACGAAAAGATAATGTTATTAGAATTACTGCAGCGGATGGAAGATTTAAAGATATAAAAATTGAAGTTACTCGTGATATTTATCTATTTGGAGAAATTTCATTGAATACAAAAGCTCTAAATTATTTGGCACAAAATAAGATTCCAGTTCATATTTTTAATTACTATGGCTTTTATACAGGAACATTTTATCCAAAAGAATCAAATGTTTCTGGAAAACTTTTTGTAAAACAAGTTGAAAATTATACGGATAATAAAAAAAGAATTGAATTGGCACAATTAATAATTGATGCAGCAAGTACAAACATTTTGCGAAATTTGAGATATTATCAAGAGCGTGGAAAAGAATTGGAATCAGAAATAATAGATATTAAAGCACTTAGAAAAGGGATTTTTCGAACAGAAAATGTTGAAGAATTAATGGGAATAGAAGGAAGTATTCGCCGTATTTACTATACTGCGTGGAATACTATTGTAAATCAAGAAATAAATTTTGAGAAAAGAGTAAAAAGACCGCCTGATAATATGATTAATACAATGATTTCTTTTTTGAATACATTGGTTTATACAGCTTGTTTGTCAGAAATTTATGTGAGCCAACTGAATCCAACCATAAGTTATTTACATAGCGTTGGTGAAAGAAGGTTTTCTTTATCACTTGATATTTCCGAAGTATTTAAGCCACTTCTAGCAGATAGAATTATTTTTTCATTATTGAATAAAAAAATGATAACAGAAAAAGATTTTGTAAAAGATTCAAACTATTTCTACATGAAAGAAAATACTCAAAAATTAATTTTAAAAACTTTTAACGAAAGATTAGAAACAACGATAAAACACAGAGATTTGAATCGAAAAGTTTCTTATCGTCATTTAATGAGATTAGAAGCATATAAGTTGGTAAAACATTTATTAGAAGATAAAAAATATGAAGGATTCAAAATATGGTGGTAATTATGTATATAATTTTAGTTTATGACATTCTTTCTGATGAAAATGGAGCCAGAATTTCCAGAAATATATTTAAAATTTGTAAAAAATATTTAACGAATGTTCAAAAATCAGTATTTGAAGGCGAGATAACACCAGTATTATTAAAAAAATTAAATATAGAACTAGGAAAATTTATTCGCAAAGATAAGGATTCTTTAATAATTTTTAAATCTCGTCAAGAAAAATGGCTAGAAAAAGAATTTTGGGGAATCGAAGATGATAAAACTTCAAACTTCTTTTAAACAAAATCTGTCGATCTGTAATAACAATAAAAAGCTAATACATCGACAGATTTTCGGTAATATCGACTTTTATTGGATTTTTTGATTGTTATATAAAAAGATAAAAAGAAATTCTTGATAAAAATATATAAAAATATTGTTATCGACAAAAATGAGGAAAAGTGGTATACTATATAGGTAGTTTGAGGAAGATTAGATTTAATAGAAACATTTTGTATTGTAAATGAAAAAAATATAAAAAGAATATATGGTATAAGTCTAAAATTTAATAGAAACATTTTGTATTGTAAATTACATCATCACAACTTTTTCTGTATTCTTGTCAGAGATTTAATAGAAACATTTTGTATTGTAAATATTTACATTATCTACATATTTTGAATATATTTCATTATTTAATAGAAACATTTTGTATTGTAAATGTTACACTACAAGTGATTTTCATCGGTGTTGATGTGATTTAATAGAAACATTTTGTATTGTAAATCGTCAAACAATTTTTCTCTTAATTTCATTCGCTCCTATTTAATAGAAACATTTTGTATTGTAAATGGGGTACATTTAGAAACGACTCAAAGTTTACTAATTATTTAATAGAAACATTTTGTATTGTAAATTACCGAAAAGCACGATATTGGAGTGGAAGCATTTGATTTAATAGAAACATTTTGTATTGTAAATACGATTTAACAAGTATCTTTCATTTCTTCTTCTTAAATTTAATAGAAACATTTTGTATTGTAAATATTAAAGTTTTGTCAGCTTTAGCAGAAATATTTAATATTTAATAGAAACATTTTGTATTGTAAATTGATAAAACACTATTTTCATCATATTGTTATAGAAAATTTAATAGAAACATTTTGTATTGTAAATTATTAAATACAATATTGTTGGAAATAACCTTGTTTTATTTAATAGAAACATTTTGTATTGTAAATCTATTAAATTACTTTTCATAGTCTGCCATCTCCTTGATTTAATAGAAACATTTTGTATTGTAAATATAATAAGTACTTAACTCATACTCTTTCATCTTGACATTTAATAGAAACATTTTGTATTGTAAATTATTATTTATTTCTTCTAAATCTTTTTCAGTCAACCATTTAATAGAAACATTTTGTATTGTAAATTTTATTTATTCTCCTAACTTTAAAATATTTTTTTAAATTTAATAGAAACATTTTGTATTGTAAATCCGTGAGAACCATCTCCAATATAAATACTTGATGTTATTTAATAGAAACATTTTGTATTGTAAATTATAATTCTTTCTCTTTTTCTGTTAAATGTTCTCTCATTTAATAGAAACATTTTGTATTGTAAATTAAGTTCCGCAAAGAATACTCTTCCGTTATTAAGTATTTAATAGAAACATTTTGTATTGTAAATCTAGAACTTTTATCTTTTTTAAAACTTCTAAAGTCTATTTAATAGAAACATTTTGTATTGTAAATTTCTCATACAATCTTTTATACCCTTCAATAATTAAATTTAATAGAAACATTTTGTATTGTAAATTATTTAACAGAAACATTAGATAAGAGAGCAAATAAATTTAATAGAAACATTTTGTATTGTAAATGTTCTTATCTATATATCTAAGTTCATCTAAGTTTAAATTTAATAGAAACATTTTGTATTGTAAATTTGCAGCAGATGTAAAACAAGGAATTATTGTAGCAGAATTTAATAGAAACATTTTGTATTGTAAATTTCAAGAGTGTTGTCAATCTTTTCTAAAATTTTATTGATTTAATAGAAACATTTTGTATTGTAAATGCAGTTCTACTATGTTTATGTAATCTCTAGGCTTTTATTTAATAGAAACATTTTGTATTGTAAATTTTTGGCTTTAATTCGTGAATAAATTCGCCAACCTCATTTAATAGAAACATTTTGTATTGTAAATGGTTACGCAAGACATTTAGACAGAGATAGAGATGGAATTTAATAGAAACATTTTGTATTGTAAATATTTTTTCTGCAAACTTTCCTTGTTTTCCATATTGATTTAATAGAAACATTTTGTATTGTAAATCTTTGTTTTTAAATTCTAAAATTATTTCTCATACTCAATTTAATAGAAACATTTTGTATTGTAAATTCTAACATCTCTACTCTATCATTGTTCTTTAATGCTATTTAATAGAAACATTTTGTATTGTAAATTTTCTAAATTTCTTATATAATTCATAGTCAAGGTATATTTAATAGAAACATTTTGTATTGTAAATCCAAAAATTTTATTTACTTTTTTATACTTACATATTATTTAATAGAAACATTTTGTATTGTAAATTAATGATAGTTATCTTACAGAGCCAGATGAGAAATTGATTTAATAGAAACATTTTGTATTGTAAATATTTCTTCATTTGATTTGTTTAATTTTTCTTCTAATATTTAATAGAAACATTTTGTATTGTAAATTACAAATATTTATTATTGAATTTAAGTTTTTTACTAATTTAATAGAAACATTTTGTATTGTAAATCTATTTCCGTATTTTCCCAGTACGGCATAGACCAAGATTTAATAGAAACATTTTGTATTGTAAATTACCGAAAAGCACGATATTGGAGTGGAAGCATTTGATTTAATAGAAACATTTTGTATTGTAAATGCCGCTTTATTTCCTAATAATTCCTTGAATTTGTTTGATTTAATAGAAACATTTTGTATTGTAAATGCAGCTCAAAGAGGTAAAGATTTGGAAAAAAATATAATTTAATAGAAACATTTTGTATTGTAAATATAAATACATCATAACTTACTAAATTATCTTTTGATATTTAATAGAAACATTTTGTATTGTAAATGTGGAAAAGATATAGAATTTTGTATATTGCTTGTATATTTAATAGAAACATTTTGTATTGTAAATTTCGTTTCTGGGATAAAAGAAGCTATTGCAAGTGTTATTTAATAGAAACATTTTGTATTGTAAATTTTTTTTAAAGTCATTTTCAAAAAATTTGTTGAACGATTTAATAGAAACATTTTGTATTGTAAATGTCATCAAGGCTTGTTGTTTGCTGTATCTCAAGGCTATTTAATAGAAACATTTTGTATTGTAAATTGTTTTAAAAGTATTTATATAACCAGCTTTAGACGCATTTAATAGAAACATTTTGTATTGTAAATGTCTTAACGGTGAAGTATTTAAAACGGAAAATGCAATGGAAGGAGAAAATTATCCGCCAATGCACCCTCGCTGTAGAAGTACAACTGTTCCTTATGAGTATTCAGATGTTTTTTCTGATGAACCTGAAAAAGAAGATTTTGAAAATAATGAAAATGAGGGTATAATCAATAATAATGGTACTGTTTTTGTTGAAGGTGGTAGATACAGAAATATAGGGAATATTAATGCAACGGAGTATAAAGATGAACCGCTGGAATTGTTGCGAAGATATGAACAAAAAATCGTTAAGAAGAGCAAAGAAAATGCGTTAGTAATAGCTAAAAATGGAGATATTTATATTTTGAAAGGAGATGAAAATTCAATACCAAGTCATAAGATGACTAAAATTAATTTTGAAGACGCTTTGTATACTCACAACCATCCTAAAAATAGTAATCACGAGTGGGGATTTAGCAATGATGATTTTAGTTCGTTCACTAATTTGAAATTGAAATATTTAGCTGCAATTGATGAAAAGTATATTCATGAACTGTGTTCGGAAATTTATGATGTCAAAAAACATTTGGAAAGGGTAGAAATTTACATTAAAAACCCTAATGAGCTTTTAAAACTTAATGACGAAGAACGAAACAGAATTCTACAGTTGTATTTTGCTTCAGAGAAAAATTTAAGATACAGGAGGTTTAATCATGGATATTAAAAATACAACATTTTACAAAAATTATATGAAAAACAGAGAAGAACTTAGAGACTTGATGAAAAGAAAAATAGAGAATCAAATAAATAAAGATGAATATGTAAAGAAATATATAGAGCTGAATTCGTATAAGTTTACATTTTTAGAATTAAAAAAATCTATAGAGTTAGGTGAACAAATAAGTTTAACTGAGTTTTTCAAAGAATATGAAAAAGAAAATATAAAAGAAGAAATTTCAAAACTTCATCAAGAGATAGGACTGTGGATACTATAGGAGAAATGAAAATAACAAGAGATAATGAAGTGTATAAAAGTTTTAAGGAATTGCAGGAATTAAAAGAAAAAAATATAGTGGCGTGGGGAATATTTGAAAATGGACAGAGAATTTTTGAACAATTAAAACGGTCTGAGTTTAAAAATGAGAATCCCTTGACATTTTTACGAAGATTGAAAGAGTTATATTCGAGTGAGAAAAAATCAAAAGAGTAGTTTAACGACTGCTCTTTTTATTTGTCGTACTGATGGACATTAAACATCTGGATAGAAAATAGTCGACAGACTTTAAATGGGAGGATAATTATGTCAGAAAATACATTTACACAGGAACAAGTAGATGAAATGATTAAAGAAAGGATTGCAAGAGAGAGAAAAAAGTTTGAAAGTGAGAAAAAAGAATTGGAGAGAAAGCACGGTGAAACGATTGAAGATTATGAAACAAGAATCAATAATGCTAATCTTACTGCAGAAGAGAAGTATAATAAGAGCCTTGCTGAACTTCAAAAACAACTTGATACTTCAAATACGGAACTTGCAACATTAGTTTTTATTTAATAGAAACATTTTATATTGTAAATAGACAGTTGAAGCTATTAAAAAAATAAATAACTGATATTGACAAATTTAAAGTGTGGGTTATACTAATATTAATACAAAAAAGGAATTCTAAAAATGAGATTTGGAAATACAAAAATAAAATTTAAATTTAGAATTGGTTGGAAGGAAGCAACTAGAAAAGAAAAGTTTTATGAGATTTTAACTTGGATTAACATTTTGATTGCAGTGATATATTTTTTTAGATAGTTGTAAATTAATAAAAGAGGGTGAATAAAATATGAGATTTAGAATTAATGTTGAATTAATTGAAGGAAACACATTTCCAGTTAATTTTAGGGTTAAAATTTTGCATATGTTGAAAGTTGGGTTGAAAGAATATGATAGGGAGATTTTTGAAGAACTTTTTGACTCAACGAAGCAAAAAAATTATACTTGGGCTGTTTATTTTCATGCGATTAAGTTTGAGAAAGAACAAATTTTATTTTTAAATGAGAATGATAAAAGATTTATAATTAATTTTTCTATTTTTGATAATGTAGATAGTTTAAATATTTATAATGCTTTTTCTAGTATTAGATTTAAAGAATTTAAAATATCAGATGAAACTAAAGTTAGAATTACTAATATTTCAGTTGTTCAAAGAAAATTTGTAAAAAATAATGTGTTGAATGCGAAAACATTGTCACCAGTGGTTTGTAGGGATCACGATAGAGAAACTGAGAAAGATAAATATTATGTAGGAACTGATAAGGAGTTTCCTGTGATTATAAAAAGAAATCTTTATTTGAGATTGAAAGAAATAATGGGGGAATATGTAGAAAAAGATATTGAAGATTTAGTGATAGATGCGAGTAAAACTAAAAAAGTAGTTGTTAAGCATTATGACAAAAGAAGTGCTGCTCAGAAGGAAAGTTCAGAAAAAGAATTTAAGGGAATACTTATTGACGCTTCAGTAGGAACAATAAAATTTGAAGGAAAAAGTTATCTTTTAGATTATATTTATAGTGCAGGACTTGGAAGTGTGACTGGAAGTGGATTTGGGATGCTTGAAATAATTTAGTGCGAGAAGGAAGAGAAATGAGCGACGGGAAAATGAAATTAAAATTAAAAGATTGGTTATTTAATGCAGGGTTATTGGGGTTTATTAATATACTTGAAACATCGGATGGAGAAGAAAAAGTAAGAAAATTTATTGATGATCAAAATAGATGTTTGAAATTTTCAAAAGAAGAATTGTTGGAACTTTTAGAAGATTTTGAATATAAATATTTTGATTTTTTTATAAAAAGATACGGGAAAACTTTAACTTATGGAAAAATTTTGGAGTTTGAGGAGTATATTGATGATTTTGATCTAGATGTTAATGATTTGAATGAAGAATTTAGAAAGAATATCAATAAAAAAATAGTAATGGTAAAAAATGCTTTTTCTAATCCTAAAAAATATAGAACAATATATTCTTTGATTGGAAAAGATTTTGAAAAGAATATTCTTGAATTAGAAGGGAAAATAAAAAAATTAAATAAAAACTTTACTATTGAAGAAATAAGAAATAATTTCAATTTAATAAAAAGAATATTAAAATATTGCAAACAAAATATATATGGCGAAGATGGAAAACAAAAAAAATACTTTGAAGTTGAAGATGTAAAAAATATAATAAGATATGGTTGGGAAGGGATAGCATTCTTAGATATCGCTAATTTAGCGATAAAACGGAAAAAAGGAATTGATGTTGGTGATAATTATAAAGTTTATAGAGATTATTTTATAAAAGATGTAGTAAATTATATTAAGGAAAATAAGGAAAATAATGAAATATTTAAATTGAAATGTTTTATTTCTAATGAACCGTTACCGATACCCACTAAAAAAAAGGATGATAAGAATAAAAGGTATTTAAAGACTATACAGTTCTTAGGAGATTTTTTTAATCCTTCAGAGAAGTTATCTAATGTTTGGAATTTTTATAACGATATTTATGTAACACCTCTTGTTTATTTAATTTATACATGTGTATCAGCAGGATTTACATATATTCAAAAAGGTAAAGGTATTTTTGTAAATGCTAATAATGATATTGAAAATTTAAAAAAAATAAATAATGCAATTTCTTATAATGTTTTTGAGAAAGATAAGTTTAGTGAAAATAGGCTATATAAAACAATTTTTAAGGAATTTGAATTACAAAGTCAGGATAAAAAATATGAAATAGCAGATGTTCAAGTAATTCGAACATTTGAAAGGAAAGAAATACAAGGTAAAAGTTATCCAGTTTATAGATTTAATATATTATCTAGAAAAACATTATTTTTTATATTTCAAAATTTTGATAGATTAAATAGATTTTTTGAAAAGTACTATGTTTTATTAAATGATAAAAATGAACCTAAATGGGATACTGTAGAATATTTGTATAGGACAATAATAGAAATAATTTTAGAAAGTAGAAATTTATATTCAACAATAGATAAAATATGTTATATAAAAATGTCATATAAAAAATATAAATGTAATTTTTATAGTAAAGATTTATGCGATTTATTAGAAATAAATATTAAAAATATTAGGAGACTAGGAAGAATGGAAAAAACAGAAGTAGAAGAAACTTTAACTTTAAAAAATATAACTGATATAAAAAATAATGCATATTATTTTAGAAAAAGATATGTAGAAAAAAGTAATAATGAAAATAAAATAAGAGGATTGCAATACAGATTGCAAAATGCATTAAGAACAAATAATGTAAATCTGTTTATGGATATTTTGATAACAGCACATGCTTATATTGGAAAAGGAATTCACAAACTTTTTATAAGAGCATTAGAAAATGAAGATGAGTTTAAAACTTTAGGATATGCATTTTTAGTGGGATTATTAAATGATGATAATAAAGAAAATCAAAATGAAGGGAATGAATAATAATGGAAAAAAAGGGACTAACAATGACAATAATATTTCTAGCTGAAAGTGCAAATTATGGAGAAAGTATTGGAAATGTTGCAACATTAAAAAAAATATCAAGAAATAAAGGAGAACAGTATACTTATATTTCGAGACAAGCAATAAGATACAATATAATAGATCAGCTTGGAGAGAAAAAAGCACCAGTATCAAAAGAAAAAGGTGTTTTTCAATTTAAAGATGAAGCGTTAATTAGTGATTATCCTGAATTAGATTTTTTTGGATATATGAAAACAGGAAAAAACATTACGAGATCAGCTGTTGTAAGATTATCACATGCAATTTCTTTAGAAACATTTAAAGGAGATCTAGAGTTTTTAACAAATAAAGGTTTAGCAGACAGATATAACAAAGGAAATATAAAGAAAACAGAATATAATGATATTGCACAATCTGAGGTGCATAAGTCATATTATAAATACACAGTTACAATTGATTTAGATAGAATTGGAGTTGATGAAATAGAAATCGAAAGAGAAATGGTAAATGATAAAGGAAAAAAAGTAAAAATAAAAGAAAATCAAAAAATTAGTATAGATAAAAAAGAGAGAAAAAGAAGAGTAAAGAAACTTTTAGATATAATTTCATTACTTTATAGAGATATTAAAGGTAGAAGGGAAGATCTAAAACCATTATTTGTAATAGGTGGAGTGTATGATATAAAAAATCCATTTTTTGAAAATATAGTTGATGTTAAAAATAATAAAATTTTAGTTGATAAATTGTGTAATGGAATTTATGATTGTATTGAAAAAGACACAATATCTGGAATTGTGAAAGAACAATTTGAAAATGATACAGAAGTCGAAGTAAAATTAAAAGAGAAAAATATAGATGTACTAAATATCCCTGAATTTTTTAAACAATTAAAAGAAAAGATTGATAATTATTATATAGAGAAAGTTGATGAATAACTATGAAGGCAATTAAGTTGAGGTTGTATCAAAATATGGTAAATTATAGAGTTCCAACAAGTTTTCAATTAAAAGAAAGTTATCCTTTACCACCGTATTCTACAGTAATTGGCATGGTTCATTCACTTTGTAATTTTAAGGAATATAAACCAATGAAAATAAGTGTTTGTGGAAATTATTTTTCAAAAGTTAACGATCTGTATACTAGACACGAATTTAATAATTCTGATGATGTGATTAAAGGACCTGCAATGGTAGAGCTTCTTGTAGATGTAAATTTGACAATTCATATTATTCCAGAAGATCAGTCAGAAGAGTTTATTGACACTATTTTGAAAGCATTTAAATATCCAGAGGAGTATCCAAGTCTTGGAAGAAGGGAAGATATTGTTTTGATTGAAAATGTCAAAATTGTTGATGTAAAAGAAATAAAACTTGAAAAAGATTTAAATAGCGATGAAGAAATATTTGCATATATTCCCATTAATTTTATCAAAAAAAAATTAGTAAATTTTGGAGATAAGAAAAGTGGAGTAAATATATATGGAACTAGATATGAATTAACAAAAAATTATAGTGTTGATAGTGTTGGGACAAAAACTGACCCTAAAACAATAAGAATATGGGAAAAAGAAGAAGTTCTATATTCTTCAAATATAAAAGGATTTAAAAGAAAAGAAGTTCCAGTGGATGATGATGGAGAAATTGTATTTTGTGAATTATAAAACAAATATTTTTTAGGAGATTAGTATGAAAAGTAAATTTTTAGCTAAATCTAATGGTGAAACAATAAAGGCTCATACGGAAAATTTGATTAATAATTTTAAAAATCTTTTTAAAATTTATCCAGATATAAATGTTGATAAAAATTTATTGTTACTTGCATGTATCTATCATGATTTGGGAAAGATGAATTTAAGATTCCAAAAGAAATTGCTTGGAAAAATAGATAAAAAAGAGATTCCTCATGCAATATTGAGTACAGCATTTATTAATGATGATATTTTAATAGATTTTCATGGTTTTAATGAAGATGAAATAAAAATTCTAGCTCATTCTGTAGCATTACATCATGATAGAAACTTATTGGAAATAAGTGAAAGTGATGTGTTAGATGAAATAAATTCTATGAATGAAGAAATTAGTATAAATTTTTCAAATGAATTGAGAGAATTAGAAAATATGTATTTCAAATATTTGGATAACACAAAAAATTATAAAAATAAAAAAAATGTAATTTTCAATTGGAAAGATGGTAAAGTTAAATTAGAAGAATTAAGCTCTTTATTTTATGAAATTGGAAGTCAAATATATTCAGATTCAGAAAATCAAAAAATTTTTAAAAAATATGTCATGTTAAAAGGATTGTTAAATAAAATAGATTATACAGCAAGTTCGTATACGACTATTGAAGAAAAAAATGATTTTTTAGAAATTGAGATGGAAAAATTTTTGGAAGATGTATTGAGAAAGGACAATCCTAAAAATGACTGGAATGCTTTGCAGAAATTTATGAAACAGCATAAAGATGAGAATGTAGTAGTTGTGGCACAGACAGGATATGGAAAAACAGAGGCTGGATTACTTTGGATAGGAAATAATAAGGGATTTTTTACATTGCCTTTGAGAGTGGCAATTAATGCAATTTATGACAGGGTTGTGAAAAATATTGTAAGAGAAAATGTAGAAAAGAGAATTGGTTTGCTTCATTCTGATTTTAGAGAATATTATACAGAAAAAAATTCTAAAGAAAATAAATTACTAAAAAATGAAGAATTATCGGAATATATAAATAGAACGAAGCAATTTTCACTTCCACTTACAATTTGTACAATAGACCAATTATTTGATTTTGTGTTTAGAGCTCCAGGATTTGAGTTAAAGGTAGCGACATTGTCTTATTCTAAAGTAGTTATTGATGAAATTCAAATGTATTCAGCAGATTTGTTGGCTTATTTGATTTATGGATTAAAATATATTACTGATTTTGGAGGAAAATTTGCGATAATGACTGCGACTCTTCCTGGGATTGTTACTTATTTGCTTGAAAAAGAAGGTGTAAAATTTGTTACGACAGAACCGTTTACGAATGATAAGAAGAGACATAGTTTAAAAGTGATGGAAGAAAGTATAAATGCAGAATTTATAAAAGGAAAATATAGAAATAATAAAATTTTGGTTATTTGTAATACAGTTAAAAAAGCAAAAGAGATTTATGAAAATTTGAATATTCCAAAAGAAGAATTGAATTTGAT
The DNA here is from genome assembly GCF_018128245.1 of Leptotrichia sp. oral taxon 221. NCBI lineage: Bacteria > Fusobacteriati > Fusobacteriota > Fusobacteriia > Fusobacteriales > Leptotrichiaceae > Leptotrichia > Leptotrichia sp. oral taxon 221. The sequence continues at coordinate 971,355 of NZ_CP072378.1, forward strand.
ACATAGTAGATTTATAAAAAGAGATCGAACAAATAAAGAAAAGGAAATCACTGAATTTGCGAATCCAAAGAGATTTAGAAAAGATGTTAAAAATAAAAGAGAAAAAGAGGGATTTCAAGAAAATGGAGTTTGGATTGGAACTCAAGTTTTAGAAGCTTCTCTTGATTTAGATTTTGATATTTTGATTACAGAATTGTCAGATTTGAATGGACTTTTTCAGAGAATGGGGAGATGTTTTCGTAATAGGGAAAAAGTTGATGAAGGATATAATTGCTTTGTTTTTACAAAAGAATGTTCTGGAATTAAAGGAGCGAAAGCTATTATAGATAAAGAAATTCATGAAAAATCTAAAAATACATTGTTAAAAGTTGATGGAATTATTTCTGAAGTTCAGAAGTTAGATTTGATTAATAGTGTTTATTCTTATGAAAGTTTAAAAGATACAAAATATTTTAATAAAGTGACGGATAATATAAAATATTTAAAAGAGTATGTTGTTGAGTATGAAAAAACGAAATCTGAAGTACAAAGAATATTTAGAAATATTGCTTCATATGATGTGATTCCAAGAATAATTTACGAAGAGAATTTTGAAGAAATAAATAGAAATATTGAAATTTTAAGAGAAAAAATGAAAGGATTATCAGAAGACGACAGGAAAAAATTGCGAATAAGGAAAATAGAAGCTAGGGGAGAATTGAATAAATTTAAAGTGACGATTCCTGATTTTGAATATAGAAAATTGGAGAAAAGTAAAAAGAATGAGATTGAAAAGATTAAAGTAAATGATTATGAGGAATTGGTAGTTGTGAATTGTGGATATTCTTATGAAAAGGGATTTGAAGTTGTTCAAGGTGAAGAAGAAGATAATTTCTTTTAATTTTATGGAATTCAAAAGAAAGTTAAAATTTTTTATTTATTAAGAAATTAGATTTATATTTTTTTATAAAGATGAATTTTAATATATTGGTAAATTTATACGAATAGAGATAGAAAGGTTAGATATTTCTATCTTTATTTTTTTAAATTATAAGCGATAGAAAAAACACAATTTTGTCAAAAATAAATGGTAAAATAAGACAAAAATGTTATAATATTTTAATTTAAATCTGAGAAAAGATAAGTAACCAAAAAGAAAGGAAAGTAAATGGTAAAAATAAATAGAAAGTTTCAAGTTTTATTTGTTTCATTTATTTTAGGACTGAGGAGTTTTGCGGTCAGTGTAGATGACTTAATTGCAGAATATGAAAAAAATTCATATACTACAAAAATAAATGAGAAAAATATGAAAAAGTATGATATTAAAGAAAAAGCTTTAAAAAATGGTGATTGGAATGAAGTCAGTGTAAATTCAGATGAGAATTATTCGTTGCATGGTCAGGCTAATGGATTGACGATGGATAATAATGTGAAGTATGGGAATTTTTATTATAAAAATAGTTATAATTTTAGGACTAAGGAACTTACAGAAAATAAAATTGGAATTTCTAAAACTTTGAATGATTATTTTGGATATAGTGATAATAGTTATAATAAAAAAACAAATCAAATTTCTCGTGATATTCAAAAAATTACAAATGAAACTACTAAAAATGGAGAGATCCGTGATTTGATTGATTTGTATAAAAATTATAAAAATAAGCAGAAGGAGATTGAGCAGGAAGCACTTACGGTGGATGATACAAAAAAAGATTATGCGATTCAAACTAAGAAATATGAGGTTGGAACGGCATCTCAATATGACTATGAGTTGGCAAAAACAGAGTATGAAAATTCGAAGTTGAAGTATGATAATCTTGGTAGAGAATTGAAGATTTTGGGAGAGCAGTTTATGATTTACAATGTTAAATTGCCTGAAAAAGAAAAATTGGATGATTTGAAGAGGGAGGAATTGAAAAAAGAAGACTTTTATGAGCTTAGATTATCAGAAGCAGAAGCAATAGAATTAAATACGAAACTTAATGAAGAGCAAATTAAAAAAGAGAATATTGATTATAAATATCCAAAATTAACAGGAGATTTGGGTTATTCATTAAAGGATCATTCGGTTGTTGCGGGACTTTCTGTTTCTAAAACTTTTAAAAGGTATAATGATACGATTGAAGATTTGAAAAATGAAAAAGAAAAATTAGAATTACAGTATGAACAGAAGAAAAATGAATTGGTATCAAATGTTGGACAGCAGATGATAACTTATACAACTTATCAGACGAATGAATTAACTGCAGAAAATACGATGAATATTAAGAAGAAAGAGTATGAAATTTATTCGAAAAGATATGAATTGGGAGTTGATACTTATTCAAATTATGTAGAAAAACGAAATAATTATAAAAAGGCTGTAATTGATTATGAAATGGCTAAAAATGAATTGGCGGCATTTACGAAAAAAATAAAATATTATAAGTAAAAATTGGAATATAAAAAATTTAAGAAATAAGAAAGTGGTGATGTTGTGGAAATGAATACACAAATTTCTGGAATAGCCAAGATGATTGAAACGAGGAGAAAAAATTCTAGAGATAAAAATAATTTTTATAAAATTTTGATAATGTTGACTATGATGATTATGATGGTGTCTTGTGGAAAGAAAGATAATGAATCTGAATATGAAGTTACAACTGTGCAATCTGGAGATATTTCATTATCGGTATCAAAAACAGGGCAAGTTGTGTCAGACAATGTAATGTCTGTTTATACGACGGCAAGTCAAAGAGTTAGTAAAGTATTTTTTAAAGAAGGGGATAATGTCAAAAAGGGAGATGTTGTTGTAACATTTTATCCAGTTGATAAGAATGAAACTTTGAGAAGAATACAAATGAAAAATTTAGAGATACAAAAATATGAACGAAATCTAGCTGATGCTCAAAGTGCGCTCAGAAGAAAAAAAGAATCCCAAAGTTTAGCAATTCAGCAAAAATCAAGGGATTTGCATAATGCTGAAGAACTGTATAAGGTTGGTGGAGAAACTAGAGTTAATGTGGATGATGCGAGAAAGGCTCTGAGAAATTCTAGATTGGATTTAGATAATGTTGACAGTGAGCAAAGAGCTAATATTGAGGATGCGAGAACATCTCTAAAAACTGCGAAATTAGAATTAGCAACATTGAAAGAAGATTTGGCATTAATAAAAAATGAGATAACAAGTCCAGTAGATGGTGTTATTACAGAAATGACGGCTGATGAAAACTATAAAGTAAATACAGAGACAACTTTATTTAAGGTATCAGATTCGCAAAATATGAGAGTGGAAGTGAGTTTGTCAGATACAGAAGTAAAAAATGTAGAAGTAGGTCAAAGAGTAGAGATTACATCGGATGTTTTACCTGATGGAGAAAAATTAGAGGGATACGTGTCACAAATTTCTGGAGTAGCTAAAAAAAATTCATCACTTGATGAAAGTGATACAGTTGTGAAAATCAAAATGAATGAAACTAAAGGATTGAAGCCAGGTGTTACGATAAAAGCAACGATTTTTTATAAAGAGAGTAAAAATGTGACAAAATTGCCATATAGTTCTGTTATTAATGAAAATGGTAAATATTATGTTTTTGTTGTAGGGAAAGGTAATAAAGTTTCGAAAAGAGAAGTAAAAGTAGGATTAAATGATGATTCTTATTATGAAATAACTTCTGGAGTATCGTTAGGAGAAAAAGTAATTACTGTTGCGGATGAGGCACTTAAAGATGGTCAAAAGATAAAAATTGCTGATCCAAAAAAACATAAAGATAAAAATCCACAAAAAATGAAAAAAGATAATAAACCAAGACAAGGAGGAGGACCTGGAGGACCACCAAGATAGTTTTTAAAATTATTTTGAATTTAGGAAGATTTATATGATAAAAGTAAGCGATATTGTGAAAATATATAAAAACGGGAATATAGAATTAAAGGTTTTAAAAGGATTGAATCTGGAGGTTAAGGAAGGAGAATATGTGGCTTTTATGGGGCCTTCTGGAAGTGGTAAATCAACGCTTATGAATATTTTAGGATGCCTTGATAGTCTTACATCTGGAATTTATATTTTAGATGGTCAAGATGTTTCAACGATAAAAGGGGATGCACTTGCTGAAGTAAGAAATAAAAAAATAGGTTTTGTGTTTCAAACTTTTAATTTATTGCCAAAAATGACAGCAGTTGAAAATGTGGCTCTTCCAGCACTTTATGCAGGAGTGAAAAAGGCTGAACGTATAAAAAGAGCAACAGAAGCACTAGAAAGTGTGGGGCTTGGGGAAAGAATTCATCATAAGCCAAACGAAATGTCTGGAGGTCAAAGGCAAAGAGTTGCGATTGCAAGGGCGATAATTAATAATCCAAAAATTCTTTTGGCAGATGAGCCAACTGGAAATTTGGATTCAAAATCTGGAGAAGAAGTTTTGGAAATTTTTAAGAAACTTAATGATAGTGGAACAACAATTGTAATGGTTACGCATGAGGAAGATGTGGCAGAACATTGTAAGAGAATTATTAGATTAAAAGATGGTGTTATAGAAGAAGATGAGATTGTTCAGCATAGGAGAGGAGTGTAGTAGAAATGGATTTTATGGAATTATTAAAATTATCAGTATCAAATTTATTTAGCTATAAAGTGCGTTCTTTTTTGACAATGCTAGGAATAATAATTGGGATATCTTCTGTTGTAATGATGTCATCGCTTGGAGCAGGAGTTAAAGAAAATATTACTGGAGATTTGAATAAATTGGGAGTATCAAACTTTGAAATATCAATTGATACTTCACCAGGTCAAACTTATAAATCGCAGGATTTATTGACACAAAAAGATATTGCAGAATTGAAGAATATGGAAGGAGTCGAAGCTGTAACGCCTACATCTAGCACTTTTGCAAGATTATCTGCAAACGATGGTTCTGATAAAATGTTTACAGGAACTGGAGTGACAGAAGATTATTTTAAGATGTCAAATTATACGATAGTAAAAGGAAGAAAGTTCTTACCAAATGAATACAGAAAAGATGGAAGATATGTTATAATTGACAATACAACAGCAGATCAAATGTTTCCTGATGAAAATCCAATAGGGAAAAAATTGACATTAAATTTTAGAAAGAATAGTGAAACAGTTACAATTGTAGGAGTATTTAAAAATCCATATTCCAGCATGGGCGGTGGAGATCAGATGCCCTCGATGGGCCTTTTGCCAAACAATTATTTAAATTATCTGGAAGGAAATGAGCAAGATAAATTTACTGCATTACAAGTAAAAGCTACAGATGCTAATGAGATGAGCAGAGTAATGGAAATCGTAAAAGAAAAAATGAAAACTCGTGGAAGTGAAACTGATACTTATAGCGTGAATTCAACGAGTCAAGGATTAGATGAATTTAATAATATTCTTAATATGCTTTCACTTTTTATAAGTGGAGTAGCTGCCATTTCACTTTTTGTAGGCGGAATTGGGGTTATGAATATAATGCTTGTAAGTGTTACAGAGAGAATTAGAGAAGTTGGTTTAAGAAAAGCAATTGGAGCAAAAACGATTCATATTCTTATACAATTTTTGATAGAAGCTGTAATTTTAACATTTTTTGGAGGAATAGTTGGAGTAATTATCGGATATTTACTAGCTTTATTAATAGGAATTTTTATAAAAACAACACCAATATTAAGTCCTTTAATAGTATTTGTATGTATATTCGTTTCAACAATGATAGGTTTAGTATTTGGAGTTTATCCAGCTAAAAAGGCTGCTGCATTGGAACCGATGGAAGCGTTGAGAACTGATTAATTAAATAAAATAATAATAAAAAATTCGATATGCATAAGTTACTGAAAGCTAAAATTAATTTAATTTTCTAGTAAAAATGTTTATCGAATTTTTATTTTTGGAATGTACCTAAAACCGATGAATTTAAAATGTTAATTTTAGAATTGCTGGAAGAAGGAAGAACAAAAAAATCATTAGAAAATGGGTAAGTGATATAACATATATTTGGACAAAAAAGGACGGATGGTGCTATTTATCAAGTATAATGGATTTGCACAGCAGAAGAATAATATCACATAAGGTTGGAAAATTTATGGATATAAAATTAGTGATAGACACCTTAAAAATGGCGATATATAAAAGAGGAGATACAATTAATCTAATAATACATACAGATAGAGGAAGCCAGTATATGAGTAAAGAATATCGTAAATTTTGTGCAGAAAAAGGCATAAGCATATCTTATAGTAGAAAAAGAGAATCCTTATGATAATGCCTGTATAGAATCATTCCATGCTATGCAACATTGAAAAAAGAATATGTATATAATTTAAGAACTGGAATGTACGAATATATAGAAATATGGTATAATAATAGCAAAATACACAGTAAAATAGGATTTATAAGTCCAAATGAATACTAAGAAAGCCATAAAGAAAGGAAACAAAGAAAATGCTTAAAAATAGTCTAAATTTTTGGGGACACTCCAAACTAAAAACGATCTTAGAAAAAAACATGGTTTACCTTAACGAGGACCTTATAACGGGATTTTAGGAGGAATAGAATGAAACTTTTTATATTAATATTGTATTTATTATTATTAGAAAATTTGTTTAGTTGGGAAATAAAATTAGAAAATCCTAAAGATAATAAGATTAAAATAACAAAAACAAAAGGAAGTATTACAACATTTGGATTTTTTCCTAATTATCTTAAAAATTCAAATATAAATGTTAAAATACCAAATAGAAAATTAGAAACTCTTTTAGAAGAATTTGAAATTTCAGAAAGAGAGATTAATCACAATTTATATACTGTAAATGATAAATTATATAAAAAATTTTTAGTGAGTGAAACTCTTAAAATTGAAAACAAAGAAATTTTAAATAATACAAATAATATAAGAAAAATTTTGATGGTATTAAGAAATTTAAATGAGACTTTTGAATGGAATGAAGAATTACCTGTTTTTAAGATAAAAAATTCTGATTATGTAATAATACAAAGCAAATATGGTTCGTATTTGTTAGATTTAGATAATTTAAAGGAAAACAGAGAAATTTCCAAATACGAATATAAAGTAATAAATGATTCTATTCAGAATTTAAAAAATATTAATGATTATTATAAATTAAATTCAAAAATTTTAGATAATTTTTTTTACAATAAAATTTTTAATTTTTATAAAAATTTTTGGTAAGTGTTCTATTAAAAGAGTGCCTATAATTCTATACGAGAGTGTACAGAATTTTGTGTAAATAGTAAAACAACTATGTAATATTTGGAGGTTTTTGTTATGGATAAAAAGAAATTTGTCTGTTAAGATATAGTTATATATTTAATAATCTGAACAGAAGAAGTGGAATCTGTTTATAAATAGAGGTTTAAAGCAAGGTGTGGAAATGAGATAGCAGATACCTTCAAGGATGCCTATAAGGATTTAGGATATGACATAAACATCATATTTTCAGATCCTAAAAATTCTCCACAATTATTAGATGAGAAAGGAAAGCCAAAAACAGGAACAGCATATGTTGATGATTATGGAGTTAAAACAATAATAATCAATGCACAAGATTCAAAAAATATGACAAAGGCTGGACTTATCGGAACAATAGTTGAAGAAGGAAGCCATGTAATAGGAAAAGTTGAAGGCAGACAGAGAAAGACAGGAACAGATGAAAAAGAGCTTGAAAGTACAGGAAGGGCTTCAAATGAATATTTTGCTGAGAAATACAAGGATGATAACGAAACTATTAGTATTCAATCAGATGGGAAGGATTATTCCAATGTTGATTTTGGGGAGAATGTGGGTAATATTGCAGTTGCAGATGATGCACTTATTATAGTAGCAGGAGTAACAATTGTATATATAGCTGGAGCATATATAGTACAACAAAATGGAAAGACTATAGGATCATATCCTGATTTAAAAACTGCACAAAAAAATGCACAATATTTATTAAATAAGGCTGGTAATGGATTAAAATGGATTTGGAATGGTGGAGCTTGGATAGTTAAAAAAATTAGTAATGTATATAAGGCGGAACATACAAAAATTTCAGAAGATAAAAATACAAAAAATAAGCATGAAAAAGGGAAGGCTAGAAAACAAAGAGATCAAGGTGGAGAAAAGGATACAAAGAGGAGGTAAGAAAAAATAATGATTGAATTTTTAAAAAATATAAAAAGTAAAATTGGAATTTATCATTTGGAGGATGATGCAATTTCAATTGGAAAAATATTAAAAATTTCAGGTAAGTATTTATTTTTGGATTCTTATGATTCAAATAATAAAAAAGAAGGTATAAAAGTTTTTTTAATAAGTGAAATAAAAAGAGTTATTTTAAAAAGCGATTATATTGAAAAATTAGAAAACAAAAAAAATTATATAGAATCTTTTTCTTTTTTAAAAGATAATAAAATAAATTCGTTTAATGATGTATGTCAAAAAATAATAGAAAAAAAGTGTATAGTGACATTAAAATTGAAAAATGATGATATAGAAAAAGGATATTTAACAAAAAAGATTGAAAAATATTACTATTTTGAAATATTAAATGATGAACTTAAAATAATATCTACTGAAATTTTTGATGAACATTATATAGAAGAAATACAAATAGATACTAATGATAAGATTAATAAAAATGTTCCATTAAATATAATTAAGTTATATTCAAATAATATATATATTGGTAATATATTGTTTGATAGGAAAGAAATTATTATTTTTAAAGAAATTGTAGAATTTTCGGAAGATAGTCGAATATTAATATTAAAAAAAGAGGATATTGAAGAAATATCCGAATTATACAAAGAAGAAAATATAAGATACAATAGTATAAATAAATATATTCAAAATATAAAAGATATTACATTATTATTTCTTCTTGAAATTTGTTTGAATTTTAAATTTATAATTTTTATAGATAATAAAAAATTTTCTGAAACTAAAGTAGGAATTATTGAAAAAATATTGAACAATAGAATTTTAGAATTAAATACATTAAATGAAAATTACCATTTTATTGAAAAGATAAGAATCGAAATTTCTGAAATAGAAATTTTAAGAATAAAAAATTATTCTCTTTTTGAATAGATAATAAAAAAAGATTAGTATTGGCACAAGATAAAGATGAAAATATAAAATGGGAAGAAAGTCCAAAGTGGTTAGAAGCAGAACATAAAGTTTTTGAAATACCAATTATAGAAGTAGTAACTAATAAAGTAACAACAATAGAAAACTTTAAAGCTAATTTAGATAAAAATTTTGAATATTTAAATAACAAAATATTAGAATATAAGAATAAGTGTCCTAATAGTTTTTGTTATGATGGAGAAGAAACTGCAACTATTGTAAATGTTATAAAAAATAGATCTGATCTTATGCGAAAATTTAATGAAAATTTATTTAGAGAAAAAAGAGGAATGAATAGAAGAATATCACATGATGCGGAGATAAAAAAATGAGAAGAGTTATTTTATTAATAATATTATCAATAAATATTATGTATTGTAAAGAAATAAAAATATTTGGCAGAATACCTGATTATTCTTATGATAAAACAATAATCAATCAGATTTTTTGCAGTCCAGATAATGAAGATTGTTTAAAAAATCTAACAACAGGTAATGTACCATTATATTATGATGGAAAAACAAATACTTTTATTCATAATGTATATGATCATTATACTACGTATTATTCGTATGATTTCGTTTTAAAATCTAAAAATTATGTTGAAAAAAAAGCTCAGATATATTTTAGGAAAAGTGATTATCCAGAAATTCATTGTTTAAATAATTTAGATGAAGAGTCAAAATCAAAAGTATTAAATTTTTTTTCATTAGACATAGAAAAATATTATATGAATTTATATCCAACTTGTATAATAGATAAAGATAAAGAAAGTAATATTTTGTTTGGAAAATGGGAAATTGAAGATAATAAAATATCTTTTGAATTACATTATAATAATTTTGAAATAAGAAAAATATCCAAAAAAAATAATGAAATATTTAAAATTATAGAAAAAATTGATTCAATAAAGCAAGAAGAAGGTTATTATTGGGTTCCAGATTATAATTTTGAATATACAATATTTACTCCTAATAAAATATTGCATAAAAAAGATAGCAGCCTTTCTGAAGATGAAGAAAAATTGATTAAGACTTTAAAAATATTATTTGAAAATGAATTTCCAAAAGAATATTGGTGTAAATCAAGAATTTTTAATAGTTGTACTAAAAAATAAGCAGGTAAAAAGTTCTGTTGTAGGATAGGCTAATAATCAAGGAAATAGTTAAGGTCAAAGATTAAAGTAAAGTTGATTTTGGGGAAAATGTAGGATATGATATTGGATTATTTCATGGTGGAGGACCAGGAACTTTTTATGTAAATAATAAGAGATTTTCTGAAAATTTTGTTTCTCAAAGTGAAATAATGCATTTAAAAACTAGATTGGAAATAGGACAAATATTTACTGATGCTCGTAGGTTAAACATAACTTTTAGAGGAGCAACTATAGTAGGACATATTAAAATTGTAGTTTCTAAACCAAATAACAAAGGAGAACAGTTTGTAATGATAACTAGATACACGAGAATAGCAGATAATTTTTCAAAACCTTATGATTTACTAGAGGGAGTTCCATTTTCATTTGAAGCTGGAGGAAATGCATATGGTTTAATGAGTGACTATGAAAAGCATAACCTATTTCCTGAAGAATTAAGATATTTAGTAAAAGGGAAATCTCCAACAAAAATAAAAAATGAAATAAAAAATTCCATGAAGAAAAGAGGTAAAAAATGATAAAAAAAAACAGTAAATATCTTTTTTTGTTTATTTTAGTGTTTGGTATTCTTTACACTTATATTATAATAGGAGAAGAATATATTCGAAATACTTATATGTACATAAACAAATATTATATATTAAGTAATTTTGGATGGGGCAATAACTCAAGTTCAATTTTTTTAAAAATAGTAAATAAAGAAAATTACAATAACTGTATTGTTGTAAAAAAAATTTCTGATTATGAAGATAAATATCTCATAGGAGAAGTTGGAACAGATAAATATGCTTATCTTGATTGTAAAAAAGAATTAAAATATAAAGGTTATTTTTATATAAACTATGATAATGAAAACGAAGCTAAATTTAACTTAACAAAGGAAGAAATTAAAAATAAATTTCCTGGAAAAATAAAGTATTTAAAAGCACAAAAATTTTTAAACTTTTATGGAGAAGGAGATATAGGACAACCAAAAGAGGTAGCAATCGTGGGAATATTTCTTTGGACAATAATAATAATATTTTTAATAATAATTATAAAATCAATATTAAAATATATCTAAAATTTTGGGTGTGTAAAAATTTTACAAAGATATTTACACACCCTGTAAATCCATATGTATCTATTACTGGACATACAAATTTGTATGTATATCCTGGAACTAAGAATTCTCGAAATAATGGAGGTAAATAATGATTTTTTCGTACTCTTTTATATTTATATTTTCAATTTTAATAAAGTTAGTTAATATAGAAAATAATAGATTTATTTTATTTAGTTTTGATTTATATGTTTTAGCTACTATTGTAAATACTTTTATAAATATATATAAAGTTAAGTTATATTTCTTAGTACAATTATTGTTGTTCTCTCTAGTATGTTATATTATAAAAATACCTATTAAATCATTATTTAATTTAAATTTAATAATATGGGCGTGTTTGATAGGTTTTATTTCAAAATCTATTGATAAAAAGGAAAATAAAATGATAATAAGTGAAAGGATTATTTGTTCAATTATAGTATGTTTTTTTTATATTTTTTTTAGATTTATAAATTGAATACCAAAGAAGAAAAAGCCCAAGGAGAGTATGAACTAGAGAGTTTATAGGAACTGGGGGGTGATTCTAATACAGATAAGTAAAATTAAATTTTGGACTATTATTTTAGTAAGTTTTTTTATTGTATTTTCTTTCAGAATTTCAATATTAATATTGAATAAAGAATATATACAAAATATATATTATAAAATTTCAGAATCCTATATGTTAGATAGATATGATGAAAGATTTGAACAAGTTGATCTAGATATACTGGATATAAATTTTACGAAAAATTTGGGATTCACAAGATGTCCAAATATAATTAAAATTCAGCAGATAAAAAATTATATAGTAGGTTATTCATTAGGGGAAGAGAATATTACTTCTTTTGAAGAACAAAAGTATAAGACTAAAAAATTTTGTAAAGGTTATTTTTATATAAATTCTTTTTATGAAAAAGATTCTCAATTTCATTTAACAAAATTAGAGATAGAAAAAAATTTGGAAATATCGAATATCTAAAAACAAATGATTTTTTAAATAAATATGGATATGGATCAAATAATCAAGAAAATATAACTAATATAATAATATATAATTTTTTATTAAGTATATTTTGGATACTATTAGTTTTTATCTTTCATTATAAATTTAAAAATTCAAAAATGGGAAATCATATAAGAAAATTTTATGAAGATAGATTAAAAAAGGCAGGGATAATAAAATGATAAATTTTGATTTAGAAAATATATTAATAATTATTATTTTGTTGAGCTTTTTATCTCTACTTTTTCGAGTTATGTTAAGAACAAAAAAAAACATATTAAAATTCACAATTATTTTATCTTTATGTTTATTTTTTGTATTATTTTGTATTAGAGATAAAGGAGAGAGTCGTTATGAGTTGACAGGCACTGGTACAACTTATGAAATTAATGCAAATAATAAGATTAGTAGTATTGGTATTTATTATGATGCTAATTTAAAAATATCACTTGCTAAAACTTTAAGATCTTTATATTCTTTAAAGAATATAAAAATAATATATCAAAATAAAGAAATAGGAACAATAGAAATAAATAAAAATATAGATGAATTAGATTGCGATAACGAAACTAACAGCTGTGAATATTCTATTAAAGAACCTTTAGAAGATATATTAAAAAAAGAAAATTTGCAATCAAAATTAACTTCAGATACATTTATATATGGAATAAATTATTTTAAATTTAAGGTATTTATTGAAAGTCAGAAAAAAAATCAAAAAACAGAATTTATAATAGATCAAGTTGGTATACGTTATATAAAATCAGGATTAGAGTTGAATTGGATTCCAATGTAAGAGAGTGTCCGCAATTTTGGTATAAACTAACAGATAAATCCAGTAAATTCAGTACTTTATTGTTCTATTTACATAAAAATTTTTACATACCCATATACTCAAAAAATTCGATATGCATAAGTTACTGAAAGCTAAAATTAATTTAATTTTCCAGTAAAAATGTTTATCGAATTTTTATTTTTTATCTAACACAAATTTAAAGTTATAAGTAAAAAACTTTATATTAATTTTGTACCACATTCTGGACAGAATTTTGCACCATTTGTTTTTGTTCCACAGTTTGGACAAAATTTAGGTACATTTTCATTTCCATTTGAGGTATTTGAATTTGATTGTTGAGCTCCTCCCATTTGGTTAACCATTTGTTGTCCCATCATCATTCCCATCTGCATTTGAGCCATATCACTTGCGACACCGCTAGTATTTCCATTAGTCATTGAATCAGCCATTGCCATTTGAGTATATCTGTTTACATCGCCAACCATGCTTTGTGCAGCTGCTTTTTCTTGCATTTTCTTAATTTCTTCTGGATAATTAAAGCTAGAAACAGCAAAATTAGTAACAGAAAGACCAATTTTTCTCATTTCTAAATCTAAATCTGATTGAATACCAGAACTAATTTCATGAGCATTTGCTTGAAGATTGAACATATCTTTACCTTCACGAACAATCCATTTCATAAGCAACTGATCAAGCATAGACATTACTCTTTCTTTAATATCTTCGATATTATATTGTCTTTGAACTCCTGAAATTTTTTCAATCAATATTTGATAATCATCCACTTTGCAAGACATAGTTCCAAAAGCTCTAATTGGCATTCCACCTGGAAGACCAGCCGCTGGAATATTTATTGCATTTTTTGTTCCCCATTTTAAAGTTAACTCTTTAGTGTTTATGAAAATTACTTCAGCTCTTAATCCAGAATTGAATCCAAATTTAAATCCTTTTAAAGTAGATAAAAATGGTATGATGTCTGATTGAATATCATATTCTCCATCATCTTCAAAGACACCTTCAATTTTTCCGTTATATAAAAATATAGCGTCTTGACCAGGTTTAAGTATTAGTTTCGATCCTTTTTTTATCTCGTTGTTAGACCATTTCCAAAAAAGTGTATCTTCATTATACTCAGACCATTCAATAACATTTGCTAATTGATTTCCAAATAATCCCATTTTATTTTCCTTTCTTTACAATTATTGAAATTTTAAATTACAATCCCAATTCTTTCTTCATTTTTTCCAATTCTTCATCTACAGCAGAAGAATTTTTAGTTTCATCGCTACTTTCATCATATTTTTTCATTAAATCTTCAACTTCGTCTTTTTTAGGTGTACTTAATTCAGCTCTAGCATTGGCTTCATCAAGCATTCTATTTGCTTTTTCTTCCATTCTTTCAAATGCAGAAATATTTCCATTCAATCCTGATGTAGAAGTCATAGAATTAATTTTTTCAGTTGTTTGAGCCATTTTTAATTTAGCTTTTATATCCGATCTTTTTTCTGATAATTTTTGAATGTCACTTGCTAATTTATCATGCATTTCCTTCATTTTTTCTGCATTAACTACAGCAGTTTCACGTTCTTTTTCAAGATCAGCTAATTTTGAATTCAATGTTTCTTTTTTTTGTAAAAACATTCTCGCATCACTTTCATTTCCAGCTTGTAGAGCCTTTTTAGCATAAGATTCCATCTTAGCAATTTCACCTTTACATTCTTCAACTTTTCTTTCAGCAGAATTTTTTACAGCAATAACAGCTGCTGCCTCAGATTTTATAGTTGCTAAATCTTTTTCCATGTTTCTCAAATATTGATCAATCATTTTTTCTGGATCTTCCGCCTTATCCAATAACGAATTAATATTCGCTGCCATTATATCTTTGAATCTTGTTAAAATATTTGCCATTGTTTTTTCCTCCGTTTTTTATTTTAAAAATTAATGTTGTTTTAAATAATAATAAATTATTAATAAAACTAAAATACCTGCCAAAATAGCAAGAGTTATTTTTACTGCTGATTTTGGATATTCACCAGTTATCGCTCCATTTTCTCCATTAATTATAACTTGATATGTCTGATTGTTATACAAATAGGATGTTGAATAAACTGGTAACATCAAAAGTCTATAATATTCATTAAACCAGTCGATATCCATACTAATATTACGAACGTGATCATATCTACTTAAAACCTCACTACTGACCATTCCTTCAAGAGTATTCGTCATCATTCTTTTTGCTACTGTATAACCTTCATACATCGGTATTTTAAAAATTTCAGAGCTATATCCTGCTAAGTATCCAGAATCAAATTTAATAGTATTATCTAAATAAAACCCTCCTAAATTTTGTAATAATCGTCTTTCTAAACTCCTTGAACCCGTAGTAATAACATCTTTAAAATCATTTCCAATATGTCCGTGAACAGGATACCAATCAGTTTCAGTTCTTGTATATGTCTTACCGTCTTCTTCATATTCTTCAGTATGATCGATACCACCTTCCGCCCAATATTCACAAGAAGCTGAATTATCGAATGACCAATAGGGTAAATAAATTCCCATAACTTTTCCTGTTTGATAAAGATTTTTCAATGCATTTGGTGCAAACCACCGTCCTTTTATCCATTTAGAAAAAATGGTTCCAACTTCTTTTTTTTCAATCAAAAAAGGTTTTAAACCGTCTGGTTCTAAAGTCGACATAATTTTTTCAGCCACAACAACGTTTGAACCACAATAAGGACAAGTTCCAGAAGCTTTTTCATTACTTAATTCTATTGTTGCTCCACACGAAGAGCATTCTATAACGGTTGTTTTCTCTTCTGGTAATTGTTTTAATCGACGTTCATAATCTTCTAGAGCGTGTCTATTTAATGATAATATTTTTGGTAGTGCTACTTCATTCCCACAATTTTCGCATTTTAAATTTTGTGATTTTGGGTTATAATTCATAATTCCACCACAATTTTTACAGCTGAAATTCTCATTTTTCATAAATTCTCCATTCCTTTACTAAAAATTTCTGAAGCACTTATAATAATATAAGATTTCCTAACAATAAAAATTATAACATATTTTTTTTAGTTTTTAAACTGAATTTTCTTTCGTCAGTAGTACCAAAGATAGTAAAAAATCATGAATATCATTGAAAATATTCTGTATAAAGTTAACAAAAAAATATAATATTAAAATTTATAAAAAATTTTCTAATGAGGTATTGACAATAATAAAAATAGTGGTATACTTTATAGGCAAACAACCAAATCAAAGAAAATAAAAATATAATTAATGGAGGATTTTATTATGAGAAAAAGATTGCTATTAGCAATAACAGCATTTTTACTGGCATGTACATTAGTGAATGCAGAAACACTTGAAGAAAGAGTAGATAGACTTGAAAAAGAATTAAGAGAAACTAAAGAAGAATTACAAAAACAAATTGCTGAAAAACAAGTTCCTGCCCCAGTAGTAGCGGCAGCTCCAGCATTGGATATATCAAAATTAACTGATGGATTTGAATTTCATGGTTATGGAAGAGCAGGTGTACTTATAAATCAAGATGGAGACAAAGGAAATGCATTTAAAGTTCAAGATGAAGGATTTGCTCAAAAATATAGATTAGGTAATGAAGATGATACTTACGCTGAATTAGAATTGGTTAAAAAATTTGATGTAAATGGAGCAAAAGGTTCAGTTCATTACATGTTTTCAACAAAATCAGGTTCAGGAGACGAATATAAAACATGGACTTCAGGAAGTTCAACAAATCCAGGTTCTGAAAACGATTCATTTAAAACTAGACAATTTTATGTTGATATAACTCCAAATGACGGAGCTACTTATTGGGCAGGGAAAAGATATTATGCAAGAGAAGATATTCATATAAATGACTATTATATTAGAAATTATTCAGGAACAGGTGCAGGAATTCAAAATATTAAACTTGGTTCTGGAGCAGCTGATGTTGCATTAATTGCAAACGATCCTAGCGATCATCCTGAATACACACTTCATTCAAGATATTCAGTAGGTCCATGGGCTTTTGAACTAGCAGGACACACAATGAAATCAGATTCTACAGATAAAGATATAACTGAATGGGGAACACAAGGTTCTGTAAGATATAGTTTACCTGGTTTTTACGGATTGAAAGATAAAGGATCTTCTAAAGTAGTATTACAAGGTGGTGTTGGACTTGGTTCAGGAAGTGGACTGGGAAGTGCTACTGCTTGGGGAGATACTAGAAAAGATGCTTATTCTATAAACTTAGTGACATACGGTCAAGCAAATCTTTCAGACAGATGGCAAATTATGCCTGAATTAGGTTATAGATATGACAAAAACTTTGGTGGAGTTAAAAATCAAAAACAACAATGGTTAACAGCAGGAATGAGACTTGTAAATCCTATTACACAACACTTTGCTATGCAATATGAAACAGGAGTAGACTATGTAAAAGTTAATAAAGGAAATTCAAATTATGACAGTGGATTGTTCAAATTAACAGTAGCTCCAACTTTAAAACTTGATGCAGAAAATTTCTGGGGAAGACCTGAAATTAGAGCTTTCGTAACTTACGGACAAGGATTTGGAGACAAAAAAGATATAAGAATTGATTCAGATGGAAAATTACATAACAAAGGCGTGCAATTTGGAGTACAAACAGAAGTTTGGTTCTAATTCATAAAATTATTCTAAATACCCAAAATAAAAATTCAGAAGGTTTTAAAATGAACTTTCTGAATTTTTTAATTATTTATTTTTTGAATGTTTTCGATATACAAAAAAAAGAGTTTTTCTAAAAAAAATTTAGACAACTCTTTAGTTACATGATAACTTTTAACAAAGAAAAAATTTCAATTTGTAAATTTTCTCTTTAATTTGACAGTCACCACGATAATTTAAAATTTAGAAATATTTTTGGAAAAATTAGGGTTTATTTAAAATATTTCTAAATTTATGTTTACATATATTATAGCTTTTTTTCTACAAATAGTCTAGTCTTTATTTTTGAAAAAAATGACATATTACGGTAAAACTATATTAAATATTTTTATTATTCCAATAAATTAAAAAGACTATTTCAAAAATGACATAGCCTTTTATTTACGATATGATTCATTATAATATATGATTTAGAAAATTTATCATTAATTATAAATTAGAGTCTGAAATTATAGCTGAATAACCTTTACATGAGTCTGAGTTATTGAGTGAGTAGAGCATACACAAACTATTAGCAAAGATTATACAACTATGATTTACTTATTAGTTTGATAAATTTCAAATTCATACGAGTTATTGTATCAAAAAATTCTTAATTTTACAAACATTATTTTAAATTTTTAATATATTTTTTAACATAATCTTGTATTTCTGCTTTATCAATTACTGTTGAGAATCTAATTTCAGATTTTCTAACTTCATCTAATTTTGCAGGGAATGCAACTCCAGTTATTTCAGAAACTTTATCCAAGATGCTATAAGGTTCTGAATTTTCATCTAATCCTAAAGCTTTTGCGATAGGAGCAGGGAATTTAAATGGATGTGCAGTTGACATAATTACTGTGTGAACATCTTTATTCAATTTGTCATTTCCTAATTTTTCATAAACTGAATAAGCTACTGAAGTATGAGGATCCATTAAGTAATGATATTTTTCATAAATTCCTTTTATTGATGCAACAGTTTCTTCTTCGTTTGCAAATTCACCATAAAATTCTTTTTGAATATTAGCTAATTCTTCATCAGAAATTTTTAACACACCAGTTGTTAATAAATTATTGATTAATTCAGCAACTCTTTCTGAATTTTCTCCAGTCGCATAATACAAGTATCTTTCAAAGTTAGAAGATAATAAAATATCCATTGATGGAGAATTAGTCGCATAGAAATCTCTATTTTTATTGTATGTTCCTGTTTGGAAGAAATCAGCCAGTACTTTATTTTTATTTGAAGCTGAAATGAATTTTTTAATAGGAATACCTAATTTTTTAGCAATATATCCAGCTAAAATATTTCCAAAGTTTCCAGTTGGAACAACAACATTAAATTCTTCATTTTCTTTTATTGTACCAGAATTTACTAAATTAACATAAGTAGAAATATAGTAAATTACTTGAGGGAATAATCTACCAATATTGATAGAGTTTGCACTTGAAAACATAACATTATGATCATTTGCATATTTTTTAAATTCTTCACTTCCAAAAATTACTTTTATAGCACTTTGAGCATCATCAAAGTTACCATTAATTGCAACGATATCAACATTATTTCCCAATTGTTTTCTCATTTGTTCTTCTTGCATTGGACTAACACCATTTTTTGGATAGAATACAACAATATTAATTCCATCAACGTCTTTGAATCCTTCTAAAGCAGCTTTTCCTGTATCTCCAGAAGTTGCAGCTAAAATCAAGATTTTTTTATCTTCTTTTTGTTTTTCTTTACTTAAAAGCAATAAATAAGGGAAAAGCGATAAAGCTAAATCCTTAAAAGCTAAAGTTCTTCCATGAAATAATTCGCCAAAACTAACTTTATCATTTAATTTATAAACTGGAACAATACTTTCATCAGTAAAAGTTTCACTATTATATGCACTATTTACAGCTTTTTTTATTTCTTCATCAGTAAATTCTGTAAAAAATAATTTGATAATTCTTTCTGACAATTCTTGATAAGATAAATCTTTCAATTCATTATAAGTTAATTTTATATTAGGCAATTTTTCAGGTATATAAAGACCACCATCTTTAGCAAGTCCATGTAATGCAGCAAATGTCGATGATTGTGGCTCTCCACCTCGAGTACTTCTGTAATTCATAAATGTTTACACCTCTTTCAATTTATTAAATTTTCACATCTTATAGTAACATATTTGTTGTGATTTTACAATATAAAACAAGATTTTACTTTTGAATTTTTGTGATTTTAAAAGAAATCGAAGTGTTTAAAATAGCTTTATTTTAAATATCAGGTTGTGGTATAATTAATATATACTGAAATTTATAAGAAATAAAAGAGGGCGTGATTTTATGAGAACAAAAGCTGTTCCTGTGGGGATTGAAGACTTTGAAAGAATACATTTCACTGAAGGATTTAAAGGGAGATACTTGGGAGAAATGTTTTGAAAATCTAAAAAAACAATGTATAAAATTTTTAATAAATATGAATTTGTGAGAAAAAAATTAAATATTGTTGAAAAAAGACAATTTGATAAAATTTGGGAAATAACAGGAAATGAGAGAAATTTTAAGACATCACTTTTAGATTTGTCAAATTACTTAATTATGTGAAAGAAGTGAGGGTTGTTTTTAAATAGAGATTTAAAAGAATAAATGAAAATGATGAATAAGAAGTTATACAGGCTTGATAAATATTTGAAAATTTTAAAGGAAATTTTTAGATGGGAGAGCGTTCATAATTTTATGTAAATTCAAAATCTAAAATATAATTAAGATGGCATTCCAGTATCTTGATTTTATAAATTCTACGAAAGGAAATAAAGAAATGGAAAATAAAGAAAGAACTATCAGAATATACAGAAAAGTAGATGTAAATGAAACGATGGAAGAAAGGCATAAAAAAGTTATGGAAGGACTGTCGAAGCTGGAAGCTCCTTTAGGATTGAAAGATAGTAAAATTCCAGAAACACCTGACTTTGGGACAGAATTAATATGTTTTTATGATGCTAAAAATGTTAAAACTAAAGGAGTTTCAATAGAAGGTTCATATGATTGGAGAGATGAAAGGATGTTATCGGCATGTTGGGATAAGTTACATTATGAATTTAAGACAACATACAAGTTGATAGACTATAAAAAAATAATATATGAAGATCTTCCAAAGGTGATAAATGTTTTTGATCCTTATGTTGCTGATTTATATGTAGCTTATAATGGTGCTTATGAAGAAGGAAGAGCTCCGGAAACAAGAACTTATGGAAAAAGTATAAATCCTGAATTTTTAAAACTGAAGGAGAAAAATTGTAACATAGGAATGCTGGGAGATGTATTATTTACACTATCCCCAGTAATGTATTTCAATGAAGAGAGTTACACTAAGCTAATAAAAATACCTAAGGAAGAGCTTCTAGAAAGACTCAAAGGGAAAGCGAATGAAGTTCTGTTGCTTGAAAAGGGTATATACATTATCTTTAATGACAAGGCAGATATTACTTATGAAGAATTTGTGGAAATGAATAATATATTTAAGCCATTGCTGGGATTAATTTAAAATACAATTTGAAAGTGTTCCAAAAGAGTGTACGAGAGGGTGTGTACAAAATTTGTACGAGAGTGTCCTTTTGTATAAACTAAAATAGAGAGTGTAAAAATTTTTACGTAAACCTCTAAATAATATATGGTAAAATAACTATATAATATTTGGAGGTTTTTGTTACGGTTAAAAAGAAATCTTTTTGTTAAAATATAGTTATAGAAATATTTAATAGTCTGAACATAAAAAGTGAAAGTTGTTTATAAATAGAGGTTTAAAACAAGGTGTGGAAATAAATATAAAAATAGTCCTATTTTTGGTTGCCATACAATAGAATGTATGAAAAATATTTTAAAAGAGCATCCTGAAATACAATTTGATGCTAACGAAGTAAGTAATGGAGTTAAGAGCGTTAAATATAGAGTACCAAAAAGAAATTCTGCTCAAGCAATAGAACAGAATAATGGTGTTGTGGAATATAGAGAATTTGTAAAAAATCCTAAAACAGTATACGATACTAGGATATACAAAACGGAAGATTTAACTAAACAAGTTATTAATGAAGTTAAAAATGTTATAACACCAAATGATGTTCAACGAGCATATAGTAATCCAAATCGCAATGTCCCTTTGGATATAAAAATTAATAATCAAAAAATAAGAGTTAATATAAAATCTGATGCTCCAACAGGGGGAATAGAAATAGATGGGTACTATTTTCATGGAAATTAAATAGGAAAAAGAAAGGGAAAAGACATGAAAATCGAAAAAATAAGAACTGATAGTTATTCAATATTAAAAATAAGTAAATATGATTTTTTAGTAAAATTGATTAAGGAAATAGGAAATTTTCCATATGTAGTTTCAAATATATACGAAGATAATTCAACAAAAACTACAATAGTTGAAGATCAGGGTATGTATATTAATAATGGCTGGAATGAAACCGATGAAACAGCATTATATATTTCTGAGTGTAATTCTGATAGTGAAATTAGAGTTTATTATGGTTATGAAGAACTTTTTTCTTATTTTTTAATTTACTATTTTGAAAATATCGTTGATTATGCTAACTTAATAAGCTTTGTTGAACAAGAATTGCATAATTATATAGAATATATGGAAAAATTTAAAAATTTTAGAATAAATGTTGATTTAGAAAATTTATTTAAAAGAGATAAATCAAGAAAATTCTTATTAAAATATAACGAGAAAGAAAATAAATATAATTTGGAGTTTATTAACTATTATACAAAATATATAAATTATTGGGATATTGATATAAAAAAGAAATTTTTTTCTTATCTTCTTGGAAAAGATAGATTAAAAGAATTTATGCTTAACAAAAAGAGAGTTTTTAGAATAAATGGAGTTGATTATTTTCAAATTGAAGAAAAAGAAAAATATTCTGAAATATATAGAATAGAAATAGAAAATGATATTAAAATAGAATATTATTCAAAAGATTTAGAATATGAAAGTTTTGGAAATGTTGGCTTTTTATACAAAGAGAAAAATTTTGATATTGAAAATAAAAATTTAAAATGTAAGGAATTAAATTTTGAACGATATAGAGATAATAGGGATGAAATGAATGTAGAAAGAATTTCAAAAGAAGATTTTTTGAAAGAACTCGAGATTATTGTTAATGCTTATAAAGATATTTATAATGATATTGAAATAGAAGAAATGTTTGAAAATTTTAAAGAAAATTTTTAGACGAAAATATATTTTTACGACAGGTAGCTTAACACAAGAAAGTTTCTAACAAGATATATCACAGTA
Organism: Leptotrichia sp. oral taxon 221; assembly: GCF_018128245.1. Classification (NCBI taxonomy): domain Bacteria; kingdom Fusobacteriati; phylum Fusobacteriota; class Fusobacteriia; order Fusobacteriales; family Leptotrichiaceae; genus Leptotrichia; species Leptotrichia sp. oral taxon 221. Next base: position 994,488 of record NZ_CP072378.1, read on the forward strand.
CAGCCTTCATAAACGGAAAATCTAATGAGGAACTAATTCAGTCGATAATGAATAATGCAGCTGATGATGTAAATAAATTCAATGTATCAGCATTGTTATTGAGTGACGAAGATAAATTTGGTAAGGGTAGCAATAATTACACAAAATATGGTGCAACAGAGCATTTAGGCGGAGAAGTAACTGCAAATTCTACTTCAGGAATAAAGGGAAAAAATGTTAAAAACAAGAGGGGTTCAGAGTTCAGAAGGAGGGATAACACATGTAATTAATCCATCCGATCCTGAAACTTTTAAGGCAGCAAAAAAAGGTTCAGTCTTTGTTGAATTTGATATAGATAAAAATATTATTAAACCAGGAGGAAAGGAGAATTGGGGGATAATTCATGGACCAGGTTCTCTAGGTGATAGGCTTAACATAAAAAAAGGATTAGAGGGAATTAAAGAGATGCCAAAAGTTTATAATATTGAAATAAAGAGAGAAAAATAAAATGTCAGAAATTATAAATTTAAAAAATAAAATTGACGATATATTGAAAAAGAAAATAAAAGAATTTCAATTAAAAAATATAGTAATAGATATCGTTAAAAATAATAAAAATGAATATTATTTAATTTTAGAAAAAGAAAAATATTTAGCTTCACTAATAATTGCAGAACCTATTTTTGCACCTTATAAAAATATTTGCTTTGAAGTTTATAGAGTGAGTGATGAAAAAATAATTCTATTTTATTATGATAATGAAAATACCACTTTGCAGCAAAACGTAGAGCAAATAGATAAGATGTTAGACAAATTTATTGAAATAAATTAAAAAATATGTAATGAAAAAGGAGAAAAACGGAAAAATTATCAACAAAAGAATACAATGAACTGTATAAAAAGTACTTTTTAAAGAAGAAGGAAAACAAATAACTAGAACATTAGGTGATGGAAAAGGACTGGAAATATTTAATAAAAATATAAAAGAAATCAATTTTAGAAAGGAAATAATAAAAAATGGAAAAAAATAATCTTGAAAAATTGGAAAATTTGATGTCGAAAAAATATAAAAAACAAATAAGTTTTCAACAATTACAAAAGGAATTTTTAAAAAATGATGATGTAAGAATAGAGTATATAAAAACAGAGTTGGAAAAAGCATATAATGAAAAAAATGGAGACAGCGTATATATTTTAATTTTAGCAATTTACATGTTCAAATTATACAGTGAAAAATTTGTTGATATTTTATGCAAATTAACAAAAGAAGAATGGCATGGAAAACACGAAGATATAGTGTTTTATCTCCAGCAACTAGAATTACCTTCTACGATAGATTGCATTTATGAATTAGCAACTTCAAATTTTGAAAAATACCGTTGGGATGATAATTTTGCACTAGTCAGAAAATGCTGTTTTGCTTTAGGAGATATAAATACTCCTAAGGCGAAAGAAAAATTGGAATTGTTGTTACAGAGTGAAGAAGAGACTATAAGAGAACATGCAATGGAACAGCTGAACAGATGTGACTTTACAAATAAGGATGTTGAATGAAAGGATTAATTATGAAAAAAGAAGAGGAAAGAAATATTTATGCTGTATTTGATGATAAAACAATAAGAGTTTATCAGGCATATAATAATGAAATAGCAGACGAGGCTTTAAAATTAGGAAAGTTTGGAAGTAAATTCAGTCTTACAAGAATGACCTGGATAAAGCCATCATTTTTGTGGATGATGTACAGAAGTGGCTGGGCCAGTAAGCAAGGACAGGAAAGAATATTGGCAATTGACCTAAAAAGGGAAGGATTTGATGAAATAGTGAGAAATTCTGTACTTTCATCTTTTAGGGAAGTTTCTGATTTATCTAAGGAAGAATGGAAAGAAAAACTAGAAAATTCAGAAGTAAGATGTCAATGGGATCCGGATAGGGATATTTACGGCAATCCAATAGGAAGAAGAGCGATACAGCTAGGTATAAAGGGAAAAACAGTAAAAAAATATATAAATGACTGGATTGTAAATATAACGGATATAACTGATAAAGTTATTGAGATGAGAAACAGCATTCAAAATGGAACTTTTTCAGAAGTTATGCTTCCTAAAGAGAAAAAGTATATTTTAAATATCAATGATTAGGTTAATACAATAATTAAATATTTTTCTTGAATTTTATTAAAAAATTTGTGGATAACAATTGACAATTTCACTAAAATAAATTATAATTTAAAAGGATTTTAGCAAATTTATATTTGTTATTTTCTTTTATCATTCAAATAAAGGAAGTTGTGATAACCAATGAAAAAAGTACAATTTATAATAATTTCTACAATTTTATCGTTTGGGTTAATAATTTCAGCGGCGATTGTATCGAATGCAATGGATAAAGCCAATAAAAGTGAGAATAAAATAACTGTAAAGGGTGTGGCGGAAAAGCGAATAAAGGCGGATAAAGCTGTAGTAAATGTAGTATTGTCAGGAGAAAATGTAGTTTTAGATGATCTAAGAAAAGATATCTCTGAAAAAGAAAAAAAATCTTTAGATTTGATAAAAACTTTGGGAATTAGTTCAGAAGATTATAGTATTGAAAATTTAAAAGTAGATCCAGAATTTTCTGAAACAGGGGATAAAATTTTAAAATATAGTGGGTCTGAAAGCATTGTAATTTCTACTGAAAATGTTGAAAAAATTGATGAAATTTATCAAAAATTATTGACATTGAAATTAGAAAATAATAATTTAGAGGTTACAAAACCTGAATATTATATTACAAGTATTGAAAGATACAAAAAAGATTTGCTAGTAGATGCTTCAAAAAATGCAGAATACAAAGCTATAGAAATGTTGAAAGTTAACAATAACGAAATTGCAGGAGTAAAAAATGTAACTCAAGGACAATTTGAGATTTTACCAGATGTGGAAGATACTAAACGTATAAAAGAAGATGAACAAAATCAAATGTATAAAAAATTAAGATCAGTTGTTACAGCTACTTATTTAATAAAGTATTAAAATAGATAAAAATTTAGGAGGAAAAATTTAATGAAACCAGCAGCAGAATTAAGACAAGGAAGTACATATAGAAAGGATAATATCCCTTACTTGATATTAAAAGCTGAAAGACACCAATCAACATCAGGGAAAAGACAAAGAGCAGCAGAAGTAAAATTCAAAACTAAAGAATTAATTTCAGGGAAAATTCAAGAAATTACAGTTTTAGCTACAGATTTGATGGATGATATTATTTTAGATAGAAATCAAATGCAATTTTTATATGAAATTGATGGAGATTACAACTTTATGGATCAAGAAACTTTTGAACAAATTGCATTAACAGCAGAAGATTTAGGAGATGCAGTAAATTTCTTGGAAGAAGAAATGATTATTCAAGTATTGATGTACGAAGGAAGACCAGTTGGAGTTGAATTGCCAAATACGGTAATTAGAGAAATTACTTATACTGAACCAGGATTAAAAGGAGATACAATTGGAAGAGCAACAAAACCTGCGACAATTGCAAATGGATATAGTTTACAAGTGCCTTTATTTGTAGTAATTGGAGACAAAATCAAAATCGATACAAGAACTGGAGAATACATCGAAAGAGCGAATTAAGAACAAAAACTAGAATCAAAATAATAAAGTGAAAGGCTATCGAAAACGGTAGCTTTTTTTGAAAATACAAAATTAAAATTAAATAATTCTTAAAAGAGGGAAAATATGAAAAAAGAAGATAAAATAAAAAGAGTTGAGGAAATGGAAAAAATCATGGATAAATCAGCTGATATTTTTGAAGAAGTAAATGCAGCGTTGGATAAATTAGAAGAAAATTTTTCTGATTATAAAAAGCTTGATGATTATTATAGTAGTGAAAATTGGTTTCAAGATGTGGAAGACTATAATAATGGAACTTTACCACAAGATTTGAAATGTGGTGTTTTGAGTGAAGATGGAGCTTATGATTTATTTGGGGATAATCATGAGTTGGCAATTAGGCTAGTAGAACTTGCAGCAAAAATGTTAAGAAGATAATAAAAGGTTATAAAAATCAAGGGGTTGATTGAAGTGAGAAATAAAATTATAAAAGGGTTAGTTTCTGTATTTTTAATTTTAGGAATATTTTGCTGTTCTAAAAAGGAAGAAAAAAAATTAGATTTAGAGACAGGAATTACTAAAAATGAAAATACAATTTTAGTAGCATCATTTAATGCTTTAAGATTAGGTGAAAAGCAAAAAGATTATCGGTCATTCGTAAAAATTTTATCTAATTTTGATTTGATTGGATTAGAAGAAGTTATGAATGAAAAAGGTGTTAAGAAAACAAAGGCGTATTTGGAAAAATTGACGAAAGAAAAATGGGATTATATTATTTCAGAACATTCTGTTGGGAGTGAGAATTATAGAGAGTTTTATGCTTTTATTTATAGAAAAGAAAAATTTCAAGAAGCGAGAAAGATTGGATTCTACAAAGAAAAAAATGATAATGAATTTATGCGAGAACCTTATGGTGCATATTTTAAAAGTGGAAATTTTGATTTCGTCTTTGTGATTGCTCATTCGATTTTTGGAGATAAGGAGAAACAACGGTTGATTGAAGCGTCAAATTATTTGAATGTTTATGAGTATTTTTCTAAGGAGACAGGAGAAAATGATATAATTATTGCTGGAGATTTTAATCTTTCGGCTGATGATTTAGCATTCAAAAATTTAGCAGTAAAGCGTAATATTTCCTATCTTTTAGATCCAAAAGAAAATTTGACAACACTTTCAGATGATAAATTAGTGAGTTCATACGATAATTTTTTTATAAATCGTGAAAAAACTAAAGAATTTACTGGGAATTCTGGAGTTTATAACTTTATAAAAAACAATAATTATGCTACAATAAAAAAATATGTGTCGGATCATTTGTTAATTTTTTCTGAATATTCGACGTTAGAAGATTTAGACTGATTGAAATAATAAAATTTATGGGAAGGAGAGGTTTTTTTTGAGTAAAAAAATTTATAGAAAAGCTGTCACGATTGGGTTACCAGTAGCATTCGAAAATATGATTTACAGTTTAGTGAGTTTTATTGATGTTTTCATGGTTGGAAAAGAGAATCTTGTATTAGGATTAGGAACAGTTGCGGTGGCAGGATTAGGTTTTGCAAATCAATTATACATGATATTTGCGGTTTCACTGTTTGGTTTAAATAGTGGAGGTGGAATATTTGCTGCACAATTTTTTGGTAATAAAGATTATAAAAATTTGAAAAAATGTTTGGGAATAACTTTATCGATTGGATTTGTTTTTTCGTTGTTGTTTTTAATATTAGGGCTGTTTTTTAATCGAGAAGTAATTAGTGTTTTCACAAATGATACAAAAGTTATTGAAACTGGAGCAAAATATTTAAAGGTTGTTGCTTGGACATATCCGTTAATAGGGATTGGATTTGCTTTTAATATGCAATTACGTGCAATTGGTCAGACAAAATATCCGTTTTATTCAAGTTTGATAGGATTAGTAATAAATTTTGTTTTTAATTCATTACTGATTTTTGGAAATTTTGGATTTCCAGCATTGGGAGTTGTGGGAGCGGCTGTAGCAACGGTTTTATCAAGATTTATATCAACTTTATACATAATTTATATAGTTTATAAATTGAAATTGCCATTAGCAGCTACATTTAAAGAAATGTTTGGATTTACGTGGGAATTTTTTGTGAGAATTTTAAAAGTTTCGCTTCCAGTGTTTGGGCATGAAATAATGTGGGTTTCAGGAGTTAGTATATATGTGGTAATTTATGGAAGAATGGGAACAGAACCTGCTGCCGCAGTTGAAATCGTAAAATCAATAAGTAACTTGATATTTACATTATTATTTGGGCTTTCGAGTGCATCATCAGCAATTATTGGGAATGAAATTGGAGCTGGAAATGAAGAAGGAGCCTATAAAACAGCAATTGCTCTTTTGAAAGCATCGGTAGTTTTAGCAGTAATTATAAGCATAAGTGTGTATTTATTTAGTCCAATTTTATTAAATATTATGCATGTAAAACCAGGAATTTACCCATTAACAAAACAAATATTGATTTCTGAAATGTTTATAATAATTTGTAAATCGATGGGGACAATACTTATTGTAGGAATTTTAAGGGCTGGAGGAGATACATTGTGGACAATGTTTGCTGATTTGTTACCGCTTTGGCTTGTAGCGATTCCTATAACATATATTGCTGGTTTAAAATTAGGATTGCCAATTTCAATTGTATATTTATTTTCAGTAAGTGACGAAGTCGTGAAATTTGTTCCTTGTTTAAGACGATTAAGAAGTAAAAAATGGATAAATAATTTAGTAAAATAGTAGGAGAAAGTTAGATGAATAAAAAATTAATTTTGTTGGGAGCCTTTTTAATTTTGTTCAGTTCGTGTGCGACAATTAAGACGCCACCTTTAGGAGTTAATTTTGAAGGGCCTTTAAGAGATGCTAAAAATGTTGATTTTCATTATGATTTGACATATTTAGATAAAGACGGAAATATAAAATATGATAGAAATATTTGGCAATCGACGTATGATATTGTTGATAATGCAAAGGATTATTTGATAGTTGAGATGTTTTTATTTAATGATATTTATAATAAGAATACAGAGTTATTCCCTGAATTTGCAAAAGAATACACTGCAAGAGTTATTAAGAAAAAGAGAGAAAATCCAAATTTAAAGATTTATGTACTTTCAGATGAAAATAATGACTTGTATGGAGCATTTGAGTATCCATTTATTACAGCTATGAAAAATGAAGGGATAGATGTTATAACAGTTGATATTTATAAATTGAAGGACACATTTCCTTGGTATTCGCCAATATGGAGATCAGTGATTAAGCCATTTGGAAATCCTCAAAATAAAGGTTGGATTCCTAATTTTTATGGACCAATGTGGCCAAAATTAACATTGAGAACAATGTTTAGGGCATTAAATGTAAAAGCAGATCATAGAAAAGTGTTTTTAAATGAAAATGATGCAGTTATAGCAAGTGCTAATATTCATGATCCAAGTTATTTTCATGAAAATGTTGCATTACATACAGATGGAGATGTTACGAAAGATATTTTAAGTGATTTGCAAATGGTAGCTAATTTTTCAAATTCTGAAATTAATATTTCAGAGAATAGTTCTACTGGATCTCTTAATACACCAAATGAAAAGATTTTAAAATCGAAGGAAAAAACAAATGACAATACGATGGAAGGTATAAAAAAAGAGCTTGAGAAAGTAGAAGTTAAAAGAAATATTCCTTTAGTAAATGAAGATCCTGAAGTGAGAAGAATTGAAGAGAAGAAAACAAAATTAGTTGAAAAAAATATAGATTCAAATATTAAAAATGATCCAATAGAGAAAACAGATGAAGATAGAGAAAATAATTATAAAATTCAATATGTGACAGAAGGTGCAATAGGAAAAACTCTTGATGCTGATTTGAAAAGTTTAAAAGCTGGAGATGAAGTGCTAATGGGAATGTATTTCTTAGCAGATAAACCTGTTATTGATGAATTGATAAAAGCAGCAAATAGAGGAGTAAAAGTTAGAATAATTTTTGATAGAAGTAGAGATGCGTTTGGTATGAGTACAAATGGATTGCCAAATAAACCAGTTTCTAAAAAATTGAAGAAAAAAACTAAAGGAAAAATAGAAGTAAAATGGTATTTTACAAATAACGAACAATATCACACAAAAGTTATATTAATGAAGAAAACAGACGGTAGTGTTATAGTAACTACTGGTTCTGCAAATATGATTAGAAAAAATATAAGAGGATACATTATGGATGCGAATCTTCGAGTAGAGACAAATGAGAACTCTAAATTAACAAAAGAAATTTACACATATTTTGATAGATTATGGGAAAACAAAGATGGATTATTTACTATAAATTTTGATGATGAACCAACAACAAGTGCGAAATCTGATTTTATGTATAAATTATTAGATGCTGCTCAACTAGGGTCATTCTAATTATATTTAATACTAAAAATAAGGCAAAAAATATCAAATTATGTTAAAATATTTAAAAATCAAAATTAAAAATAAATAGGTGATGAGGAATGAAAAAAAAGTTAATATTATTAACAGTAATTTTAGCGATAGGTATGATGTCAGTTTCATGCTTTAAGAAAAAAGATAAGAAAGCTGACAAAAAACAAACGCAACAACAAGTTGAAAACAAAGATATCAATACAGATATATTTAATTTAGGAGCACAACAAGCAAATGGAGGAAATCCTGATATTAAAAACTTGACTCCTGAAGAGCAACAAAAATTGATAGACAATCAAATTGATCCAGTAAAAGTATCAGAGGCAATCACAAAAGCTGAAGCTGGAGATAAAGAAGCAATTATGTCATTGTCACAATTATACTTCAATTTAAAAGATAATGAAAAAGTAAAAAAATTCTTACAAATGGGAGTAGACAGAAATTATCCAGAAGCAATCTATAATTTAGCAGTGATCTTGAAACAAGAAGGAAATACTGCAGAAGCTAATAAATTAATGGCTAGATTGCCTAAAAATGTTACTACTGTTGCAAGAGGTGGAAGACAACAAGTACAAGTGAGACAATTGAGAATGAGACCTGGTGCTGAAGAGTTTAACAGAGGAGTTGAATTAGTAAGAGCTAAAAAATATAGTCAAGCAAAAGCTGAATTTGAAAAAGCATATAATAAAGGAATTAAGGATGCTGATGTAAGAATAGCTATGTTAAATAAAGAAATGAAAAACTATCCAGAAGCAATAAAATGGTTGAAAAAAGCAAGTAACCGTGGAGTAAAAGGTACAGATGTTGAAATTGGAGCAATTTTATACGATAATGGAAAACAAGAAGAATCTAGACCATATTTAATAAAATCTTATAATTCAGGAAATAAAGGTCTTGCAGGTGCAATAGCAGCAACTTATCATAAAGAAAAAAATATGTCAGAAGCATTAAAATGGTACAAAATAGCTGCTAAAAATGGTGATAAGAATGCGAAAGAAATTGTTTCTCAATTAGAAAGTGGAGGAAAAGTTGCTGAAACTACAAAAAGAGGTGTAAAATCATTTTTAAATGGTGGAGAAGCTCAAAATGAAAGTTTAACAAAACAAACTCTTAAACAAATAAATAATTCGAATGAATCAAAAGATGCTAATAAAAATGAATTGAAAATTAAAGAAGTAGAAGCACCAAAACATTCAGTAACAGTAAAAGAAGAAAAATCATCAACTCCTGAACAACCAAAACATGAAACTAAAAAAGAAGTAAATGTTGATGAGCTATTGAAAAGTAAAGCTGCAGAGTATAATAAATAGAATAAATATTAATAAAAAATAGGAAGTAAAAATTTAAACTTCCTATTTTTTGTTGCTTAATAAATTTGATTACTAATAGATTTAATTTGAATTTTTTTAAGTCAAATCAATTGATATCATTAATTTTTAGATTTTATATTTTTCCAATCTAAAGTTTTTGAAAATTCTTTTACAAAAGCAATAAAAGTACCTAATAAAAATCCTAAAAAGATTGCTGCCACTAAAACAATTTTCTTGTTAATAGCTGGTTTAGTAATGGAATTTATGTATTTTACAACAGGAGTACTGTCATTTTTCAAAAGTCTATAATAAGCCAGTCTAGAAACTAATGTGTCACTCAAAGCATCTTTAGTAGTTCTAATATCAACATTTTTGCTTAAAAAATCATATTGTTGCTGTAAAAGTTTTAATTGAGCATCAAGAAATGTATTTTTCTTATTCAAAAGATATTTTTGAGATAATTCAACATATTCTTTAGCAAAATTTTCACCTTCAACTTCATTATTAGTAGTGAATTTTACTTTTATTTTTGGGTCATCTTTTTCAGATTGAGCCACAAGATCATTAGAAATCTTTTCTAAATACTTTTCTTCAGGCAATTTTGCATAAGATAAAACTTTCGAATGATCTTTTAAAAATAGATAAAAATCAAAAGAATTTAATGAATATTGAGAATCTTCTCCAATCTCAGTTAAAACCTTGTCATTACCATATAGATTTATTTCAGTTTTGTATGATTTGTTAGTAAAAGCAAATAAAGCCGCTAAAACAGTTGTTATCACTGTAACAATTATAATAAAAGAGATATTTTTATAAATAATTTTTACTATCGTATCAAAACTCACTGATTGATGTTTATTATCTTCCATTTCAAATCCTTTCTTTTAAAATTAATTTTTTACATATCAATTTTACCAAAAAAAGCAAAATATTACAATTGAAAATTTTAAAGAAAATAGAAATTTTTTTATAAATATTTTGAAATATCTAAAAGCAACTCTAAATATAGAATAAACTTTTATAAATTAATATAAATATTATCGGACTTTAAAGAGGAAAAAATTTTTAAATATACCATAAAATATCCTATTTGATAATTAATAACTAGTTAACAATAGAAGCAATGAATATAAAATGAGATAATACAATAATTTTAAATTTCTGATAAAATTCTAAAGAAAATATGCTATAATAACAACCTATATAAATTAGAATTCATACTAAAGATTTATTGGAGGTAAATATAAATGAAAAAATCTAAAAAATTATTAATAATTTTAGCAGGGATGTTGGTACTTTCTAGCTGTACTGTAGCACCTTTAACTGGGAGAAGACAATTAAAATTGGTAAGTGATGAGAGTGTTGTAAATTCGTCAGTTAGTCAATATAGACAATTTATTAACGAAGCTAGTAATAAAGGATTAGTTGTCAATAATACACCAGATGGAAGAAGATTGAAAAATATTGGAAATAGAATGGCGACTGCGGTTGAAACTTATTTGAGAGAGAATGGATTATCTAAAAAGGTTGATAGTCTTCAATGGGAATTTAACTTGATAAAAAGTAATGAAATTAATGCATTTGCGATGCCTGGTGGGAAAATAGCTTTTTATACTGGAATTATGCCAGTGTTGCAAACTGATTCTGGAATTGCATTTGTAATGGGACACGAAATAGGTCATGTGATTGGTGGGCATCATGCTGAAGGTGAAAGTGGAAGACTTGCAGCTGGAGTTGCTTCAACTATAACTGATGTGTTTACTGGTGGAAATGTGATTTCTTCTATTGTAAGTGATGGATTATCTATTGGGCTTTTGAAATTTAATAGAACTCAAGAATATGAAGCAGATAAATATGGAATGATTTTTATGGCTATGGCGGGGTATAATCCTGAAGATGCGATAAAAGCTGAAGAAAGAATGTTGGATGCTGAAAAAGGTGGAAGATCAGTTGAAATTTTATCGACACATCCTAATACAGAAAAACGGATTGAAGCATTGAAAAAATATTTGCCAGAGGCTATGAAATATTATAAAAAATAAAATATAAATATGGAGTGATAAGTTTGAAAAATGTTATAAGTGTTGCACCAATGGTGGATAAAACGGATAGGCATTTTAGGAATTTTGTAAGAATGATAAATAAAGACGTTCAACTTTATACAGAGATGATTACTGCACAAGCAATTATTAATGGAGATTTAGAATATTTGTTGGGATTTGAAGATATTCAACATCCAATTGTATTGCAGATAGCAGCTACTAATCCTGAGGAAGCTTTTGAAGCTGTAAAAAGAGCAGAAGATTATAATTATGATGAAATTAATTTAAATGTGGGTTGTCCTTCTGATAGAGTTTCTGGAAATATGATGGGAGCTTATTTGATGGCATTTCCTGAATTGGTTGGAGATATTGTTACTGCGATTAAAAAAGCTACAAAAAAACCAATTTCGATAAAGCACAGGATTGGAATTGACGGGGAAAAAGTATTGCCTGATAGTTTTGAAAGAACAATAATTGATAAGTATGAAGATATGCTTAATTTTGTAAATGTAACAGAAAAAGCAGGAGTTAATAAATTTATTGTCCATTCTAGAATAGCGATTTTAGCGGGATTAGATCCAAAACAAAATCGTGAGATTCCACCATTGAGACATGAGGAAGTTTATAGATTAAAGAAGGAAAAACCTAATTTACATATAGAGATTAATGGTGGAATAAAAACTATTGAACAAATTGATGAACATTTGAAACATGTGGATTCGGTTATGCTTGGAAGAGAGATTTATGATAATCCGATGATTTTAACTAAGTTTGGCAAATATTATGGTAATGATATAAATATTTCTCGTAAAGAAATTATTGAAAAAATAATTGAGTATAGCAAAAAATTAGAAGAGAAAGGAATTAGACCACATTTGTTTTTGATGCATACGCAAGGCTTATTTCACGGGGTTAGAGGAAGTAAATTTTGGAAAAGAGAAATAAATCATCCAAAAGCTAATTCTGAAACATTAATAAAACTTATGGAAAATATTGAAAATGACTAAAAATTTTAACTTTTCTTTTTTGTATTTTATAGGTATAATATACATGGAAGTAATTTAATATTGTAAAGATTATAAATTAAATAGTATTTTACTATTATGAATATTATAATTTAAAAATTTCGATATTAGATAGATATGAATAATTTTATTGGGAAAATATGGTTGTTATTATTTTAATACTATTATGATTAATAATGGCTATAAATAGTAACAATCATTTTCCGATATTTAGTTAATCTTAATTATACAGATTATTATAATATAAATTAGTTATATTTTATTTAATCAAAAGTATTTAATCAAAAGAAAAAAATAACTTAGTAGGAGAGGTTTTCATGAAAGTAGTAGTAATTGGATGTACGCATGCTGGAACGGCTGCAATTAAAAATTTAAGAGCATTAAATCCTGATGCTGAGGTAACAGTTTTTGAGAGAAATGATAATATTTCATTTTTATCTTGTGGAATTGCATTATATGTAGGTGGAGTTGTTAGTGATCCTAAAGGATTGTTTTATTCGTCACCTGAGAAATTAAAATCATTAGGTGTAAATACTAAAATGAAACATGATGTGAAAAATGTGGATATAAAAGGGAAAAAATTAACAGTTGAGAATTTAGAAACTGGAGAAGTTTTTGATGAGACATTTGATAAATTGATTATAACATCTGGGTCATGGCCTATTATTCCTAGAAATATTGAAGGAATTGATTTGGAAAATGTGTTGTTATGTAAAAATTATAATCATGCTAATGAGATTATTGAAAGAAGTAAATCTGTTAAAAGGGTTGTTGTTGTTGGAGCAGGATATATAGGAGTAGAATTAGTTGAAGCGTTTAGAGATAATGGGAAAGAAGTAATTTTAGTAGATGCTGAAGATAGAATTTTGAGTAAATATTTTGATAAGGAATTTACTGATGTTGCGGAAGAATCATTTAGAGAAAAAGGAATTGTTCTTGCGACTGGAGAAAAAGTTGTTAAAATTGAAGGTGCAAATGGGAAAGTATCAAAAATTGTTACAAATAAAAATGAGTACGAGACAGATATGGTAATTATGTGTATTGGATTCGTGCCAAATACAGCTTTATTTAAAGGTCAATTGGAAATGTTGCCAAATGGTGCAATTAAAGTTGATGAATATATGAGAACGAGTGATAAAGATGTAATGGCGGCTGGAGATTGCTGTTCGGTATTTTATAATCCTTTGAATATGGAAAGATATATTCCACTTGCGACAAATGCAGTTAGAATGGGAACTTTGGCAGGATTGAATTTAGTTGAAAATAAGGCTAAATCACTAGGAACTCAAGGAACTTCTGGAATTAAAATTTATGAAAATAATATGGCGGCTACTGGAATAACAGAAGCGTTGGCTAGAAGTTTGGATCTTGAAATTGAAACTGTTATTGTGACTGATAATTACAGACCTGAGTTTATGCCAACTTATGAAAAAGTAACTTTAAAAGTTGTTTTTGATAAATATACGAGAATTGTATTGGGTGCACAATTGAATTCAAAAGTTGATTTAACACAATCAATTAATACATTATCAGTGTGTATTCAAAATCATATGACTATTGATGATTTGGCATTTGTAGACTTTTTCTTCCAACCACATTATAATAAACCTTGGAATTTTATTAACTTAGCTGGATTAGCAGCGTTAAAATAGAGTTTAACTAGGTAATACTTAAATAAAGAAAGATATGTTTTTATAAGATAAAGACATATCTTTTTTGATACAGAAATATACTGTTTTTAAATTTTCAAAAAAGTATTTAATTTGTTTAAATTTTATGGAATTTAAAAGAATATTAGTATTTACAAAAGTGGTCTAAATTTGATAAAATATATTTAAATCTATTAGTGATTAGATCGATTTATAATTGATTTAAAAGTTAAAGAAAGGAGAGCTGTCCTAAAGAATATTTTAGAAATACAGCAAAAGTATGGAGAATATTTCGAATAAAGTAAATATCAAAGCAATTGGCGTTGGTGGAATGGGAATTAATTTTGTGAATTATATTTTAGAAAATGAAGCTAATAATGTTGAATATTTAAGTATTGATACGGACGTTGAAGCACATAATGGTTGTAAAGCTGAACGAAAGGTATTTTTGGATACAGGTGTAAAAAATTGTACTTGGACTCAAGCTGAAGAAGCTGCCTTGAAATGTTATGATCAATTTGAAGAATTGCTTAAAGGAACGGATATTTTATTTATAATTTCTGGTATGGGAGGTTCTACAGGAAGTGGAATTGCACCTGCAATAGTTGAAATTGCTAAAAAAATGAAAATTTTTACGATATCAATTATTGCAAAACCGTTTTACTCAGAAGGATTTGAGAAGTTGAAGATAGCAAGTATGGGAGTTGAGAAAATTAGAAAAAATACAAATAGTTTGATAATAGTTCCTAATGAAAAGCTATATAATCACATTGATAAAAAACTTTCGTTGCAAGAAGCGTATGATGAAGCTAATTTTTTGATAAAAGAAGGGATAGAAAGTATTATAAACACTGTTACAAAAGTAGGTTTTATGAATTTAGATTTGCGTGACATAAAGGTTGTTTTGGAAAATTCTAAGGATATTGTCATTCGATTGGGTGAAAGTTATGGTGAAAATGCAGAAAATTCAATTGTTGAGCAATTACTTCAAAATAATTTATTTGAAGGGCAATTGGAGGATTCAAAGAAAATACTTTTAAATATAACGGGTGGTAATGATATTTCGTTAGTTGTGATAAAAAATATTATAAGTAATATTTTGTCATATGTAAAGGATCAGAATGCAACATTAATTTGGGGAGTTATTATTAATCCAGAGTTTGATGCTAAAAAGAATAGTTTAAAAGTAGTTTTAATGGCGAGTGTATAAATACTTTATAAAATTTATTTTATTTATAAATTTTAAGGAGGTAGGTTTATGAAAATGAATTCAAATTTTGGAAAAGATGATAAATTTAATAATATTAAAATTTTTTCTGGAGCTCAATTGAAGTATATTGCTTTTTTATCAATGTTAGTTGATCATGTAAATAAAGCTCTAATTTATCCTATGCTAACGGGAAAAGGATTTTTGGATTTTTTAAGTGATTTATTTGATATTTTTGGAAGAATTGCGTTTCCACTTTTTATGTTTTTTCTTGTGGAAGGATTTTTTAAAACTAGAAATAGATTAAGATATCTTTTATATTTAATTATTTTTGGGATTATTTCTGAAATTCCATTTGATTTATGTCAATCAGCAGTTATTTTTCAACCATATTCAAATAATGTGATGTTTACATTGGCTTTAACATTAGTTATGATTTGGATTATTGATGAATTAAGAAGACCTACAAAAATATTTTGGTATCCAATTTCGATAGTAATTGTTTTAGGAACTTGTCTGCTATCAATGATTTTGGGATTAGACTATGAATGGCACGGAATTTTGATAGGATATTTTTTCTATATTTTTTATAATAATCCTATATTTGCGATTATTGGAGGATATCTTTCACTTATAAAAACGCCTTGGGCTTTGTTAGGATTTGGATTGACACTTACCTATAACGGAGAAAGAGGAAAACAAAATAAAATTTTAAATTATTCATTTTATCCTGTGCACTTATTAATTTTAGGGCTTTTGAGATTGTTGTTTAAAGTCTAAAAATATTGAAAAAATGTTTGAAAAAAATTTCTTTCTATTGTATAATTACGAAAGTTAACAAATTTTCGATAAAGAAAATGATTTAGAAAGGAGATGAGTACTAAAATATGGAATTTTATAATTTTAATTATTTAGAAAACCAAAAATTTGTAACGGATAAATTTTTTCTTGTTGTAATTATTTTAGTAATAGCGTTTATATTATTTGCATTTTGGAAATGGTTTAAAGGAAGCATTTCACTTAGAGATAAACAGCTTAGTTTGCTTGGATTGATGTTTATTTTCTTATTTGCATTATATCATTATGATAATTATAGAGCGAAAAATAATGAAGAAAAAGTTTATAAAAATTCAGCGAGTGTAATTAAAAAATTATCTGAAAAATTTAAAGTTAATGAAAATGATATTTTTATAAATACGCCTGAAATAACAGAAGATACTGTTTATAAAATAAAAGATAAATTTTATCAAATTCACTGGGTAGGAAACAATATATTAGTTGAACAAATGACAGTTCCTTATGTGGATGAAGTTAAAACAATTAAAGAATAATAGCATTTAAGCTGAAAAAATATAAAAGAAAGGAAGATGATGTAATTTTGGATTTTATAATTCTTGTTGCAATAAAACTTACAATTGGATTTATTGCATTAGTTTTGTTTATGAATTTAAATGGACGCAGCCAACTGGCACCAACATCAACAGAAGATCAAATAGGTAATTATGTCCTTGGGGGAATTATTGGTGGTGTAATTTATAGTCCAAATATATCAATAATTCAATTTTTAATAGTTCTTTTGATATGGGGACTTTTAATGACAGTAACTGATTTTCTAAAAAATACAAATAAGAGCGTAAAAAAAATGATAGATGGACAAGTTGTATACTTAATAAGAGATGGAAAAATGCTAACAGAAAATTTTGCACAAGCGACACTTTCAATTCCTGATTTTTACACAAAGTTGAGAACAAAAGGTGTTATGCAAATATCAGATATAGAAGAAGCTTTTATGGAATCAAATGGACAACTTATCGTTATAAAAAAAGGTGAAGACGGTTATTCAAATTTATTAGTTTCTGAAGGGAATATACAAGAGGATAACTTGAAACATATTGGAAAAGATGATGATTGGTTGAAGGAAGAATTGGCAAAATATAACATTACTGATTTAAGTGAACTTTTTATTGTTGAGTATAGCGGTGATGGTAAATTATTTATTGTTAAAAAATAAATTCATATTGAAAAATATTGTATAGAAGATATTGAAGTTGATATTATAAAAAATTAACATATGAAAATAAAAGAAGAGGCCCGAAAGCCTCTTTTTATAATATATTTACATGTTAAAGTATTTACAGAATGGTTGTGAGAAAACAATTGCACTAACCGTAGCTTCTGGATACATCATATGTTCCTCAGTTAGTCTAATTCCAAATCTTTCTGGTTTCAATAATCTGAATAATTTATCTTGATCTTCTAAATTTGGACAAGCTGGATATCCAAATGAATAACGATTTCCTTGATATTGTGCTTTCAAAATATCTTCTATATTTATATCTTTATCAATAATTCCAACTTCTTTTCTCATTAATTGATGCACATATTCAGAAGTAGCTTCAGCTAATTCAAGACCGATAGAGTTTACAATATGCCCTCTATAAAATTCACCTTTTTCTTTCATTTCGTTTGAAACGATTCTTGATTTTTCTCCAGCAGTTGCCACAAAGAATCCAATATAATCAATTCCTTCAGGAGAAACATAATCATTCAATGATAAATATTGTCCCCATTTTTGTCTTGGGAAATCAAAAGTTTCTAAAACTGTTGATAAATCATCTGAAAGAATTTCAATTTTCCCATCTTTAGACTTTCTACTAGGAAAGAATTTATAAATTGCTTTAATATCAAAATAATCATCACCATGATTAATAATATCCACAATTTCATTATACAATTTAACTGCTCTAGGATCCTGTTTTTCAAGCATATCAGTTACAATCCACTTCATTCCCAAATGCTTTCCAATTAACATTTGTAAATTAATATATTTAAAAACATCTTTAGCCTTAATGTTTGTAATAATTTGCTTATTCAAAGTAGTCGGCTTATAAATTTTCTCAAAATTATATTCAGGTAATTTTACTTTAGAAAAATCAAAAGTTCCGTCTTTATCTTTAATATCACTAACTGTAGGTTTCACTTTCAAATTCTCCAACGCTTTTTCGTCTTTAATCAACAATAAATCCCTTCTCTTTTGCAAATATTCCTTAAACTCTTCAAATTTTTCAAGAACAATCATTTTATTCAAATCTGATAGAGCCGTCATCGCATCTTTTGAGTAAATAACAATGTTATTTTTGTATGATGGCTCAATTTTATTAATTGTGAATTTTTCAGTAAGTGCAGCACCACCAACAAATATAGGGATATCAATTCCAGCTTCTCTTAAAACAGCTACAGTATTTACCATTTCAGACGCAGATTTTACTAATAATCCTGAAAGTCCTAAAAAGTCAGCTTTCTCATTGATTACAGCTTCTCTAATTTTTTCAGCAGGTGTATTAATTCCCAAATCAAGTACGTCATATCCGTTATTTCCGATGATAATTCCAACAAGGTTTTTCCCAATAT
The DNA here is from genome assembly GCF_018128245.1 of Leptotrichia sp. oral taxon 221. Classification (NCBI taxonomy): domain Bacteria; kingdom Fusobacteriati; phylum Fusobacteriota; class Fusobacteriia; order Fusobacteriales; family Leptotrichiaceae; genus Leptotrichia; species Leptotrichia sp. oral taxon 221. The sequence continues at coordinate 1,013,132 of NZ_CP072378.1, forward strand.
CATGAACGTCACCTTTAACAGTTGCCATTATAACTTTACCTTTACTTGAAGACTCTGTTTTTTCCATAAATTGCTCCAAATACGAAACAGAAGCCTTCATAACTTCAGCACTTTGTAATACTTCAGCAACAATCAAGTCGTTATTATTAAATAATTTTCCAACTTCATCCATTCCAGTCATCAAAGGCCCGTTAATTATCTCTAATGGGGAATATTTTTGTAACAATATATCCAATAAAGCATTCAAATCCTTTTTACTTCCTTCAACAACAAGATTTGCAACTTTTTCTTCAGGTGTCATTTTATCATCATCTAATTTCTTTTTAACAGAACCTTTTTTCTCACGATAAAAAGCTACAAAATTAGCAACTGTGTCATCATTCGTATTAAATAGCAATTCTTCCGATAATTTTTTTTCTTTATCAGAAATTTCATCCATTGGAATAATTTTTTCAGTATTAACAATCGCAAAATCAAGTCCAGCTTCATAAGCCTTGTTCATGTAATAAGTATTCAACACTTCACGACCTGCAATCGGAAGTCCAAACGAAATATTACTTACTCCTAAAATAGTTTTTACATTTGGCATTTCTTTTTTTATCTCTCTAATCGCTTCAGTCGTAGCAGTAGCAGATCCAATATATTTTTGATCACCTGTCGCAACTGGGAATACAAGCGTATCAAATATGATATCTCTCTCATCAATTCCATATTTCTTAGTTAATAACTCATAACTTCTTCTAGCAACTTTAATTTTTTTCTCAAGCGAAACAGCCATTCCTTCCTCATCAATCAATCCAACAACGACAGCTGCTCCAAAATCTTTAATTAATTTTGCCATTTTTTCAAATTTCTTTTCTCCGTCTTCTAAATTGATTGAATTTATAATTCCTTTCCCTTGAAGATAAGTAAGCCCTTCACGAATTACGTTAATATCCGTAGAATCCAACATTATAGGTACTTTTGCAAATTTTGAAACTTTTTCCAAGAAATTTTTCATATCGCTAATTTCATCTCTATCAGGATTTGCAAGACAAACATCAATTACATCTGCATCTCCTTTAATTTGCAATCTAGCAACTTCTGTTGCTTCATCAAATTTTTCATTAGCAATTAAATTTTTGAAAATACGAGAACCAATAACATTTGTTCTTTCTCCAACATAAATTGGTCTATCTTTTGGTACTTCCAAAGTAATCAACCCTGTAACAGAATTTTCATTTTTATTTTCATCAATAACTCTAGGATCATACCCAATACTTTTATCTTTAATCGCTTTTATAAACGCAGGAGTAGTTCCACAACAACCTCCAACAATATTTAAAAATTTATTTTGGAAGAAAGGTTCTATTTTAGCTGCCAATGTGCTTGGAGTTTCTTCGTATTGACCTTCTTCGTTTGGAAGTCCAGCATTAGGATATACAGAAATATATGTATTTGACACTTCATTTAATTTTTTCAAAAATTGTGTCATAAATTCAGGTCCAGTTGCACAGTTCAATCCTACAGAAAGTGGATTCATATGATGAACAGCATAATAGAATGCATCTGCCGTTTGCCCAGCAAGAGTAGTTCCAGTACTTTCAATCGTAAACGATAACATCAATGGAACATAATAATTTTCATCCATTGCCTTTTCCAACCCTAAATATGCAGCTTTCAAGTTTCTAGTATCTTGTATTGTTTCAAATAGAATTAAATCAACACCTCCAGCTAAAAGCCCTGAAACTGCAGTATAATAAGAATGTATCAATTCCTCAAAAGTAACTCCACCTGTAACACTAATCGATTTATTCGAAGGCCCTAAAGCTCCAGCCACATATAAATTTCTAGTTTCATTTGGATTTTCAGCTTTATACTCATTAATCGCTTTTCTAGCAATTTCAGCCGCAGTTTTATTCATTTCAAAAACTTTATCTTCCAAATCGTAATCTTTTAATACAATATCCAACGCTCCAAAAGTGTTAGTTTCAATAATATCACTTCCAGCCTTTAAATATTGTTTATGTATATTTTTTATAATTTCCGGTCTTTGCAACACAAGATAATCATTACAACCTTCATATTTTTCTCCACCGAAATCTTCAGCAGTCAAATTTTCTTGTTGTAACATTGTTCCCATTGCTCCGTCTAGCAACAGAATTCGATTTTTTAAATCTTGTTGTAACAAATTATATGATTCAATATATTTTTTTTCTTTTAACATAAATAATGCAATCTCTCCTTTTTATAAATTAAAATTATCAGAATTATTTTATCATAAAAATAGTCATGTGTATATACATTTAACAATATATTTTAATAATTCAGCTATAAATAATAATAATTACTAAAAAATATAAAAAAAACAATGTCAAATATATAAAATATATTTAATCAAAAATTCCTTATTTTATCGACAAAAAAATTTTTTTAGATACTGCTTAATTTTTTTTTAATTAAATTCTAATTGAAAAAATTCTAAAATAGAAGTATACTACATATGAGAAAAGATTTTTGAAGAAAACACAAGATATTGTGTTTTTTTAGTTGAAATTAATAGATTTAGTAAAAGGAAGTGTTTTAGATGAAAAAATTAATTAAATTTGAAAAAAATGATTGTAATCCGTGTGCAATGGTATCGGAATTTTTAGATAAAAAGGGTGTTAGCTATGAAAGAGTGAATGCTTTTGATAATCCTGAAATGGCTATGAAATATAGAGTAAGAACAGTTCCAACTGTTGTTTTAGTTGACGGTGAAACTGAAATTAAAAGAAGTATGGGATTTAAAGTAGAAGAATTGAATGAACTTTTGGCAGAAGCAGAATTAGATTAATTATAAATTATTCACGAAAAGAGATGATATAAATTATGGTTATATATTACGATTCAAAAACTGGAAATGTTCAACGATTTGTAAATAAGGTGAAAAAAGAGAGACCTAACTGGAAATTTGTGAAAATTGATTCTGAGATGAAAGTGGATGAAGAAGGTCATTTACTAACATTTACAACTAAAATTGGAGAAACTCCAATTCCAACGAGTGAATTTTTAGAAAAAAATAGTAAATATATAAAATCAATAAGTTCTAGTGGAAATATGAACTGGGGTGTTTTTTTTGCAGTGGCAGCTGATAAAATGAGTGAAAAATATGGAATTCCAGTTTGTATGAAATTTGAGTTATCGGGAACGCATGTTGAAGTAGAGCACTTTATTGAATATGTTGAAAAAAATTAGTATAAATTCAAGAATGTAACAAAAATTTAAAGTAAATTAAGAGAGTAAGGAGAATAGGTAAAAAATGGTTGATAACAGAGCTAAAAAATGGATATACTTAAATAATGAAATAATGGTTAAAAAAGGTGAAGATTTTCAGCTTGAAAAGGATAAAGAAGCTGTTTATTCATATTTTGTGGATTATGTAAATAAAAATACTGTATTTTTTCACAATTTAGAAGAAAAAATGAGATATTTAATAAAAAATGACTATTATATCGATTTTTATCAAATGTATAGTCATGATGAAATTAAAGAGCTTTTTAAAATGGTTTATGATAAGAAATTTAGATTCGCTTCATTTATGAGTGCTTCCAAATTTTATCAAAGTTATGCATTGATGGATGATACTGGAGAGAAATTTTTAGAGAGATATGAGGATAGAATTTCGGCTGTTTCATTGTATTTAGCACAAGGGAACTTTGAGAAGGCAAAAGAATATGCTTTGATGTTAATAAATCAAGAATATCAACCAGCTACTCCTACTTTTTTGAATTCTGGGAAAAAGAGATCTGGAGAACTTGTTTCTTGCTTTCTAGATGAAATGGGAGATAATTTGAGTGGAATTGGATATATTTTTGATTCATCTATGAAATTGTCTTCGATTGGTGGAGGAGTTGCGATTAACTTGTCTAAAATTAGAGCAAGAGGTGAATCTATAAAAGGTGTAGAAGGTAGGGCCTCTGGAGTTTTACCAATTATGAAAATTTTAGAAGATATTTTTTCTTATGCAAATCAATTGGGACAAAGAGCTGGAGCTGGGGCAGTTTACTTGAATGTATTTCACTCAGATATTAATGAATTTTTAGATAGTAAAAAAATAAATGTCGATGAAAAAATTAGAATAAAATCACTATCAATCGGAGTTATCGTTCCAGACAAATTTATGCAGTTAGCAATGGAAGATGAAGTTTGCTATACATTTAATCCACACACAGTATTTCTAGAATATGGACAATACTTGGATGAAATGGATATGAATGAAATGTACGAAAAATTAGTTGATAATCCAAATGTTAAAAAGAAAAAAATAAACGCAAGAGAACTTCTTGTAAAAATTTCTCAAACGCAAAAAGAAAGCGGATACCCTTATTTGTTCTTTAAAGATAATGCAAATAAAGAACATGCTTTGAAAGAGATTGGATCAGTTAAATTCTCAAATTTGTGTACTGAAATAATGCAATTATCAGAAGTTTCAGACATTAATGCTTACTATGAAGAAGATACGATAAGAAGAGGAATATCATGTAATTTAGGTTCATTAAATATTGCAACTGTTATGGAAAATAAGAGAATAAAAGAAGCTACAAAAGCTGCAATTGATTCACTTACAATGGTTTCAGATTTAACAAACATCGATGTTGTTCCGACAATTAAAAAAGCAAATGAGGAATTACATTCTGTAGGACTTGGAGCAATGAACTTACATGGATTTTTAGCTAAAAATTTCATTATGTATGAAAGCAAAGAAGCACTTGATTTCTGTAATGTATTCTTTATGATGGTTAATTTTTATTCATTGGAAAGATCAATGGAAATCGCAAAAGAAAGAGGAGAAACATTCAAAGATTTTGAAAAATCTGAATACGCCAACGGAAACTACTTCAATAAATATGTAACAAAAGAATACATACCTCAAACAGAAAAAGTAAAATCACTATTTGAAGGAATTTACATCCCAACAAAAGAAGACTGGGCAAACTTAAAAAAGCAAGTAATGAAACACGGGGTCTACAACGCCTATCGAATGGCAATCGCTCCAAACCAGTCAACATCCTACATAATGAACTCGACAGCCTCAGTAATGCCAGTAGTTGACACAATCGAAGTAAGAGAATACGGAGACAGCACAACTTTCTACCCAATGCCGTACCTGACAAACGACAACTACTTCTTCTATAAGTCAGCATACGATATGGATCAAAAAAATATCTTGAAACTGATTTCTGTAATCCAAAGACACGTAGATCAGGGAATTTCGACTATTTTGTATACGAAGAGTACAGATAGCACTAGAGATTTAGCTAGACTTTATATTTATGCACATAGATTGGGGTTGAAGTCGCTTTATTATACTCGGACTAGGAAGGCGACTATTGAGGAGTGTGTGAGTTGTTCGGTATAAATAATTGAAAGTTTGGTTGTGTATAAAGAGGTGATATATTGAATAAATTTGAAAAATGGTTGTATATTTTATTTGATAAAACAAGTGGATTAAAAAATTTAATTATTTCTTACAACGAAAAAAGAATGGATTTAGAGAGAATTCGAAAGGAGAAGGAATTAATTAAACTCGAATTAGATAAAATAAAAGGAGATCAAGAAAATTCAACCAATATAGTTGAAAATTGTGAAAGTATAATTGAAGATTTTAAAAAAATTAAAGATTTAAAACAATTTAAAGAAGTAAAAAAGAAAAAATTACTTTTAGATATTGATGTATTAAAAGAAAAAGTAACCAGAATAAAAAATAGTACAGAAGATATTGAGGAGAAAAAAAATAAGTTATTGGAGATGAGGCATAACGATAATAATCAAAATGTTGAAATTGATATTATTATTGAGAACTTAACGAATAAATTTGAAGAATTAAAAAATTTACTTAATAACGAAGAGATAACGGAAAATAAACTATTATATTGTGAAAAGGAATTATTAAAGTTAAAAGATAGTGTTGATATAGAAAAAAAGTTTGAAAAAAAGGTAGATGAAAATAAATACAAAGAAATAGGAGAAAAAGAAAAATTTACAAGGAGTAATAAAATATTTGATTCTATATGGGAAGGCTTAAAATTTGAAAAAATATTAAAAGAAAAAAGAAAAGTATTAGAAAGAAGTACAACTATTGAGTCTTCAGGATTTTTATATCATGAATACTTAATATGGATTTTATCTTTTATAGGTTTATTTATCTTAATTTCTGTTATTAAAATTTTTAAACCAAACGTTTTTCCTGATGAATACTTTATTTATATATTTATTTTTTTTCCATTATTTATGTTATTATTATACATTAAGCCTAGTTTTGTGAAATCTTTTTTGGAATTTTCTATTATAGGTGGGTTAATTTATTTTATTTGTCAAATAATGATTAGTTTTGGAAATATTATTTTGAAGTTATCAAATCTATATTTTATTGAAAATAATCAAGAAACTGAAAGCATAATTTTTATAATAGGAGTATTATTGTTTATAATATTTGCAATTATATATATTCCTAATTTAATAAATGTTTTTAAAATAGAAAAAATAGCTTCAATAGAGATGAATATAAATCAAATAATAAGAGTGTTTATTTTAATTTTATTATTTTTTATTTATCAATGTTCAAACAAAAATAATAAAGATATTGATTTTAAAAGTACGGATTTTATTGTTGATACTGAAATACCGAATTTCGAAGAAACTAAAGGGAAAATATTTATAGATGAAGAAGAGATACCTATAAAAATTATTGATGAAAAAATTATAAAAAGTGCAGACGAAAACGAATTCAAAGAAAAAGTTGTTGTTAACATAGGAAATGAAAAAATAAAAGTAATGGGTTGTACTAAAAATGATTGTAAAAATGCAAATAAAGGTAAAATTATAAATTTAAAGAATAAGAATTTTATTTTACTTAATGAAAAAAAGTATGAAGAAGAGTGTGAAAAAAACTATAATTCATTCAATTTATTAAAAAAATGCTACGAAAGTAAATGGATTAATCCTAATAAATGGATCAATGCTAATAAATGGATTGTTGAAGGAAATATTTTAAAGGGCGAGATGTTTAAAATAGAAGATAAGTATTATACTTTTGATAAAAACACCATAAGTGCACCTGAAAATATAAATTATATATTATATCCTGTAAAAAAATTATTTATCTCATCAATATTTTTTATAATACTTTATTTGATATTCAAAGGTAATAAAGATTATTATATTAACCAAAAAAAAGAAATAGAAAAGAAAGAAGAACTTATTAAATTTCTTATAGGAGAAGAAGTAAAACAATATAAAAAAGATAAATTAGAAGAGGAGATAAAAGAAATAGAAGAAATTTTTAATTTTAGTATGTTTAAAATGTTTTTTACAATACCTCCTTTAGCAACAATTGTGTTTGTTATTTTTAATTTTATACAAGAACCAGAAATAAATTTTAAAATAAATTTTAATAGTGCTTTTGCGATAATGTTATTATTTGTATTTATATCAACTATTGTTTTATTAATTTTTATTGGATTTATAGTCAAAAAGATAATAATAGAAATGATGTTTCTTCCTAGAAATGAATTTTTTGAATTTAAAGAAATAATCATGGAAATAGCTAAAAATAATGGAGAGTCACCTTCAAATGTATAAAGAGGTATTAGTTATAAATTTTAATTTTTATAAAATAACAAACGGAGGTGGTTAGTTATAGAAAGCGAATATAAAAAAAAACAAGAAACAACTAACCAACAAGTATAAAAAGTAAAAGTATTAGAAAATAGTAGTTAGATTTAATCAGGTTGATAATTTGAAATTAAGTTATTAAAAGAGTTGCCAAATTTATTTAGCAAAATGAAAGTTTTTTACATTTGACAAATATCAAAATATAGAGTATAATAATTTTAGTGATCGTACTACAAGAATAACCCACTTAGTTGTGCGTTGTTGTAGACTGTAGAAAAAGCTCTTTCAATTTTGATAGGGCTTTTTTGCATTTTTGAGATAAAAGGGGGAAAGGGAATGGATAAGCCATTTAAAACTTTTAAGGAACAAGTTGAGATTTTAAATGGAGAAAACGGAGGTAAATTACGGGTAAAAACTGATGATAAAACAATTTATTGTTTAATGAGGTATAATTATTATTCCATTATAAATTTTTATAAAGAACCTTTTTTAAAAGGGAAAGATTTAAATGGAAATGATATTTATAAATTGGGAGTTCATTTTAATCATTTGAAAGCATTGTATGATTTTGATAAAAGTTTGAGAATGTTGTTTTTTGATGTTTTGACACAATTGGAAAGAGCTTTTAAAACAGCAATTGCATATTATTATTCGGAATGTTATGCAAATAAAGAAAGTTATCTGGAACTTAATAATTATTATGTTGGAGTTAGAAATGAAAATATACATCTTATTTCACATTTAGTAAAGAAACTAAATTTTTTAAGAAATAATAAAAGCAATAGTATAATAAAGCATTATAGTACAACAAAAGATAACATACCATTTTGGATAGTAATTAATTTTTTTACATTTGGAGAAATGAGCAGATTTTATTTGATTTTAGAGCATAGAATACAAAATAAAATAATAAGCCATTTTAGAAATTTGTATAAAAATGAGTACACAAATTTACCTAATTTAAACAATAATTTCATAAAAACTTTTTTACGTGCAAGTTCATTATTTAGAAACATAGCAGCACATAATGAAAGAATGTATGATTTCTCATCAAAAAATATTGTAAATATAAATAATATTATGGGAATAACAAATAATAAGAAACAAAAATTATTTACGATATACGAGGGACTTAAATTGTTTTTATCAAAAGAAGAATATGAAAGTCTAACGAAAAAATTACGAGAATTATTAAGGTTACTTGAATTTAAACTAAAGGACATTATAGATATAAATGATATTTTATATAAAATGGATTTTCCAAAAGATTGGTACAAATAGAAATTGAAATTGTGATAAACTAATTGATTAATAAAATATGAGGGTTAATTGAGAACGCAAATTGATAAAAAAACTTATCAAGAAAGGAAAAATAAAAAATGGAAAAGAAAATATACGAAGCAGTAAACTGGAATACCCCTGAAAATGATTATGTAGAAACTTTTTGGGAGCAAAATATAAGACAATTTTGGATTGATACGGAGTATGTGCCTTCGAGGGATATTGATAGCTGGAATGCATTGAAACCTGAAATGAAATTGGCTTATTTACATGCACTTGGAGGGCTTACAATGCTTGATACGTTGCAAAGCCATACTGGGATGCCTAAAATTATTGACCATATTGATTCGTTGCAAAATAGATCGGTGCTTTCTTATATGTGTATGATGGAGTCGATTCATGCGAAATCTTATTCGACAATATTTACAACTGTAGCATCGACTAGAGAGATAAATGAAACTTTCAAATGGGTTCAAGAAAATCCTCATTTACAATACAAAGCTAAAAAAATTGATGGCTATTATCAAAAGATGAATAATCCTGAGGCTTCAAGACGAGATATTGCAATGGCTTTGGCAGCTTCAGTTTATTTGGAAACTTACTTATTCTATAGCGGGTTCTTTTTACCACTTTGGCTTGCAGGACAAGGAGAAATGGTTGCAAGTTGTGATATAATTAAAAAGATTATTGCAGATGAATCGATTCATGGAGTATTTGTTGGACTGTTGTTCCAAGAATTGTATAATTCGTTTGATGAGGAAACTAAAGAAGGAATAAGAAGCGAGTTGAATACGTTGCTTTATGAATTGTATGAAAATGAAAGCAGATATACTGATGAAGTGTATGGAGATGTTGGACTTACAGGAGATGTAAAAGAGTATATTCGTTACAATGCAAATAAGGCCCTTATGAATTTAGGATTTGAAGAAGAATTTGAAGCAAAAAATGTAAATCCAATTGTGCTAAATGGATTAAACGTGGAAACAACTCAGCATGATTTTTTCTCTAAAAAATCTACAAATTATGAAAAAGCCTTGGAAGTTGTTCATTTGCATGATGATGATTTTAAATTTGATGATGAAGATGCAAATGAATTGATATAGGAATTTTAGTTATGAAAATTATAATATCACCGAGTAAAACTAAAAAAATTAATAAGTTACCAGTTGAATTGAAAAATATTTCAATTGAGGAGAACGATTTTTATCCAGAAATTCTTTATCCGAGAATAACTAATGAAATTATTGAGCGAATTAAAATGTTTTCTGTAGAGGAAATTGAGAAAAAATTTAAGTTGAAAAAAGATAAAGCAGAAAAATTGTTAGAATTTTATCAAAATTATGAAAATGAGAAGAGTGGTAATGCTTTGGCAAGTTATACAGGTGTTGCGTATAAATCGATTGGAATTGATACATTTGATATTGAAGATTTTGAATACTTGGAGTCACATTTAGTAATTTTATCAGCTTTGTATGGGATTTTAACACCGTATACTAATATTAAAGAATATCGGCTCGATATGACAAATTCAATTTTTGAAAATAAATCACTCTATGAAGTTTGGAAAGGTAGTGTAAATGAATACTTTGAGAAAGAAGATGTTATTTTAAATCTTGCGTCAAAAGAGTACTCAAAATTGATAAAATCTGATAATTTAATTGATTTTGAATTTTGGAATGATACGAATGGGAAATTGAAACAAATTAGTACTAATTCAAAGAAGATGCGTGGTTTCACTTTGAACTATATTGTAAAAAATCGAATTACAAATATAAATAATTTGAAAGATATTACTTTAAATGAGTATGTTTTCAATAAAGATATGTCAAGCAAGAAAAAATTTGTTTATGTAAAAAAATAATAAATTTTGATTGATATTGTAATGAAAATGATATAAAATTTGGTTCCTTGACAGGGGAGCAAAAAATTAAAAGGTCTTGCTTTAATAAGTAGGGCCTTTTAAATTCAAGCGGAATTTTTATATATGAGGATAAAGAATGTTATCTATAAATAGAAAGAATTTTCTTTAAAATTATTAAAAAATAGTATTCAAAAATAAAAAAATATTGTATAATATGTGTAATCAAAGATAAATAAAAAATAAAATTAAAAGGAGAAATCTAAGATGGAGTTGAAAAAGAAATTTGTGTTAGGATTTATGACTTTAGCATTAGCGGTAAGTTGTGGTAATAAATCGGATAAAAATAATGCGAAGGATTCTTCAGTTAATAAACCAGAAGTGGAAATTGTTAATAACAATGATGCTGGAGATAAGGAAAGAAAATTAAAAAAATTCATAGATATCAAAGATGAATTAAATTCTGAAGAATGGGATATGATGTTTAAAGAAATTAATCCTGCAGAATTAAAAACAGCTGATGGGAATTTTAAAGAACCTGGAGATAAGAGTATTTTATCATTAGCACCACTTGGTAAATCTAAAGAACTTATAGAAGATTATTCTAAAGATATTGTAAATGTTTTAAAAACAGCACCAAAAATGGATGTTTTGGATAGAAATGCTCAATCATTATTACAAAATTTAATTGAGGAAAATAGAATTTTGAGTGAAATTGAAGACTATTATAAAAATGGGAAGTATAAACAAGATAATTTGTCAGCTGTAGATTCTTTGAATAATAAATATAAAGCGATTTATAAAAAAAGAATGGAAAGTTATGAAACGTTAGTTAAATCAATAGCAGAATATACTGGAAAAGAAATGAAATCAGAAAATAAGAAGAAAAATGTTGAAAAACTTCCAAGCGGTAATGGTAAAATTCGAAAAAATATGGAAAGTTATGTTGAAAAAATAGAAGAATTTAAATCGTTAGCTTTTGAAAAAGATAGTTTAAAATATTCAATTAAAGAGGCTGATAGATTGAGAAATGTAAGTGATGAAGTGAAAATTCTTTACGGAGAAAAAATTTCAAAAATTCAAATTGAAAGTTTATCAAGAAATAATGTCGATATTGCAGAATTTGAAAAATTTAGAGAATTAGCACATAAATTGACAGAAGATTCATCAGAATTTGTTGCAGCAGTTAGAAGTAACGATAAAGCAAGTATTGCCAAAGCAGCTGATAAATATCTTAATGATCAAACTGACTTAGTAAACAGCTATAACAATATTCAAAAATAAAAAATTTCCACAAAAATGTTTTGACTATTCTAAAATATTTTGATATACTAATTATTAGAGAATAATACGGAGGTGTAAAAAAGATGGAAAAAATAACTGCAGATATGAATATAATGGATGCTGTTGAAAAATATCCAATAATAGCACAAGTTTTAATGAGATATGGTTTAGGATGTGTTGGTTGTATTATTTCAACTGCTGAAACTTTAGGAGAAGGAATTGCGGCACACGGATTAAATCCGGATATTATAATTGAAGAAGCAAATATGATTCTTGAAAAACAAGGAGCATTTGAATAAAATAAAATTTTTAATCAAAATAAAACTATAATGATTAAAAATTATTTTGGTAGCCAATAATGGCTGCCTTTTTTTGAATTTTTATAATTGTTATAAAAAATATAAACACTATTCAACATATTTTATCTATTAGTAAACAATTAATAATTAAAAATAATAATTTAGAGTTAAGAAATTTCCAAAAATTACTAGATTTTTTTTCAATTTTCTATTATAATATATCTATATTTAAAAAATTAAAATTATGAAAAAGGGAGAAAGAAATGCCTATTACATTTGCATTTATAACAATAATATTGATTTTTATCAGAATATATTGTCTATTTTCGCTTACATTTTTAGAGTCAAAAAAAGTAAAATTTTCTGAAAGAGTTACAATTTTCATATTAATATTTGAAGTTATTGTCATTCTTTTACATTTATTTTTTAACACTTTTAGATATTTGTTACCACCGATGTTGGTACTTTTGAAAACTGCAAAATATTTTGTTATTTTTAAAAATGTTTCGATAGTAGGATCAATTTATGCAGTAGTTAATTTATTTTTATTAATTACATTTAACGGTTCTGGTATATTAAAATTCATCAATCGTTCAATTCTATTTATAGTATTTATGATTAATATTTTATTCGGTTTTTTGATATTGCTTGGATAAAAAACAATGAAATAAGTTATAATAAAGAAAGTGTGAAAACTTTCTTTTTTTGTACTTGTGTGATAAAATATATTAAAAATAAATTTTAAGATTTGAAAACAATAAATTTAAAGGGATGAGATTTAAATGGAAATACAAAAAGAATTATTTTCACTTCAAGATAAAGAATACATGAAATTTTTAAGTAAATTGACGCCAAATGTATCGGAGGATACAATTATTGGAGTGAGAATTCCTGAAATAAGAAAATTGGCTAAAAAATTGGTAAAGAATAATGAATATGAAGATTTTTTGAAGGAGTTGCCACATAAATATTACGATGAGAATTTGTTGCATGGAGCAATTATTTCAGAGAGTAAAGATTTTGATAACTGCATTGAATTGCTTGATAGTTTTTTGCCATTTGTTGATAATTGGGCAGTTTGTGATACAATTTCTCCAAAAATTTTTAAAAAGCATAAAAAAGAATTGATTGAAAAAATAAAGGAATGGTCTCAATCAGATAAAACTTATACTTGTAGGTTTGGTGTAGAAATGTTGATGACGCATTTTTTGGATGAAGACTTTAAAAAGGAATATTTGGAAATAGTAGCGAATATTCATTCTGAAGAGTATTATGTGAAAATGGTAGTTGCCTGGTTTTTTGCAACTGCACTTACGAAACAGTGGGATTATGCGGTGATTTATTTAGAAAATAATAGGTTAGATGTTTGGGTGCATAATAAGACGATACAGAAGGCCCGAGAAAGTTTGAGGATTTTGGAAGACAAGAAGGGGTATTTGAAGGGGTTGAAAAGAAAGAAAGAAGGAGAATTAATTTAATGAAAATCACAAAAGTTATGTTTATAGGATTGATTTCTTTGTTGTGTTCAATAAATTCATTTACAAATACAAATTCTGAAAATGATTTTAAAAAGTATGTACTAGAAAAATTAGAAGAAATAAAAAAAATTGATATTTATAACAATGATACGACTACTAAATATCAAAATAGGTATGAAGAAAATTCAAAAAGGTCTGGCTTAAAAAAAATTATAATTGATAATTTTCCTAAAAAAAGTAGCGAATTATTAGAAAAAAATAATGAAAGTTGGGATGCTGTTTGGAAAAACAATATTTCTTTTCTTGATGATTTAGAAAGAAAATATGGCTTTAATACGAATTTGTATGAATTTTATAGAGAAGAAGATAATAAGAAAATAAAAAAATTAATGGAGTTAGCTATAAAATTAAAAAACAAAAAAAGTTTATCTTTTGATCAATTGAGAAAGTCAAAAGAAGAATATGAAACAGAGAATAAAAAAATGAATGATAAGTATACTGAATTACATGATTTAATGGGAGATGAATATGTAAATTATGGTGGAACGATTGGTTATGGATGCTATCCTAGACATTATTATAGCAATTTAGAAAATTTTCAAGAAAAATGGTTAAAATTTAGGGAAGATGAAGCATTATTTTATTCTGAATTGGAAAATAAAAAAGATGAGAAAATTTATTTTGGAAAACTTTTTGAAATAACAAAAAAACAGAACGAATACTTTGAGGATATTATAAATAATATAAAAAAAAGCGATAGATATAAAGAAGAAAAATATATAAAAGACAAAATATGGAAATTTGGGAAATAAAACGAATACTAGTAAAAAAGATTATGCAATAGACAAGGAGAAAAAATGGAAAAAGAATTAGAATCTGAATCTTTAACTTTATTTGAGAACATAAGAAGACGATTCTAGATTTTTTTAAGAAAAAGAAAAGTGAGAATTGATTTTCATTGTAATGTCAAATTTTTTTTGATATAATTTAAGTAATTAAAGGGAAAGTAGGGATTAATTATGAAAAAAAAGAAAAAAGGGCTAGCAATTGGAAATTCTGATTTTAAGGAAATTATACAAGAAAACGGATATTATGTCGATAAAACAAAGTTCATAGAAGATTTGTTGGAAGATTTATCAAAAGTTAAACTTTTTACAAGGCCCAGAAGATTTGGAAAAACTTTAAATTTGTCTATGTTAAAGTATTTTTTTGATGTTAGAAATGCAGAGGAAAATAGAAAATTATTTGATAATTTGTATATTTCAAAAAGTGAGTATATGGAAAATCAAGGACAAAATCCTGTAATTCTTATAAGTCTGAGAAATGCCGAGGCAGAAAATTGGGAGGATAGTTTTTTTAATATTAAGAACCTTGTAAAATCATTGTATAAACAATTTCAATATATTAAAGAGAAATTGGATGAATTTGATTTGGAAGATTTTTTAAGCATTGTTAAAGATAAGGATAATGCAGATTGGGAAAATTCATTAAAGAATTTATCAAGATATTTATATGAATATTACGGAAAAAAAGTTATAATTTTAATAGATGAGTATGACACTCCAATGACAAGTGCTTGGAACGAAGGATATTATGAAAAGTCACGAAGATTTTTTAAAAGTTTTTATTCAAATACATTGAAAGATAATGAATATTTACAGTTTGCTGTTGTGACTGGAATACTTAGAGTGGCTAAAGAGGGAATTTTTTCTGGACTCAACAATTTATCTGTTTATACCGTTCTTGACAATGAGTTTTCCAACAGTTTTGGATTGTTGGACAATGAAGTGAGAGAAGCATTGAAATATTATGAATTGAATCAAAATATTGAGGAAGTTAGAAAATGGTATAATGGATACAAATTTGGCAATATTCAGATTTATAATCCGTGGAGTATTCTTAATTATTTGAAACGAAAAGAAATTAATGTTTACTGGATAAATACATCAGATAACAGGCTTATTCATTCAGCAATAGAAAATGCTGATAAAGATCTATTTGATGAATTAAAAGATTTATTCAATAATGGGACAACAGAGCAAATGGTAATGGCTTCATCGAATATGGATAGATTGAAAGATCCACAAGAAGTTTGGCAGTTATTACTTTTTGGAGGGTATTTGACTGTTGAAGAAAAAATTGCTATGAATGAATATGCTTTAAAATTACCAAATTATGAAGTTAAAACATTTTTTAAAGATATGTTTGTTCAAAATTTAGGAGGTTTTAGCAGATTTAGAGAAATGATAAAAGCATTTAAAAACTTCGATTTTGACAGATTTGAAGAACTTTTAAATGAAATATTTTTAGTGTCAATGAGTTATCACGATACTTCTAAAACAGAAAAACCGTATCATACTTTTATTTTAGGAATGATGTTGTATCTTGATAATGAGTACACAGTTTTATCAAATAATGAAACTGGCTATGGAAGAAATGATTTAGCTTTAAATCCAATAAATAAAAGAGATGTTGGATATATATTTGAATTTAAAGTTTCTAAAACTGAAGAAGAGATTCAAAAAAGAGCAGAGGAAGCATTGAGTCAAATTGAAAATAAAAAATATCCTGTTTTATTAAAGGAATGTGGAGTAAAAGAAATTGTAAATATTGGAATGGCATTTTTTGGAAAAAGAGTTAAAGTGAAATATAAAGTTGTGAAAAACTAAAATTTTTTTGAATAGTTGACATTGTATAAAAAATAATGTAAAATTATGTTCCTTGGCAGGGGAGCAAAAAAGGTCTCATAAAAAATGGGGCCTTTTTATTTATGAAAAAATTTTTCTTAATTGCAACAATATATTTTTTTTGATATAATTTAAGTAAGTAAAAAGATTTAAATTTATAAAAAAAATAAAATAAAAGTATAAAGAAAGGAAGTTTAAACTATGATCGCAGTTATTGATTATGGAGTGGGTAATCTTTTCTCTTTGCTATCTTCATTAAATTATGTTGGACTTGATACAAAACTGACTAATGATGTTGAAGAGATTAAAAGTGCGAAAGGGATAATTTTGCCAGGAGTGGGGGCTTTTAGAGATGCTGTTTCTAATCTTGAAAAATATGGGTTAAAAGATATTTTGATAGATGAAGCGAAGAATGGGAAACCGTTTTTAGGAATTTGCCTTGGAATGCAAATGCTTTTTGAGAAAAGTTATGAATACGGTGAATTTGAAGGACTTAGACTTATAAATGGAACTGTTGAGGAAATAAAAAAATATATTCCAAAAAATTCTGATTTGAAAATACCTCATATGGGATGGAACAACTTGAAAATAAATGATGAATTTAGAAATGATAAAATTTTGAAAAATGTGAATGTTGAAAATGAAGAATATGTGTATTATGTACATTCATATTTTGCAAAAACGGATATGAAAAATATTATTGCATATTCAGAATATGGAACAAAAATTCCTGGAATTGTAAAAAATAAAAATGTTTATGGAATGCAGTTTCATCCTGAAAAATCTGGAGATACTGGATTGAAATTATTGAAAAATTGGGGTGAATTGGTGAAATAATTTAATTTTAAGAAAGAGGTAAATTTTATGTATAAAATAAGTAAAAATAGAGCTTTGAATATTTTAGGACTAGAATATGAAAATTTTATTCATAAATTAGCTGAAGGTGAAGGTTCAACTATGACTTTTGCTCAAACTTCGGCAACGATAAATAATCTTCCAGTTAATAATGTTAGACCAAAAGATGTTTTGGTTGTTAAATGTATTCAAAATGGAGTGGATTATGTAATGGATTTATTAAGAAAAGATGATCTATTTTTTGATAAGCAGACTTTGAAAATGATTAATAGATATGTTGCTTCAAATGATAATTTTGATAACATAGGCGATTTTAGAATATGGCCTATAAAAATTGCAGGAGCTAAACATCGTGGAAGTAATCCTAATGAATTTGATGATATTTTTTTCAATATAAGTGAAAAATATAATAGTGATGAAAAATATGATGAAATAAATTTATTTATGGATTTAGCAAAAACTCAATTTTTTGGTAATGGAAATAAAAGAGCAGGTCAACTTATGATGAATGGACTTTTAGTATCAAAAGGTTATTGTCCATTTGTGATAAATTTTAAAGAACCTAAGTTTTCAGAAGCACTAGTAAAATGGTACGATGATAATGATAAAAAAACAATATATAATATGATGTCAAAAAAACAAGTTGAGATATTAAAAGATTATTTAACTGATGAGGAATTAAAAAAATTTGAAAAAAACTAAAAAAGGAGAAAATAACAATGATAGAAATTTTTCCAGCGATAGATTTACATAACGGACAGGCAGTTAGATTAAGACAAGGGGATTATAACCAAGTGGAAGTATTTTTTAAAAATCCTGTTGAAATTTTGGACTTTTTTAATAAAAATAATTCAAAAAATCTTCATATTGTGGATTTGGATGGGGCAAAAGATGGGAATACAAAAAATTATGAGGTCATAAAAGAATTGGTTGAAAAAAGTGATTTTTTTGTTCAAGTTGGTGGTGGAATCCGTGATGAAGAAAGAATAAAAAAATATATTGAATTGGGAGTAAACCGTGTTATTTTAGGAACGATTGCCGTTGAAAATGAAAAATTTTTGAAGGAAATGGTAAAAAAATACGGCGATAAAATTGCAGTTTCTGTAGATGCGAAAGATGAAAAAGTTGCGGTTAAAGGATGGACTGAAACTGTAGAATTGAACTCAGTTGAATTTTGCAAAAAATTATCGAATATAGGTGTGAAAACAATAATTTATACTGATATTTCAAAAGATGGAATGTTAAGCGGAACAAATCTTGAAATTTATAGAAAATTGTCGAAAGTAGTTAATTCAGATATTATTGCTTCAGGTGGAATCACTTTTTTGGATGAGATTAAAGAGCTTAACAAAAATCATATTTATGGAGCAATTGTAGGAAAGGCGATTTATTCGGGAAATCTTGATTTGAAGGAAGTTTTAGAAATTAGTAAATAACATTTTTTAGTTATGTATGAAAATTTATAATAGGCTAAATAAATAAATAAATTTAACAAAGAAAGTAGGTATAAGAATGCTTGCAAAAAGAATAATTCCATGTCTTGATGTGAGAAATGGAAAAGTGGTGAAAGGTGTAAACTTTACTGGGATAAAAGAAGTTGACAGTCCAGTTGAGCTTGCTAAATTTTACAATAAATCTGGAGCTGATGAGCTTGTTTTTTATGATATTACGGCTTCGGTTGAGGAAAGAGGCTTGTTTACAGATATTTTGAAAAAAGTGGCAAGTCAAATTTTTATTCCGCTTACTGTTGGCGGTGGAATAAATATGCTGGATGATTTTGATAGAGTTTTGAAAGCTGGAGCTGATAAAGTGAGCGTAAATTCTGGGGCAATAAGAAATCCAAAATTAATTGAAGAAGCTGCGAAAAAATATGGAGATCAATGTGTAGTTTTGTCAGTTGATGTAAAACGAGTTGATGGTAAATTTAAAGTTTTTGCAAGAGGTGGAAGAGAAAATACTGGAATTGATGCGATAGAATGGTTTGTAAATGGTCAGGAAAATGGTGCTGGAGAAGTTGTTGTAAACAGTATTGACACAGACGGAGTTAAAAATGGATTTGACTTAGAATTACTTGAAATTTTATCAAAAAAATTGTCAATTCCAATAGTTGCATCAGGTGGAGCTGGAAATATGGATCATTTTAGAGATTTATTTAAAATTCCAGGAATTGATGCGGGACTTGCAGCTTCGATTTTTCATTTTAAGGAAGTGGAAATTATGGAGTTAAAAAAGTATTTGAAGAGTAATGGTGTTGATATGAGAATTTGATATTTTTTAATAAGAAAAATTTTGAAAATGAACTAAGAGGAAATTATTATGAAAAAATATTCAATTTTAAAATTAGGACTTTTTGGTAGTTTTTCTAAAAATAGTGATACTGCTAATAGTGATATCAATATTCTTGTAAAGATGGAATTTAAAAAGGGAATGTATCAAAATTTTTGTAATTTACACAAAAGACTTGAAGAAATTTTTCAAAAAAAAGTGGATTTAGTTGATGAAAGTATGTTTGAGTATAAATTTAAAAATCCAAAAGTTCAGAAATATAAAGATGAAATAAAAGAAGAAATTTTACGGAGTGTAATTTATGTGTAAAAGAAAGAGAAATATACTTCAGTTTTCTTATGACATTGAAGAATCGGGTATATTGAAAGACAATTAGAAAAAATTGGAGAAGCTATTTCGCAAATTCAAAAGTTAGACAAAAATATTTTAACAGATATATTCTTTCTTATTGGGAAAATATAAAAGGAATGAGAAATAGATTAATTCATGAATATTGGGGAACTAGCTTAGAAATGATTTATGAAGTTTCTGTTTTTGAAATGGAAGATTTATTAAAATATATTTACTTATTGAGAGAAAAATTAAAATATTAAAATAAATAATTTTAGAAAAGAGGTAAAAATGAATATAGAGCAAATAAAATTTGATGAAAAAGGGCTTGTTCCTGCGATAATACAGGATTATTATACAAAAGAAGTACTGACACTTGCATATATGAATAAAGAAAGTCTTGAAATAACTTTAAGAGATAAGAAAACTTGCTTTTTTAGCAGAAGTAGACAAGAACTTTGGTTAAAAGGGGAAACTTCAGGGAATTATCAGCATGTTGTTTCGATAAAATATGATTGTGATGCGGATGCTTTGCTTGTGGAAGTAAAAAAAGATGGGCCTGCTTGCCATACTGGTGCTGAGAGCTGCTTTTTTAACTCGTTGTTTGAAGCAGAAGATTATAGCAGTTTTACGCCTGAAAAACTTTATGAATTGATAAAAGATAGAAAAATTAATCCAAATGAAAAATCTTACACGACTTATTTATTTGAAAAAGGGCTTGATAAAATTTTGAAAAAAGTTGGAGAAGAATGTACGGAAGTTATAATTGGAGCTAAAAATAATGATAATGATGAATTGAAATATGAAATTGCAGATTTATATTATCACACTTTGGTTTTAATGATTGAACAAAGGCTTACTATTCAAGATGTGAAAGATGAATTAGCTAAAAGACATGTTGTTGATCATAAAGTTAAACAGGAAAAAATGGGTGGAGAAAAGTAAAAAATATTTGTTTAAAAAGGATATTTGATATGGAAAATAAAAATCATTTAAAAGAAATTATAGATTTTGAGAAAAGTATAAAAAGAACTGAAAAAAGTTTAATTTTTAATGATGAATTTTTTAAAGAATGTGAAATAGTGAAATATCGTTTTCTTTTTGAAGAATATGATATTTTATATTTTAAATTTGGAACATGTTGTAAAAATTGGAGGGGTAATATTTTCTTTATTGAAAAATTTAATTTTTCCGATAAATATCAGTATCAGTGGCATTCAGTTTTTATATTTGTATTAAATAATATTGATGGATATGAAAATATGCTAACACTTTCAAAATACGACAAAAAAATTCGTTTAGTATTTGATACTCATACAAGAGCAGAGTTTCAATCTATTACAATTGCATATAGTTTTGATGAATTAATAGATGGACTTTATTTAAGTGATAATTAAGTCACTTAATACAGAATATCACAATACAAGGAGCTGATAAAAATGAAAACTAAAAAAATAATTTTCCCATCAAATCTTCATGCTCATACATTTTATTGCGATGGTAAAAACAATGTTGAAGACTATATTCTAACAGCAATAGAGAAAGGATTTACAAGTGTTGGCCTTTCAGGTCATTCTTTTACAAAATTTGATACGGAATATTGTATGTCTGAAAAAGGTACATTAGAATATTTGAAAGAATTAAAAAATTTGAAAAAGAAATATGAAGATAGGATTCAAGTTTATGTTGGTATTGAGGCTGATTTCTATTCGGGATTTAATCCAAAACTTGATGAAAATTTAGGACTTGATTTTAGAATTGGATCGGTTCATTATATAAAGGATAAAGAAAAAGAGGAGTATTACTGTGTTGATAATACGCCTGAAATTTTAGAGTACGGAATAAAAAATTACGCAAATGGAGATGAAAAGGCATTTATTGAAGCATATTTTGATAATATTGTAGAAATGGTGCACACTCAAAAGCCTGATATTATTGGGCATTTGGATTTGGTAAAAAAATTTAATAAAGATTTTAAATATTTTGATGAAAGTGCTGAATGGTATAAAAATAAAGTCGAATATGTATTAGATGAAATTGCTAAATCTGAAGCAATTGTTGAAATTAATACAGGAGGAATGTCACGTGGATGGATTCAGACACCTTATCCAAGTTCTTTTATACTTGAAAGAATTTTAGCTAAAAATATTCCAATTACCATTTCTTCTGATGCACATGAAACTAAAAACATTGATTTTTATTTTGATGAGAGTTTGGAAATTATACGAAAAATTGGATTTAAAAGTGTTAAAATATTGAAAGATGGAAAGTTTCAGGATTTTGATATTTAATACTAAATTGAAGATGGAAAATATAAATTTTTTAAAAAATCATGTAATGAGTTTGATAGAATATGAGCCTGAATTAGAATGGTTTTTATTTGGGGAGGATGAGGCTGATGAGGAATTTAAGCAGTATTATAGATATTTAGATTATTGAAATATTATTTTATAGTTTTAAAAAGAAAAATGATTAATTTTCTCATTATATACTAAAATTATAAAAATATAAGGAAATAATTATTTTATTGTTGTAATATTAAGATAGTAATATAGGATTTTAGTAATTATTGAATTTATTTAAAGGAGGAGAATTTATGAAAAAAATTTTGTATTTATTTATTATATTAAGTACTGTTTCTTGGGGTAAGTTGTCTAGAGATAATTGGGGTGATAATTGGGATTCTGGGGAGGAAATTATTATTTTTAAAGAACTAGAAGGGAATCATCTTTGCGGTAAACTTACTTATTTTAAAAGGAAACATGATACGATTTCTGATGTTGTTTATGGTTATTTTAAATGTGAAACTTTAGGAAATAGAAAATTTTATTTTGAAAGTAAAAATTCTAAAATATTAAAAATTATAGAATTAGATGATGACATTAAATAACGATTTTGAGTATAAAGGGAGTTTAAAAACTTCCTTTTTTTGTGATTATATGGTAAGATAATTATATAACAGGATAAAATAATGCGTGTGGAAAGTGAGGTAAATTGTGAAGAATTATATAAAAAATTTGAGTAGGAAAGATTTAGTATTGTTGGATATACGTAAAATGTATGATTCGTATGGGTATAAAAGGATTTCACTTCCTAGTTTTGAGGAATATGATTTGTATAATGAAAATAAGGATTTTATTGATAGAAATGTTTTGACTGTGATGAGTCCAAATGGGAAGTTGTTAGCTTTAAGGCCCGATATCACACTGTCAGTCGCTAAGAAAATTTCTAAGGATCAGTCTTTGAAATATAGTAAAATTTATTATCAGGAAAATACATATAATCTGACAAAATATGTGGGATATGATGAAGATGAACAGCTAGGGATTGAGCTGATTGGGAAAGAATCTACATTTTTAGATTTTGAAATTGTGGATCTTGCAATAAAGAGTTTAGATATTATAAATGAAAAAAGTATGATTACTTTGTCACATGCTCGATTTATTTCTTCGATTTTTGATAATCTTAATTTAGAATATGAAATAAAGGAAGAAATTTTTGATTGTATAAACAAGAAAAATAGTCATGATATAAAAAAGATACTGGAAAATAATAAATTTATTTCTGAAAATGTAAAACAATTGATTTATAAAATTCCTGAATTATCTGGAGATTTAGAGGATATTGAAAAAGAACTTTTGAAATATGAAACGAATGATGATATAAAGGAAATTTTGTTTGAACTTAAACAATTAAATAATTTACTGTTTAAATTTCATAAAAAATCGAAAATTGTATTTGATTTTTCCATCGTAAAAAATTTAAATTACTACAATGGAATTATTTTGCAAGGATACATTGAAGGATTTCCAAACGTTATTTTGACTGGTGGAAGATATGACAAATTATTTGAAAAATTTGGAGTTGACACAGGAGCAGTTGGATTTGCAATTTTAACTGATAGTTTGAAGGGTTATTATAAAGATGAAGATAAAAATGATTTTGAAATATTGATTGCTTATGACAATAGCGATTTTGAAAAATTGGTAGAAATTGTAAATGATTTTCAGGAAAAAGGACTTCGAGTGAGAACTGAAAATATTGAGAATTTAAAAGAAAATGATAGCGAAATTTTTAATTATGATGAAAAATATTTATTTAAAAATGGAAATTTAATTAATGAAAAATCAATGTAAAGAATGAAAGGAGCTTTTATGATAAATATTGCTCTTCCTAAAGGAAGATTAGGGAATAAAGTATATGATTTGTTTGAAAAAATAGGTTATGAAAGTTCAGAAATAAAGGAAGATAATAGGAAACTAATTTTTGAAAATCAAGAAAAAAATGTTAGGTTTCTTTTGGTAAAACCGTCAGATGTTGGGGTTTATGTTGAAAAGGGAAGTGCAGATATTGGAGTTGTGGGAAGAGATGTTCTACTTGAGGAAAATCCTGATATTTATGAGCTAATGGATTTGGGATTTGGTAAATGTAAATTTGCAATTGCGGGGCCTGTGAATTTTAAGGAAAATTTTGATAGACCATTGGTAGTAGCAACAAAATATTTAAATGTTTCAAAAAGATATTTTGATTCAATTAATAGAGATGTGGAACTTATAAAACTAAATGGTTCTATTGAAATAGCACCAATTTTAGGACTTTCTGATGTGATTATGGATATTGTTGAAACTGGAACAACTTTAAAGGAAAATAACTTGAAAGTATTGAAAACTATTGAAGATATAAGTGCTAGATTTATTGCTAATAAGTCAAGCTATAGATTTAAAAATGAAGAAATAGAAAAAATTTTTAAAAGTATAAAAGAAATTTTATAAAAATGGTTAGTATTATTTTGTTTATCATATTAAAAAATTTATATTTTTAAAATAAAAAAATGAAATGGAGTGATCTGTTATGATTAAAACTATAAAATATTCAAAAGATGTTGATTTGGAAAAGGAACTTGCTAGAAGTCAATTTTCTTATGATGATGTAAATGAAACTGTGGAAAGTATCTTAAAAGATGTTAGAGCAAGAGGAGATAAGGCTTTGATTGAATATACTGAAAAATTTGATGGAGTGAAACTAGAAAATTTGGAAGTTACAGAAGAAGAAATTAAAAAGGCTTTTGATACGATTGATAAGGAATTACTGGAAGTTATTCAATATTCTCACGATAATATTAAAAAATTTCACGAAAAGCAAGTTAGAAATGATTTTTTAATACGACAGGAAAATGGAGTAGTTTTGGGGCAAGTTATTAATCCTATTGAAAAAGTTGGGCTTTATGTTCCAGGAGGTACAGCTGCTTATCCATCAACTGTTTTAATGAATGCAGTCCCAGCGAAAATTGCAGGATGTAAAGAAATCGTAATGGTAACCCCTCCAACGAAAGATGGATCAATTTTACCATCTCTTTTAGTTGCTGCAAAAATTTCTGGAGTTGATAGAATCTTTAAAGTAGGTGGAGCCCAATCTATAGCCGCTCTTAGTTATGGTACAGAAACTATTCCAAAAGTTTATAAAATTGGTGGACCAGGGAATATTTACGTTGCAATGGCTAAGAAAATGGTTTACGGAGAAGTTTCAATTGATATGATAGCTGGGCCAAGCGAAGTATTAATTATTGCTGATGAAAGTGCAGATCCAGTTCATACAGCGGCAGATTTATTATCACAAGCAGAACACGATAAATTAGCAGCCAGTATACTAGTTACAACATCACAAAAATTAGCAGATGAAGTAGCAGTAGAAGTAGAAAAACAACTAAAGGAATTACCTAGAGAAGAAATTGCTAGAACTTCAATTGAAACTCAAGGTAGAATTATAATTGTAGAAAATATGGATGAAGCAGTTTTTGTAAGTAATTTTATAGCACCAGAACATTTGGAATTAGCAGTAGATAATCCTTTTGAATTATTGCCAAGAATAAAAAACGCAGGTTCAATCTTTATGGGACATAATACACCTGAACCAATTGGAGATTATTTGGCAGGGCCAAATCACACATTACCAACAAGTGGAACAGCTAAATTTTCATCACCTTTATCAGTAGATGATTTTATTAAAAAATCTTCATTTATTTATTATTCTAAACAAGGATTGGAAGAAGTTAAAGATAAAGTAATTAAATTTGCTGAAAATGAAGGACTTACAGCACACGCTCGTTCAGTTTCTAAAAGATTTGAGAAATAAAAAATATAATTTGATTTGTCTGTAAACAGATTTTTAATAATTTTTTGAGGAGATTGAAAATTATAAATTTCTAGTTTTCAGGCTTTTTCAAAATATTAAAATTTTTCATTTTTAAAATAAAAAGTATTTGATTTTTAGAAATTTTTGCTTTAGAAAAGAAAAAAATGTGGAATTGAAAAATTTTTTGAGTAGAAAATAAAAAATTGATTATATTTCTTTTTTTTGATATACTTTGTATGAGGTGATTTTATGGTTAAAAGAACTGAATACTTGGAAAAGTTAAAAAAAATAAAAGATATGCAGATAATAAAGGTTATTACAGGCGTTAGACGGTGTGGGAAATCTACATTGCTATCTCAATTTAGAACTTTTTTAATGGAATCGGATGTTTTGGAAGAACAGATAATTTCTATAAACTTTGAGGATTTGAAGTTTGAAGATTTAAAAAATTATAGAGCATTGTATCAATATATAGAAGAAAGGCTTGTGCCTAATAAAAAAAATTATATATTTATTGATGAAATTCAGGAAGTTGAAAATTTTCAAAGGGCAGTGGATTCTTTATTTATAAAGGATAATACAGATATTTATATAACAGGCTCCAATGCGATGATGTTATCTGGCGAATTGGCAACACTGCTTTCAGGCAGATATATCGAAATATCTATATTGCCCTTATCTTTTTCTGAATATCTTAAATTGGATGAAATACATGATGTGAGACAGGCTTGGAATAAATATTTTGAAAATGGTGGATTTCCTTATGCAATACAAATAAAAGATGACGATATAAGAAAAGACTATTTAATGGGAATATACAACACAATTTTGCTAAAAGATATAGTTGCAAGAAATAAAGTACAGGATATTACATTACTCGAATCTGTAGTAAAATTTCTATTTGAAAACATCGGAAATATCGTCTCACCCAAAAAAATAGCAGATACTCTTGTTTCCTATGGTAGAAAAACTACATCTTCTACCGTTGAAAATTATATAGAAGCCCTTAAATCATCGTTTATTTTGTACAAAGCTGGACGTTATGATATAAAAGGAAAGCAACATTTAAAGTCGCTGGAGAAGTATTATATAGTTGACATAGGACTAAGAAAATTGCTTATAAATAAAAAACATAGCGATATTGGGCATATTTTGGAAAATATAGTTTATTTGGAATTGATTAGACGTGGGTATACTGTGTATATTGGTAAAATTGGAGATTTGGAAATAGATTTTATAGCAGAACGAAATAATGAAAGAGAATATTATCAAGTGTCAGCAACGATACTTGATGAAAATACATTCAAGAGAGAGATAATGCCATTAAAGAAAGTAAAAGATAATTTTCAGAAGTTTATAATTTCGATGGATGAAATAAATTTAAGCGAAGATGGAATAAAGCATCTAAATATTTTAGATTTTTTACAAAATCGAAATAATTAGAACAAAAAAAAGAATTGAATGAAATTACCGAAGAAAGCCGTTTTCTTGAGTTAAAAAAATAAATGGAAAATGGCAAACAAAAGACAGCCTATATGATTTACCAGATCTTAACTAAAACAATTAGAAATTGTACCAAAGTTTTTATTTAAAGGAGGAGTTATAAAATGAGTAAATTCTGGAATGATAAAATAAAAGAAATAGAGCCTTACACACCAGGTGAACAACCAAAAGACAAAAAATATATTAAACTTAATACAAATGAAAATCCTTATCCGCCATCAGCAAAAGTTATAGGAAAAATAGAATCTATGAATCTGGAAGATTTGAAACTATATCCAGATCCAGATGTAACAGAGCTTAGAAAGGTTATCGCTGAATATTTTTCTAATAAAATAAATGATAAAATTACACATAAGCAAGTATTTATCGGAAATGGATCAGATGAAATTCTAGCATTTATTTTTATGACATTTTTTAATGCAAGAGATAAAGTGTATTATCCAGATATTACATATAGTTTTTATCCAGTTTATGCTGATTTATTTAATGTGAAGGAAATCAAGATTCCATTAAATGATAATTTTGAAATTGAAATTCAGAAATATTTTGGATTGGATGGACATATAATTATTACAAATCCGAATGCACCGACTTCAATTGCTTTGAAACTAGATGAAATTGAAGAAATAGCAAAAAATAATTCAAATCAGTTAATTATTGTTGATGAGGCATATGTTGACTTTGGCGCAGAAAGTGCTGTAAAATTAATAAATAAATACGATAACGTTCTTGTTGTTCAGACATTTTCAAAATCACGTTCAATGGCAGGAACACGGCTTGGATATACACTTGGTTGTGAAAGTATAATTGAAGGATTGAATAGGCTAAAATTTTCATTTAACTCATACACAATCGACAGAATTTCAATTGAAGCTGGAATTGAATCTTTTAAAGATAATGAATATTTTGAAAAAACTAATGCTAAAATTATTCAGACTAGAGAGAAAACATCTGAAAAATTGAAAAAGTTAGGATTTAAAGTATTAAATTCAAGTGCTAATTTTATTTTTATTTCACATAAAGATATCTATGCAGGTGATTTGTATAAAGAGCTAAAGAAAAATGGAGTTTTAGTAAGATATTTTTCAAAAGATAGAATTGATAATTATTTGAGAGTTACGATTGGGACAGATGAGGAAATGGGGATTTTTATTGAGAAATTGGAAGAAATTATTTTTTAGACTATATCCCTCTCAAAAAACAGAAATTGTATTTAAGGAGTTTCAACTCCTTGCTTAATTAGTAGAAATAAAAATCTAAATTACAAATTCCATTAAATGTAAATTTTGAAAAAGTTCAATATATTATTTAATGGAATTTTTATATTGTTTAATTGATAAGAAAATTTATTTAATATTTGATAAACTATAATAATTTTTATAAAAATCTAAAAAATTTTTTATAATTTCTTTTTTTGATCGAATATCATATTCTTCTAATTTCATTGCTATCCCCTCATTTTTTAAACTATCAATCCATTCACTGTCAATTGCAACTCCCACATCCATATCAATACCATATTTTACTTTTTCCAGCAACGGAACATCAGAAATATCACCTAAGCAATACAAATATCCACATAAAACACGTAGACATTCAGAACTATCAAAAAAATCACTATCTTCCTTTTCTTCTTTAATTGCTCTTTTAAATTCTTCGTTTAGAAGGTAAATTATATTATTTTTATCAATTTTATCAAAATCAAATCCCAATTTTTTTACAAAATATTCAGCTCTTTCTGAAGCATAGAGTATATTTTTAGCTTCCTCTTAAAGCATATTTTCACCTCCTATATTTTTAATAAATTAAATTATCTACTAAATTATACCACGATTTTTAATATTTCAAAACAAATTTCTTGTTTTTTAGTCAATCTTGAAAAAGAGAAAAAAATAGATTATACTATTTATAATTAAAGTTATAATGAAAGGATAAAATTATGAGAAAATCTAAAATTGAAAGAAATACATTTGAAACTAAAATAAAAGTTGAACTTAATATTGATGGAACTGGGAAATATGAGAATAATACGGGAGTTGGATTTTTGGATCACATGCTTGACTTGTTTGCAAAACATGGAAGATTTGACTTGAAGGTTTATTGTGATGGAGATACACAAGTTGATGATCATCACAGTACGGAAGATATTGGGATTGCGCTTGGAAAAGGTTTTTATGAGGCTTTGGGAGATTTAAAAGGTGTTAAGAGATATGGGAACTTTCTTTTGCCAATGGATGAGGCGTTAACATTGGTTGCAGTTGATTTGAGTGGGAGATATTTTTTGAATTTTGATGTAAATATTCCGACTGAAAAAGTAGGAACTTTTGATACTGAATTGGTGGAAGAGTTTTTTATTGGATTTACACGGCACTTAAATGCGACATTGCATATAAAGAATATGGCTGGAACGAATTCACATCATATAATTGAGTCAATTTTTAAGGGAGTTGCTAGGGCCTTGGCAGAAGCAGTGAGTATTGATGAAAAGTACAAAGATGAGATTCCGTCAACTAAAGGAGTTTTAGTTTAATATTTGGAAAGTTTTAGAAAAATTAAAACTTTTGGAAA
Source organism: Leptotrichia sp. oral taxon 221 (assembly GCF_018128245.1). Taxonomy (NCBI): domain Bacteria; kingdom Fusobacteriati; phylum Fusobacteriota; class Fusobacteriia; order Fusobacteriales; family Leptotrichiaceae; genus Leptotrichia; species Leptotrichia sp. oral taxon 221. Next base: position 1,043,328 of record NZ_CP072378.1, read on the forward strand.
ATTAAAAAATATACTCAAACTTATTTAAAATTAAGCTATTAAAAATTATGTACATTTAGGAGTTGAGTAAAATAGTCACAGATTAAATCTAGTTTTGAAGCAAAGCAGTTTTACTATAAATTTAGATTTAAAAAAATAAAATTAAAGATTAAATCATATAAAAAAAGGGTAAAAATTATATACCCTTTTTTATTTAATTTATAAAACGAATGTATATTTTTAATAAATAAAAATTAATATAGTTTTAATTTTAATAAATACAACTTATAAAAAACATCGTGTTTAGAGACCTTTTAAGGACCTGAAATGAACTGAGCCAAATTTATATCGTCGATGTTTTTTTATCGCTTTAAAACGCTTTATATCAACAATTTCAGAAAATAACAAAATTTTAATCGGTATTCCGAAACATACTTTCATAGAAAATTATATTTAAAAAACATTTTTCTATTTATGTGAAACATAAATAGAAAAAATCTTAATATATACTATAAAATATGGATTTAATAGCATTTTTAATTTTTAAAAAGTTCTATAAAAGTTCTATTTTTATAAATATTTTTTCAATTTAATTTATATCAAAATAAGTTTATTTCCTCACTTGTAGTGTATCATTTATACAAAAATATTTCAACTATTATTTAATTTTTTCATCAATTGTTCGTTCGCATCTTTGTACAAATGAGAATATGTGTTAATTGTTGTTTGTAAATTATCGTGGCCAAGTCTTTTACTAACAGCAGTAATATCAGCCTTAATAAATAACAAGTATGAAGCATGAGAGTGTCTAAAATCATGTAGTCTTATTTTTGGTAAATTCGTTCGTAAACTATATTTTTCTAAAACATATCGAAGTTGAGAACTTTTTAAATTGAAAACTCCTAAATGTTTGATATTTTTGTTTTTATTTTTAGAAAATTTATCAGAAGAAAAATATAATTTCAAATCAGAAATAAGGTTTTCAGGCAAAGTAACCTTTCTTATTGATCCCATCGTTTTAGGTGTTGTTATATGGTATTTTTTATTTACATATGAAACTGTTTTATTCACATCTATAAATTTGTTATGCAAATCAATATCTTCCTCAGTCAAGGCTAAAACTTCACCAATTCGAAGTCCTGTCCAAAATAAAATCTTAAAAACAATTATAAAATCAGAATATTTTTCGTTCTTTTCTTTATTTTCCAATTCCAAAATTTCGATAAATTTATTAAAATCATCGACAGACCAAATTTTCATTTCAGTCCGATTTTTCTTACTTCCAAAAGCACCCATATTTTTACACGGATTTTCATTTAATCCTTGATATCTAGTAGCCCAATTAAACATACTTTTTAATGACGCATAAATATTAGCTTTAGAATTTTCGCTAAATAATTTACCATTTTCATTCTCTTTATCCAGCATTTCGTTTTGCCATTCACGAATCATATACGAAGTAATCTTATTAACTTCAACATCTCCAAAAAATGGCAATATATGTAATTTAAAAAAAGTTTGGACAGTATTAACAGCAGTCGGTTTATGTCTTTTACTATAATCCTCAAAATAAAGTTCATACAACGATTGAAATGACATATTTAAAGACTTAGCAATTTTTTTCTTAAATTCATATTCATATTCTTGAGCTTCTTTTTTCTTCTTAAACCCAGTCTTTTTGTATTTTTTATTTACACCCTTGTAATCTTTAGCATAAAACATCGCATACCATGTCTTTTTATCCGCATTATAATAAACTGGCATTTTTAAATCTCCTTATTTTTGAATCTTAAATAATTATATCATACTTTTATCTCAATCTAATAGAAAAATTTATCTCGATTTTTTTGATTTTGCATGATATACTTAACTTGAATTAGAATAAAAAGATAGGATGTGAAAATATCTAATGAAAGTAAAATTAAAAGAAAATAGAACAATTCATGAAGTTTTTGGAATTGTTATTTTAGATAATCAAAAAAAATTGTTTTTATTATATAGTAATTTTGAAGTTCTTGATACAGAGTTAGAAATTATAGATGGAAGGATACCTTTTGATTGGCATTGGAAAATAATAAATAAAGAATGGTGTAAGATAATTATAGGTCCAAAAAAATTGACAAAAAATCTTATTTATGCTGCATATCATTGGGAAGGAGAAGAAGCTTTGGAATACAAAAAACTACAATCTGATGAAATGAAGAAAAATTGGCAAAAAAATTTAGAATATTATGATGAGGTTTTAAATTATAGCAATATTTTCGATAATATGCTATATAAGTTCGAAAGATAAATAAGGAGTTTATATGAAAATAAGATATAAAAATATAGATTATTTAGTAATGGGAATATGTTATTTTAAAAATAATAAGGAATTGCATTATTTAATAGAAGAAAAAAAAATAAAATGGATTTCAGAAATTTTTATTGAAGTAGAAAAATCCAAAATGCCATTTAATTGGTCTCTTTCATTAGAGAATAATTCAAAATATGATTTTTTGTGTGGTTATTATGAACTATGTAATTTGCCCGAGCATTTTGAAGGAATTATATTGGGAAATAAAAAGGATTTGGAAATTTTTAAAAAAAGAAAGAAAGAATTAGAATTATGGTTAGAAAAATTAGATTATTATAACAAAGAAATAACTTTTGAAAAAATTCTTTCAAAAATTAAATTTAATAAAGAATCTTAAAGTCAAAAAATTTCTTTTTAGAGATAGAATAAAAAAAGAAGTTATTTATTTATATTTTTTTACATAACATACATTATCGGACTTGATAAATAAAAATAAAAACTAAATAAATTAATAATATATATTATAACTCATAACATCCTACTAAAACAACAAAAAACAACAAATATAACATATTTATTAATTAATAAATAATATAATGCCTGATATCATATATACATACAACATACATATATTATATATATTACTACTTATATATTTATTTAGGGAAGGATTAGTTAGAAATAGAAATGAATTTTCTCTAAATATTTTTATAATATTTTTTATAACTTTATTTATAAGAAAATAAGAAATTAATTTAATTATATTTATTGTATTGTATATTTGTATGTATATTATGTATATTATATAAGTCCGATAATCTATTTTATTTTAAAAAATAAAAATTGAAATCAGTGAAAATTATTTTTTCATTTTTATTTTACTTCATTCAATTTTTATTCATACAATATCTAATTCTACTACTTTCACCACATACATATAAATTAGATTCTTTTCTTTTCTGTTCTGCTACTGCTATCTCTATAAAACTTTCAAAAAATTCTTTGTTCTATCATTTTTAGGATTAAGAAACACTTCTTCTGGCTTTCCTTGTTCGATAATTTCTCCATCTGCCATAAATACTACTCTATCGCATACTTCTCTTGCGAAACCCATTTCGTGAGTTACTACTATCATTGTCATTCCTTCTTTAGCTAGATCTTTCATGACTTTTAGAACTTCTCCTACCATTTCAGGATCTAATGCTGATGTTGGTTCGTCAAATAATAAGGCTTCTGGCTCCATTGCTAAGGCTCTGGCAATGGCAACTCTTTGTTTTTGACCACCAGATAGACTCGAAGGATATACATTAGATTTTTCTAGTAATCCAACTTTATCTAGTAATTCTTTCCCTTTTTTTATTGCTTCTGATTTTGTCATCTTTTTTAATGTTACAGGAGCCATAGTTATATTTTGTAATACTGTTAAATGTGGAAATAGATTGAAATTTTGAAAAACCATTCCAACTTTTTCCCTGTATTTATCAATATTTAAATTTTCATCAGCTAAATCGAACTCATCTACCAAAATATGTCCTCCAGATAACTCTTCAAGACCATTTATACATCGAAGAAAAGTACTTTTACCTGAACCTGAAGGTCCTATTACACTAATTGCTTCGCCTTTTTCTACTTCTAAACTTATATCTTTTAAAACAATATTATTTCCATATTGCTTTTTCAAATTTTCTATTTTAATCATACTTTTAACTTGTCCTCAACTTTCTTAAAGATTTTTGACAATAATTTTATTACTATATAGTAAATTAATGCTACTATCAACATCGTTTCAAAAGTTTTAAAATTATTTTTGTAAGCAACCTGACCTTCTTTCATTAAATCAGCGACTCCGATAACTACTAATAGCGAAGTATCCTTTAATGACGTAATAAACTGATTTAAAATTGCTGGAATCATGTTTTTAATTGCTTGTGGTAAAATAACTTTTATCATAGATTTATTAAATGATAATCCCAAACTTCTTGCTGCTTCCATTTGCCCTTTATCTATTGCTTGTATTCCACCTCTAAAAATTTCTGATAAAAAGGCTCCAGCATTCAATGCTATTACGATTATTCCTGACACTTCAGGCGATAACATTCCAGGTTCTTTTGATAAATGAAAAATCATTTTTAAAAGTTTTGGTAATAAAGGAACAACTCCAAAATAAAAGAAAATTGTTTGGACCATTAATGGTGTTCCTCTGATTAAATCGATGTATTCTCTTCCCAGAAATTGTAATGTTTTTATCAATTTTGAATGCCAATTTTTTTTGTCTGTTGGAATAAAATTTAAATATCCTACTCCTAAACCAATTAACACTGCAAAAAATAATGAAATAACTGTAATATAAACCGTAATTAACAATCCTCTTAAAAACGCAAATCCATATCCAGTTATAATTTCTTTGTATGAATTTATAACTCCTATAATTCCACCTTGCTCTGAAGATGATTTTCCTTTTGTATATAAATCGATAATTTTTTTATATTCACCATTTTTTCTTAAAGTTTTTAAACCTTGATTAAATTCTCGAACTAATTCTTGATGAGAACCTTTTTTTACCATAAAACCATTACCGACATTTGTTAATTTTTCAGTTCCTACTTTTAATTGAGTATCAGGATCTTGATTTAGTGTATATGATATTACTGGTAAATCTTCAAAAGCAGCATCAGCTTGTTTATTCTCAACAGCTTTTAACATCGAAACTGTATCATCATAAATTCTAACTTCTGCCTTCCCTTTTAGATTTTCTTCAGTATATTTTTGACCTGCTGTCCCACTTTTAACAGCTAACCTTTTTCCAACTAAATCCTTTCCATTTTTTATAGTTGTGTTATCCTTATGAACTATCGCAACAATCCCTGTATCATAGTAAGGATCAGAAAAATCAACAACTTTTTTTCTAGCCTCTGTAATATTAGCACCCGCTATTGCTCCATCAATTTGCCCTGATTCAAGTGCTGGAATAATTCCTCCAAAATCCATTGGAACTATCTCAACTTCAAATCCCTGCTGTTTAGCAATTGCTTTCATTAAATCTACATCAATTCCTTTATCTACATTATTCTCTTTGAAAGAAAATGGTGGATAAATTAAATCGACTGCTATAATATATTTTTTACCTGTTTTTAGATGAGCATTTTTAACATCATTCTTTTTACTACAAGATATAAAAATAGTAAAAATCATTAAGATTACTGGTAAAAAAATCCTTTTTCTCGTCATTCTACAATATTCTCCTTCCTTTTCACTTAATCTATCAAACTTTTTAAATTATATTTTAAAAATTATACAATTCATAAATCAACTTTTGCGGAATCTTTTTATCCAATTCCCATAATATTTTCATTGGTTTATCGCCTTGACTGCTGTAATATTGTGCATTTCCTAGATAAATAAAAGGATTAGTCTTATTTCCATTCATAAAAGCATATTTTCGTATAAAAATATGAACTTTGAAGCCTTTTTCTTTATGATGAATAAACATTTGTCCAACGCTTGAATTATGAGAAGTTTTTGGTTGACTTATCCACTGAATAATATCATCTGCAAATAATGAATTGTCATACTTTAAATTCTCTTGAAAAATGTGCGTTTTATCAATTGTCGCAAATAAGCAAATATCTTTATCAGTATTTGCATAACCGGCTCTCCAGCTACCTTTTGGCACCTTAGAATCAAGTAATATTTGTAATTCCACTCGCTTATATTCTTTATACGAAATGAGAATATTTTCGTTAAATTCATCTAAATCATTTCTTTTAAATTCATTCAAACCTAGATAAATTAATTGTTTCAATCGATTTATAAAATTTGATTTATTTACTTTTTGGTTAGATTTTATAGTACTTTTTTCATTTAATTTTCCATTTGAAAATAATTTTTCATATTTTTTAGAAAATTTATAGCCATAAAGCGTTTTTTCTAAAATCTCATCTTCCGTCAATTCCTCAAATATCCTATTCAAAAGGTAATTTTTTTCAAAATTTCCTTTGATATCAAAAAACTCCTTATATTTGTTTAATAAATCATTGTTATTAATATATTCTTTTCCAGTTGCCAAATAATCAATAATTAAAAAGGTAAACGGCTCAACAAGTGTTAATTTCTTTTCTAAATATTCTAAAAATCCAATTTCAGTTTTATTTAATGGATTTTTCTCATTTTCCTTTTTAAAAACTTTAGAATCTTCAAATTGTAATTGAGCGTTATAAAATGAATGCATTTTTAAGCATAATTCCTGAAATAACTCAATATGAGTATCAAAATCTCTCACTTGTAAAAACTCATCTTCAGATTTCCCAATTTCAGCTTTATAATCTAAATACATTTCCTTTAAAATATTTTTTGAACTAAAATTAATTTTTTCTATTTTTTCAATAATACGATTTTGGCAAATTCTATCTAACTCTACATAACAAGATTTTGGAATATTTGAAAATTGATTTTTAATTTCATTTATAATTTTTTCTTTTTTTGTGAATAAAGTATCTTTATTATCAACTTCACTCGAAAAATAATTTATTAATAAATAATCTTTTTTGTGATTTCCAATAAAATCAATAATTGTCACAAAGTCTTTATTTTTAGCCTTTCTAAGACCTCTACCAATTTGCTGAATAAAAATTGTTGATGACATTGTCGGACGTAAAAACAATAATAAATTTATCGTTGGTATATCAATTCCTTCATTTAAAATATCAACTACACATAAAATTTCTATTTCCTTGTTTTTGAATTTTTCTAAAATTTCTGTTCTTTTATTAGAATTAGTTTGAGCTGTTATTGTATCAGCTTTGTAGCCTTTTTTCTTAAATTCTTCTTTCATAAAAAAAGCATGTTCAATATTCTGACAAAACGCAACACCGCTCAATTTATCACCATCAAACCCAAATTTTTTAATTTTTTCAACAATATAGTCTGTTCGTCTATTTAACATTAAATTTTCTAATAATTTTTCCTCATCATATTTTCCATTTCTATACGGAATTTTACTATAATCAACTAAATAATCATTTATTCCAAAATAATGAAAAGGAACTATCAAATCTTCTTCAAGAGCCTCTTTAATATTAATTTCTTCTACTACATTGTAATCACATAATTCTAGAATGTCTTTCCCATCCATTCTTTTTGGCGTTGCAGTCAAACCAAGTAAAAATTGTGGCTCAAAATGCTCCAATACTTTAACATAGCTATCCGAACTCGAATGATGAAATTCATCAACAACAACATAATCAAAATGCTCTCTTTCAAATTCTTCGTAGCAATTTCGTAATGATTGAATTGTTGCAAACACCATTTTTTTATCAAATTCCTTCTTTCCTGCAAAAATTCTCCCCAAATTTTGTTTATGAATATTCAAAATCTTTGAAAAAACGTTCATTGCATTTTCTAGAAGTTCTTCTCGATGTGCAATAAATAGAATTTTTCCATTTTTGATATTTTCTTTATTTGTTTTGTGATTATTGAACAGTTTTTCAATTTCATTTTCAACATTTGATTTATTATTATAAAAATTTTTAATATCCATTGCTGCTAGAAAAGTTTTCCCAGTACCAGTAGCAGCAATTACAAGGCCCTTTTTATTACCTTTTTTTCTAGTAGTCATCAACTTTTCCAATGCTTTTTTCTGCATACTGTTAGGCTCAAAATGATTTTTCTTTTCCTTCGAGTTTCTATAATCAAATGTTCCTTGAATAGAAATGTTACTCTTGTAGTTTTCATACTCTCTCACAAAATCTTCAGTCAATTCAATCGCTTCATTACTTTTCCATAAAGTCTCAAACTGCTTTAACGATTTTCCAAAAATATCAAAAAAACTACTATTCGTTAGTTTCACATTCCATTCCTCTGCAGAATACAAAGCACTTTGACTAATATTCGACGACCCAATTATCACGCTGTGATATTTCTCTTTTTCAAAAAAATATGCTTTCGTATGAAAACTTTCACTTGAATTATTATAAATCTTAACTTTAATATTCTTATACTCCAAAAGCTTTTTCAGAGCCTTAGAATCCGTGATATTCAAATAAACAGAAGTTATAATCTCACCACAAACTCCCTTTTCTTCAAGCTCATCCAGAACACTAATTAAAAGCTGAATCCCGGAATACCTTATAAAACTCACAATAAAATAAAATTTCTTACAACTTAACAATTCTTGTTTCAAATATGTAAAAAAATTACGAAATTGCAACTTTTCATTAGTAATAAATTCATTAATATTTCCAATTATTTCATTATTTTGTCTTTTTAATGGCAGTTCGAAATGAAAATCCATATCATCAATTTTTTTATCATTTTTATCATAATTAACATCATAATCAAAATTAGAAAAATGGGAAGAATCAGAAATTAAATTCAGAAAATAAAGCTGTTTTTCAGTAAATTCAATAACCTTTTGATAGTCACTTGATTCTATAAAACCTTTAATTTTCTCTGAAAAACTTTCTAAAACCTCAAATTCTAAATTTTCTTTATATTCTGATATTTCTAAAGTTCTATTATTAGTTTCTTTTTCATCTTCATTTTCCAAATAACTCGTGTTACCTATATTAACCGATTTTCTCATTAAAATATTTCTTTTCACTTCCCACTCCAATTTCTTTTTTGTCACTTAACTTAAACTCAAAACAACATAAATTTACAAAAATGATTATTCTTTTACTAAAAAATCCCAAATTCTACTATTTGCAGTCTGATTCTTCATCATCTTAAAAAATATTCTAAACATTATTAAAACATCATAATAACTTCCATGTAATTGGCTTTCCTCAAATGGTATCTTATAAAAATTAGCACATTCCATAAGTTTTGGCCATTTATAATTTCCACAAGAAGAACCTTCAACTTTAACAATGTCGATATTTGAAAGCATTGTATCAAATTGATTTCGTAGTGGAAAATCTATAAAACTTCTATCAAATTTAATATTATGTGCTACAAAATGATTTGTATCCTGACAAAACATAAAAAAGTTATCCATATCTTCCTTAAAAGTTAAAGGATATTCAATACCAGTACTTTGAATTATATTTTTTCTCTCGCTAAGGATAACATCATCTGTTAGACCATTTACATTAATAGCACCTTCATTCAGTTCTTCTCCGTCGTTTCTAAAATAAAATCTATTAAATTCTTCTAATTTTGTCCAACGTTCTTTTTCTATTTCTGATTTCTCAGAATTATAATTAACCTTTATCGCAGACATTGACAAGACTGAACTTCCTTGAAACCCATTCGTTTCAACATCAAAAAATATTATATTTCTATCTATTTTGTTCATATTCACTTTTTTATCTCTTTCCCACAAAAATTAGTCATTTAATTTTAAAACTGATAAGAATGCTTCTTGAGGAATTTCAACATTTCCTATTGCTTTCATACGTTTTTTACCTTCTTTTTGTTTTTCTAATAATTTTTTCTTACGTGTAATATCTCCACCATAACATTTAGCAAGCACATTTTTTCTAAGAGCTTTAATTGTCTCTCTCGCAATAATTTTCGTACCAAGTGCAGCTTGTAACGGTATTTCAAATTGTTGTCTAGGAATAACCTCTTTCAATTTCTCAACAATGGCTCTTCCTCTATAATAAGCATTATCCTTATGAGCAATAAAAGAAAAAGCATCTACAGGATTTCCACTAACTAAAATATCCACTTTTACCAAGTCCGATTCTTTATAACCAATCATTTCATATTCAAATGAAGCATACCCTTTCGTACGTGATTTCAATTTATCATAAAAATCAATTACAATTTCTGCAAGAGGCAAATCATAACTAATCATTGTACGAGTATCATCAAGATAATTCATGTTTATAAACGTACCTCTCTTTTCTTGACAGAGTTCCATAACATTACCAACAAAATCTTTTGGAACAATAATCGTCCCTTTTACATATGGTTCCTCAATATATTTTTTACCTTCTGGAAATTCTGCTGGATTATCAATTACTGTCATTTCTCCTTGCTCAGGCGTCACGTGATATTGAACTGACGGTGCTGTTGAGATCAAATCAATATTAAATTCACGACGTAGTCTCTCTACAACTATTTCCATATGCAAAAGTCCTAAAAATCCACATCTAAATCCAAATCCCAATGCAAGTGATGTTTCAGGTGCATAAGATAACGACGCATCATTTAATTGCAATTTTTCCAACGCTTCTCTCAAATCTTCATAATCATCAGTAGAAACTGGATAAACTCCAGCAAAAACCATACTTAATGCTGGACGATATCCCTCAAGTGCCGTACTTGTAGGATTTTTTACATGAGTAATTGTATCTCCAACTTGTGTATCTTTAATTGATTTAATACCAGTAATAATATATCCAACTGAACCAGCTGATAATTCCTTCACTTCTTTCATTTTAGGTGAGAAAACTCCAACTTCCAATACATCAAATTCCTTATCAGTAGACATTATTTTAATTTTATCTCCTTTAGAAATTTTACCTTCTATAATTCTAATATACGTAATAACCCCTCTAAAGTCATCATAATGCGAATCAAAAATTAATGCTTTTAAAGGATTATCTACTTTCCCTTTAGGTGCTGGAATAAATTTAATAATCGCCTCTAGCAAATCCTCAATTCCAAATCCAGTTTTTCCAGAAACAAGAACCGCATCATCAGCTGGTAACCCGATAACATCTTCAATCTCTAATTTAACCTTATCTGGATCAGCCGAAGGTAAATCAATCTTATTTATTACAGGCAATATTTCCAAATCGTTTTCCAACGCCAAATAAACATTCGCCAACGTTTGTGCTTCAATTCCTTGAGCCGCATCAACAACAAGCAAGGCCCCATCACAAGCAGCAAGAGATCTAGAAACCTCATAAATAAAGTCAACGTGTCCTGGAGTATCAATTAAATTTAATTCATAAGTTTCTCCATCTTTCGCTTTATAATTCAAAGTAACAGCTTGAGCCTTAATTGTAATTCCTTTTTCTCTTTCTAAATCCATACTATCAAGCAACTGATCTACCATTTCTCTTTGCGTAACAGTCCCAGTCATTTCCAGTAACCTATCCGCAATAGTAGATTTTCCATGATCAATATGCGCAATTATCGAAAAATTCCTTTTATTTTTTTGATCTAACATACTATCTTTTTCCTCCAAATTTACTAAATTTCTTACTAATTATCTAATATTAATAGCCATATCACTTTAAATTTAACTTTAAAAATTTTGACTAATTTCTAAACGATTCTTAAATCTTATCATAAAAATAAATCTCATTTTATTCATATGATTTTATTAGATAGATTCAAGTATATATTGCTTTTTATTATATAATAATTTATTAAAATATACAAGTAGATTTTCTCAAAAGACAAATCTCAATTCTTTTCATTACAATTATTCTAAAATAAAAAAAGTACTTACAAACCTTCCAACCCTAAAATTATCCAGTTTTTCAGTACTTTTATTCACACTATAATCTATCCTAATTATTTATGTTTCTTATAAGCTCTAATTCTATTAGGCAATGAGAACAATTTAATAAATCCTTCCGCATCTTTATGACTGTACAATTCACTAGATCCAAATGAAGAAATTCCTTCATCGTATAAAGCAAAATCAGTAAATCTTCCAGCAATCTTAATGCTACCTTTATACAATTTCAATCTAATTGTTCCTGTAACATTTTTAGAAGTTTCATCAACAAATGCATCCAATCCTTCTCTTAATGGTGTAAACCATTGTCCAGCATATGTAATATCAGCATATTTTCTTGAAACTAATTTTTTGAATTCAAATGTATCTTTATCTAAAATCAATGTTTCCAAATCTTTTAATGCTTCCATTAACAATGTTCCACCTGGTGTTTCGTAAACTCCTCTAGATTTCATTCCAACTAATCTATTTTCTACGATATCAATTACCCCAATACCATTTTCTCCAGCAATTTTATTTAATTTTCTCAATAAATCAACAGGTTCCAATACTTCACCATCAACTTTTACTGGCCATCCTTCTTCAAAAGTAATGTCTACATAAGTTGGTTTATCAGGTGCTTTTTCAGGAGGTGTAGTCATAACATAAACGATATCCTCTTTATGTTCATTTTCCAATCCTTCAATATCTCCACCTTCATGAGAAATGTGCCATAAATTTTGATCTCTTGAATAAATTTTTTCTTTTGTAACATTTACTTTAATGTCAAATCTTTGTGCATAGTCAATCGCATCTTCTCTTGAACTAATATCCCAAATTCTCCAAGGTGCAATTATTTGTATTGTTGGATCAATAGAGAAAATTCCAGTTTCAAATCTTACTTGGTCGTTTCCTTTTCCAGTACATCCGTGACAAATATATTTAGCTCCTTCTTTATGAGCAACTTCAACCAATGCTTTTGAAATAATTGGTCTTGCAAATGAAGTTCCTAATAAATATTTGTTTTCATAAACTGCTCCAGCTCTTAATGCTCTAAAAGCATAATTTTTTACAAATTCTTCTTTTTTATCTTCCACATAAACTTTAGTTGCTCCAGATTCAATTGCTTTTACTTTTACAGCTTCCATATCTTCATCTTGCCCTACATCTACGCAACAAGCTATTACCTCTAAATCATAATTTTCTTTTAACCAAGGTATAATTATCGATGTATCTAATCCACCTGAATACGCTAATACTACTTTATCTTTCATATTTTCAGTCCTCCTGTTATAAAATTGTTATATCATAACTTATCATATTTGAAGGATATTGTCAACTTGATATTTTTAAATTTATTACACCGCAATTTTAGAAATCTTTATAAAAAAAATCACAATCAAATTAAGACTGTGACTTTTTCATAAATACTTACTTTTTATTATTTAGCACTATTTAAAAAAATTATTTTACAGAAGCTTCATAAATTTCTTTAATAGCTTCAGCCAAATCTTTGTTAAATTCATCATCACTTTGTTGTGCTGACAATCCTTCAGTTAATGCTCTTGAAAAACTTGCGATAACTCCTTTATTTTTAGCAAGAATTTCGTTTGCTTCTTTTCTTGGATAACCTCCTGATAATGCGACAACTCTTACAACTCTTGGATGTTTTGTCAAATCTTCATAAAAGTTTTCAACTGTTGGAAGTGTAACTTTTAACATAACATTTGAAGTTTCAGGCAATTTATCAAGATGTTTTTTTATTTCATTTTTCAAAATAGTTTCGCATTCTGCTTTATCAACATTGTGAATATCTACTTCTGGTTCAATAATTGGAACAAGTCCAGCTGCAATAATTTTATCTGCAACTTCAAATTGTTGATCTACAACTTTTGCAATTCCTGTTTGAGATGCTTTTTTAATAACAGAACGCATTTTTGTTCCGAAAATATGTCTTTCGTTTGCTCTTTTCAAAAGATCATCCAATCCAGGAATAGGTTTCATAACTTGAACTCCGTCTTCCAATTCTTCTAGTCCTTTATCAACTTTTAAGAAAGGTAAAACTCCTTTTTCTTCCCACAAAAAGTCAGCTGTATATTTATCATCAATTTTTCTATCCATAGTTTGTTCAAATAAAATAGCTCCTACAATTTCCTTATCATTAAAGGCAGGACTTTTTATAATTCTAGTTCTCATTTTATGAATCAAGTCAAACATTTCTGTATCATTAGAATATTCACTTTCATCAATTCCATACAATTTTAAGGCTTTCGGAGTACTTCCACCACTTTGATCCAATGCTGCAATAAATCCCTTTCCGTTTCTCATTCTTTCTAATCTTTCTTTCATCTTAATCTTCCTCCTAATTTTATAATAAAATAATTCGATTTTCAAAATCTATTATTTATATTTTTATCATAGCACTTTTTTTTAAAATGTCAAGTGTAAAAATTTTAATAATACTTTTATTTTTTTACTATTTAAATATTAATTTAGTTATAGAATTTTACAAAGTTTACAGGCGTATAATAACAAATATGAAGAAATTAGGAGGAATAAATTATGGAAAATAATGTTTTATTGGCGGTATTTAAAAATCAACTTAGTGCATATGAAGTTTTAAATAATATTAAAAGTAATTTTATTGGTAAAAATTATGTGATTACTGAAGCAGCAGTAGTTAAAAAAGAAAATGGAAAAGTAGTTTTCAAAGAAGGATTTAAAGTTTCTTCAGATGGTAACATAGGATTTCTTTCTGGTGGATTATTAGGGGCTTTTGTTGGAGTTATTGGAGGGCCTTTAGGAATTTTATTGGGCGGATCATTAGGAGCATTGATTGGCGGTAATAGAGGAAATTCTTCAGATCAAGTAAAATCTGGAATTTTATCTGATACTACTAAATATTTGACAGATAATAACTTTGGATTGGTTTTACTTGCAACTGAAGAAGCAAATTCTGAACTTGATAACTATTTAAAAAAATATGATGAAGAAGTTATTTTAAGAAAAGATGCAAATACTGTTCAAAAAGAAATTGAAGTTGCTAAAGAATATGAAAAGGAATTATACAAAACAGCTGCTTATGATGAATTTAAAAAGAAAGCAAACGAAGAAACAGACAAATTTAAAAATAGAGTGGATGATGTTCTTTCAGATTTAAAAGATAAATTTGAAGAAGCTGATAAAAGACTTAAATTGGAAGTTGCTAAATTAAGACAAAGATTAAAAAAATAGTCAACTTTATTTTATTTTGATAGATTTATACTTAAATAAAAAATCACAATCATTTAAGACTGTGATTTTTTTCTATTACTTCTTGTATCCTAAAGCTTTATCCCATTCAGAAATTCTCGAATTGTATTTTGCTAAAAATTCTTTGATTCCAGTACCAGAAATTTCAACTTTTCTCATAACATCGTTATTAGAAAGTTTTTTTACATTTTCGAAATCTTCTTTTGAAGCTACTTCTCCAAAAATTGTGTGTTTATCGTTTAACCATTCTGTTGGAACTGTTGTGATGAAAAATTGACTTCCATTTGTTCCAGGCCCAGCATTTGCCATAGCTAATTTACCTGCTGATGAAAAGTTTAATCCGTTGTTTACTTCATCTTCGAACTTATAACCAGGGCCTCCCATACCAGTTCCAGTTGGATCTCCACCTTGTGCCATAAAATTATCAATAACTCTATGGAATTTTAATCCGTCATAAAATCCATGTTGTGCTAAATTCACAAAGTTTGCAACTGTGACAGGAGCTTTATCTGGAAATAATTTTAAATTAATTTCACCTTTATCAGTTGTAATTTTTGCATTTATTTCTGTCTTTACTGTTATAGGTTTGATCTTAACTTTTTTAGTTTGTTTTCCAAAAACTGATGCTTGAACAGCAAACAATAGTAAAAGTGACATAAAAACTGTCATTAATTTCTTCATAATTTTTCTTCTTCCTTTCAATTTATTTTTATTAATTATACTACAAATTCTGTCAAAAATCTATTTTTTAAAATCAGAATTTTGTAAATTTATAAATTTTTTAGCTTTTTCCAATACCTCTTTTTGTAACCGATAAGTTAATAATTTTAAGGTATTTTCATAATTTAGCCAACTATAATCTTCTATTTCAGAATCATCAATTTTAAGATTCTCTCCATTTGTATATCCTAAAAAGAAACTCACTTTTTTCAAGGTGTTCTCATGAGGTACATAAGTTATTTCTGCCTTAAAATCAGAAATTATCTCTATATCAAGTCCTGTTTCTTCCTTCACTTCTCTAATCGCCGTCTGCTTTTCATTTTCCCCATGTTCAGTATGCCCTTTCGCAAATCCCCAATTTCCATTGTGCATTTTCACAATCAAAAATTCCTTATTTTCAGGATTATAAATTAAAGCTCCACACGATTTCTCATATTCCAATTTATCTGCCAATTTATACTTTTTCAATAAATACTTAACAATTTCTTCCTTTTTGTTTTCCAAAGTATTTTCCAAAACCAAATCATAAATCTTATTTTTAATTTTACTAATATCTACTGAATTAAATTTCAAATTAATTAAGTCAATTCCAGTAATATCCAAATCTCTAATATTTGGTATTTCTCCTTGCTTTTTAATCTCTTCTATTCGATGAATAAATTTTTTTAATAGCTCTTCGGTTTCTCCTTTATCAAATTTCCTTTTCGAATTCATATCAGCTTCCAATAAGTTCAAAAGTCTCTTAAAATTTCTAGTATCTAAATCAATAATCAATTTTTTTAAAGCCTTATCTGGAATATCATTGTATATTAACGAATGATTCAATATTATCTTTTTCACAGAAAATATCAATTCATTAGACACCTTTAGATAACGCAATTTTTCCTCAGCAATTAATGCACTCTCTTTTTCATAATTGTAAAATGACCTGTTCCCATCTGCATCAATTACCATTGTACTTATCTTACCAAGTTCATGAAACATTGCAGCTAACCGTGTTATCAAATCAACATCACACAATTCTATCGTTTTCAGTGTATGCTTAAAAACACTCTCTTCAGCTTTTGGATGATCAAGAGTGTAAGTATACTTGAATTCAGGAATTATATGCTCCAATATTTTTAATTTTTTCATTTCATTCAACGCTTTTGAAGAATAAGGCCCTAACAAAATTTTACTAATTTCATCAAAAATCCGTTCTTTCGATATCTTATTCAAAAATTTTCTCTTATCAAAAATAGCTTCAGCAATTTTCCTATCAAGCGAAAAACCAAACTTTGAAATAAATCGAAATGCACGCATTATCCTCAATGCATCTTCTTCAATACGTAATTTTGCTTTTCCTACAAATCGAATTATTTTCTTTCTCGCATCATTTTGACCATCGAATAAATCAATTAATCCCTTTTCATCATTGTAAGCCATTGCATTCACTGTAAAGTCTCTTCTCGCTAGATCATCTTCAATATTTTGAATAAATTTTACAGTTTTGGGGTAACGGCTATTTAAGATTCCTATTTCTTTACGATATTTCGCAATTTCATATTCTTTTCCATTAAGTGTTATCATTAAAACACCAAAATGCGGTTCAACTTCCTTAGGATCACAATTCAAAAAAATTCTCTTTAAATCGTTATAAGGTATATCGGTTGCAAAATCATAATCATCTGGTTCTATGCCAATGAGCATATCTCTAATAGCTCCTCCAACAAGAAATCCAGTTCCATATTTATTCAATTGTTCTAAAATGTATTTCACATCCTCGTTTAATTTAAATTGCATACCGATATCCTTTCTTTAGTTTTATTTTTTTCGCAATTTAGCGATATAGAATCCGTCTAAATACTCATTTTCATAAGAAATATACACTCCACCAAACTCATCTTCTATGGTTTTCACATTATTTGGAATTTTAACTTTTTCTACTTCTAAATCATTGTATTTTTCTAAAAAATACTCTAAGTTATTAGTATTTTCGTTTTTAGAAAATGTGCAAGTGCTATATATTATAGTACCATTCGATTTTAACGCCTTGTAAGCACTATCAAATATTTTCTTTTGTATTTTTTTCAATTTTCTAATATCATTTACTGTCAAATTGTAAATTTTTTCAGGCTTTTTACGTAAAACTCCCAGTCCACTACACGGAACATCTAACAATATTTTATCAAATTGTTTATTCAAATTTTCTATTTGAGTTGCATCATTTAATACAATTTCTAAGTTATCAAATTCATATTTTCTTTTTAATTTATTCAAAATCTTAATTTTATGCTCATGAATATCTGTTGCAACTAATAATTTTGGATTAAAAGTTTGCAAGATTGCTAAAGATTTACCACCTGGTGCACTACAAGCGTCTAAAACAGTTTCATTTTCCGTAATTTCAAGATTTTTCACTGCTAAATATGAAGATGCATCCTGAATAACGATGTCACCTTTTAAATACTCCTCTGTCTCAAAAATATTAGCATTTGACAAATAGTAAACTTCATCAACAGAAAATAAAATTTCCGTTCCAATTTTTTCTAAAATTTCTTCAAATTTTTCTTTTGTCAATTTTTTTGGACTGTATCGAACAGACAAATAACTTCTCGTTTTATATGACTTCATTATATCCAAATAATTTTCAGGATAATCAATTTTCAATTTATTAACAAACCATTGCGGATATGAATTTAAAATCCCATCCTTTTTATCTTCAGGAATTTGTACATCAATTTCTTCCTTATTTTTCAAAACATTTTGCAAAACAGCATTCACAAATCCAACTTGATGGCTATTAATTTTTTTCGCAATTTCTCCCGCTTCAAACAGAACTCCTGCATTATCTGATTCCATAAAAAACAATTGTGCAACTGATATTCTTAATAACTGTTTAATTTTTCGTTTTTGGATATTTCTAGTCGTTTTTTCAAGCAAATAATCAATGTATATCAAATTTTTTAATACAATATTTATCACATTTGTAACAAACATTCTTTCTTTTCTTGTATAATTTCTCGTACTAAAATAGTGATTTAATTGAATATTACTATACTTTCCTTCAGCTAAAATTTCATCCAACAAATTGACTAAATCGTACTTCATATTATTTTTTACAGTTTTTTCATTTCCTTTGATTTTTTTCATTTTCTATTTCCATTCCCATTTTACAATTTCAACATCTGTTTCATTATCAGCAAATACTTCAATTCCATCTGCACCAAATTTAGGTAAAATTTTTGAAGAAAATACTTCTTTTCCACCATTTATAAATACTTCAATACTAGAATTGTCTACAAAAACAGTTAATTCCAATTCATTAACATTATCAAGTGCCACTTTTCTCAAGCTTTTATCAACTTGTTCCCCTTTGGTTCTGTCTAACACAAATTTCTTATCAGCATAATCCAATTTTAAAATTGTTTCACTTTCTTTTCCAACTCTCAATTTCAATCCAACATTTCCTGTAATATTTTTGAATTTTGCATTTAATTCATATGTTGTTCCAGTTCCAACTTTTTCAGTACCTTTAACTTTTGAAGAAAATTCAATTTTTTCTCCTCTAATTGTTTCCATTTCCTTAATCGGCAATTGATAAAGTTTTCCATCAATAACTTTCAGTTCTCTCGGCAATGTCAAGCTATGAATCCAACCATTTTTTGTCATAGGGAAATCTTCTTCTTCTGGAACTCCCATCCAACCTACGATAAGTCTTCTACCTTTATCATCTTCCATAGATTGTGGCGCATAAAAATCATGTCCTCTATCAATTTCTACAAAATCTGAAGTAATTTCAAATTCTGGTTTTGCATAATCTAATTTACCAAAAAAATATCCAGTTTGATATTTATTTTGATATAAATCTCCTTCTGGCTCTAATCCTTGTGGCGACACTACTAATAAATCTACAATTTCTCCAGTTTTTTCATCTTTCAATTGAAAATAGTCAGGACATTCCCACATAAATCCAAAATCCTTTAATTTACCGTGATTTGCTCCTGCAATTTCTCCTTTAAATTTCCAATCTTTAATATTTTCAGAAGAATAAAGAACAACTTTTCCTTCTAATTTTTCACTCTGAATCCCAAGAACTGCATAATATTTTCCGTCTTTTTCCCAAATTTTTGGATCTCTAATATCTCTAGTGTATCCATCTGGCTGATTTACAATACTTGGTTCCCATCTTTCAAAATGCTCTCCATCTTCTGATACTGCTAAACATTGATAAGATTCTCTGTTTCCTTCGTCATCTTTTACATTCCCGGTATAAAACAAGTATAATTCCCCATCAATCACAATTCCACTTCCAGAATAAACACCATTTTTTGAATACCAAGTATCAGGTCTTAATGCTGTCTCACATCTTTCCCAATGCAACAAATCATCACTCACACTGTGTCCCCAAGTTTTATTTTTATGATCCACTCCTAACGGATTCCATTGATAAAACATATGATATTTACCTTTAAATTGTGTAAATCCATTTGGGTCATTTATCAATCCAACAATTCCTTGAACATGATATTTTTGTCTCCAAAAATCTTTAGCCACTCTCTCTTTATTTTCCAAAACAGCCTTTTCTTCATTTATTTTCATATCTTTAAAATCCATAGGTACCCTCGCATTCTTAAATTTTATATCTTAATTTTTTATTTACATATTCGTTTATATGATACCATATTTTTTTAAAGAAATGAATACCACAACCAACTGTTTTTTATTTTATAAGTAAAAAAGACTAGAATAATCTAGTCTTCTCCATCATATTTATTTAATTCTTATTAACTTTTATTTTTTTTAATTTTACTGATTTTCAAATCCACCTGTATAAAGTTGATAATAAGTTCCTTTTTCTTTTAACAATTCTTCGTGATTTCCTCTTTCAATAATTCTTCCTTGATCTAAAACCATTATAACATCTGAATTTTTGATTGTAGAAAGTCTGTGAGCAATTACGAATACTGTTCTTCCATGCATTAATTTATCCATTCCTTCTTGAACAATTTTTTCTGTTCTTGTATCAATACTTGAAGTTGCTTCATCTAAAATTAATACTGGTGGATCAGCAATAGCAGCTCTGGCAATTGCAAGTAACTGTTTTTGTCCTTGAGAAAGACTTGAACCGTCACCACTTAAATAAGTATCGTATCCTTTTGGTAAATGTTTTATAAAATGATGTGCATTAGCTAATTTAGCCGCATCAATCACTTCTTTTTCAGTTGCATCTAATTTTCCAAAACGGATATTATCAGCAACAGTTCCTGAAAATAAATGTGTATCTTGTAGTACAATTCCCAAAGATCTTCTTAAATCAGGTTTGTGAATCTTCTCAATATTAATGTTATCATATCTTATTTTCCCTGAATTAATATCATAAAATCTATTAATCAAATTTGTAATTGTCGTTTTCCCAGCACCAGTTGCTCCTACGAAAGCTATTTTTTGACCAGGTTTTGCAAACAATGTGATATCGTGTAATATTTGTTTTTCTTTCGTATAACCAAAATCAACATTTTCAAAAACAACGTCTCCTAATAATTGCTCATATGTTGTAGTTCCGTCCTTATGAGGATGTTTCCAAGCCCAAATACCTGTTCTTTCTGGTGTTTCTTCAATTTTGTTTTCATCATTGAATTTTGCATTTACTAAAGTTACATATCCTTCATCAAATTCTGGAACTTCATCTAACAATTTAAATACTCTCTCTGCTCCTGCTGATGCTAGAATTACTGATGTTAATTGCTGTGCAATTTGAGAAACTGGTTGATTTATAGTTTTTATAAATTGTAAGAATGAAACTAATCCTCCAATTGTAAATCCACCAACCCCATAAAATACAAATACCGAACCAATAACGGCTGTTAACACAAAGTTCATATTCCCTAAATTTCCAACAGCAGGCCCTAAAATATTAGCATATTTCATTGCATCATTTGCACTTTCAAACAATTCTGTATTTATTTTTTCAAAATTTTCTTTAGCTTCATTTTCATATGAGAAAACTTTTACAACCTTTAGTCCTTCAATCATTTCTTCTGCATAACCGTTAACTTTCCCAATATTTTTTTGCTGTGCCTTATAATTTCTCGAACTTTTTGTAGAAATTATTTTTATTGTTGTAATCATAATAATTATCATTAAAACAACGATTAATGTTAACGGTATATTTAAAATAAACATCGAAATTAAAACACTCACAATTGTTACAACTGACGAAATCATTTGTGAAAGGCTTTCCACCATCATTGCTCTTAATGTATCAATATCACTCGAATACACACTCATTATGTCTCCGTGAGCATTAGTATCAAAAAATTTAATTGGAAGACTTTCCATATGTTCAAATACTTCATCTCTCAATTTTTTCAACGTTCCTTGTGCTATAATTACCATAAAAATTCCATATAAATATGTAGAAATAATCGAAAAAACATAAACGATTATCATTTTTCCAATTATTGCTGCAAGTGGTGCAAAATCCACATGAGGTTTATTTATATTGGGAACAATAAATCCATCCATCAGTTGTTTCGTAAACATTGTCCCAACGACCATAAAGAATGAACTCAAAAATATGAAAACTATAACAGCAGTCATTCTAAATTTGTAATTTTTAAACATATATCCTAAAAGTCTGAATAACACTTTTATTTGATTTTTTTTAATCGAAACATTTGTTGGTTTTGCCATTATTTATCACTCCCTTCTGTTTGAGATTCATAAACTTCACGATAAATTTTATTTGTTTTCAATAATTCGCTGTGAGTTCCAATTCCTGTGATAACTCCATCATCTAATACAATTATTTTATCAGAATCTTTTACAGAAGAAACCCTTTGACCAATAATAATTTTCGTAATTTCTGGTAACTCTTTGTTAAAGGCATCTCTTATCAATCTATCTGTTTTTGTATCAACAGCACTTGTCGAATCGTCTAATATTAATATTTTCGGCTTTTTCAATAATGCTCTTGCGATACATAATCTTTGTCTTTGTCCACCAGAAACATTTGTTCCGCCACGTTCAATCATTGTATCGTATTTATCAGGGAATTTTTGAATAAATTCATCTGCTTGAGCAATTTTACATGCTTTTTCAATTTCCTCATCAGTTGCATTTTTATTCCTCCAACGAAGATTTTCTTTAATTGTTCCAGAGAAAAGTACATTTTTCTGTAAAACCATTGCCACATTGTCACGAAGAGTTTTAATGTCATAATCTTTTACATTTACTCCTCCAACCAAAATTTCTCCATTTAAAACATCATACAATCTAGGAATAAGCTGAACCAAAGCCGATTTTGCACTTCCTGTCCCTCCAATAATTCCCAAAGTTTCTCCAGACTTTACATCCAAATTAATATCCGTCAAATTCAACACGTCAGGATTATTACTATAACTAAAATTAACATTTTTAAATTTAATATCTCCAGATTTTACAACTTTTATCGGATTTTCTGGATTTCTTATACTTGGCTCTTCTGATAAAACCATCGCTATTCTTTCACCAGAAGCTCTTGACCAAATAATATTTACCAACATCATTGAAAGCATTAGCAAACTCATTAAAATATTAATCGTATAAGCAAACAAACTTGTCAATTCTCCAGTTGTTAACTCGTTTACAACAATCATTTTAGCTCCAAACCATGAAAGTAACAAAATACATGAAAATACTGTCAACTGCATTACTGGCGAAATAAAAATTATTATTTTTTCTGCTTTTAAAAATGTATCTCTTAAATCTAAAGTTGATTTTTTGAATTTAGAAATTTCATAATCTTCTCTAACATATGCTTTTACAACACGAACTCCATTGATATTTTCTTGCAAATCTGAATTTATTGTGTCATATTTTTTTGTTGCACTTGAAAAAATTGGATACACTTTTGAAATTAAAGCTGTTAGTGTACCTCCTAAAAATATAATTGCTACAATAAATATCATTGCTAATCTAGGATTTATCAAAAATGACATTACAGTCGCTACAATTAGCATTATCGGCGCTCTAACAAGTCCTCTAATAACCAATTGAAATGAATTTTGAATAATATTTATATCTGTTGTAAATCTTGTAATCAATCCAGCTGTCGAAAATTTATCAATATTTGTAAATGAAAACGATTGTATCTTAGAAAACATTGCTCTTCTAAGATTTCTAGCAAATCCAGCCGAAGCATGAGAAGCATATTTCCCAGCCAAAACTCCCACTGTCAAAGATAATAAAGTAACTACAATCGTTGCAATTCCAACTTCTACAGTTAAATTCATATCATTTTTATTCAAACCTTTATCAATTATAACTGCCATTAACGTTGGTATTAACATTTCAAAGATTACTTCTATAATAATAAATATCGGTGAAATTATTGTACTTTTTTTATATTCACCGATATAAGAAAATAATTTTTTTAACATTTTTTGGTCCCTTTCTTTTTATTTTTTTAATTAATAATATTTAATATAAATATTCTTCTCCTAAATTTTCATAAATAAATAAGAAGCCCAAAAAGGGCCTCATTAATTTCATTTAAAATATTTTTTTGTAAACTATAAATCTCATTGAAAATGTATCAAACTTTTTTAATGAGCATTCAAAAGAATATCCATAAAGTATCTAATTTGGATTCTCCACCAAGGCCAATCATGTGCTACATCGTATCCCCAGTAATCTACCCAAGCTGGAATTTGTTTTTCATAAAGAATTCTTTCTAATTCTCTATTACTTGGCAATAATTCTCCTTCCCAAGCTCCTTGACCAATACAAATAATAATATCTTTTTTTCTATATTCATCTAAATAATAATGATTCCAAGGTATATTTTTTAAGAAGTCTACAACTGAATTATTGTAAACCAAGTCATCCATATAATCTCCAAAGAACATTCTCGCATCAAATGCTCCACTTAACGAAATTATTGAATCAAATAAATCTGGTCTACGGAAGAATAAAATTCCAGCATGAGCTCCTCCCATACTACAACCTGTTACCAAAATATCACTTCTCCAAGAAATATCTTGTATTCTAGGAACTAACTCATTTGAAATGTAATTGAACCATCTTTCTTGCATTTCAATTCTATGTCTAGGATCTCCATTAGATGACCAACTTTCCAAGTCAACACTTCCCACACAAAATAATTGCAATCTTCCTTGTTCGATATAATCTGACAAAACATCAATCATTCCAAATTCTTCATATTGATTGAAATCACCATCTTGTGATGGAAATACTAACACGGGTTTCCCTGCATGACCATATCTTTTGTATTCCATATCTCTATTAAAAAAGTGACTGTACTCTCTTCTGTGCTCTATTTGCATAAATTTTCCTTTCAATAATTTTTATCTTTTTTCATGAACCATTTTCTTAAATTCTTCCATTTCTTCTTCAGTTTTGAAAATAGCTGTGTACATGTAATTTCCCATTGCTCTAGAGAAAATATCTGGCATTCTTTCATCCATTACAATACTTTGTCCGTATTTTTGTTTAATTTCATCATGACTATGAACATAATTATGATTATCTCTTCTGCTTACATAAATACAATAATTTTTTTCTAAATCATCATTCAAGTTTGCATTTCTAATTTCATCAAAAGCTACCATATCAGCCCAAATTTGATAAACATCTGTATTATTTGCGTAATTATACATATCTGGTGTATATCCTCCAGCAGGTCTCATATTTGTTTCAAGTCCGATATAATCTCCTTTTTTACCTAATCCTTCTACATCATTTTTTAATTTAAAGAATTCTAAATGTATAAATCTACTCTTAACACCAAATGCTTTTACAGTTTTTCTTCCTGCTTCCAATAATTTTTCAGGCATTTCTTTTTCAACATAATAGAAAACATCCAATCCTTCATTTACAATATCCATTATTGTAGGTTCAAAAATTCCAGTTTCAAAAACAGGTTCTCCTTTTGAATTAATTATCGCATCATATGAAACCAAGTCTCCATCAACAAATTGTTCCATAATATATTTGATATCTTTATTTTTTGTTTCAAAAAATGCTTTTAATTCTTCTTCATTTTGGATTTTATGAGTATCACTTGCACCAACACCGTTATCTGGTTTAGTAATTACAGGATATCCAACTTCTTTTATAAATTTTTTAGCTTTTGCTAAAGTTGTTACTAAAGAATATGCTGCAGTAGGAATTTCTGCTTTTTTATAGAATTTTTTCATTTTTGATTTTTCTTTAATATTTTTGATTTTATCGCTTTTTATACCAGTTACAACGTTAAAGTCTGTACGAAGTCTCGCATCATTAGCTAACCAATATTCGTTATTCGATTCGATCCAATCAATTTTCCCATATTTATGAGTAAAGAAACCAATTGCTTTCAAAACATCATCATAATTTTCCAACGACGAAACTTTATAATATTCTGTCAAAGCATTTTTCAATTTTTCATCCAATTGATCATACTCAATATCTGCAATCCCTAAAACATTTACCCCATTCTTTTTCAATCTATCACAAAATTCCCAGTTTGTTTTTGGAAATTGTGGTGAAATATAAACAAAATTCATTTTTCTATTCATCTCCTTATTTATTTAATAAATGATTTTAATTAAATTAATTACGTTTTATTATATCATAAAAAATATATATTTTACAAGTCGATTATAATACAAATTTTTCAAAAAATTTTTTATGCTTTTATTTTATGATTTATATAAATTTTGTATTTATAAATTCTACTTTCGATTTATCCATGATATGAATTCTCAAAATTCAATAATCCCAACCTATTTATCATTTTATATTTTCAAGCTTTCAACAGTTTCAAAATCCTTAAAACCTAACTTTTGGGCCTCTTTATCCGTCCTATTATGGCATATTTTTTTCAAAGTTTTCCTAATAGCTCCACCTGTATATTTTGGATTAATTATATAAACTAAATATTCCAATATTAAAATTGCTATTGCTATCCTATCAGATACTTTACCTTTAACAACATACAATTTACTTTTAAATTCTTCTAATATTTTTGGTTTTGTTGTAAATTTCATATCGGTAATATTTGAATTATGAGCCGACAAATTTCTAATCAGATTAATAGTTTCCAACCAAGACAAGTACACTTCTCTTTTTAAATTATGATCTTTAGCTATTTGATTTTGATATTTTTTGTATAATATTTTGTAAAGATTTAAAACTTCTCCAAATGTTAAAATATCTATTACAAGCCATATAGGTATATTAATTATTTTATCATCATTCTTCTTGTAAACATCTAGCAGCTTGTTATTACTTCTTTCTAAATTTCTCTCTATTCTTTTTCTTAAATCTTTTTCTCTAAAAATTCGTTCTTTTTTATTACATTCTACTTTGTCAACCCATTCAAAAAAATCAAGATACCCATATTCTCCTAACTTTTTTCCCATCAAATGAGAAAATTTTGTTTTTAAAGACAGTTCAATTTTTTCAGTTAACCTTAATAAATATAATCTCAAATTTTTATTCTCATAAAATCTATTTAAAACTTGATTAAAAGTAATTCCTTGAACATATTTCCCATCTTTTAAAAAAGGCAACGAACATTCCTTCAATTTATAGTAATTTATAAAATTCAATATTCTCTCTGCATCTTTGTCATCCTCGATAATCATTCCTCTATTTTTAAAAACCATTACTTGTTCTTTGCATGTCAAAAATTTATGTTTCGTCATTATAATAATTTCTCCTATAAAAAAGCCCTGCGTAGGCATACTAACCTTGTATTATTTAAAATACTGCAGGGGGTTTGATATATTTTATTTTATATTATTTTTTTGAGAATGTCAATTGGGAATTTTTTATTTCTAGATATTTTACCTTCTTTTTTTATTAAGATTTTTATTGACATTTTTTTAGTTATGATATAATTAATTTGTAAATACCCGTTAGGGAACTTTATAAAAATATAGAAATTTTGGGATAAAGGCTAGATTTTTCTAGTCTTTTTTAATACAACAATTTTGGCTTCCCCAAAGCCACTATATTTTTGTAAAAGAGATAGTGGTAATGGATAATATTATTACTTTATTAGTTATTTTGTATATTGTTTACAGATTATTAACTAAGTAGGTTTTAATATTTCACTTCTACACACCTCAACTCTTCGGGGTATTTCTTTTATTTATTAAATTAAAAATTTTATTTTTCCAGTCTTTTTTTATTTTATAAACTTTATAATTTTTTACTTTAATTCTACCTTTTTTTAAAACAAATAATTTTTTTTCCTTTAACTCAACACATCTTAAAACATCAGTAAAAAAACATCCTGAATCTAAATTTATACAATTATTTTTAATGCTAATATCTTTTTGTGGAGTATGACCATAATATACGATTTTTCCTGTATTATTTTTTTTATACCAATCATCTCGAGTCCATAACAAATATTTAATTTCTTGATCTTCCAAATTTTTAGAAAAATCAATTCCTGCATGAACAAATAAATGATTTTCACTCTCAATGATATGTGGCATTTTTTCAATAAAATTAAATAACCATTTTTCTTCATAGAATTTATTATTTTTCCAATATTCATCTATTGTTTTTTCTTCTATTTGATGTTCAAAAAAAGATTTTACAGTAACATTTCCACCATTATATAACCAATTTAAACGAGAATTTTCATCACTTATTGATTCAAAAAGCATATTTTCGTGATTTCCCATTAAGTGAATAATATTGTAACCTTTTTGAATCATTTCTTCATACCAATTATATAACTCAAAAGAAAATTTCCCTCTATCACAGCTATCTCCAAGAATCAGTAGTAAATCTTCTTTTTTCAAATCTATTTTTCCTATTAGTTTTTCAAATAAATCAAATCTTCCATGAATATCTGTCAAAACAAAAATTTTTTGATAATCATCTTCTTTAATTTTTCTTATATTTAGTTCCATTTTTTCATCATCTTCCAAATTATTCAAATTAATTTTTATTTATAATTTAAGCTTTGTTAATATTATACCTCAAATAAAAGATTTTTATAATTTATTTATCAAAACTTTACTTATACTCATTCAAATCAATACCCTGATCCAATGCTGCAAAAATACATCCACAATAACATTGACGATAAACATCATATTCTGCACACATATCGACTGAACGCTTGTAACCATTATTTTTCTTAAAATCTGATGGCAAATAATTTACATCAAAAATTTCTTGAATTTCTAATCCAAGAGTGTTTATTAATTGGCTATTTTTATGAGGACTTAATGTTAATGCACTTCCAAAATAATCAAATCCTAACTCCTGGGCCTTTTTTGCAACAATGTCTAATCTCATTTGAAAGCAAACAGTACATCTTTCTCCACCTTCTTTTTCGTTCTCTAATCCTTTCACAGCTCGATAAAAGTCAGCTGGTTTGTACTCATCCTCAATAAATCCGACTTTATTTCCTGTTCTTTCATTAAATTTATTTATAAATTCCTCTTGTACTAAGGCTCTTTTCTCATATTCAGCTTTAGGATGAATATTATTATTTGCGAATAACACTGTCACATCAGCATATTGTGTAAGAAACTCCAAAGTATACGTGCTACAAGGTGCACAACAGCTATGAATCATTATTTTCGGACGAATATTTTTGCTTTTCCAATCTGAAATTAATTTTGTCAAAATTGTATGGTAATTGATTTTTTGATTTGGATTCATTCTCTCTAAAATTTCTTTTGCATTTTTTATATCTTTTTCAATAAAATTTTCTTTATTTTCCATAAAAATTGTTTTCTCCTCTTTATTTCTGCTAGTTTTTATTATATTTTGTTTAAAAAGTTGAATTATATTTAATTATTTTTTAATTATAAATTGTTTGTTTCTACAAAATTATATACTCAAAATTTTTTAAACTTTTGATTTATAAAAAATTAGACTTGCTCAAATAATTGCAAAACTAATTTTGAATTACTAAACAAGTCTAAAGAAATCTATTTGTTTATTTTGTTATATTCTTCCAACGCTTTTTTCAATACTTTCATTCCATTTTCAATTTCAATTAAATTATGTGTACAGAATGAGAATCTAGCTTCTTTTGTCCCTTTTCCAGGTGTTTTGTAAAATCCAGGCCCTGGTGCAAATGACAATGTTTGATTTTTATATCTAAATTCTGTCAATAACCAAATTGCGAACTTTTCAATATCATCTACTGGCAATTCTGCGATCAAATACAAAGCACTACTTGGCTTATACGTTACAACTCCAGGAATTTTTTGAATATTGTTGTA
This sequence comes from Leptotrichia sp. oral taxon 221, assembly GCF_018128245.1. NCBI lineage: Bacteria > Fusobacteriati > Fusobacteriota > Fusobacteriia > Fusobacteriales > Leptotrichiaceae > Leptotrichia > Leptotrichia sp. oral taxon 221. The sequence goes on from NZ_CP072378.1 coordinate 1,073,197, forward strand.
AATCATATCTCTTCTAACTTTATATTCCAATTTTGTATTGTCAATGTAAGTTTCTAAAGTATTTATCAAGTTTGCACTTGCATATTGCTCAATTGTCGAAACTGATAATCTTGCTTGACAAAATTTTAATGCTTGTGCCATAAAATCTTTGTTTTTAGAGGCAATAACACCAATTCTAGCTCCAGTCGCACTATAATGTTTAGAAATACTATCCACAAGAATTACTCTATCTTCAATTTCTGGAATTGACATAAACGATTGATAAGTTTTTGCAATTTTTTCATCATAAATAAATTGTCTATAAACTTCATCTGTAACAATGTATAAGTCATGTTTTATCGCAATTTCTTTTATTAATTCCATTTCTTCTGGTCTAAAAACAATCCCTGTTGGATTACTTGGGTTAGAAAACATTATTGCCTTAGTTTTTGGAGTAATTAATTTCTCAATTTCTTCTCTTGATGGCAAATGATAATGATCTTCAATCGAAGTTTCAATTGGGACTAATGTTGCATCAGCAATTCTCAAAAAACTATCATAATTTGTATAATATGGCTCAGGCACTAAAACCTCATCTCCAGGATTACATAGAGTTTGAAGCGTAATTTGAATTGCCTCACTTCCTCCTTGAGTAATTAAAATTTCTTCAGGCAAAAGATTAATATCATCTTTCGCATAAGATTTTGAAAATGATTCTCTAAGCTCCATTATTCCTGCTGAATTTGTATATTTAACAATTTTTTCTTTATAGTTATTCAATCCTTCAAAAAATGTATCTGGCGTTTCTACATCAGGTTGCCCAATATGTAATTGATACACTTTTACTCCGTTCCTTTTAGCTTCGTCAATATAAGGAACTAATTTTCTTATTGGTGAATACTGCATATTCAGTACTCTATCTGAAAAATTTTTCATACTCATCCCTTTCTTTTATAAATCTATTTTTTATTATATTTTTCATTTAATGCTTTTAAAATAGCAAAAGTTTCAACGTCCATTTCTCCACTATAATTTGATGGTCTAAAATGGTGTTGGAATACCTTTATTACATTTTTAGTCTGTTTGTCCCAAGTTCCAGTTATACTTATACCATATCCAAATTTATTTAATTCTCTTTGAATTTCAGCAACAGGTATCATACTCAATTTAGTCGAATATTCTCTTTCATAATTATTTTTTGTATCGTTATCATACCACATTCCAATATTATATTTTGTATATAATTCTTTCCAAGGGAATAATGGACCTGGATCAGATTTTCTTTGTGGCGCAATGTCTGAATGTCCTAAAATATTCGTTGCAGGAATTTCGTATTTATCAGCTAAATATTTAACTAAAACAGCAACTTCCTTTATTTGAAAATCTTTATATGGCACAAATGTTCCACTGACATCTCCACCATTTACAATTTCAATTCCAACTGAAGTGTCATTTAAATTGTTTCTTCCTTTCCAGTCACTAACTCCAGCATGCCAGGCTCTCTTATTTTCATCTACTAATGAATAAATTGGTTCTGATTTATTGTCTGAAACCATGTAATGCGCACTTACTTCATTTTTTGTCAAAGTTTTTAATGACGAATCTCTATTTCCTGATGTGTAGTGTAAGATTATGAATTTTTGTCTATAATCTTGACCTTGTGAAGTATATGAAGTATCGATTCTAATTGTTCCAGCTGAATTTGAAATTGTTTCAGATCTTCTGTTTGGATTAGTTGGAATCGTTGTTCCTCCTTTGTTATTGTTGTCATTACTTCCATTGTTGTATCCACCATTATCTGTTATAATTTCAACTGGTTTTTTAACGTCTGTCGAGACATCTCTGTTATTCGCATAAGAAAAGCTCGATATAACCAATGTCGCAAATAATAAAAATAATCTATTTTTTTTCATTACTATTTTCCTCCTATAATTTTATTTTTATCAGTTTTTTTATAATCATATTTATAATTTTATACTTTATTATATCATAAAAAAAAAAATTTCAAAAGTATAAAATTTTTTATTTTAAATTGAATTTTATCTAATATATACTTATTTATCATTTCAAATCAAAAAAGAACAGTAAAACCTAAGCTCTACTGCTCTTTTTTTTGAAATTTAAATACTTATAAAAGATATTTATTTGATAGAGTATTCTTTTCTTATAAAATAAAAATACTTATCTATAAAATATTTTTTTAGTAGAGTATTTGAATTTCTGGTTATAATTAATAAATTGCTCTAAATCCAATACCTCCACGAACATTACTTCCCTTAGTATCGTATCCAGCATTTACTGTAACACCAAATCTAGTATTATCAACTCCGATATTCAAGTCAAATTTACCATTTCCACGTCTATCCTCTTTTTCTCCTCTAATTCCAAACCAGTCAGCATTTGTATATCTAACTCTTGCTTCATTATTGACATCTCCAACTTTTCCAAGCTCATTTTCATAAGCGACAGTAAGTCCAACTGATAAGTTTGTTCTCACAGCCATTGGTTGAACATATTTAAATTCTAATCCAACTTCAGGTTTTACCGAGAAGTAGTCATTTCCTTCAACCTCTAGCCTTATTTCTCCCTCATTCTCCCTTATGTCATTAAATCTTCCATATTCCAGCTTCAATGATCCGTAAGGTCTTAAATGTGTTCTTTCACTCATTCTTATGTCATAGCCTAAATCTGTCTTAAATGCCGCTCCATATGACGTATAATCTGATTTAGCATTAAATACTTCATCTACCACCAGGAATTTACGTTTCATTTCATTTCTTCCAACAAATACATCTCCTGCAACTGTCCATCTTAATGAACCGTTATGGTCTGTCATTGGTGACATTGTCTTGAAGATTCCTGCCTTTAACATTGTCTGATTTTCTTTTGATTTTCCTATATCCTTAAACTTGAATCTGTTTGTCACTGCTCCGGCATACCATCCTGAGCTGTTTCCAAGTTTTATTGCTTCATTTTCATGAACATAAGCTACTCCGTAAGCATCACTTGTATAATCTATTATTCCTGCTGTATCTGTTTTGTATTCATTTTTCATACCAAATACTTTGATTTTGTTATTGTCTTTTGTAGGAGTTCTCCATTCGTTACGCAAATGTTTAAATTCCTTATCTAGAAGTCCTCCTGTTTCATTGATTCTTTGCTGAACGTTTGAATATTGATGTCCCATCATTTCATCAAAGGCTTGATAAAGAAGTACTTCCTCATTATTTCCAATGCTGTTTAATTTTTGGAATAATTGATTTTCTCTGCTTCCAAGTGCTTCCACTCCATATCTCTGTTCCAGTCCATCTGCAAAGTTATACGTGTCTGTTTTATTTACAGGTGTTTCATCTGCTCCTGCCCATTCTGTATATGGAATTTTTGCCATATAGGCATTTTGTATTGTTCCGTCTGTCTGATTTTGTGCAACACTCGCCATCCAAGTCAATGAACCGGAATAAATACTCCACTTTTCTATTTGAGGATTAGTTAAAATCATCTGATTATATGGTGCAAGTATTTGAGGACTTACTTGAATATATTTACCTGTTGTATTTTGAGCAGCCTCATTTCCTATAATTAAATCAGCCTTTCTCAATGAACTTAACTCGCTTAATCCTGTTATAGGTCTTGTAAATCTTCTATTTGAAGTATCTATGTACATTCCAATTGTTGAAACTTCCATTTCTTTATACTCTTCTGCTGAACTTGTAGCTAATTCAGGAATTACCGGAGTTCCATTAACACTTATTGTAGCTGTAGATGCTCCTACCGGTGCATGTATTTTTACACCACCCATATCTTTACCTAAAGCCTGTCCTTCACTTGGAATTACTTTATCTCTAGCTCCAACTCCTGTTATATTCAATGTTCCATAGTTTTTAATTATTCCTATATTTCTACCTGCTGCATTTCCTTTAGCTGCCAATCCTACCGCTTCTTCTGCATTAATTTGAATAGTTCCATTATTTTCTATTGTTGAACCATTTTTAACTACTACTCCTACGATTCTTTTTAATCCTGAACCACTTGACTGGATAGTTCCGTTATTTATTCCGTAAGCTCCATTATCAAGATACATTCCTACCGTGTTACTTGCACTAAGGTTAATAATTCCATTATTTGTTACTGTTGTTCCGCTTTCTGTTCCATACATTCCAATACTGTTTTCTCCAGTTACATTAATTGTTCCTGAATTTAAAATATTTCCTGTATAAGCTGGTGATGAAGCATCTCCATAATATCCTGCCGCCATTCCTATAGCATAGTAATTATCTGACGGATTAGGATTTCCAACACTTGAAGCTCCTACTGTTATTGATGCACCGCTGCTGTTTGAAGCAGTTCCGCCATTTATACTGTAAATTCCAACATTTCCTACTCCCGAACCATAGTTAATATTAGCATTATTTATTACAGTTCCTGCTGAATAAAGCCCGTAGTTTTTTGAACCTGTTGAAGTTAACTGGCTGTTATTTATTACAGTTCCTGCCGCATCTTTTGAGAATATGAAAACAGTGTTATCTCCAACATTTGAAACAGTGGCATTACTTATCACTGTATTTCCAGTTCCTTCATTAATAAATCCATACGAACCGTTACCGATTGTCATTTGAGAACCTGCATCAGCTTTTATCAGATTACCTGTTCCTCTTGTATAAACACCGATAGCTTCGTTTCCTCCCACCGTAATTACAGAAGTTCCTGTAAGAGTTACATCTCCACCTGTACTGAGTACTCCCTTACCTTTGTCTCCCATAGTCAATGTTCCACTGTTGATAACATTTGCACCATCAGAATAAATTCCATAGGCTTTTCCACTTCTATCTGTTATTGTTCCTGTATTTGTAAGACTTCCTCCTGTTGTATAAATTCCAACTATCCCTTTATCACTGCTAGTATTTACTATATCCACATCTGTTGTATTTGTAGCTGTGCTGTCATATAGGATACCTGTTCCAGATTCATTTGCTGAACCTGTATATTTTATTTCAAAAGTGTGGCCATTTGGATTTATGACAGAACCGTTGGCAACATAAATTCCTGCACCTTTATCCTTGATTTCCACTCCAGTATTTGAAGTAAAATTCACTTTACTTTGAGTTCCACTTGCATAAACTCCTATTCCGTTAGTTCCCACTGTAATATCTGAACTTCCTGTTCCTCCAAGATTAATGATATTTCCAGCTCCCTCTGACACAATTCCGACAGCTTTATCTCCTGTCATTACTATTTTTCCATTATTTGTAATAACTCCATTTTCTGTTGTCAGCAGTCCTGTTCCTGCAAGGTCATTTGTATTTCCATACAATCCGATTGAACTGTCCCCTGCAACTGTTACAGTACCGTTATTAGTTATTTCTAAAACTTTATCAGCTGTTGTCAATGTACCATTTGAAATTTTAGCATCCGTTCCATAAGATTTCAATGCTGAAGCAGAAGCAAACCCTGCCATACCTATTCCATTTAAAGTTATATTTACATTAGCATTATTTGTAAGGGTACTTCCATTTACTCCGTAAACTCCTATTCCTTTATCAACATTTATCGTACTATTGTTGTCTACATAACCGAAACTTGTGGATAATGCTGTCGTACTTGATGGAGTTCCTCCTGTTATGTTAACAGTTCCATTATTAGTATATCCAGTTGTTGCATTTGTTGCAACACCGTCATGCGAAGCCATTGATAACCCTTTTCCTGTTGCAGAACTTACAGTAACTCCACTTGCTATTGTAAATTTTTCATTTGAAAGTCTTATTTTTGTGTTAAATTCATCAGTATTATCATCTAAATCCTGATTATTATTCAGATTGAATATACCGTCTATGTAGTATATTTTGTAATCGTGGTTATTTGTATGCAAATCAGCAAGCTGCATATCATTTTTTATACTTGTTGTTCCTGTTGTTCCAGATGTCCAGTTAGTTGTTACTCCATTATATGTACGAAGTACAACGTTATCTCCTGTCAAATTTACTGTTACATTATTCATTCCAAGATATTTAGCTGTGGCCGAAGTATTCCCACCGTCATAGTTAGTTGCATCTGTTCCTGGCATTAGTATTCCGTCTGCCATATTTATTGTAGTTGCACCTTTAAATTCAATTTTTGAAGAATCGTCAGCATAAAATGGTGTAGATTTTGCATGGTTGACAGTTGCCGTTCCAGCAGTTACTACATCTGAACTCGTTGCTTTATCTTCGTGATAAATTGTTCCTCCGCTAAAGTTAACTTTTCCTCCATCAACTGCCGCCAATGCTCCATTTTCTCCAGTTTGAATCTTATTAGCCGTACCATTGTTAACATTTACAACTGAACCGGTTCCAGAGGCAAATCCTGCCATACCGCTTATTTTAATACTTCCATCTTCTATATTAACAGTTCCACCTGCTGTTCCTGCTACTGTTTTTGTAGCCAGTCCTGCAATATTCTCAAACTTGTTCTGAGTAGCATTTTTGTCTATTGCTTCAATATCTCCATGAATATTAACTACACCTTCATCTCTTGCAAATCCTATTATTGATTTGTAGTTTACTGCTGTTGTAGTTGTAGTATTTGCTGATGTTCCTGCATTTACAACCCCTTTATTATCACCCATATAGGCTATTCCTTCTTTCGAAGCCAGTACTACATTAGGAGAGACATTTACTTCAGAAGGTAGTCCCTGTAATTTGGCTGCTGTTGTAGCAGTTGCATCTGTCAGTGCTTTTCTAGCTCCACCATTATTTATAGCTACAGCATCAGCATCATTTTGGGCTATTCTTGCGTCTTCACTTCCATATCTATGTTTTAACTGATCCCAAGTTCCTTCCGCATAGGCCACTATAGTCCCTGTTGAAGCATCTGCTTCAAGAGTATTTGCTCCATTGATACCATCAGTTATATCTGAACTTTGTCCTATAATATGGTAATTAGAAGTATTTTTACCTACATCAATTACTGTCCCTTGTTTTGCCAAGACCATAATTCCATTCTTTGAATATTTTCCAAATCTAATGTCTAATTTAGCAACTTCCAGATTGTGTATAGGGTCTTTTGAAAAATCATTACTTGCCGCATAATAAAAACCAGCACCATAGCCTGTCTTATCTATTTCTATTTGCTGTGTTGCACTATTCCATTTATGCCAAAACCATCTATCCCAATTAGGATCTGTTCTATGAGCTTGGATTTCTGTTGCAGTTGGTGTAGGACCTTCCATTACATCCCCTCTTGCAACTATTCCAACTCTTTGACCACTTTCTGAGAAAATTCCAACAGCTCCGTCAACTGTTTTATCAGTATAGCCTGTATTTGTTAAATTTCCTTCTGCTGTTTGCTGATTCTGGTTGTCTATTGTTAATTTTTCTCCAACTTTTGCAGAAAAATCTATTTCTCCTTGATATAATCCTATATGTGCCGCCTTATTGTTGTATCCATATAGACTTTCTATTTCATTTGGAGCTTCCATATGTACTTTGGCTATATCTCCTTTTATTCTACTACCAAAATACATACCTATATTTTCATCACCATATAGTTTAACATTTGATAATCTTATCATATTTGTATTGTGAAGGTATCCTGCTCCTGCTGGATTTACAAGTTTTGATAAAGTTGGAGCATAAGAAAAACTTGAATATACTATATTTGAAGCTCCATCTGATTGGATAAGCCCTTCATTTTGCCAATGTTTCATATATGACAATCCTGTTGTTAGATAAACAGAGTTATTTCTTCCATACATATTTACATTAGCTTTTCCAGAAAATCCTCCAGCTAAAACACGCCATTCTCTTCCAATACCACCAACATTTTTCCCATATTTATATGTATATCTAGCAACTGGCATATTATAGAATCCCATATTATCACTATTATACATATTTACAGTTACGTTATCGAAATCTAGTATCCCATGTCTCCAAGTTTCATTAGTTACTGCTCCTGCTCTTCCATATAGGTTAAATACTATATTTTTAATATTTAAATCTCCCAATGCATGAACACCAACAACACCTTCATCTGGAATACCATTTCCATGCCCATCATTATATACTCTTTGAGCATTATTAGATATTCCTAAATGTGCTCTAGTATTACTATCATTATAAGTATCTGTAGGGTAATGTCCTCTCAAATAAAAAGTATTATTAGCAATTTTATCTATATTAACTTGGCTATTTAGATAGTAAGTATTAGTATATCTATTATCTTCATTTATTATACGTGTTCCTTCAAGTTGTCTACCATTATATGAACCTGTCATTGCTGCTGGAGTAGGATTAGTATTATTTATATTTCCTATTAAAGAAGTAGGATCTATTCCCGAATAAATAGAAATATTATCTCTTAACTCTCTATGGCTCCATGTTCCATCAAAATAATATCCTGTAAATGGTTCTGCATTAGGTTTTGCAATGCTGACTGTTTTAGTAGGAGTATTTGGTGTAGGAACTTTTATTGCCGGTATTTCTATTCCATTAACTGTCATAACCTGTAACTGAGGTGCTCTTATTCCTAAATCCGGAATTTCTATCTGTATAGTCTTAGGTTTTATTGAAGCGTCAACATTTATTTCCAAAATTGGTTCCTGTGCCCTTGTATTACTCATAAGGCCATAAGTTGATTGAAGTCCTGTTCTTTCATTTGATGAAGCCATTCTTCTATTTCTACTTAACGCCAAATTTCCATAATTTTTACTCAATGTCGAAACATTTCTCTCGAATAGATTGTTACTTCTTTCATAAATGCCTTCGTAAGAATACTTTTCAGATTTATCTCCTTTTCCTTTAAAAGTTCCACCCCAGTTACTAGAAAATCCATTAACTCCAAATTGCCAATTGCTCCAAGGAGATTTTACAACATGATCCCCCTGTTCCATAAGTTGAATTAATTCTAAATTTATCTTTTTCAAAAGTTTGTCATTTTCTTTTCGAGTTTCTTGAACTTTTTGATGTATGTCTTTAATTGATGTAGAAATTACTTGTTTTTGACTTTCAAGATTTGTATTTGACTCAGCAGAAAATAAATTATTTGAAATGTTTACTGTTCCCGTCAGTAAAAATGTTATAAGTGCTGAATCAGTGTACCTAAAATCTTGACATCTTTTTGCAAATGAACATAGATCTTTTTTTATTTTTCTTAAATTATTCGTCATTTCCAATTCTCTCCTTTTAATATTTTTATTAAATGACTTATGTCTTTCCTTTTTTATTTATTTTTATCCAATTTTTACTACTAAAAAATTGAAATAACTGTATTTGTTGCTATTATTACTATTATAACATAGAAAAAAATTTTTTCAAAAGGAAATTTTAAGTTTTTTTCGTAAGTTCAAAAATATATGCTTGAACTTATTTAAAATCAAATTACTAAATTCGTATAAATTTAGATTTTGAATAAATAGCTAGAACTTTTAAGTTTAGTTTTAAAGTAGTTTTATACTCGAACCTATTTAAAATTAAACTACTAAAATTGTATAAATTTGGGAGTTGAATAAAATAGTCATAGTTTTTTGAGTTCAATTTTAAGTTTCTTTATAAAAAAATGAGAGTGTCCAGAATTTTGTGTAAAGTAATAGAAAATCTAGTAAATTCAGTACTTTGCTATTCTATTTACACAAAAATTTTTATACTTTCAAAAAAAGAACAGCAAAATTTAAATTTCACTGCTCTTTCTTTTATTTTAAAAATTTTAGTAAATTGCTCTAAATCCAATACCTCCACGAACATTATTTCCTTTAGTATCATATCCAGCATTTACTGTAACACCAAATCTAGTATTGTCAACGCCGATATTCAAGTCAAATTTACCATTTCCACGTCTGTCTTCTTTTTCTCCTCTAATTCCAAACCAGTCAGCATTAGTGTATCTAACTCTCGCTTCATTATTGACATCTCCAACTTTTCCAAGCTCATTTTCATAAGCGGCAGTAAGTCCAACCGATAAGTTAGTTCTCACAGCCATTGGTTGAACATATTTAAATTCTACTCCAACTTCTGGTTTTACTGAGAAATAGTCGTTTCCTTTTACTTCTAATCTAACTTCTCCATCATCTTCTTTGATGTTGCTAAATCTTCCATATTCCATTTTCAAAGCTCCGTATGGTCTTAAATGTGTTCTTTCGCTCATTCTTATGTCATAACCTAAATCAGTTTTGAAAGCCGCTCCGTAAGACGTATAGTCTGATTTAGCACTAAATATATCATCGACTACTAAAAATCTACGTTTCATTTCATTTTTACCCAAGAATACATCTCCAGCAACTGTCCATCTAAGCGAACCGTTATGATCTGTATACGGCGACATTGTTTTGAAAATTCCAGCTTTTAACATAGTTTGATTTTCTCTTGATTTTCCAATATCTTTGAATTTGAAGTTATTATTTACAGCTCCAGCATACCATCCACTTGAGTTTCCTAACTTAACTGTTTCATTTTCATGAACATAAGCAACTCCGTAAGCATCACTTGTATAATCAATTATTCCTGCTGTATCAGTATTATATTCATTTCTCATACCAAATACTTTGATTTTATTGTTATCTTTTGATGGGTTTCTCCAATCATTACGTAAATATTTAAATTCTTTATCCAATAAACTTCCTGTTTCATTAACTCTTTGTTGAACATTACCGTATTGATGTCCCATCATTTCATCTGTTGCTTGATAGAATAGAATTTCTTCGTTGTTTCCAATTTCATTTAATTTTTGGAATAATTGATTTTCTCTACTTCCTAATGCTTCAACACCGTATCTTTGTTCCAATCCATCCAAGAAATTGTATGTATCTGTAGGATTTACAGGCGATGCCTCATTTCCTGCCCAGTATGTATATGGTATTTTAGCAAGATAAGCATTTTCTATTGTTCCATCAGTTTGATTTTGTGCAACTGTTGCCATCCAAGTTAATGCACCTGAATAAATATTCCATTTTTTAATTTGCGGATTTTGCTTTATCATGGTATTGTATGGAGCCAATATTTTTTGATCAACTTGTATAGCTTTACTTGTAGTATTTTTTGTAGCTTCATTACCTATTATTAAATCAGCTGTTGTTAAACCATTTAATGCACTTAAACCATTAATAGGATTTGTAAATCTTTTATTAGATGTATCTATATACATACCAATTTTTGACAATTCCATATCTTTATATTCTTCAGCACTTGTTGTCGCCAATACTGGAGCAACTATATTCCCATTTATTGTTATAGTTCCAATTGTTGAACCAGCTGGAACGTCTATTGTAACATTTCCTACAGTTTTACCTAAATTTTGTCCTCCAGAAGATATCTTTATAACTGAAGTATCGTTGGGATCTGTATTTCCATTAATATTGAAAGTTCCATAGTTTTTAATTATTCCAGGATTTGCCCCAGCTGCATTTCCCTTAGATAAAATTCCAACTGCATCTTCTGCTGTAATTTCTATTCTTCCATGGTTTTCTATTGTAGAACCATTTTTAACTACTACTCCAACTACTTTCTTTAAACCAGAACCTACTGATTTGATAGTACCATAGTTATATCCATAGGCTCCATTATCTAAATAAATTCCAGTAGTATTATCTGCACCTAAATTAATTGTTGCTGTTGAACCTGCTGATGTACCATTATATACTTTAGTCCCAGCTTCTGTTCCATACATACCTATACTATATGGTCCAGTAACATTAATAGTTCCCTCATTAACTACATTTCCTGTATATGCTTTTGTAGGAATACCATCTCCATTAAATCCAGCTGCCATACCTACTGCATATCTATTATTTAATGAGTTATTAGGATCTATATAAGAAGCTCCTACTGTTACTGTTTTTCCAGTCATATTTGTTGCAGTTCCTCCATATGTACTATAAATACCCACATTTCCTACTCCAGTTCCAAAGTTTATATCAGCATTATTTGTAACTGTTCCTGCTGAATATAGTCCATAATTATATGAACCTGTTGATGTTAATGCAGTATTATTATTTACAGCTCCTGTTGTATCTCTTGAATAAATATAGGTTACATCATTTCCTAATATCTGACTTGCAGCGTTACTATTTATAGTATTTCCTGTTCCTTCATTCAAGAAACCGAATGAACTATCACCAATTGTCATAGTACTTCCTGATCTCGCAGTTACTATTTGTCCATTACCTTTTGTGAAAACTCCAACAGCTTTGTCAGTTCCAACATTAATTTGACTCGTTGTATCTAAATCAACATTTCCACCTTCACTATATATTCCTGTTCCATCATTACCAACAGTTATTGTTCCTTTATTTAGTACTCTTTTTCCATAAATTCCAACAGAATTATCTCCAACACTTATTATTCCAGTATTTGTAATGTCATCTCCTGATTGTGTAAGAATTCCCACGCTAGGTTTTGATGAAGTTAATGGGCTTGTTAGTGTTACTGTCCCAGTATTTATAATTTCAGTTCCATTTGTTATTATTCCATAACCTTTATCTCCTGTAATTCTTGCAGTGTTAGTTAATTTTCCACCACCAACAGTATAAAGTCCTACAAGACCAGCATTTGTTCCAACAATATCTACTAATTTTACATTTGTTCCATTCGTAATATTAGCTCCTGTTCTTCCTTCATAATATAAGCCAACTCCTGTTCCAGTATTTGAGCCACTATATTTTAATTCAAGTTCATTTGAAGCAGATGATAAAGTACTTCCATCATTTTTAATAAATATTCCTGTTCCTCCATCTTTAATTTCTATTCCATAGTTAGAATTAATAGTTACAGGTGATTTTTCAGCGTAAACTCCTATACCTTTTTTACCTACTATTATATCTGAACTTCCTGTTCCACTTAAAGTAACTGTTGCTTTTTTAGAAACAATACCTACAGTTTCATCTCCTGTTAAAGTCAATTTACCACTATTAGTTATAACTCCATTTGAAGCACTTAATAAAGGAGATGTTCCATTTGTACTTCCATATAATCCAACTGATTTATTTCCATTAACTGTTATTTGACCTTTATTTGTTATTTCAAAAGTTTTATCAAAAGAGGGCAATGTACTATCACTAATCTTTTTATCTGTTCCATAAGTTTGTAATGTTCCCGCTGATGTAAACGCAGCCATTCCAACACCTTGAGTAGTAATGTTAATTTTACCTGTCGTATCATTTGTCAATGTACTTCCATTGATTCCATAAGCACCTACTCCATCAGCAACATTAATAATATTTTTATTATGTATTTGTCCATAGCTAATATTAAGACCTATTGTTCCTGTTGCTAAACTTCCACCTGTTATATTAACAGTTCCATTATTTATAAATTGAGTTTTACTATTATCTCCGTCAGCATTAGATTTATCATTTGATCCTATTGCTAATCCTTTTCCTACTGTCGAGCTAACAGTTTTTCCAGAATTTATTGTAACGACTTCTCTTGACAATCCCACTTTATTAAAGTCATCTGATGCACTACCTACATTAATATCTGTATCTATATCAAATTGTCCATTAATATAATAAATCTTATACTGATGTCCATTTTCATTAAAAGCAGATACTTTCATAGTATTTTTAACTAAATTGGCTATTGTTGTTCCATCCCATATTTTATGTATTCCATCATTTGAAGCTAAAACTACATTATCTCCTGTAAGATTTACAGTAACATTAGACATTCCATTATATTTTGCTGTTGTTCCTGTTGCTGCTGCATAATCAACTTTTGTTCCAGGGATTAATATACCATGTGATATATTTAATGTTGTAGTTCCTGTAAAATTAATATGAGAACTACTATCCGCAGTAAATGGAGTTGATGAATCATGGTCTCCAGTAAAATTTTCTGAATGAGTTATTGTTCCTCCTCCAAATTTAACTACTCCTCCATTTGTTGCAACTAATGCTCCTGACTTCCCAGTTTTTATTGTATTAGCATTTCCATTTAGATTAGCTACTGCATTTGCACCTGATGCCATTGCACCTATCCCATAGATATCTGCATTTCCTGTTACATTTACTGTTCCATCTTTTCCTGCATAAATTCCTATATTATTGTATAGATATGGTTTTGTTGCAACATCTGTTGCAGCTGCCCCATCTTTTGCAATAATATTTCCCTTAGCATTTACTATACCATTATTTTGTGCTAATGCTACTATCGAACTATATCCTAATGCTGTTACATTTTTTTCAGCATTTACTATCCCCTTGTTATCCCCTATAAGAGCTACTGATCTATTCAATTTATTGGAAGAATCCAATTTAGCTCTTCCAGTCATAACTACAGGTTTATATAGATTAATTTCACTTCCTTTTCCAGCTAAACCAGCAGCTGTTCCTCCTGGCATGTCAGTATTATTCCATACCCCAGTTGAGTAAGCTATAACTGTTCCTGTTGCTGCCTTATTTGCAGTATCATCATAAGAACTTATAACATTTGTTGCTGCATCTCTTATTTCTGTTTGAGCTGACACAGCATCTTTTACTTCAGTTACATAGACAGTTTCACCTGTAGCATTTTTATCGGCTTTTTTAGATTTTCCAATATCCATTACAGTCCCATTTTCACTAGCAAACATAACACCATCTGTTGAATATTTACCAAAATAAATCTTTGCTGCTCCTATTTCAAGGTTATGTACTTTATCTAAATCATAGTCAGGATGTAAATTAGATACTGCTGCTCTTGCTGCTGCATTAGGTGCTCCTAAATCTTCTGAAGGAACTATCCCTATTCTTTGTCCTGATTTAGAATAAACTCCCACATTTCCTACTGAAATAGACGAAGTTCCTATATTAGCATTAACATCAATTTCTCCTTGATATATACCTATTATACTTTTAGCCCAATTATCATTATTTCCTACAGGTGTTCTATTACCATCAAAGTGTGGTGTCGCTGCTGATCCATATCTATTACCGAAATATAATATCGCATTTTTATTTCCATTAACATTAGTTTTTGACAACTGTATGCTTGGTGTCATATCAGCATCAACTTTTGCATAAGGTTGATCTTTAACACTTCCACTTCCTCTAAGATTTTCCCAGTTAGGCGAATATCCCAAACCTAAATAAACTATGTCACTATCTGAATTTATATTGTAATCTCCTGTACTTTTAATTTTAAAAGCTCCTTGGACACCTAAAACTGTATAGATATAGTTATTTTTTTCATTTATATTAGCAGTTAAGCTTCCATTGTATTCTCCTCTTTGATGCCAAGAGTTGTAGTCACCATTATTTATTCCTAAAGAATAATAAGATGATGGATATCCATAAAATACACTATTATATTCTCCAGTAACAGTTACATCAACATTATCTAATTGTACCTTTCCTGAATGCCAAGTTTCTGATGATATAAGAGTACTATGTCCATGTAAATACCCGTGAACATTTTCTATTTTTCCATTCCACACAGTATGTATAGCAATAGTTCCTATTGGATTCCACCCTTGTTTTCCTGCAACATGCACTGTTGCATCTTTAAAAAGCCATGTACTATTAGGATTATGTGGAAGTCTTTTTCCTGTATTTAAATAAAATACATTTGGTACTCTTGCATTATTCAATACAGGTGTTCCTCCATAAGCATTAAGTTGATATGAAGAGTTTGCTTCTATAGTATTAGTTGCTGGATTCCACCCTGACCAAAACACTTGATTATTTCCGTCAACAAGATCTCTCATCATTGTACTTTCACCTTGTATATAACTACGTCCTCCAAATTGGAATGATACAACTGGTTGAGCATTTATAGTTGGTACTTTATTAGGTGCTTCCACTGCATCTGGTGTCTTTATATCCAATGAAGGAGGTAGCAAATTAGGTACATTTAATGCTTGTAATACTGGTGCTGATATATTTACAGTAGGTGCTATTATAGGATCTCTATATACTTCTTTTGGTCTAATTGATGCATCAACATTCATTTCTGTTAAAGGTTCTTGTTTTCTTAGTGTACTTGTCAAACCATATGAAAATTTCCCAGTTTTTCTTGCACTAGTTGTTGCTGAATAAGGATTAATTGACTTAGATAATAAGCCATAACTTGGACTTATTGTTGATGTATATCTTTCAAAAGGATCTTTACTTCTTTCAAAAATTCCTTCATAAGGATATTTTTCTTTTTTATCTCCTCTTCCTTTGTATGTACCATTCCAGTTATTAGTAAACTCATTAGCCCCATACTGCCAGCTACTCCAAGGTGATTTTACTACATGATCTCCTTGCTCCATTAGCTGAATTAATTCTAAATTTGTATTTTTCAAAAGCTTGTCATTTTCTTTTCTAGCTTCCGTAAACTGACTATGAATGTCTTTTATCGAAGTAGAAATAGTTTGCTTTTGAGCTTCAATACTCTTGTCTACTTCAGAAGAAAATAAGTTGTTTGAAATACCTACTCCTCCTGTAATCAAAAATGTAATCAATGCAGAATCTGTGTACTTAAATTCTCGACACTTTTTTGCAAATGAACATAAATCTTTTTTTAATTTTCTTAGATTATTTGTCATCTTCAATCTCTCCTTTTTCTATCTTTAACGACATATTTATTGAAAAAAATCTCATAAAATCTTTCTATATTATTTTATTCAAAATTTGCAACAAATATAATTTTAAAATAGTTTTATTCTTACATTACGTATTATAACACAAAAAAATGATTTTTCAAATATTTTATAATTTTTTTTAATAACATCTTCATTTTTTATTTAAGTATCAAACTCCAAATATTAAATTGGCAAGAGGTAAAACCTCTTGCCAATAAATCAAAAAACTATTTTTTATTTTTTCGAACAACATTTAATCATATAAAATACAAACTATATTTCATAAAAAGATTAATAAAGTATTTATAAAATATTAATAAATAGCTCTAAATCCAATACCTCCACGAACATTACTTCCCTTAGTATCATATCCAGCATTCACTGTAACACCAAATCTAGTATTATCAACACCAATATTCAAGTCAAATTTACCATTTCCACGTCTATCTTCTTTTTCTCCTCTAATTCCAAACCAGTCAGCATTCGTGTATCTGACTCTTGCTTCGTTATTAACATCTCCAACTTTTCCAAGCTCATTTTCATAAGCAGCAGTAAGTCCAACTGATAAGTTAGTTCTCACAGCCATTGGTTGAACATATTTAAATTCTACTCCGACTTCTGGTTTTACTGAGAAATAGTCGTTTCCTTTTACTTCTAATCTAACTTCTCCATCATCTTCTTTAATGTTGCTAAATCTTCCGTATTCCATTTTTAAAGCTCCGTATGGTCTTAAATGTGTTCTTTCGCTCATTCTAATGTCGTAACCTAAATCAGTTTTGAAAGCCGCTCCATAAGACATATAGTCTGACTTAGCATTAAATATATCATCAACTACTAAAAATCTACGTTTCATTTCATTTTTACCTAAGAATACATCTCCAGCAACTGTCCATCTAAGCGAACCGTTGTGATCTGTATACGGCGACATTGTCTTGAAGATACCAGCTTTTAGCATAGTCTGATTTTCTCTTGATTTTCCTATATCTTTGAATTTGAAACTATTATTTACTGCTCCAGCATACCATCCGCTTGAGTTCCCTAACTTAACTGTTTCATCTTCGTGAACATAAGCAACTCCGTAAGCATTGCTTTCGTAATCGTGAATTCCAGCTGTGTCAGTCTTATACTGATCTCTCATTCCAAAGATTTTAACCTTATTGTTTTGTTTAGAAGGATTTCTCCATTCATTTTTCAAGTATCTAAATTCTTTGTCAAGCATATTTCCAGTTGCATTTATTCTCATTTGAGTGTTTGCATATTGGTGACCCATCATTTCGTCCATTGCTTGATAGAATAAAATTTCTTCGTTGTTTCCAATTCCATTTAATTTTTGGAATAATTGATTTTCTCTGCTTCCTAGTGCTTCTACACCATATCTTTGTTCTAATCCATCCAAGAAATTGTATGTATCTGTAGGATTTACAGGTGATGCTTCATTTCCTGCCCAGTATGTATATGGTATTTTAGCAAGGTAGGCATTTTCTATTGTTCCATCATTTGAATTTTGTGCGACTGTTGCCATCCAAGTTAATGATCCTGAATAAATGTTCCATTTTTCAATTTGTGGATTAGCTCTAATTGTTGCATTGTATGGATCAGTTATTTTAGAATCCACTTGAATGTATTTTGCAGTCGTATTTTGAGCAGCTTCAGCTCCCACAATTAAGTCAGCTTTTTTCAATCCTGTCAAAGAACTAAGTCCTGTAATAGGATTTGTGTACACTTTATTTGAAGTGTCAATATACATTCCTATTTTTGATAATTCCATTGGCTGAAACTCTTCTGCTGATGTTGTTGCTAATTCAGGTATTACTGGATTTCCATTTACTGTTATTGTTCCAACTGAAGATCCTCTAGGAACATCAATTTTTATTCCAGATACTGTTTTTGTCAAGTCACTCGCAGCATCCACTCCAATAACTGTCGCATCAGTCGAATCTGTCACACCATTAATATTGAATGTTCCATAGTTTTTAACTATTCCAAGATTAGCTCCTGAAGCATTCCCTTTCGATAGAATTCCTCTTGCATCTTCTGCAGTAATATCAATATTTCCGTGATTTTCAATTGTCGAACCATTTTTTACTACAACTCCGACAACTTTTTTCAATCCAGAACCATTCGATTTAATCGTTCCATAATTGTATCCGTAAGCTCCGTTATCCAAGTAAATTCCAGTAGTTTCACTCGAATTCAAGTTTATCACAGCATTACGATTTGAAGCAGTACCGTTGTAAACCGTTGTTCCCGCTCCAGTTCCGTACATTCCAATACTTCCTTTTCCTGTAACATTAATAACACCATTATTTACAATATTTCCAGTATATCCCACTTTTCCTGCAGCAATTTCAGCAGCCGTCGGAGTATATCCAGCAGCCATTCCTATAGCATAACGATTATTTAATGAACTAATTGGATCAAAATACGATTCTCCAACCGTAATCGAAGCATTATTCGTAGCAGTTCCGCCAAGAGTACTGTAAACTCCCACATTTCCATATCCTGAACCAAAATTAATGTTTCCGTTATTTACAACTTCTCCAGCAGAATAAACACCATAATTGTAAGAACCTGTAGAAGTCAAGTTTGTATTATTTGTAACTTGTGCTCCGGCTCTGTTGTCATTTGAATAAATATAAACAGTGTCATTTCCAAGATTATTAATGCTTCCAATGTTACTTACAATTTTGTTTCCAGCAGAACCTGTTCCTTTTTCAGAAATAATTCCAAACGAATTATCAGCAATCGTCATATTTGCTCCAGAATGTGCAGTTACAGTTTGATTATCTCCATTTACATAAATTCCTGCAGCCTGATCCGTTCCAACATTTATTGTTCCAGCAATCAAGTCAACATTTCCAGCAGTACTGAATATTCCAGTTCCCGCATCGCCAACATTAATATTTCCACTGTTTTCAACTTGATGTCCATAAATTCCAACAGAATATTTTCCTATAGTAATATCTCCGCTATTTGTAATTTTGTTCCCATTTTTAACATAAATCCCAACACTAGCTTTTTTACTAGTAGCATCCAACGGATTTGGTAAAGTGATATTTCCACTATTTCTAACTTCTACACCTTCAGAAATAATTCCATATCCCGCATTTCCAGTAATATTTCCTTGATTGTTAATATCTCCTGCAGTCCCTTTTGCCAATATTCCAACAAGACCTTCTGTATTGTTAACTGTATCATTAAGAGTAATATTCATCTTGTTTGTCATACTAGATGCAGGTAATGTTGACTTATTATTCATAAAGAATGCAACCGCAGATGCCGTAGGTGCTCCAGTATATTTTAGTTCAAAGTTTTTACTGTCATTCAATGAAGGATTATTTCCCTCAACAAAAATACCAGTTCCTCTATCCTTAACTTCCACTCCATAATCTGTTTCAAATGTAACCTTCGTATTATCCGCATAAACACCAATTCCAGCATTTCCAGTAGTCACAATATCTGAACTTCCAGTTCCGTTAAGTTTCACTTCAGGCCCACCAAATTGTAAAGGATCAGCAGCTCCAGCAGGTGGCGTAACTTTCGACACGATTCCAACCGAATTATTTCCAGTTAATACGATTTTTCCAGCATTTCTAATACTTCCATGACTTGTTCCAGCTTTTCCAACTTCAATGCTCGGATGTGCTCCAGTAATAGTATTCAATTCTCCATACAATCCAATACCATTATTTCCATTTACAGTAATTGCACCTTTATTTTCAACTTCAAGCGTTTTATCTGTATTTGAAAGTGATCCATTTGAAATCTTAGCATCTGTTCCATAAGTTTGAAGTTTATTAGCAGATGTAAAGGCAGCCATTCCAACTCCAGTTCCTGAAATAGTAATATTTCCATTAGTATCGTTTAATAATTTACTTCCATTTACTCCATATGCTCCAAGTCCATTATCTACAGTAATTGTATTTTTATTTATAATTTCTCCATAACTTGTACTAAGAGCAATTGTAGAAGCAGAACCACCTGTTATAGCCACATTTCCTTCATTTACATATCCCGTTTGCGTATTTGAAGTTGCACCATCATCAGATCCAACAATCATACCCTTACCAGTAGTCGAACTTATTGTAATTCCAGGATCAATAAATATTTTTTCTCTAACAAATTTTATCTTGTCAAATATTGGAGCATTATCTAAATCAATATCTCGTTGTATAGAATATTCTCCATTTTTATAATATACCTTGTAATCAGCACCAGTCCCAATCGTCAAGTTTCCTCTGTTTATCTTCAAGTCATCCTCAACACTTTCAATAAGTCCTGTAGGCCCAGTCCATTTATTATCAGTTCTAGTTCCACCATCTGTAACTCTTAAAATTACACCATTTCCTTCAACTTTAATTTTCATATTACTCATACCAGTATATTTTTTCCCAGCAGTTGCAGCAGCATTTGCAGGATTAGATGAATCTTCAGCCGCATAATCAGCCGCCGTTCCAGGCATAAGTATTCCATCAGAAATAGTAAGTTCCGTATTCCCTGAAAAATTAATATTCGATCCAGTATTAGCTAAAAATGGCACAACTCCACTATAATCATCTGTAGAATTTCTTTTTCTAGTATCAATTTTTCCACCTTTAAAGTCAATCTTACCGCCATCCCAAGCTACAAGACCACCTTCTTTTGCAGAATAAATTTCATTTTTAGTACCTTCAAATTTAATTAACGAACCGCTCCCTTGAGCAAATCCTCCCATACCATGAATTTTAACATCATCTTTAAATGTTATAGTACTTCCACTTCCAGTAGTTGTCCCTGCTTTTGCATATCCACCAATATTTTTGTATAGATATGGTTTTGTATCAGCATCACTTGCAGCCCATTCATCTACAGCTGTGACTTTACCATCTAAAGTAATTTTCGCGCTATTATCTGCATAAGCAATTATTGATCCAAATCCTTTTGCGTCTGTAGTCTTTTCAGCCGTTATTTCTCCACCATTTTTAGCAACATATGCTATTGGAAAAGATTCCACTTTTGTTGTTGATCCTAAAGGAGTATCGTCTTTATATCTTGCACTCATCACAACATCTTGTCCAAGATTTACTTGACTTCCTTTTCCTTCGAATCTTTTTGCTTCATTAGATGTCATTACATGGTCGCTATTTTTCCATGTTCCTTCAGCATATGCAATAATTGTTCCAGTGGCTACTTCATTTTTAGTATCATCTGCAGAAGCAACAAGTGAAGTTGCTGAACCGTCTAAAGTATAATCTTTTATAGGTGTAGTCATAATATCTACTGTTGTAGAATCTGATTTCCCTGAGATATCATTTCCACTCGTATCTTTTATAGCTTTACCGTGTTCATTTGTAGATTTTGCTACATCAATAACTGTTCCTCTTTCAGATGCTATCATTATACCATCTTTAGAATTTTTACCAAATGTTATATCAATATTATTTATTTGTAGAGAATGTATTGGATCATTTTCATAATTAATCTGAACATCAGCTCCTAAATCTTCTTTTGTTTTTATCTTTGCAGTCTGTCCATTTATAATTTCTTCTCCTCTTTGACCCGATTTAGAATAAATTCCTATATTATTTGTAGCAATCGTTGTAGCACTTGTTGTTCCTATTCTTCCTCTTGCATCAATTTGTCCTTGATATATTCCAATAACTGATTTTTTCCAATCTAAATTATTAGGTTGATTCCATACAGATAATCCTGAAGACTCTGCATCAGGCATCTTGTCATTAAATAATAGTAATATATTTCTGTCCCCGTTCACAACAGGAGCTTCTGTAAGTTTTACAGTTGGCGTCATTCCAGTATGATTTGTATCCTTTATTCTTGCAGTACCTCCTGGCATCGTTCCATTGACATCTGCTTTTCCTACAAAGTTGTTCCAGTTAGGAACGTATCCAAATCCTGAATAAACTATATTTTCATCTCCCGTAATGTTATATTTTCCTTTACTATTTATTTCAAATGATCCTTGAGTCCCTACTACTGAATAAACTATATTCTTGTTAGTTTCTATATCAGCATCAACTTTACCTATAAATCCTCCACGTTGTAAAGGCACTCCAAAACTAGCACTCCAGTTCTGTACTACAGAATATGTTCCTGGAAATATTAAAAATATTGTATTCTGATCTCCAGCTCCAGGATCTGTTAAATGTCCTTTTGTTATATTTACTTTTACTTCATTTCCTGGAGTTTCATCAAATTCTATTTTTCCAGTCCACCATGTTTCAAGTGATAAAAATGCTGATTTTCCATACATATTTGCTGTAACATTTGATAATTTTCCATTCCATACAGTATGTATTCCTAAAGCTCCTTGTTTTCCACCATCTGTCCGTCCTGCAGCTCCTACATCTCCAGCAAGATATAAATTCATATTTTTAATATGAAATTTTCTCTTATTGATATCTGAATTACCTCCTGAAAACTGACTTCCAAAATAAAACAAAACTGAATCTCTAGGAGTAACAGCTCTAGAACTAATTGCATTTATGTATCCTATATTTGAAGGTGTTCCATCTATTCCAGACTGTGGAACTAATGTTCCAGTAGTTGGATTATATCCTGACCAAAAAGAATGATTTTCACCATCACTAAATCTAGTAGGACTAGCTGTATATTTTGCTTGATCATCAACTGTATTTACAACATACCATTTACTTATTGCACCATTAGTAAAAGAAAAATCTAAAAATGGTTTTGCATTAACTTCAGGTATTTTTACCTTAACCACAGGTGGATTAGGTGTAGGAATCGTCAAAGTAGGCGGAACTACTGTTGGTATACTCAAAGGTGCCAATACTGGTGCACTTACATTAACATTTGGTGCAGCAACAGGACTTTTATGTACATCTTTAGGTTTAATCGAAGCATCAATATTCAAACTCGCTACTGGTTCTTGACGTTTTTCTGTGCTCGAAATTCCATATCCTTTTTCATATCCATATCTTCCACTTGTTGTAGCTGATCTTGGATTGCTTGATTTACTTAACAAATCATAGTTTGAACTTAAAGGCGAAGTCGCTCTCTCGAATTTATTTTCACTTCTCTCAAATTTTCCTTCATAAGGATATTTTTTTGATTTATCTTCTCTTCCTTTATATGTTCCTCCCCAATTGTTATAAAATCCATTAATTCCATATTGCCAGCTGCTCCAAGGCGATTTTACTACATGATCTCCTTGCTCCATTAACTGAATTAATTCTAAATTTGTATCTTTCAATAATTTATTATTCTCTCTTTTAGCCTCTGAAATCCTACTACTAAAATCTTTAATCGACGTAGAAACCTCTTGTTTCTGACCTTCAATTTGTTTATCAATTTCCGCCGAAAATAAATTTTGTGAAATATTCACTAATCCTGTTATTAAAAATGTAATAAGTGCCGAATCAGTATATTTAAACTCTTGACACCTCTTTGCAAACGACCTTAAGTCTTTTTTTACCTTTCTTAAATTATTCGTCATCATTTTCTCCTTTTTTCTTTTTTTATTTTATTTTTCTTCAATCCTTTTTATATCACTATATTCAATTTCGTAATATTCATCATCATTACTATCATCTTTTTCTTCTTCGTTGTCTTCATCTTCAGTTACACTTTTTCTTACAAAAAATAAATACCCTATTGACAAAGCTCCAACACCCACTCTAATCAAAGTGCTTGGAACTGTATCAAAATCTAACCAAACTATTACGGCATTGAAAAAATTCAATATTGATATTATAATTAGCCAAGCATTTCTAATGTTTATCGAATACCAAAAAAACATAATTGAAGCAAACAAAAAAATTACTCTTGCCCAACCAACACTATTCAAAAGTTTAATATTACTCAATATCAAATCATTCAAATATGGAGAACTTTGCATTAAAATTCTCCCCACTCCTAATCCGATTAATCCAACTAAAAACAAAACTTCTACAATAAAAATTTCCCTTTTCTTATTTCTTTTTTTATAAATTTCAAAATATCTTATCGTATAAAAAATCATTAACCAAAAAAAGACTTCCGATACTAACAACGTACTTGTTATTTGAAATATTCTAAAATTTACATATTCTTTGAAATTTATTGTATAAAATAGTAAATTTGACAAAATAAAAAATATTGAAATTAGCATAAATAATAATCTTCTTAAAATATTCATTTTTACCTCTAATTAAATCTTCATATTAATCTTCATCAGCAACTATATCTGAAAACTTACTCAACCACTCAACATAAATTGGACTATTTTGATTTAACGCTTCAATATTAGCTTCATAATTTTCATTATCATCAAATATTTTGAAAATAATAGGTGCTAATAATTTTAATGTTGGTGTTTCAAAAAGACCATAAATATTCATATTATAAATTAATGGTTTTTGTGATTTTAATAATTGGCTTTGATTTTTTTTGATTTCATATAAAAGACTTATCAAATTTATTTTTTTCAAATCATTTTTTCTATCATTTAAAACAACATCAATCTGATCAGCTAACAATTTTTTATATTTCCAAGACTGATAATTTTTAATTTTTTTATCTTCCAACAAAAACTCGATTTTTCTCTTATATAATAACAAATTTCCCATATCTTTTTCCAGTTTTATGTATTCTTGTTTCATACAATTGAAAAACTCATTAAATTCAACAACCATATCATTTTGAATTTCATATAAATTTTCTTTAGAATAAATTTTATTTACTAATCTGATTTTTGTTTCGTTAAAGCAATCATACAAATATACTTCAATTTCATATTTTTCATTGCTTCCTGGTAATTTTAAAATATTTCCAGACAAAACATAATCTAAATTTGGATTTTGTTTTTTTATAAGATTCATATAGTCAATACTATATCTTTTATTAGGAATTACCAATTTACCTTCTTCATGCGACACAGCCACTTGATAATTTAAAACACTCTTATAATGCAAAACTTCATTTAAATATAACGGTAATGAAGACGATAATTCTTCTGACATTTCGGTTTTTTCACCAATTATTGTAAATAATAATACCAAAAGATTAGGTTTTCTTCTTTTATTATTATTTGTCAACCAATGTGGTTTATTAAACTCTCCATACCATAAAGGCAAACTTGTCGGATAAAATTTAACAGCTAATTTTTTCTCTTCTTTTCCTTGATTTTCCTCTTTAACTTTTAGTGCATAAAATCCATCTTCATATTTTTGAAATTTTTTATGATACTCTAACCAATTAAATTTAGAACAAAATCTACACAATTCCAATCCTTCTTTATATTTCCCTTTTTTCTCATAATATTTTAAAACATTCAAAGCCGTTTGAACGCCATGTTTTTCAGGATTGTAATATGGCAACACATATTGCTCAAATTCTTCATATAAATCATTCATTCCATAAATAGCTGATGCTACAGACATAACTTCAAGCGAATAATCTGATTCCCTTAAAGCCGTTGTCAAAAAGTAATTTCCTTTTTCCTTATCACCTTTTTTAAAGAAATTCACAGCTTCTGTCAATTTTGCTCGCCAATTTCCTTGAATTGATGATAATTTATCTAATTTTGATTCATACTCATAGGTGCTTCTCGCTTTAACAATATTAAAATATTTTTTGAAAGCAATTGCCGAATTAGGATTAATTTCCAATGCCTTTAAATACGCACCTTCCACTTGATTATTCTCATCTCCCAATTTTTCCAACGCTTCAGCATACCCATTAAAAAGAACCTCTGAATTTATTTTTTCAAAAAACAAACTTTTAGCATATATCTTTTTAGCTTGCTCATAATCTCCTATTTCCAAATTATATCTACCCAGAAGATTTACTCTTCTTTCAACGTTTTCATCAAGAGCATATATTCTAAGACACGCCTCTTGAACCTCTTCATACATCCCTTTCGAAAAGCAATCTAATACGATTGGATACAATCCTTCAACATTATCCCAGTTTCTCTTAATAGATGGTATTAATTTTTTTTCTTTCCATTCTTTTTTCTTCATTTTGCGTTCTTTACCAAAATCATCATAGTAAGAAATTTCTTCCAAATCTTCATCTGAAACAGGTTTAGGTCTTGTCTCTGATATCAATTCTTTAAAAATATCTTTGTTACTTTCTTCTTCTTTCTTATTATTTTTCTTAGAATCTGATGATTTAAAAAGATGTTCAAAGATTCCCATATGTCCTCCTAACCAATTTTAATTTTTCTTTTTGTTACAGTATATCACAATTTTTAAATATTTGGTATACTTAATAAATAAAAGTTTCTAAAAAAATTTAAATTATAATAAATTTAAACACATTACAAATTAATTTATAATAAAAAAAATACCTCTGAACTCCATAAAACAAATGTCTTTAAGTTCTTTGGTATAATTTTTATATTTATAACTATAGTTAAGATATTTAATTATCCTATTGTTTCTTCATCATAGTC
This sequence comes from Leptotrichia sp. oral taxon 221, assembly GCF_018128245.1. NCBI lineage: Bacteria > Fusobacteriati > Fusobacteriota > Fusobacteriia > Fusobacteriales > Leptotrichiaceae > Leptotrichia > Leptotrichia sp. oral taxon 221. Next base: position 1,100,081 of record NZ_CP072378.1, read on the forward strand.
TATCTTTTCTAAATCCATATATTCCACATTCAAGAAAATTAATGTTAATAACATCGTATAAAAAATCAATATCAACGAATTTAAAATAGAATTTACAGATATAACTGCATAATTGAATATTAATAAATTTCCTGAAATTACTCTTAAAATATTGAAAGGTATATTTACTAATGTTGCAAAAATACATACTATTACACTTGGAATAATTATTCTAAGACGATTTCCTTTACACAAATGAACATTGTATGTCACAGCATCAAAAATCTTAACATCTCGAATATAGTACAAACTGTTAAAATATAAAAGATGCAAAGCAATAAAAACTACTCCTCCTACATATAAAATAATCGCTAACTGTATAGAAATACGAGCTACTATTGTAACAATTACAGCTGCAACTACTATTAATACAAAGATAGCCAAAACACATTTAATTATTTTCAAAAACAATTCTTTGTAACTAACTTCTGCACTAATTCCCTCAATATCTACAACCATCCTATTTTGAATTTTTTTAATTAATAATGTGGTTGGCAAATAAAATATTAAAAATGCTAATAATACACATAAAAATAAAGTTTCAGTTTTTATTCCATCTAAATTAATAAATCTTGCAGATAAATTTGAAATAATCGAAATTAAAATATACGCTATTACAAGTCCTTTATTCTCCCTTAAAAATTTACTAAAAAAACTAAAACTCTTATCAAAATATTCCATCAATGAAAAATTATTACGTAGACTATCTTTCAAATCTTCTGTTCCCATTCTTTCACATCCTCTCTATCGTTTTTATGTGATAATTATATCATATATTTCTGTATCTTTCATCAAAAAATTAAAATTATAAGAAATATTTCTCTTAATCTGAAAATACAGTAAAAAATTAATAATAAAAATTTATTAAATTAAGCTTCAAATTTCAAAGATAATTATAATAAAAAAATGGTATAATCATCTTAGGAGGTTATAAAAATATGTTAAATAAATTAAAAAAATCCCTAATAATTTTATTATCATGTATAGCAATAAATTATTCTATAACAGCTGCTGAATTGCAAGCAAGAGCAAAATCTTCAAGCCAATATTTTATGGATTCTTCAAGAATTTTAAGTTCTTACTATGCAACATCAGCAACAGTTTCTTTGAATAGTGGATTTGCTGTAGATAAAAATACTGGTGCACAATTTACTGGAACTTATGTTGAATTTAATGAAGTTGGAAATCCACAAGTAATTAGAAATTACAAAAATGGTTCACCTGATGGAAAATGGTACTTTTTTAATGAATCAAGAGGATTAATTAGAGTTACTAATTATTCAAACGGTGTTAAAGATGGTGAAGAAATCGAATTTAACGATAATGGTATTTCAAAATCAATTAAACAATATCAAAATGGTCTTTTGAATGGTGCTTCATACGATTTTGATGCTACTGGAAGACTTACTTCGTCTATAACTTATGTTAATAATGCCAAGACAGGAAAAGAACTTAAATATCAAAATGGCGTAGTTTCTGAAGAAAGAAATTACCAAAATGGTTCTTTAAATGGGGAAATGAAAGCATATTATCCGAGTGGTCAAGTTAGTACAGAAGGAAATTATGCTTATAACTTAAGAAATGGTCAATGGACTTGGAAATATCCTAGTGGTGCAGTTAAACTTAAAGAAAATTATGTTAACGGTATAATAAATGGTACTGTTGTTGGATATTATCAAAATGGTTCAAAAGAAAGAGAAATGAGCCTTTCTAATGGAAATGGTGATTTCACTCAATATTACGAAAATGGAAAAGTTAAAGTTAAAGGGTCAATTAGAAATAATAGAGCATATGGAAATTGGACTTTCTATAGTCAAGATGGTTACGTAACATCTACCCAAAGTTTCTATTAAAAAAATTTTTTATTAATTTTTATTAATAAGGAGGAAAGTTTATGAAAAAATTAGTTTTTATTCTTATAATGTTCGTAAGTATTTTTAGTTTTGCAGAAATGAAAGACGGTGTTTATTCTGCTGAAAAAAATTACGATTCTGAATGGAAATCAATTGTAAAAATTACTGTAAAAAGAGATAAAATCATTGGTGCACAATTTGATAGACAAAATAAAAGTGGACAGTCATTATCTTTAAACAAGGACGATTTTAGAGATTCTGCTTTAAACTCTTCAAGAGAATTAGTAAGCTCTCAAAATGTAAATGATGTAATTCCTGAATTTAGAGAAATTGTTAAATTTTTAATTCAAAAAGCAAATAATGGTGAAACTGGAAATCACAAAATGTAATAAAATATATTTTCAATAAAATTTTTAAAAAAATACTGATAAATAAAAAATATGTACCTAAAACTTATTCTAAAAGTTAAAAGTACATATTTTTTGTTTGCAATAATTAAATCATTTTACTTAGTTCCCTTCAATTTTCTTAATAATCATTATTCTCGTCACTTTATACAAAAACAATATTATTAATATTGGTAAAATAATAGTCGTTAACAACATAATCCCAATTATTAAAGGTGTATTTTCTGATAAACTTTTTGAAACACTTACAATTTCTTTATTAAAATCTTCTACTTTTTCTTTCGTGCTAGTTATTTGTCCTGGAACATCAAATATACTTTTCGATTGCTCAAAAGTAAACAATCTATCTTTCACTTCATTCAATTTATCCAAACTTTTATCCAATTTTTCAATCGCTGGTTTCTTATATTCTTCCTCAAAATATCTTGAAATATATGAATTTATAAGCAATGAACCTGGTAAGACTAAATAAATAAACACCAATATAAAAAATGAATATTTAGATATTGACTTAAAAATAGATGTTACTTTATTTTTAATAAACGTATATGGCAACAAACTTACTAGCGATATAAATATTAATAAATTAGCTATTTTTACTTTAAATATCTCAAAATATAACGATTCTAATTTCAAAATCACTGTACTTGCTAAACTGATTTTCCATAAAATATTAATAATATCATAAATCGGTTGTACAATATCTCCAACTTCAATTTCCATTCCTAAAATCATACTTACATTAACAGTACTTCCTTCAATAACGTCTGTCGTTCCCTTTATTAATGATAAAACTAAAAATAATTTCTTTGATTCATCATAAGTTTTATCCAAATATGGCTTCGTCAAATTTTTTAATAAATTAAAAATTGTGTTCTCAAAAATTACGTTCATTACTCCAAAAATACAAAATATTATTCCTAAAATAATTAATACTTTTAATATGATTCCTTTATTATTTTCAATCCATTGATTCACACCATTCATTTAATTAATACCTCCTTTATTTACAACAAAAATACAATCTTTTACAAATAAAGATTCAATAACTATTCTAGCAAAATTACAAAATAAAAATTTTATTCCATATTCAATAATTTTCTTATAACATAAGCTGAAATCACAAATCCAGCTGTTCCTGGAACAAATGCATTACTTCCAGGAGTAATTTTTCTTGGTATGTCATTATTCTCTCTAAATTCTGTTGGCAACTCATATTTAAATATATCTGATTTATCAGGCACTAGATTTGGCTCTTTCGAAAATGCGACTGTCAATCCACTCAATCCTTTTTTCTTCAAAATTCTTCTCACCATTCTAGCCATCGGACAAACTGAAGTTTTTTCAATTTTTGCAATTTCAATCATTTCAGGTCTCATTTTATTCCCAAATCCCATCGAAGAAATTATTGGAATCTTATTTTCCAAACAATACTCAATTAAATTAATTTTACTCGAAATAACATCAATTGCATCAATAACAAAATCATATTTTTCAGCATTTAACACTTCACTAACATTGTCAATTACCATTTCTTTAATTAATTTTACATTACATTCAGGATTTATATCCAAAACTCTGTCTTTCATCACTTCAATTTTAGACTGCCCTATCGTGCTATGCAACGAGTGTAATTGTCTATTTATATTTGACTCAGAAATCTCATCAAAATCGACCATTGTAATATTTCCCACTCCCGAACGAGCAAATGATTCAACAATATACGATCCAACTCCTCCTATCCCAAAAACTATCACATTAGAATTTTTTAAAATTTCTATCCCATCATCACCAACTAACATCGAAAATCTTGCAAAAGTTTGATTCATCACTTAATCCCATACGACAAACAATATAATCAATAAATTTATTAATGTCGTGTTCTCCTTTCTTTTAAATTTTTATTCTTCTTAAAATTACTTTTTTTTACTAAAATTATAATATATCCATTACTACAATATCGTTATTTTACCATAATTTTTTTATTATTTCACCTATTTTTTTATTTTTTTTCAAATTTTTAAATTATAAAATTTTGAAATATTTGAAATATAATAATTTTTTGTCTTCTATATATCATTAAAATTATTGTATTGTAAAAAAAATTGATATATTATTTGGTATAATTTTTGTTAAATGCAGAAAACTTGGAAGAAGTTAAGAAAATAATTTTAGAAGATATATTTAGATATAATCTATGTGATCTATGATTTTAGGATAATAATTCAAAATTGCTAAAAATATTTTATAATATTGATATATATTGATATTTTATGTTTTATTTAAATTTTTTATATTCTTAAAGTCCGATAATATACATAGTTATTTATTTAAGTTTGTTTTTAAAATCTATGTGCTCTTAAGCATATATTTTTATAATTTAAAATCGTATAACTCAACTTACCACCTATCATTCACCAATTATCTTAATAAAAATCTATACTCTAAAATATTGAAAAAAAGAGAAAATAATTATTGAAAAAATCCTCCATATATATTATAATTTCATAGATAAATTATATATCGAATTTAGAAAAGGAGAAATGAAATATGTTTGCAAATACTATGAAAACAGGGTTACTTATGTTTGGATTAGTTGCACTTTTTACTGCTATTGGTGGACTTTTGGGAAATCAAACTGGAGCTTTAATTGGTCTTCTTATTGCTGGTGGGATGAGTTTTTACAGTTATTGGTTCAGTGATACTGCTACAATAAAAGCGTACAATGGCATAGAGGTAACGGCAGCCAGTAATCCTCGATTATACGGTATTGTTCAAAGATTAGCTCAAAGAGCAAATCTACCAATGCCAAAGGTTTATATCATTCCAGAAAGACAGCCAAATGCTTTTGCTACAGGGAGAAATCCTCAACATTCTGCAGTTGCATGTACTGCTGGTTTACTTGAAATAATGGATGATAATGAATTGGCAGGTGTTTTAGGTCACGAATTAGGTCATATCCAGCATAGAGATATCCTAATTAGTACAATTGCTGCAACTTTTGCTGGAGCAATTGCTAACATTGCTAGATTCTTACCGTATGCTTCAAATAATAATTCTAGAGATAGGAAAAATAATAATATTGCTCTAGCAATTCTATTATCAACTTTAGCGCCTATTGCAGCTTCTATCATTCAAATGACAATTTCTCGTAGAAGAGAATTTATGGCAGACAGAGCAGGTGCAGAATTTTCTGGAAATCCATTATATTTGAGAAATGCTTTATACAAATTAGAAGATTATAGTAGAAATGTTACGATGAGCAGACAGCATCAAAATCCAGCTTATTCTCATATGTTTATTGTAAATCCTTTAGCAGGACTTAGTAAATTTCAAGATTTATTTAGAACGCATCCAACTACTGAAGATAGAATAAGAGAATTAGAAAAAATGGCTAGACAAGAAAATCTTCTATAATTTTTAAAAATAAAAAATTAGAAATAAAAAAAGATTATCCCAATATTTTTGAGATAATCTTTTTATTTTTGTTTATATTTAGTATCATCAACCTATTTTGCATCTTCGTATCTTTTAGCTACTGCATTCCAATCAATTACATTGAAGAAAGCTGTTATATATTCAGGTCTTCTGTTTTGGTAATGTAAGTAGTAAGCGTGTTCCCAAACATCTATTCCTAAAATTGGTGTTCCTTCTGAACATCCGCAAGGAGTTGCTCCTGGCATTAAAGGATTATCTTGGTTAGCAGTTGATGTAACTTTTAATTCTCCTTTTTTATTAACAACAAGCCAAGCCCATCCTGATCCAAATCTAGTTGCTGCTGCTTTTGAAAATTCTGTTTTAAATTCTTCAAAACTTCCAAATTTTTCATTAATTTTTTCAGCTAATTCTCCTGTTGGTTCTCCACCACCATTTGGTCCCATTACTGTGAAGTATAAGTTATGGTTATAGAATCCTCCACCGTTGTTTCTTACTGCACCTCTAATTGCTTCTGGTAAAGCATCTAAATTTGAAAGAATTTCTTCAATTGATTTTTCTAAAAATTCAGGCGCATTATTTTTTAATGTGTCATTCAAATTATTTGTGTATGCTGCATGGTGTTTTCCATAATGAATTTCCATTGTTTTTGTATCGATATTTGGTTCCAAAGCATCAAAGGCATATGGTAATTTTACTTGTTCAAACATTTATATCACTCCTTAAAATTTATATTTAATATTTTTACTCTACAATTATTTTAACATACAAATATCATAAAATCAATACTTTTTTTAAATTTTTATTTTTTTGTTATTATTTCAATTTTGAATTTCTTAAGGTATAAAAAAATAATCTCCCACTTAACTTATCATAAGTCGGAGAAATTTTCGTTACGTTAAATTTTTTATAATTAACGGTAGTTATTTTTATTAACGGTAGTTATTTTTTTGCTTTTAATATTATTATTTATTTCGCTTTTCTTTATCTAAACTCAATACTTTTTAGATTATAAGCCACGTTCTTCATTACTCTTTTACAATGTAACCAACACTTCTAACAGTTTTTATTATTTTTTTCGAAAAACCTTTATCTATTTTTGCTCTCAAAAAATTAATGTACACATCTACAATGTTACTAGCTGTCACAAAATCAATATCCCAAATTTTTTCAGAAATCATCGATCTTGTCAATACTCTATTTTTATTTCTTAAGAAATATTCTAGTAATAGAAATTCTTTATTTGTTAATTCTATTTCATTTCCTGCTCTTCTAACTTCCCTATTCAATGGATTTAAAGTCAAATCGTAAACTGTCAATAATCCCATATCATCTTCTGTCAATCTTTTATTTAGAACTCTTATTATAGCTCTAACTTTTGCTGAAAGTTCTTCCAAATTGAAATCATTATAAATATAATCGTCAATTCCCTTTAACAAAGCTTCTGTCTTAGAAAATCTATCAGTTTCTTCAATTGCTATCAAGAAATAGCTACGTTTCTTATATTTTAAGATATTATCAATTGATTTTCTAAAATCTTCCATTGATTCTATATCTAATAAAGCGATGTCTAAAGATTCTGTTTTCAAATATTCAAGCAAAGATTTTTCTGTATCTGCTAATAATACATTAAATCCCAACTCTTTTAATAATCTTCCTACTACTGCTCTTGCTTTTTCATTTTTGTTATAAACTAACATCTTCATTATTCTCAAAATCCTTTCGTTATAAATTTGTTCTACTTTTCTAATTCCGATAATATTTCTGTAATAATATTATTCAGATTCCTTGATGCTACTGAATCATTTGAGATAAAAGGTGTTCCATTATCGCAAGATTCTACTACATTTGAATCTAATGGAACAGAACCTAAAAATTTTGTTCCTGTATCCTCTGCCATTTTCTTGGCACCACCTTTTTTAAATATGTTAACTTCTTTATGGCAACCATCACAAATAAAACCACTCATATTCTCAATAATCCCTAATACTTTTAAATTAATCAATTTAGCAAATTTAACACTTCTCTTTGAATCAAGTAAAGAAACATTTTGAGGTGTCGTTACTATTATTGATTTTGCATTAGGACCTATATTTTGTGCAATTGTCAGTGTTTCGTCTCCAGTTCCTGGGGGCAAATCAACTATTAAAAAGTCTATATCATCCCACTCTATTCCTTCAAGTAATTCCATTATCGCTCCCATTTTTTGTGGACCTCTCCAAATTACAGGATCATCATCAGGTATAAAAAAACTTAATGAAGAAATAGATAAATTTTCAGTTATTTTCAAAGGTTCCGAAATCTTTGACAACTTAATCCCTTCTTTTCCAAACATGATTGGAATATTTGGGCCATGTAAATCCGCATCTAAAATTCCCACTTTATAACCTCTTTGTGATAATCCATAAGCTATGTTAGAAGACATAGTCGATTTTCCAACACCGCCTTTACCACTAACTATAGCTATCCTATGTTTTATCTTAAACATTTTTTCAAGAATCTTTTGTTTTCTTTCTTGCATTTCTTCAGTCATCCTATCTACCTCCTTCATTTAAAATTTAAAAAATTCGTTTACGAACTTTTTATACATTCTACATCTAAATTAAAACATAATTTAAAACAAAAAACAAGTCTTTTTTTTATTTTTACTATAAAAATTTTATTGTAATTTATAATTTTATCTATTCTTTATCGAATTTTTCTATACAACTTATTTTTGATTATGTTTTTTATTGCTTTTTTTTATCTTTTTTTAATATTGAAAATATTTATTTTAACTATAATTTTAAAAATCAAATGTTATATAACTAATGTTATTTATAATATTTGTTTAGAAAAAATTTATATAAAATTTATGTTTCAAGTAATTTTAAAAAATTAAAAATTTTTCTAAAAAAACTTTTCTTATTATCTTAAAATTTACTTTATTTACAAAAAAATCTAAAAAAACTTGAAAATTATTTGACTTAATCTATTTTTATTTGTATAATGGAGAAAAGATATAGAAAATTTAGGAGGATTTAATAATGAAAATTGTAGTTTTTGATGCAAAACCTTATGACATTGAATTTTTTGAGAAATGGAATAAAATTTATGGTGCACAGATCACATATTTTGAAGAAAAATTAAGTTTGAAAAATGTAATGCTTACTAAATATCAAGATGTTGTTTGTACATTCGTAAATGATGACTTAAATGAAAAAGTAATCAACATTTTATCTAAAAATGGAGTAAGAGCTATCGCAGTTAGAGCTGCTGGTTATAACAATATTGATATGAAAGCTGCTCGTGAAAATAGAGTAACTGTATTCAGAGTACCTGCTTACTCTCCATTTGCCGTTGCTGAACATGCTTTAGCTTTATTAATGACTGTTAACAGAAAAACACATAAAGCATACAATAGAACAAGAGAAGGAAACTTCAGTTTAGCTGGATTAACTGGAATGGACTTACACGGAAAAACTGCTGGAATTATTGGAACAGGAAAAATCGCAAGAATTTTCATTAAAATCTTAAACGGATTAGGAATGAAAGTTATTGCTTATGATAAATTCCCTAACGAACAAGCTGCAAAAGAAGAAAACTTTACTTATATGACAAAAGATGAAGTTTTTGCTAATGCAGATGTAATTTCATTACACTGTCCATTGTTCCCTGAAACAAGACATACAATTAATGAAGAAAGCATCGCAAAAATGAAAGACGGTGTTATTATCATTAACTCAGCTAGAGGTGGATTAGTAGATACTGAAGCTTTAATTAATGGATTAAAAGACAAAAAAATTGGTGGAGCTGGACTTGACGTTTACGAAAATGAAAGAGATTACTTCTTTGAAGATGAATCAGCTAGCGTATTAGAAGATGATACATTAGCAAGATTATTATCTTTCAATAATGTTGTATTAACTTCTCACCAAGCATTCTTAACTAATGAAGCATTAAATAATATTGTTGAAACTACTTTCAATAATATTTTATCTTTCGCTAAAAAAGAAGTTCTTCAAAACGAAATTTGGTATGATGAAGAAAATAATAAAGTTGTGGAAGGTCCAAGAAATAAATAATTTTTGATTATTAAAACAGCTTAAATGCTAAAAAAGAGGGCGTGTTTTTCATATTTAGAATAGAAGTTCTATCAAATGAAAAATTAAAAGCGCCTTCTTTTGTAATATTATAAAAAATAAAAATAAAGGAAATGATATGGATTTATTTGAAATAAAAAAAAGTATAGAACAAATTGATGCTGAAATTCATGAAATTAGGGGGCATCTTTGACATTGAGGCTATTAATAAAAAAATTGAAGAGTTGGAGCAAAAGACGTTTGAGACTAATTTCTGGAATACTGAGAATAGCCAAGAAATATTGAAAAATATTAGTGTTAATAAAAAAATGATTGAAGAATATGAAGAATTGAATTCTGCTCTTGATGATTTGAATACGATGGTTGAATTTATTGAAATGGGAGATGATTCTTTTGAATCTGAAATTGGAGAAAAACTTCATGAAGTAGAAAATAAAATTCAAGATTTTAAAATAAAATTGTTATTAGATGAAAAATACGATTCTAACAATGCAATCTTAACTATAAATTCTGGGGCTGGAGGAACTGAAGCTTGTGACTGGGCTGAAATGCTTTACAGATTATATGACCGTTGGGCAAATAAACATGATTTTAAAGTAGAAATTTTAGATAGTTTGGCTGGTGAAGAAGCTGGTCTTAAAAGTATTACTCTTAATATTAAGGGAAATTATGCATATGGGTACTTAAAAGGGGAAAAAGGGGTTCATAGACTTGTTAGAATTTCTCCATTTGACTCGAATGCAAGAAGACACACTTCTTTTGCAGCAATTAATGTTATTCCTGAGATTGAAGATGATGTTGAAGTTAATATTAAGCCTGATGAATTAAAAATTGATACATATCGTGCAAGTGGAGCTGGTGGACAACATGTAAATACAACTGATTCAGCAGTTAGAATTACGCATTTACCTACAAATACAGTTGTTACTTGCCAAAATGAGCGTTCTCAATTGAAAAATCGTGAAACTGCTATGAAAATATTGAAGGCTAGACTTTTTGAATTAGAAATGGAAAAGAGAGCGAAAGAAATGGAAAATCTAAAAGGTGTAGACTCTAAAATCGAATGGGGAAGCCAAATTAGATCATATGTTTTTCAGCCTTATAAAATGGTTAAAGACCATAGAACGAAAGCTGAAGAAGGTAATGTAGATAAAGTTATGGATGGAGATATCGACTTATTTATAAATGAATATTTGAAATATTATAAAAGTTAATTTTTGTTTATAGAGAATGTCCATAATTTTTTGTAAACTAATAGATAAATCCAGTAAATTCAGTACTTCGCTATTCTATTTATACAAAAATTTATACACTCTATTTTTAAAATTTAAACACAACAAAAAAGGGATAATTTTCAATATGAAGACTATCCCTTTTAAAAATTTTTCTATTTAATTTTTTAATTTTTAGCTTTTAATAAATCTCTTATTTCAGCTAATAATGCTTCTTCTTTTGAAGGTGCTTCTACAACTTCTTCTTCTTTTTCTTCTGGTTTAATTCTTCTTACTTTGTTAACAGCTTTTACTATCATGAAAACAGAAAATGCTATAATCAAGAAATTAACAACATTTTGAATAAACATTCCATATTTTATAGTTGCTTTTCCAATAACTATACTTAAACCTGAAAAATCAAGTCCTCCAATAATTAATCCAATAAAAGGCATAATTATATCATCTACCAATGAAGTAACTATTTTTCCAAATGCTCCCCCGATAATAACCCCAACTGCCAAGTCTAAAACATTTCCTTTAGAAATAAACTCTTTAAATTCTTTAAACATTTACAATACTCTCCTTCCTGATTTTTTAAATTTTTTAAAGTAATTATTATTTTTTCTAAAAAATATAAATTTCAATAATTTTTAAACATAGATTATTATATAATAATGTTTAAAAAAAATCAACATTTTTTTGTATTAAATACAAATTTATTATAAAATCATCTTTTGTTTTTTATTATTTTGTATATCTGTAATGTATATTTTTTTCCTTCAAAAATTCAAGATTATTGATAGCAAATGCTGTGAGTATAAACCGTAAATTTTTAACATTTTTATGTTGGGAAATTACTACAAAATAATATAATTTTCCTATTCGCTTTTGATAAAAATGTTCTTTCTTTGATTTTGATTGTTTTGTCACAAAATCTGGATCTTCTAGGACTTTTTCTATTAATTCTAATGACATTTCAGGATGTTTAGGCAATATATGATTTTCATACTGCTCTTTTTTCATAACTACCTTCTGATGCAATTTAGCGTCAAATTCATACACAGGTATTCGTTTCCCTGTTTTTGTATATCTTAACTTTTCTATTACCAAATTTATCTTCCTCTCAGTTTCTTACAATTTCTTATCTTTTGATAAATCTTCTTGCAACGTCTTTTTTAAATTTATCATCTGCAAAAATCATAAAAACTGCTATCCAAATTAATAAATAAATTATCAAGAATATTAATAGATTCACTACAATGCCCAAACTTCCTAAAAATGAGACTTTTACTAATTTTGAAATCGTGAACGAAAGTAACGAACCTCCTAAAGAAATCACTAATATTGCTATATATTTTAATACATTAATTCTAACGTATCTTCTTTGTAGCGAAACGAAAAGTATCAAGAAATTGATCATTGCAGCAAATGAAGTTGCAAATGTCAATCCAACATGCCGATATTGTTTATATAATAAAAAATCTAACAATATATTTGTAAAAATTCCTATAAATGATGAAATTACTGGTAATTTTCTATCTTTATAAACATAATGGCTTCTAGTTAATAAATGTATTGTTGAGAAAAACAATAATCCTAATGCATAAAATTGCAATGTTTCCGATGTTAAAGTAACAGCTTTATTTGAAAAATGACCTCTTTTATATACTAAAGTTACAATTTCTCTCGCATATCCAAATAAAATAACCGATGACGGCACTATTAAAAATGCTAACATTGCCAATCCTTCTTGAACTACTTTTCTTACTTTTTTTCGTTTATTTTTTACAACTGCTCTTGATAAAGTAGGAAAAATTACGACCGATAATGAAATTGCAAATACTCCAATTGGCAATAAATATAATCTACTTGCATAATTTAACGCACTAGCTGTTCCCGCTGGAAGCATTGTTGCAAAACGGTTATCTACAATTTCATTAATTTGATATCCAAAAATTCCTATTAAAGTCGGAACCATTAACACAAACATTTCTTTTACATACGGATCTTTTAAATTAAATACAAATTTGTATGTTTTCATTATTTGAAAAAACTGTGGCAACATCATTAATAACTGGAACACTCCAGAAAGTAAATATGCTACTCCTAGACCATATATTCCCATTTTATTTTTTAATAATAAAGTTCCTACAATTATAACAAGATTAAACACGATTCCCATCGAAGCTGCAACTGCAAATTTTTTGTAATTATTTAATAACGAAGAAACTACTCCAGAAAGTGCAATAAATAAGAAATAAAATGCAACTATCTTTAATAATCCATTCGCCGCTTCAAATCTTTCTGGATCCGCAAAACCTGTTGTAATTTTTAAAATTTGTTTTGAAAACAAAATCATAATAACTGACATCGTTGAAGTAAACGCAATTATTAGATTTAAAATTGAAAACACAAATTCATCTGTTTTTTCCTTTCCCTTTTCTTCTAACCCACGATTATATATTGGAATAAATACTGTTCCCAAAGATCCTTCTCCAAATAATGTTGTAAAGAAATTGGGAATTTTTGTAGCACTGACATAGGCATCCGTCATTCCACTCGCTCCAAAAACACTTCCTATTATCATTTCCCTAACCAAACCGAGTATTCTACTCAGCATGTTAATAACCATAACTATAAAACTTGATTTAAACATTGATTTCTTACCTTTCTAAAAAAATCTATAAAATTGATACTTTTTTTATTGAAAAACTATATCCTTGCGGAATTATATCTATATTTCCATTTTTAAACATATCCAATACACACAAAAACATTGTTACAATTCTAGATTTTGTAAAATTGTTTTTTAATAATTCATTAAAATTAATTCCATTTTCTTGAAGATTTTTATTTTCTAATATTAATTTTATCTCATTGTATGCATCATTGATAGAAAATTCTTCTTCTAAATTTAATGAAAGTTTTTCTTCTTTTTTTTCGTTATTTTTCAATAACTGCTTAAAACTTTTAAATAAATTTTCCATTGTTAAACTCGAAATATCGTACTCAATTACTGCTTCCGTAACACTTTGAGAACCAGTCCTCGAATATGAAATGTTGTACTCTTTTTCATATTTTGAAAATAATTCAGAAATTTCTTTAAATATTTTGTACTCTTTAATACGCCTTTCAAGACTTTCAATCTTCTCTAATTTTTTCTCTTTATTCAAAATAGAATATGTTTTTATTTCCAGCAATTCTGTAGCCATTACCAAAAATTCAACCTTTATTTTCAAATTTTCATTCTCTTGCTCATGCAAATATTCTAAATATTCATCAATTATTTTTGAAATATTTATTTCAGCAATATTCATCTGATTTTTTTCAATCAAATGAATCAACAAATCCAAAGGCCCCTCAAAATTATCTATTTTTACTTGTATCGTAGTATTTTTCATCAATTCTTTTTCTCCAAAATTTTGAATCTGAGTTAATTTGCTCTTTTAATTCTGCTACAGAGTTAAACTTAACTTCTTTTCTTATATTTTCCAGTATTTGTACCATTATCACTTTTCCATAAATATCTTCATCAAAATCGAAAATATGAGCTTCTACACTCAAATTATCCTTATCCACTGTCGGATTTCTTCCAATATTCATCACTCCATGATAAATCCTATTCTCATCATTTTCAATTTGAACATATATTCCATAAACACCAAAACTCGGGTAAATTTTATTTTCAAATTTCAAATTTGCTGTTGGAAAACCTATCGTTCTACCTAATTTTTTCCCATGAATAACTTCTCCAATAATAATCAAATTATGGCTCAATAATTCTTTTGCCTTCAGTAATTCCGTATTCTTAATATATTGCCTAATTCGAGTACTGCTTATCACTTCATTTTCACTATCTAAAACTGGCTGTTGAATGTTTAATCCAATTCTATCTTGATAATTTGAAGAAATAATTTTTCCTAATGTCTTAATATTCCCTGATTTACCTTTCCCAAAAGTAAAATTAAAGCCACAAAAAATTTCCTTCACATTAAATTTCCTAACTAAAATCTTTTCAACAAATTCTTCAGGCGTAAAATTTTTCACATTATCAAATTCCTCTAAATACAGACACTCAATCCCTATTTTATCAATTAAAAAAGCCTTCTCAACTGGTGTCGTTATCCGATTTTCTCTTTTACTAGGATACTCATTAAATGTATAAACAATTGTCTTATAACCCTTTTCTTTTGCCTTTTCTATCGCGTTTTTCAAGATCATTTTATGACCTCTATGAACACCATCAAAATTTCCTAAAACAACGACTGTTCCATTTTCTTTTAATTCATCTAATAATTTTGATTCATTCTCAAAATTATGACAATTAATATTCTTATCAAATTTCGATATATCAGACATCATTTCACAATTTTTTGTAATTATTTTTATACCCATTTTATTTCAACTTTCTTTAATAAATTCGCTCAAAACTTTTCCATTTATCACTTTATAATTTTACATTATTTTAGAATTCTTTTCAAGCGTTGTTTTCCTATTTTTTAATAAATCGAAATAAAATTTAGGTTTAATCCAAAATTTACTAAATTTTCTGTTTTCTTAAATATCTTTTCCTATTACTAAATAACAAAAAATGACCATTTTATCTAAAAAACTATTCTTTAAATTATAATATTTTTTACATAATTTTAGGTCACTTTTTGCATTTTACTATTTTATAAAATTTCAAATCCCATTTAATTAATTATTATTCTTTCTCTTTTCAATTACTTTTTGTGCTAAATCTCCCATTAATTCTTCATATCTTACAAGTTTCATTTCAAAATATCCACGACCTTGCGTAATCGCCTTCAATTCATTCGCATATTTGAAAGTTTCAGACATTGGAGCTTCAGCAATAATTTTTTGTTTTGTACCTTTGTGAGCTTCCATTCCTAAAACACGTCCACGTTTTTTATTAATATCTCCCATTATATCCCCAATATATTCTTCTGGAACAATAATTGTAAGTTCCATGATTGGTTCAAGCAATATTGGTTTTGCCTCAAGCATTCCTTTTTTGAAAGCTAAATTTGCTGCAATTTTGAATGCTAATTCAGAAGAATCTACATCATGATAAGAACCATCATATAAAACAGCCTTTACATTAGTCACTGGATATCCTGCAAGAACTCCTTCTTTTAATGATTCCCTCAATCCTTTTTCAACCGCTGGAATATATGATTTTGGAACACTTCCACCTGTAATTGTTTCTTCAAATACAAAATCTTCATCTACATGTGAAAATTTAATTAGAACATCTCCATATTGTCCATGTCCTCCAGATTGTTTCTTGTATTTTCCTTGAACATCTGATGTTCCTTTAATTGTTTCCCTGTAAGGCACTTTCAATTCCACAGTTTTTATTGTTATTCCAAATTTTGCCTTCAATTTTTCTATAACTGTTGCACAATGAAGTTCTCCTTGTACTCCAAGAACTGTTTGACTTGTTTCAAGATTTCTATGCCAAGTAAATGACGGATCTTCTTCCATCAAACGATTCAATCCAGACGACATTTTTTCATCATCATTTTTATTCAATGGCTCTATTGCCACAAATAATTGTGGTTTTGGAAAAGTTATATCTTTTAATGGCACTTCCTTTTCACTAGTCGAAAGCGTATCAGAAGTTTTCGTACTATTAAATTTTGAAAATACAACAATATCCCCTGCAATTCCCTTTTGAACCTCATCCATTTTATTATTCACAAATGTATTAATTTTCCCAATTTTTTCCTTCGTTTTTCTATTCAAGTTAAAAACTTCCATATCTTGCTTAATTTCACCAGAATAAATTTTTGCATAAGAAACTTTTCCTAAAAAAGAATCAATTGTTGTTTTAAAAATTTGGCATGCAAAACTATTTTTTTCAGGTTGTACTTTTGCATTATCATCAGGTGATGGCAAGAAATCTTTCACTACATCAAAAGTTGTATGAAGTCCAATATTTTTCAAAGTTGAACCGCAAATTACTGGAATTACTGAACAATCAAGCACTCCTTGTCTAAGTCCACGATGAATTTCAGCTGTTGTAAATTCAACTCCATTAAAATATTTATCCATTAATTCTTCATCAGTTTCTGCAACTGCTTCCAAAAGCATTTCACGTACAGAATTTATTTCATTATCCATATCAGTTGGCATTTCTACTGTTTTACACTCATTTTTATTCTTATCAAACTCTCTTGCAAACATGTCAACTACATTAATGTGTCCTCTAAAATTTTCTCCAGTTCCCCAAGGTACATGAAATGGTGCAATCCGTTTCCCATATTTTTCCCTTAATTGTGAAAGAATTTTTTCATAATCAGCCTTTTCATTATCAATTTTATTCACAAAAATTATTCTCGGAATATTTCTGCTATCAGTCAATTCCAAAGCCGTTTCAGTCCCAACTGTCAAATCTGTAGTTCCATCAACAATAATAATTGACCCATCAACTGCCGCAAGTCCTGATTCAACTTCTCCAAAAAAATCACCATATCCAGGAATATCCACAAAATTATACTTAGCCCCTTGATATTCCACTGCGTGAAGACTCAAAGAACTCGTAATTTTAGTATCATTTTCATTCCCCACAATCCGATTAGTAAGCCCTGCTGTAAACTCCAATCCTTCCACCATATTACTCTTTCCAGACCCACTATGTCCTAGAATTCCAATGTTTCTTATGTTGCTGCTGTCATATATTCTCATAACAGTCCCTCCTATATATCTCTACTTTTTTCTATTTTCGTAAAATTCTATTTTTCAATCCCTTATATTAAATTTTAACTTGAAATTCGAAAAAAGCAAGTTAATTGAATGCTTTTTTTAATATTTTTTGATCAGTTAAATTTTAATAATATGATTCTGTCCCTGGTACTTTACCGCTTTCATCTTCTCTTATTTTATCTCCTTCTGTATATTTATATTTAATTTTATCTTTTTTATTTCTAATCTCTTCTAATCTTTCTTCTGATTCACTCATTCCCATTGATAGTGCTTTTTGATACCATTTCCTTGCTTCTGTATAATTTTCTTCCATTTCATATGTCACTCCTACATGATATGTAGAATTAGCTTGTTTGGAAGCATTTATCAAAAAATATTCTCTAGCATTGGGATAATCTAGTTTATCTAAATATAAGTTAGCTAGCGAGTATATTGCTTTAAATTCTTTTTTTCCTACTCCTATTTTTAATATTTTTTCTGCCTCGTCAATTTTTTTTAACTTTCTATACATGTTTCCCAATCCATAATAACCATCAACATCACCCATTTTTATCATTTCTTTATACAATTGTTCTGCCTTGTAAGGCTGATTATGAGTTTCATAATAGATTGCCATATTGTATCTTCCGCTTCCATCTCGCCCTTGTTTATGCCATATTTTTTCAGCTTCTGAATATTTTTCTTCCTTTCCGTACACAATTGCCAAATTATATTCTGCATCCCCATCTCCTTTATTAGCTGCCTTCTGATACCAATATTCCGCTTCTGACAACTTGTTTTTTTCATTATAAAATACAGCTAAATTATAAATCATATCTAAAACATCTCTTTCTGCACCATACTTTGTCCATTTTTCATAATTCACTTCATCTTTTTTTTCATAATAATAGTCAGATAAATATATCGAAGCTTCAGGCTTATATTTTACTAATTTCTCAAAATACATCTTTCCTATTTCAGGATTAACATCATAATTCAACTTAGCTACTGACATCATATTTTCAAGTTCATCCTGACTCATTTTGTCATTTATTTTTGATATTTCCTGCTGTATTTTCTGTTTAGTTTCCTCATTTAATTCTTTACTCCTAAAACCACATCCAGATAATATTAGCAAGGTTATCGTCAGTAAAACAATTTTTTTCATTTTTCTTCTTTAAGAAATTCTATTATTTCCCTAAACTTCTTAAATACTTCCTGTATTTTCTGAATTTCATTTTTCGTTGAATTTGATTCTTTTTGTTGAAATAAATTTTTTGGAAAATTAACCGGATATTTTTCAGGAAATCTTTTTCTATATTTTTTGTGGATAATAACATTTTGATTTTCGTCATATTTTGTAATTTCAAATGTGTAATTATTTATTTTAGTTTCTCTTTCCACTACAATTCCATTTTTATTAAAAAATTCTCTATGTTCAATTTTATCTCCATCTTTTTCTTCATAAATTATTTTTTTTACTATATTGCTTTTTATATTATCTTCATACTCTATTTCTTCTTTTAAAATACCTTTTTCATAATTTTCTTCAAAAATTAAATTTTTAGTTTCAGAATAGTATTTATACTTTCCATTTACATAATCGTTTTCATATTCTCCTTCCTCCCAAATTTGTCCATTAGGAAAATATTTAAAATATTTCCCATCTTTTAAGTCATTTTTCATAAAATATTCTTCAAAAATAGCGCCTTCTTCATTTTCTTTTTTTTGATACTTAAATCCATTAAGATTAGTATCTTTAAAATAATATTCAATATATTTGCCATTTTTTTTACCATTTTTCATAAAATATTTTGAGGAAATTTCTCCAGTTTTTTTATAATATTTCCTCCATTCTCCATTTGGTAAATCATTTATAAAATTTGCTTGTAATTCTAACTTTCCATCTTCATAATATTTTTCTAGTACCCCTTGCTTCATATTATTTACAAATTTTATAGAGTATTCCGTATTTCCATTTTCATAATAAGAATAAGCATTCTCCATAATTTTATCATTTACGTAGTAAGTTTCAGTTTTTTTATTCCCGCTTTCATAATATTCAAACCATGTTCCCTCTTTTAATCCTTCACGACAAAATCCTTTTATTTGCATTTTTCCGTTTTTATGAAAAACTATATAATCTCCATGATATTCTCCATTTTTATAATAGATTTCAGCATATTTTTCACCTGTTTCATAAAATTGTTGATACAAATCTTTTACTTTATTATTTTCAAAATTTTCTATACATTTTAAATTTCCATTATTATAATATGTTTTCCAAATTCCAGTCTTCATCCCAAAACTAATATTTCCTTCAGAATGAATTTTCCCATCTTCATATTCTAAAATTAACTTTCCATTGTATATTTCTCCTTCTTTATCAATTAAAATCATTTGTCCATGCATTTTTTTTATATCAAAAATTTCTTCAATTTTTTGATTATACTTAACTCTTTTTATTTTTTCTAAATGTTCTGTTTTCATTGTTTTTTCCCTTCTTTACTTAGATAAAACTTCAAAAGCCTTGTCATACCATTTTTTTACTTTCTCATTGAATTCTTCATCTTCAACAGGCGGAACAATATATATCCTATCTATAAAATCATCAAAATTATTTCCAAATAAATTCCATTCCCAAACTATTTCCTTTTTAGAATTTCTTCTACTTGAAAGACTCCACACTTCCTTTGTACTTTTTGATATAAATATATATCCTCCATCTGTTACTTTTATTGGAAACAAATCATCTGTCATTTCATATTTTATTTCATCATCTCTATTATCACTTGTTTCATGGTTGTATTCGTCCATTTCCATTAATACATTTTTCCCTCTCTCAACTTCTTCATCTTGTAAAGTAAGACGCCATACAAATACATCAAATTTATCTCTCTCTTTTCTTATTTGACAATATCCATCATCTGTAAACCATATTTCTTCATATTCTTCAAATAAATTTCTATATTTTTTTATTTCGTATGTTTCAAAAAATTCTTTTGTAAAATATTTACTATTTCTTTTTGTCCTTTTTGTTGTATTTTCTTTGTCAATAATTATCTCTAAATGTTCTTCCACTTTAGGTTTATCTTCTACATAATACAATTCATCCATAAATTTATCAAAATTATCTGATAATTTTATCCAGTCCCAGTCTAAATCACTCTCTTCATCTATATGCTGATAAAATGCCCATACTTCCTCATCGTTATCTAAGAAAATATTTTCATTTTCTCCTATATAAATGGCTTCATTATTTTCAAAGCAGTCATACTCTATTTCTTTATCTGAATTTTCCCCATATTCTAATATATGATTTTCTTCATCCAGTTCTTTTAAAAATTCTTTCCCTACTTCAATTGATTCATCACTAAATACAAGTTTATATAAACTATATTCTTTTATAAATTCATCATCTTCTTTTCTTTTACAATATACTGTTCCATTTAATGATTTAAAATATATTTCTTCATATTTTTCTATTAATTCTCGGTATTTAATTATCTTATATTTTCCAAAAAATTCTTTTGTAAAATATTTACTTTCTTCTATTCTTTCTTTTGATTTTGTATAATCTATTATTTTTTCTAAATGTTCCATTTTCATTGTTTTTTCCCTTCTATCATTTCAACAAAATCATGATAAAATTTATCTACCTTCTCATTAAATTCTTCTTCATTTTCATCTGGTATACAATATAACTTATCTATAAACTCATCAAAAGTATCAGCCAACTTTTTCCATTCCCATCTATTCTCTTCTTCCATAAAATGTAAAAACCACACTTCCTTTGTATCTTTTGAAATAAATAAATGTCTTTCAAAAACTCCATCCAGTAATGAAACAAAATTATCCGTTAAATAATAGTCCACTTCCGTAGTTTCACTATTTTCTTTTAGTGAATGGCTATATTCATCAGATTCCATTAATATGTTAAACTCTTTTTCCACTATTTCATTTGATAAATAAAATTCAATTAAATATAAATCTTTATTTACATCTTTTTCTTCTCCTACTTGAATATATGTATCATAATTAAATAATATATATTCGTATTCCTCCAATAAATCTCTATATTTTGTTATTCCACATTTTTCAAAAAATTCTTCTGTAAAATATTTGCTTTTCTCTGTTCTTTTTTCGCTATCTTCATAATTTATTATTTCTCTTAAATGATGTTCTCTTGTCATTTTATTTTCCTTCTTTCTTAGATAAAACTTCAAAAGCCTTATCATACCATTTCTTTACTTTTTCATTAAATTCTTCATCTTCAACAGGTGGAACAATATATATCCTATCTATAAAATCATCAAAATTATTTCCAAATAAATTCCATTCCCAAACTATTTCCTTTTTAGAATTTCTTCTACTTGAAAAACTCCATACTTCCTTTGTACTTTTTGATATGAATATATATCCTCCATCTGTTACTTGTATTGGAAATAAATCATCTGTCATTTCGTATTTTATTTCATCATCTCTATTATCACTTGTTTCATGGTTGTATTCGTCCATTTCCATTAATATGTTTTTTCCTCTCTCTACTTCTTCATCTTGTAAAGTAAGATACCCTACATATTCATCAAATTTATCTTTCTCTTTTCTTATTCGACAATATCCTTCATCTGTAAACGATATTTTTTCATATTCCTTAAATAAATTTCTATATTTTTTTATTTCGTATGTTTCAAAAAATTCTTCTGTAAAATATTTACTATTTCTTTCTGTCCTTTTTATCGTATTTTCCTTGTCAATAATTACTTCTAAATGTTCTTTCACTTTAGGTTTATCTTCCACATAATACAATTCATCAATAAATTTATCAAAATTATCCGATAATTCTGCCCAGTCCCAGTCTAAATCACCCTCTTCATCTATATGCTGATAAAATGCCCATACAACACCTTCTGTATCAATAAACAGATATTCCTTATCACTTATATAAATTGCAAAACTATTTTCAGATAGTTCATATTCAATTTTATCAGTTGAACTTTCACCATATTTTTCCCAATGCAGTTCTTCATCCATCCTTCTTAAAAAATGTTTTCCATTTTCAAAAATTTTATCACTAAATTCAATTTTATAGAGACTATATTCTTTCACAAATTTATCATTTTTTTTCTTTTACAATAAACTGTTCCATCTTCTGATTTAAAGTATATTTCTTCATATTTTTCTATTAATTCCCTATATTTTGTTATTCTACATTTTTTAAAAAATTCTTTTGTAAAATATTTACTTTCTTTTATTCTTTCTTTTGATTTTGTATAATCTATTATTCTTTCTAAATGTTCTGTTTTCATTATTCTATCCCTTTCTTTTTTGTTGATTTTTTAGATTTTTTTTGTGAGATACCATTTCTTTTTCTTTTTTTTAATCTCTTAACATTTTACTTCTTCACTACTTATTAAATTTACTCCGATATTCCTCCATTTCTTTAAGCAGTTCTTCCTGTTTTTTATCTTCAGGAACCTTACCTAAATATTTATAACAATAATATTCGTGACGTTTCATAGGAGTATACGCACTTCCAAACCATTTTGTATAATCAAAATTTATTGTTAATTTCATATCTTCATTAACACTTACTACAATCGTTTGCCATAATTTTAGTTCGTTATCTATAAATATTTCTTTCAAATCATAAACTGTATCAAATAGTAAACTTGACTTTTTTCTAAATTCATCTTTTGGAATGTTATATTTTTCAGGAATATCTAAAGAATATATGTATTCATTTTTATTCACATCTTCATCAAAATAAAAATATACACCTCCCCCACTTGAATCATCTGCCAGTTCTCCAAATAAATAAAAAGTATTCCATACTACAGGTATCATTTCATTCACTTGCTCAGCTATACTTTTAAAATATTCATCCATTCTATTTGTTAATTTTTCATTCATTTACTTTCCACCTCTCCTATTCATTATTTCTCTTGTAAATACTTTAAAAAATTAATTTTATTACTTATATTTATCCATCATTAACGATTTATTTTCTTTTCATCTAAATATTTTTTACCATTTTTCATTTCTTAATTCTAGCATATAAGATTATTTATTAAAGGCTAACTTCATAAATATTTGAATAAAATTAAATTCTGTTTCTTCAACAATTACTTCTAAATTTGATAAGTCCAAATAATAAATTTTATCTTCAAATTTTCCGTTATTTTTCTTAAAACAATAAACTCCTCCACATTGATCATCACTTACTGGAAAAAAATCTTTCTCAAAAATATTTTCATAATTAAGTACATAAAAATCACTTTTCTCACATACAGAGAATATTTCTGCAAATGCAAATGTTCCACCACCGAATTTCATTTGAAACTCAATAAAAGACTCGGGTAGTTTTCCTGATAAAATTTTCTCAATATTATTTATATCTTCTATTGTGGCTTTAGGTTCATTGTCTCTAAATAAAAATAAATTTGGCTTTACTTTCATTTCATTTTCTAAAAAATTTATAAATTCTTTTGTTTTCATGTTATCCTCCTATTTATCATATATTAAGTCAGGGTATATTTGTTCTGCTCCTTGTTCTCTTGCACGATATCACCAATGTGATTCTCTGTCTGCTTTTCTCATCTCTAATTATTCCAGCCATCCCATTAAATAAACAATCACCTCTATATATGTAAATGTTTTTCCTTTCTGTAAATTTTCTATTTTCTTTCCACCTACTGGTATTATCGGAACAAAACAGTAACAGTTCTTCATATAATTCTAAGGCTTCTCTGTACATTTTTAACTCAAATTTTTTCTCCAAAAATCTTTTAATTACCTAAAAGTTCAAAAAAGTTATCCATCTCTTCCCATACGGCATTCACATCTAAAGTTTTATATTTTATCATTCCTATGAATTTATTTGCTTCACAAGTTATTACATCTGCAAAAGCTGTTGTAAACAAAGGTATTGACTCTTTTCCTCTAAAGTAAGTTTCTTCTACTAATTCTTTATAATCATCTGGATTTATTACTCTTAGATACCCATTCAAAAAACTTCCCAATCCATAATTTTCCCAGATTTCTATAATCTCATCTGGCACTTGCCCTTTATATTTTTCTATAACTTCTTTCGGCATTTCTTTTTCTTTTTTAAAATCTCTTAACATTTTATTCCTCTCATAAATACTCTAAAAAATTAATTTTATTATTTGTATTTATCCATTATCCATTTATTCTTAATATAATTTTCTTTTACTTTTTCAGTATTTCCTTTATCAAAAAAATCTTTTATTACTTCACGAACAAATTCCTTATCTTCCATAAACATACTCAATGGGACTTTATCCAGATTATTATCTATTAAATCTAGATAATTTGGATAATATGTCAATGCTATCGGTGCATTTGGATTTATATAATAATAATATTCATAATCTTCTTTCTCATCTTCATCAAATACTTCCAAAAAAATTTTTCCATTTAGTATTTTTATGCTTAAACTTTTAGATATATAATGATTATTTTCTACTACATCAATCAAATCTAACCCTACTCCTTGTGAAACATATTTAAATTTTAGTGACTTTTTATATTTTATTTCAAACATTTCTAATGCTTCTTCTAAATTTATTTTATTGCCATTTATTTGTCTTATATGATAACCATTTTGTTTCTGTATTCCTATTCTATAATTCATCCTTTTTATAATTATTTCATCTTTCATATTTAAATCTCTCCATTGTACAATTTCTCAAAATCTAAATTCTTCAACCATCCTGTCTTTGTTATTTCCCCATCCTCACTTATCCAGTTTCCTTCCTCGTCCAACAAATGCTTAATCAAATAGTATTTTGTTGCATAGGCTTTCTCCATCCATTCCATATTATCATCAAAGTATGTCAAGGTATATTCTGCTTTCCCATCTTTTGAAATTATAGTTTCTTCAAGAAGCTCCCCGTCAGGTATATCTTCTTCTGGAAGGTTGTACAGCATTTCCTCCACTTTCTTCAACTCCATCTTTTCTCTGAAGTCCCATTTCATATCATCTGTTTTTTCGCTTATAAATTCATCTAGTGTTTCAGTCATCACTATCTTCCTTGAACCGTCTTCCAGCTCTATGTTTTCATAACAGTTGTCATATTCAGACAGTTTCTTTTGCGACAAGTATCTATAGTAGTCATGCCCTATCCACATCTTCCAGTATACTCCTACTGGAAGTCCATTAATCGTTTTAGTATGTCCAGGATTTTTACTTATATCTATCCTAAACTCATTACCTATTTTTACAACCCTGTCTTCTATTAATTTCCCTCCAGCTTCCTCAAAGCCTTCTATATCCTCTTCGTTTTCTAAATATCTATACGTATCATCTTCCAAAAATCCAATATCTGCTTGAATTTTTTGGAATAAATTAGATATAACATTATCAATTTCTTCTTTATTTTCCATATATACTTCTTTATTCATTGAAATATACATTCTATTTGGATTATATGATATTGACGGATCTAATAAACTTTTTCCATTTATAAAAATCGTATGATATTTATTTTTATATTTTTCATTTGATATTTCTTCAAAAAATTTCTTTTCATTAAATTTTTTATCATAAGCCTTATTTGTAAACGAGGCTACTATTCTCATTCTGTCAGGTTTTACATAGTTTAAAAAGAATTTAAAAAATTCTTGGATCCCTTTATAATTTTCTTTTTGAGAATATAATTCTATACTTGTATCTTTCATTTCTTTCATCTCCTTTAAAATTTACTTTCTACTATTTCTATATATTTTACCCCTCTTTCTTCAGCTATTTTTTTTAATTCACCTGCAGAAAAAGGTATCTTTGAACCAGGAGGTACTTCTATTATCAATGCTCTCTGGTTCTTAGGTATGGATTTTGGATACCCTCTCATTATAAATTATTTGTTTTAATCCATCTCACATTTTTCAAAAATATTACTCATAGTTATTTTCTCTTTCTAACTTTTTTAAATTTTTTTCTGCCAATTCTTTTATAGATTCATCTTTAAAGTTTTTTAATTCTTTATATATTTCTTTAGCTTCTTTATATTGTCCTTGTTCCTTATATACTGCTGCCAATCCAAATAATAATTTTAATTTTCTCCCATGTTTTTCAATTCCTTTTAAATAGTATTTCTCTGCTTCACTGTATTTCCCTTGTTCTGAATAAAAATCTCCCAATAAAAATTCTGCATTTTCATAATTTTCTTTTTCCATTCTCATATATATTTTTTCTGCTTCTTCATAACTACCTTCAATTCTATAAAAATTTGCAAACCATTCTCTTACTTTATAATTTTTTTCTCCTTCTTTCTCAAAAAATTTAATAATTTTTTCCCTTTCATTTCCTTTTAATTTGTTCTCTTTTCTACCAATAACATAATCTAAAATTATAAAATCTGACCAAGACTCATCACCTTGTTCAACAACTTTCATACGATAATCTATAGATTTATCAAATTCTCCTTTTTCCTGATAATACCGTGAAATATCTTTACTCGCATTCAAAACACCTTTATCAGAGGCTTTTTTTATATATTCTATATATTTTCTCTCACTTCCTCTTTTTCTGTAAAGAATTGCTAAATAATAGTTAGCCATTGGTACAAACTCTGAGGCTTCTTCATAATACATTTTTGCAATTTCATAGTTTTTTTTCTCGTTTTGTATTTCACCTTTTTTAAATAGTTCTTCTGCCTTCTCCTTTGAAGGATTTTTCTTAAATTCCTTGACTTCACTTTTTACCTTATTTATTATTTTTCTCTCTTCATTATTTAATTTTGAATTTCCACAGCTTATTACCAAAAAACCGAACATTAAAATTGAAATTAATATTTTTTTATACATTTTTATCTCCACCTTAAATATTTTTTATTTATTTACAAGTACATTTGCTTCATCATTTAATACTAATACTCCATCCTAAGTAATTTTAGTATCTCTATTTGATTGAACACTCGTATTTTTTTGTGCTATCACTAAATCTATTGTATTCATATTTTTGCTATTCATTAGTTTTCTCCATTTCCTTTAAAAATTCTTTTGCTTTTAAATTTCCTTTATTAGCAGCTTCTTCTAATAATTTTTTTGCCTCTTTATATCTTTTGTTAGAATAATACAAGATTCCTAAATTATAAATTGCTGCTTCACTTCCATCTCCACCCATCTGAATAGCCTCTTTGTATAATTTTTCTGCTTTATTTTCTTCAAGTTGAAGCATATATACAACCCCAAGATTTGTTAAATATCTCGCAGTTTTTTTTATTGAAATGGCTTTTTTATAATATTTTTCAGCTTCTTTATAGTTTTTTTGATTTTTATACAACATTCCTATTTCAATAAGAGCATCTGTGTATTTTGGATCTTTTTGTAATATCATATCAAACATCTTTTTTGCTTTTTCAAAATTATTTTCATCACTATATTTCATTCCAAGTATAAACATCGCTTTGGTATCTCCATTTTTAACTTCTTTATCATACAATGCTTTTGCTTCGGAATTTCTTCCTAAATCTTCATACATCTCGGCTAGTGCCTTATAAGCATTTGGAACTCCCAGGTTCATTGCCTTTTTATAAAGTTTCTCCGCTTCCTCATACTTTCCCTCTCTTCTTCTAAAAAAAGCAAAATTATAGATACCATCTCTATCATTTTTTTCTTCCAATTCCTTATATAGTCTTTCTGCTTCAATTTTTTTATTTCTTTTAGCATATATATTTGCAAGATTGTTAATCGCCATTAATATTGACGGATGTTCAACTTTACCTTGCTCAAATTTTTTTAAGATATTTTCATAAACTTCCATTGCTTTTTCTTGATTATGTCTATACTGTTCATAATAAACTCCTAGATTGTATTCCGCTTCTATCAAATTATGCTGCCTTCCATAAAGATTCCATTTTTCAAAATTTTTATTGTCACCTTTTTCCAGATAATAATTAGCTAAATACGTAGAAGCTTCTGGTTTGTATATTATAACTTCATCCAACATTTTTTTTGACTGTTCAGGATATTTTTTAAAATTAAGCTGGGCTGTCAAAAATATATCCTCTATATCCTGTTTAGTAGGATTCTTTTTTAAATATTGATATTTTGTGCTTTTAAAGGACGGATTTAATTTTCCAACTGTAAAAATTATTCCAAATACGAATACAATTCCTAATAAATATATCTTCAGAACTTTTTTACTAAATTTTTTCATTTCCTCTTCCTTTTTATACCTTTTATCCTGCATTAATGTAATTTTATCTATTTGTTTTTTTCTTAATTTTCTCATTTTTTCTCCAAACATCTTTAATCATTAATCTTCTTTTATAAATTTAGTAAATAAAATATAACTTATGATAAATTCTTGTAAAATGTCAAATATTTTGAAAACATTAACAAAGCGAAATATATCACAAGTTATGATTATTTTATCATAAATGATAGAAATAAACTAGAAATTTTATTGTGACTTTGCATTAACATTTTTTGTTTTATTTGAAGATTTTTAGTTGAATACTCTTTTTTTGAATTTTTAAATTATCATTCTGCAAATATTTTTTAATGTATTCTATAATCAGCTAAAAAAGGATATATTCAATCAAAAATAGTTTTTTTGATATAAAATATTTTCTCTATAAACTTTATATCGTAAAATAAAATTTTATAAATAAAATAAAACTGCCTCAAAATAATATACATTATTCACGAGACAGTTTTTATTCGCTATTAAAAGCTCAAAAAATGATTTAATTTTTTATTTTTAATTTAATCTGTAGGTCATTGCCACTATGAACTCTTAATTTCAATATAAACTATTATATACGTTTATAATTCTGTTATACTGCTATTCTTTTTCTTCCGATTTTCTCTCTCTTCTTTCTTTTTTTCACGTTTATCCATTCTTTCATTTTCTCTTTCACGGACATAATAACAAAAATCACTTACACTATCTGATAAAGCACAATACAATCCAAAACAAGAATTTGTCAAAAATATTATTGACAACAGTAATAATATTATCTTTACTTTAATTAGGTATTTCATCTCTTAACCACCTCAAATAAGTATTTATTTCCGGAACTGAAACATTTACTTTTTCAGGACGTTCTATGTTTATATTTTCCATATGATTTATACTGTTCAGTTCTTTATCATGATATCTTCCATTCTCATAGTTAGTTATCATTCTGCTTCTGTTTAACTCATTTGCTGTAATTAACTACCCTTTGAAAAAATCTTTTGTTTCTATTCATTAATTATAAATATTATTCTAAAATTATTTTCTTTGTTCAGAAGTACTACCTTTTTTAAATTTGTATCATAAGCATATGCTAATCCGCTATCATCTATCAGATATACGTTATTTTCCAGCTTTAATCTTGATTTTTTTTCTTTTACTGGAACATCTTCTCCCAGGATAGGAGATTCATCAATATATTCAGTTATAAAATAACCTTTACTGTCCTTTTCTATTTTAAAGCTGTCTGCTGTATCTGGATATCCAAAATTCTTATTTAGAAGTTTTTCTTCATGAAGTTTTCCATCTGTTGTAAATTTTTTATTTATTCCTATTCCATAAGTCATTTCTTCTTCTGATTTTGCAGATGTATTTTTTTCTTGTTTTTTTTCTTTTACTTTCTGCACAACATCTTTTTTTACAGGTTTTTCTTCTTTCTTACTACAGAATATTAAGTTTACTGACAATACTGATATTACTAACAGTAAAAAAAATCTTTTTCCAACTATTCTCATAATACTTCTCCTTATTTTTTATTTTATTATAACATATTTTTTTCACAAAGGATACTAATTTATCTTTTTTTGAAACAAATTCCTAAAAATATTGTATAATATATTAATAAAAGAATTTTTTGAAATGAAAAAAGGTGATGATAAAAATGAATAAAATTGATTTACTTCAAAAAATAATTGATGAAAGCAAAAAAATTGTCTTTTTTGGAGGTGCTGGTGTTTCTACAGAATCGGGAATTCCTGATTTTAGAAGTGCTAATGGCGTTTACAGTTTGAAATTAGACAGAAATTTTTCTCCAGAGGAACTTGTTTCTCACACAATGTACGAAAGATATCCAAAAGAATTTTACGACTTTTACAAAAAACATCTTGTTTATCCAAATGCCAAACCAAACTTTGCTCACAAATACTTAGCAAAATTAGAGAAAGAAGGAAAATTGTCGGCTGTAATAACTCAAAATATTGACTGTTTACATGAAATGGCTGGGAGCAAAAATGTTTTAAAATTACATGGAACAGTTGATAGTAATACTTGTGTTAGTTGTGGTAAAAAATATAATTTGGAAGAATTTTTGGAAATTTGTGACAAGGAAAACGTTCCACACTGTCCAAAATGTGGCGGAATTATAAAACCTGATGTTACTTTATATGAAGAAGTGCCTGATCAACTTACTTTTTCAAAAGCAATAAATGAAATTTCAAAAGCTGACACATTAATTATAGGTGGAACTTCACTTATCGTATATCCAGCAGCTTCCCTCATTCAATATTTTCAAGGAAAAAATCTTGTTTTAATCAATAAATCTCAAACTAAACAAGATAATTTTGCAAATTTGGTTATACATGAAAGTATTGGAGAGGTTTTTAAGAAATTGAGATAAAGATTTGTTATAAAAATTATTTTGAAAATAAAAGAATAAATTTTTAAAAAATTTAAGAAATATTATTTTTTATAAAGTTATAATATGCTAGAGAGTACAGCAAAACTTTTTTACTACATGTGTATGCATACTCAAATCTATTTAAAATCAAATTACTAAAATTGTATAAATTTAGATTTTGAATAAATAGCCATACCTTTTGAGTTTAGTTTTAAAGTAGTTTTACTATAAAACAAATTTTATAGATTACTGTACTCTCTTTCTCTTCACAAAAATCATTTAAAATCATTTATCTTCCAAAAATTTCTTTCATTCCTCCAGAAATTCCTTCAATAATATGTGTAGCATTAACAACATACTGCTCTTTCAATAATTTATCTCCAATAAATCCATGCAAATAAGCACCTATCAAGGCAGAATGTAACAAATCATACTTTTGACCAGCAAATGAAGCTATAATTCCTGTTAAACAGTCTCCCATGCCACCGTTTGCCATATGCGAGTTTCCAGTACTATTTACAAATAGTTGTTCTCCATCAGTTACAATCGTATTTTTCCCCTTTAAAAGCAATACAATTTTATATTTTTTCGCAAAATCAACTGCTTTTTGAAATCTATTTTCCAAAATTTCATTTGACGAAAAACCTGTTAATCTTGAAAATTCAATTATGTGTGGCGTTAAAATACTTCTATTCTGTATTTTTTCAAACAATTCTTGATTTTCTGACAATAAATTCAACGCATCTGCATCCAAAACAAGACGAATTTTATTACCTTTTTTATTTTTCTCAATACTAATTAATTTTTTTAAAATCTCAAGTGATTTTTGTTTTTTTCCAATTCCAGGTCCAATCGCAATAACATCACTATTTAAGATTTCATTTTCTAATTTTTCAAAACTTTCTTCTATATTTTCAAAATTTATCGGAAAACTCATAGCTTCTGGAACAAACACATTCAACGAAAAATTATTCTTATCTGTAATCAAAGTCGTTAATCCTGTTCCACTTCTCACACAAGATTTTGTCACAAGATTCCCAGCTCCATAAAATCCACTACTTCCAGCATAAATCAACACTTTCCCAAAATCACCCTTATGAGAATTTTCATCTCTTTCAACATGAAAAGATTTAATCATTTCTCCAGTCAAATAATACTCATTCACAAGCTGAATAATATTCCCTTCATTCAAGCCAATATTTTCAACAATTACTTCACCTAAATATTTTTTCGCTACAGGATTCAAAAATCCCTTTTTGTAAGTCACAAAAGAAATAGTAACGTCTGCATTTACCGAAATCCCCATAATATCCCCAGTATCTCCATTAATTCCCGACGGAATATCAATCGAATAAACTTTTTTCTTTTTACAATTTTCATTTATTTTCAAAATCACATCTTTGTAAACGCCTCTTATCTCAGAATTCAACCCTGTTCCAAAAATTCCTTCAATAACAACATCACATTCTACGAATAATTTTTCAAGCTCCTCCAAATTATAGAAAATCTCAATTCCAGAATTTTTACAAATTTCATAATTTACAAAACAATCATTACTCATGTTCTCATCACTTATACAAAAAATCTTTACTTTCTTCCCTTTTGAAAATAATTGTCGTGCAATCGCATAACCGTCGCCACCATTATTCCCTTTTCCACAAATAATAAGAAAATTGTCCTCGTTTTCATCAATATGTTTTACAAAAGAAATCGCTGCATTTTCCATAAGCACTATACTCGGTATTTTCAACTCATTAATCGCAAAACTATCAATCTTTTTTGTAGTTTCATTTCCACCTAATAACACTTTTATCGCCTTCTCTCGCTATTTTTTTATTTTATAATATTTATACCTTTTTTAAAAGATATCAAAATTTTCATAATAAAAAAAACTATTTTAAAGAATATAACTACCTACCAATATTCATTGCTTAGTTTCCCAATATTCTTACTAAAATAGTTTTTTCCTAATTTTAATAAATTCCTATTTTCTTGCTTTATGCAAATTACATTTAAAAGTCAAATTACTAAATTTTTTGATAACTTTTGTTAAAAAATAACCTCGTCAATATATTCAACATTTGGTAATCTATCAAACAATCCTATTTGACTAAATAATTCTTTACCTGTCGTACTTCCATAAAATTTTGAAGTTTTTGTTTTTACATCATAAACATATTTTCCAATTATAAAAAAATTATTTTCTTCTGGCATTAAACCATAAAATCTAATAACTTCTTTATCAGGTAAAGGCACTGTTCCCAAATTACTCGTATCTAATTTTGAGAAAAAAGTTTTGTATTCTTCCAATTTTTTATAAAATCTGTTTTTAAATTCTTCATTTGTTGTTTGATCTGTCAATTTCAATCCAACTCCTAAAGTTAAATCATAGCTATCATTTTCTATTAAATAATAAGCCATTTTCATATCTTCAGAATCACAAAAAATGTCATTTGTTTTCTTTTCAGATTTTACTTTATTTATCATTCTATTTAATAATAAATCGGGACCATTTATAAAATTACAATCACAAAATCCTTGTAATGCCACTAAAAATAACGATGACAATACTAATTTTTTCATACATTACTCCCTTCTTTTTTAAAATAACATTTGTTTTTTAATTATAGCACATTTTTTAATCTAATTCAATGGACTAGAAAATCATAATTTCACAATTTTTTATTAATTTTCTTAAATTTCGTGTGAATTAATCAAGAAAAATCTTCTTAAAATCCATATATATATGTAAATTTCAAGTATTTGCGAAATAAATATAAAAGCAAATAAAATATATAATATATTTATTGACTTATTCAATGATTTGGTATTATAATATATTCATACAAAAATAAAATTGAGTTCAGGAGGACAAAAAAAATGGGTATGAGTTTAACGTACAAGATTTTGAAAAAAAATCTTCTAAAAGGAGAATTAAAAGCAGGTAACGAAATCGCCGTAAGAGTTAATCAAACACTTACACAAGATTCCACGGGAACGATGGCGTATTTACAACTAAATGCAATGAATGTTGACAAAGTAGCAACGGAAATTTCTGTGGCTTATGTCGATCACAATATGTTACAATCAAGTTTTGAAAATGCAGATGATCATGAATTTATTAAAACATCAGCTGAAAAGCATAATATTGTTTTTTCAAAACCTGGAAATGGGATTTGTCATAGATTGCATTTGGAAAGATTTGGTAAACCAGGAAAAATATTGATTGGTTCAGACAGCCACACACCTACTGGTGGAGGTCTTGGAATGCTTGCAATTGGAGCAGGTGGACTTGATGTTGCAATTGGTATGGCAAGAGGACTTTATTATTTAAAAGTTCCAAAAGTTTATAACATCGAGCTTAGAGGGAAATTACAACCTTGGGTATCAGCTAAGGATATAATTTTGTATGTTTTAAAAGAATTGACAGTAAAAGGTGGAGTTGGATTTGTAATGGAATATACTGGAGAAGGTATAAAATCACTATCTGTTGAGGATAGAGCCACTATTACAAATATGGGAGCTGAATTAGGAGCTACAACTTCAATTTTCCCAAGTGATGAAAATACAAAGACTTTCTTGGAAAAACAATCACGTGGAGAAGATTTTGTAGAATTATTGCCTGATGAAGATGCAGTTTATGATGAAAAATTAGTTGTTAATTTGGATGAATTAGTGCCACTTGCAGCTTTTCCTCATAGTCCTGATAATGTGCATGAAATTCCAAAAGACAAAAAATTGAAAGTTGATCAAATTGCAATTGGTTCATGTACAAATTCATCTTATTCAGATTTTATGAAACTTGCAGCAATTTTAGATGGGAAAAAAGTTCACCCAGATGTGAGTCTTGTTTTATCGCCAGGTTCAAGTAATATTATGAAAATGATTTCAGAAAATGGAGCATTGGCTAAATTTATAGCAGCTGGTGCGAGATTACTAGAAGCTGCATGTGGACCTTGTATCGGAATGGGACAAGCACCAAAAACAGATGGAATCTCACTTAGAACATTTAACAGAAACTTCAAGGGAAGATGTGGAACAATGAGTGCTGGAGTTTACTTAGTTAGTACAGAAACAGCTGCTGCATCAGCAATTACAGGATATTTAACAGATCCAAGAGAATTGGGAGCAGAAATTATTATTGATGAGCCAGAAAAATTTGAAGTTTCAGATAATTATTTCATTTTCCCAAATCCTAATGAAGATGAAGCGAAAAAAGAAAGAGAAGCTGTAAAAATTGTTATGGGGCCTAATATTAAGCCATTCCCAATTGGAGAAGAATTAAAAGACAGCTTTACTAAAAAAGTTATTTTAAAAACAGGAGATAATATTACAACAGATGATATTTGTCCATCGAATGCTGCATTATTGCCATTCCGTTCAAATATTCCTAAATTATCTGAGCACTGTTTTGAAACAATTATTCCAGATTTCAAAGAAAGAGCTGA
The DNA here is from genome assembly GCF_018128245.1 of Leptotrichia sp. oral taxon 221. NCBI lineage: Bacteria > Fusobacteriati > Fusobacteriota > Fusobacteriia > Fusobacteriales > Leptotrichiaceae > Leptotrichia > Leptotrichia sp. oral taxon 221. The sequence goes on from NZ_CP072378.1 coordinate 1,135,850, forward strand.
AAAAAATGATGGTGGAATTGTTGTCGGTGGAGAAAATTATGGACAAGGTTCTAGCCGTGAACATGCTGCGTTATTACCACTTTATCTTGGTATAAAAGCTGTTATTGCAAAATCATTTGCAAGAATTCACAAAGCAAACTTGATTAACAGTGGAATTATACCATTAGAATTTGAAAATGTAGAAGATTACAACAATATAGATGAATATGACGAATTACAATTATCAGATATTCCAAATTCATTGATAAATGGAAGATTTATTGTTAAAAATCTTACTAAAAATATCGAATTTCCTGCTAAATTCAATGGTTCAGAAAGAGAACTTAAAATCTTAAAATTTGGTGGATATTTGAAATTCGCTACAAGTGATGAATTTTTGAGTTAAAACGTGAATAGCAGTAGTTCTAATTTGATTTTGAGTTAAAGAATTTCGAATAAATTAGCTCTTTATTTAAACTAGAATTACTGTAATTTATATAAAAAATAATTTAGAAAGAGTGGAAGATAATATGAAAAAAATTACATTAATACCTGGAGATGGAATTGGATATGAAATCTCTGAAAGTTTAGTAAAAATCTTTGATGCAGCGAAAGTTCCTGTGGAATTTGAAACTGAAAATGCTGGATCGGATGTTTATGAAAAAACTGGAGAACTTATACCAGAAAGTCTTTATGAAAGCGTTGAAAGAAACAAAATTGCAATAAAGGGGCCTATTACTACACCAATTGGAAAAGGTTTTAGAAGTATAAATGTGTATCTTAGAAAAAAATATGATTTATATACAAATTTTAGACCTTCTAGAAATTTGCCTGGAATTGAAACTCGATATGATAATATTGATTTGGCTATTTTCCGTGAAAATACTGAAGGAATCTATATTGGTGAAGAAAAATATGAAAATGAAGAAAAAACTAGTGCAATTGCTGTGAAAAGAATTACGAGAAAAGGAAGCGAAAGAATTATTAAAAGTGCTTTTGAATATGCAAAGAATAATGGAATTTCGAAAGTTACAGTTGTTCATAAAGCAAATATTTTAAAATTCACTGATGGAATGTTTTTGGATATTGCAAGAGAAATTTCAAAAGAATATGAAAATATTGAGCTAGAAGAACTTATTATTGACAATATGTGTATGCAACTTGTTACAAATCCTGAAAGATTCAAAGTAATTGTTACAATGAATTTATATGGAGATATTTTATCTGATTTAGTAGCTGGACTTGTTGGAGGACTTGGAGTTGCACCTGGGGCTAATATTGGAGATGATATCGCTATTTTTGAGGCAGTACATGGATCAGCACCAGACATTGCAGGACAAAATAAAGCAAATCCGCTTGCATTGCTACTTTCTTCAATCGAAATGTTAAAATATTTAAAACTTAATGATTTTGCTAAAAATATTGAAAAAGCTATTTTAAAAACATTAACTGACGGTTGTAAAACAGCAGATTTAGGTGGAAATGCTACAACTACTGAATTTACAGATAAAATTATTGAAAATCTGAAATAAGGAGTTGGTAAAACATGAAAACTGATTTTATTAATGAGCTGGGAGTTATGTTTACCGAGAATAATTCTATTTCAGACGATATTTATAATAAATTAAATGTAAAAAGAGGTCTTAGGAATAAAAATGGGACAGGAGTTCTTGTTGGATTAACAAAAATTGGTTCTGTTTTAGGATACTCAATCGATAAGGACGGAAAAAAAATTCCAGCAGACGGAAAACTTTATTATCGTGGTATTTCTATTGAAAAACTTGTATCTCTATTTAAAAAGGAAAAAACTTTTTGCTTTGAAAAAACAATATTTTTATTGCTTTTTGGTAAAGTTCCTTCTAATTTTGAATTAAAAATGTTTATCAGTACTTTGAAAGAATATCAGCATTTGCCAGATGAATTTATCGAAGATTTCATATTGAGAAAACCGAGTACAGATATAATGAATCAACTTCAACGTTCTGTCTTGTGTCTTTATACTTTAGACGAAAATCCAGATGATGTTAGTCTTTCAAACTTGATTGATCAATCTTTAAACTTGATTGCAAAATTTCCTAGCCTTCTTGTTTATTGTTATCAAGCGTGTAATTACAAGCATTTTAATAAGAGTTTGATTATTCATAATCCAGTGGAAGAATATAGCATTGCACAAAATGTTCTTCACATGCTTAGAAGCGACAATCAATTTACAGAATTAGAAGCTGAGGTTTTAGACTTGATTTTAGTTATCCATGCAGAACACGGAGGAGGAAACAACTCAACTTTTACTTCTCATGTTGTTTCTTCAACTAGAACTGATACATATTCGTCAATTTCTGCCTCGATTGGAGCCTTGAAAGGACCTATGCACGGTGGAGCAAATTCGATGGTTACAAAAATGGTGGAAGACATTAAGAAAAATACTAATCCATATGATGAAGTTAAATTAAAAGAATATTTGAAAAAAATATTTAATAAAGAGGTATTTGATAAAAAAGGTAGAATTTATGGTATGGGACATGCTGTCTACACAATTTCGGATCCTCGTGCTGTATTATTAAAGAAAAAGGCTTATGAATTAGCAAAAGAAAAAAATGCACTTGAAGAATTTGAGTTATTTTCAAATATTGAAAAACTTACAAAAGAAATTGGAAAAGAGACTAAAGGAAAAAATTTCGAAATTTGTGCAAATGTTGATTTATATTCAGGATTTGTATATAAACTTTTAAATATTCCACAAAATATTTTTACCCCACTTTTTGCTCTTGCTAGAATTGCTAGTTGGAATGCGCATAGAATGGAACAAATTTTAGTTGATAAGAAATTAATCAGACCAGCTTATAAGGCAATCGATGAAGATGGGAATGTTTTACTATAAATTATCTTTTTTAAAATGAAATATTTAGATTTTTTAATTTAAGCGAGTATAGAAATTTTGTGTAAATAAAATGGCGAAGTACTGAATTTACTAGTTTTATCTATTAGTTTACACAAAATTCTGGACACTCTCAAATTTCTATAAATATAAAAAATCATATAAAATATCCAAAATATAAAGTGATATCTTATATGATTTTAATTTATTTATTAATTACTTTTTTCTATTTGACTAAAACTATAAACTTTTAATTATTTTAGCTTTTCTAAATATTGAATAATTCACAATTAATCCTGATTAATTCCAAATATCCAAAACTTCACATTTGAAAGAAATTCTCTAAGATACGCTTTTGGTGCAGCAATAATTGGTGTTTTTGCTGGCAATCCGTATATTTCAAATCCTTCCTTTTCCAATCCTGTTGCACGTGCAATTTTTTTAGCTCGATACATATGATAATCATTAGTTACTATCAAAATCTTCTTTTTCTTAGAAATATCAAGCGATTTATCTTCTTTTATTTTTAACAAACTATATTTGAAATTTTGTACCGTATTTCGAGATTTATCTTCTACAATAATTCGTTTTTGATTTATTCCATTTTTTATAAGTTCCTTTTCCATTGCTTTTGCCTCGGTAATCTTCTCTCCAGGACCTTTTCCACCAGTTACTACTACTTTTGTATCTTTATTCTCAAGTAAGTACTTCACTGCCACTATTATACGATTTTTCAACGAATTTGAAGGAACCTCTCCATAAAGTTTCCCACCAAGAACAATTACATAATCCATCTTTTTTCTTTGATTCCTCTCATTATAATCATTTAGATATTCTCTAATTATCAAAAATTCTGTTAACAAAAAGAACAGTAAAAAAACTCCCAAGAAAATTTTTATTATTCTAATATTTTTTAACTTCAATTCGTAATTCCTCCAAAATCTTAATACTTTCTAAAAAATTCCTTCTGTTTCAGATAGTAAATCTGCAACTTTTCCATCTGTCACTTCAATCAGTTTCTGCGTGTCTGCTTCCATTTGAAGACCTCTTTTTCCTGCTGAAACTATTATTTTTTCAAATTTCAAAGCACTTTCATCAAAAAATGTATCATACTTTTTCTTCATACCAACTGGCGAACAACCACCACGTATATATCCTGTATTTTTCTCTAATTCTGAAAGTGGCAACAACTCAATGTTCTTTTCTCCACAAGCCTTTGCTACTTTTTTTAAATCTAAATGAGCAGCTCCTGGAATTACACACACATGAAGATTTTTCGTTTTCCCTTTCAAAACAATAGTTTTAAATATACGATCTGCTAATTCAGGCAATTTCTCAGCAACTCCTAACCCTGAACTAGTACCTTCTGACCATTCATATGTATGAATTTCATATTCAATCTTTTGTTTATCTAGTATTCTTAATGCATTGGTTTTTATTTTTTTTTCTTTCATTCTCATCTCCTTAATATTTATAACGAGTGATAACGAATCTAAAACTATTTTGTATTATCATTAAATGATTTTATCAAATCCTTAAAGAATTTTTTACCTTCTGAAATAGCTTGTTGACCAATATTACTTGATTCAATCGTATCTTTCACATCATTTACATCTTGTCCAACTTTTTTCAACCATTCCATTGTCTTAGCAACAGTTTCTTGTCTTTGACTATAAAGATTTTTACCTTCACTTAATAATTTTTTACATTGTGCATCAAAATTGGCATCTCCAGTTGGTATACATTGAGTACCATTTAAGTTATCTGACGCTTCTTTAATACTTTGAAGAGCTTTTTCTCCTTTTTGTAATGCACTTTCTGTATTTTTAGATTCAATGTCTTTTGTCATTTCCTCAATCAAACTCTCACTCTTTTTATTATTTTCTGTAATCAATCTATTGATTCTTTCTCTTTCTCTTTTTACATTTTTCGCAATCTTATCAGTTGTCAAAGTTTCATTTTGTACTGGCGTATTAGATTGGTCTGTATTTGTATCAATACTCATTATACCATCTTTAGGCTGATTGCTTGTATCTACTTCAGGTTGAGACCCTACAACAACACCCGAATTTTTTCTTGAAAATTCCTTATTCTCATTTCCATTATTAACAATAAGTCCAATACCACTAACCAATAAAAACACAATTCCAACATAAAACATTGCACTTATAAACTTATCATTTACAGTTCTTTCGTCCTTAATCTTACCAACAATTTCATTTTTTCCCAATTGAGTATTTTCTGTATACTCTTTAAATTTTTTATTTTCTTCTAATTTCTTTTTAGCCATTGGTATTCCAGATACAATCACAATAACTAAAGCAAATACTACAAATAATATTCCCATTTTCTCTCTCCTTTTTAGAGCTAAGCCCTTTTAATAATTGTTCTCCTCAAACAAGCTAATTGTAGTCATAAAACCTTTTTTATTTTTTTGATTAAACTTTATTTTAAATTATACAACCATCTTTTAACTAAAAAATACACAAAACCATATACAAATAGGAGATTCACTAGTATAACTAACTCTATGTTTCTCTTTCTCATTTATCATCAAAGTATCACCTTTCGACAAATGAATTTCTCTATCATCAAATTCAATAGTCGCATTTCCCTGTAACAATACAACAAACTCTTTTTCATCTTGAATCATCCAATCTGTAGTTTGCCCATTAGATAAAATTCTTTCTATCCTAACATTATCACCTTGAGCCAATATTTCTAAAATTTCCTCAGTTTCAGGTATTTTCTCTATTTCAAATATATTCATTTTCTTTTTCCTTATTTTAAGTATTTCTATCCATATAAAAAATTATTTATCAACAATGTCAATAAATTTATATTTTTTTTCAGATCTTTTTCTCATAGGCTCTGGATTTCCTTCCAAACTTGAAACTCTATCTGAAATTTCTTCTTGCTTTTTCAACATTTCATCTAATTTATAATGCAAATCTTCAATAACAATCTCATTTTTTAAGTTAACTTTGTAATCATTCTCTGATTTTTTTTCTTCCAATCTTTTCTTTCTATTTTGTCCAAGAATAATCAATGAACTAAACAGCATCATTACACCAGATAATCCAATATTTACCAACGATAATGTATCCTTATTTTCTTTAAAATGACTTATATTATAAACAAACCACGCTACAACAAATATTGTCAATACCAATATAAACGTTTTACTTCCTACAATATTTGCTAAAAAGTTAGACAGTTTTCCAGAAATAGTTTTCGCTTCTTCTTCTTTAATATCTTTTGACACCTTCTGATCCAACAGCCTACGAATTATAATTTCTCTAGCTTTTTCATCTCTCTCAATATTTTCTAATATACTTTTTAGTGGTTTCTCTTTTTTTAAATCTACATTTCTTCGAATATTTTTTATATTAATTTCTGAATTTTTGTTTTCTTCTTGATTTTTTTCTTTATTATCTTTATTTTTTTTCAGAGCATTATTTTTAGAATTTACCTCTTCTTTTAAAGTCTCCATAGCTCTCCTTTCGTAAATAACTCAAATTATATTTTCCCTTTATAACATACATTTATTTTACCAAGTCTTAGCACAAAAATCAAGAAATTAAAACGAAAAATAGAAAAAAGCTGCTTCATATAATTAAATTATACAAAGCAACTTTTTCAGTTAGTTATTTTTAATTTATTTATTGTTCAATAGAACCTTTTCCTGTGCTTTTTAAGCTACAACTTTTATCTTTTCCATTTTCTGTATAAACAGCTTCATTTCCTTTCATATGAATAGAAATATTTCCATTTGAATATTTTTCTCCACTTGCAGCTACAGCTGAATTTAAATCATAAATACTACCGTAACCATCAGCCAATCTTACTTTATCTGTTGATAAATTTTCAACTGTTACATCTTGGTACCCTTCACAATCAAATTTTCTTAATAAATGTGATGATGCAGTGTTGTTATCAGCATTGCTTTGAGTCATAGAGCAAGCTTCATCTTGACCATTTTTAGTAAATGCAGCTTCATTTCCTTTTATGTGAATAGAAACTCCACTACCTTTATATTCTTCTCCACTTGCTGATCTTGTCAATTTCAAATTATATGATTTTCCATTACTTTCAGTTAATTTAACTCTGTCTGTTGATAGATTTTCAACTGTTACACTTCTATTATCGCAAGTAAATTTTCTTGTTAATTTTGCTGATGCAACTTTAGATTCTGCTTTTTTATTTGAAGTTTTCTTCGTAGCCGCATAACCAATAGATCCTAAAGCTAAAACTCCGATTAATGCTGTTAAAATAATTTTTTTTGTAGATTTCATAAAAACCACTCTCTTTCTTTTTTCTCCATTTTATTTTTTATATGCCCAAATTTTCAAAAAAAGTAGATAACAATCCATTTTCACTCCTTTATAAAATTAAATCTTATCCTGTACTTTCATCCTAAAAATCTAAACATATTTATTGAAATCTTAATCCTCTCTCGATTTCGGTATTAGTATACAACATATTTATTTTTTTTTCAATTAAATAATAATTTTTTTTTCTTGATTTATTAATTTTAAATTAATTATAAAAATGTTATTGTATCAAAAGTTTAATAATATCTATATATTTAGCAATTTTCTTATACTAATAAATTTACAAAAATATTATTTATTCAAAAAAGATAAACAAAAAAAAGAGAAGTTTTTTATCACTTCTCTTTTCAAACTATTCAATAAAAACAATTATCTAATGAGTTTTAGCTTCTTCATACAACTTCACATATTCTCTAGCTGCTTTATCCCAAGAAAAATCAGCTTCCATATTTCTTCTTATTAAATCTTTCCAAACTTCAGGTCTATCATAATAGATTCCTTCTGCTACTTTTATTGTATACAACATATCATCTGCATTAAAGTTTGTGAATGAGAATCCGTTTCCTTCATTTGTGAATACATTATAAGGATGAACAGTATCTTTTAATCCACCTGTTTCTCTAACTACAGGAATTGTACCAAATCTCATAGCTATCATTTGACTCAATCCACATGGTTCATATCTTGAAGGCATTAAGAAAATATCACTTCCAGCATAAATTTCATTTGCTAAATGAGGATTATATCCTAAATAAACTTTGAACTTATCAGGATATTTATTTGTCAAATAGTTATAATAGTCTTCATAGAATCTATCTCCACTACCTAAAATTACTACTTGAACTGCATCATATTGCAATAAGTTTTCTAAAACTGCTGATACTAAATCTAGTCCTTTTCCTTCAACTAATCTTGTTACCAAAGAAATTAAAGCGACATCTGATTTTGGTAACCCTAATTTTTCTTGCAATCTGTATTTATTTTCTTTTTTCTTATCTAGAGAATCTTTGTTAAATGGTATTATATCTGGATTTTTTTCTGGATCAAATTCATCTACATCAATTCCATTTAAAATTCCATATATTTTTTTCGTATTTGTTATCCATTCTAATCCTTCTGCAAAATAAGGATATTTAATTTCTTCTGCGTAAGTAGGACTTACTGTGTTTACAACATCTGCATAACCAATTCCTATTTCCATAAAATTCAAACCATATCCACCAATATCATAACCCATTCTTTCAAATGAATATTTTGAGAATCTTCCTTGATACATTAAATTATGAATCGAATAAACTGTTCTCATATCCCAATAAAACGGATCATTATTATATCTTACATTTAAGAAATAAGGTACTGGTCCAGTTTGCCAGTCATTACAGTGTAATATATCTGGTTGTAAATTAATTTCTTTTAGAAATCTAAGTGCTAATTCAGAAAACATCGCATATTGTATATCTTCATCATTATCACCGTAAACATGACCTCTTTCGTATAATGCTTTATTTTCAATAAAATAATAATTAATTTTATCATCTGGGTATCTAACTAGATTAAAAATGTCTCCATGACTTTCTAATCTTGCTACCCATTCAAGTTTTTCAAGGTATTTAACTGGTATCTTATCATATTTAGGCATTATAATAGAAACTTCATGACCTAATTCTTGCATTTTTTTAGGCAAAGCACCCATAACATCGGCTAATCCACCTGTTTTAAAAAATGGAGCTACTTCTGATGCTAAATAAACTATTTTCAAATTAATCACTTCCTATTTTTTTACTGTTTCTCCAACTGGTACATATTTATTATTTTCATTCAATTTAACTTCACCAAAAATTCTAACATTTTTACCAATTAATGCTCCTTCAGGAATAACGGCACCTTTACCAATTACTGTAATTCCTGATGATAAAACATCTGGTTTTTCATAATTTGGAACTTTTGCTTCACCATGTCCAATAAATGAATTTTTACCAATATAAACCTTTTTATCAACAATTACTGTATCTAGATGTGTATTCTCATCAATATATGTTCCACTAAATACAATACTATTTCTAATAGTAGCACCTTTTCTTACAGTTACTCCAGGCCCTAATACTGAATTTTGAACAGTTCCTTCAATTTTACATCCATTACTGATTAATGAATTTTGTGAACTACCTGTTTCTCCGATTCTTGCTGGTGCCAAGTCTTCACTTCTTGTATAAATTTTCCATCCTGTGTCATACAAATCAATTCCAACTTCTTCTGATTTTTTAATCAAATCTAAGTTTGCTGCTAAGTAAGAATCATATGTTCCAACGTCCATCCAGTAACTATCATAGCAATGAACGAATACTTTTCTATCTTCTTTAATCATTGACGGAATTACGTGTTTTCCAAAGTCTAAGTCTTGATTTTCTAATTTTTCTAAATATTCTAATAATGCATCTGTGTTAAAAATATAAATTCCCATTGAAGCTAGATTACTTCTAGGTTCTGCTGGTTTTTCTTGGAAATCAAGAATTTGTTTATTTTCATCTACTTCAAATATTCCAAATCTACTTGCTTCTTCTATTGGAACTGGTTGTGCTGCAACTGTTAATTCAGCTCCATTTTCTTTATGTTCTTTTAACATCCATCTATAATCCATTTTATAAATGTGATCTCCAGATAATATTAATACATATTTAGGATTTTTATTTTTAATAAATTCAATATTTTGTCTGATAGCATCAGCTGTTCCTTGATACCAAGCACTTCCTCCTGGTCCTTCATGTGGTTGTAACATAGTTATACTTGAATCTCTTCTATCAAAATCCCAAGGTTTTCCTGAACCAATGTGTTCGTTTAACGACAAAGGTAAATATTGTGTTAATAATGCAACATCATAAATTCCTGAATTTGAGCAATTACTCAATGCGAAATCTATAATTCTAAATTTACCAGCAAAAGGTACACTTGGTTTAACCCTTTTTTCTGATAAGATGTCAAGTCTTGATCCTCTTCCGCCTGCTAATATCATAGCTAAAATTTCCATATTAATACCTCCTATTATTCTCTTTACATTTTAAGTATACCTTATTTTTTTTAAATGGCAAGAAGTAAAATGAAAATTTTTTATTTTTTTTACGATTTATTTTCCTTCAAAATAATTGATAACTTCCAATAAATTATCAAATTTTTTGAAATATTTTTGTCTGATTTCTTCTGTTGGTTGTAATTTATCTGGAATCATAAAAGGAAAAGTTTTTGCTGAATGTGCAGCTCTTACTCCATTAAACGAATCTTCAAAAACTATTGATTTTTCAGGCTTTGCTTCTCCTCTTTTTGTAGCGATAAGAAACACTTCTGGATCTGGTTTCCCATGTTTCACATCTTCCGCAGTTATAAAATGATCAAAATATTTTCTAATATCCTTACCTTCTGTTAGAATTGTAGCCAATTTTCGATTAGAAGACGTCGCTAAAACCATTTTTTTATTATTTTCTTTCAAAAAGTTTAATAATTCTAATGCTCCTAATTTTAAATCAACTTCTCCTTTTTCGGCTCTTTCACATATTATTGAATGTATTTCATCAACCATTTCATCGAAAGGAAATTCTTGTCCTAGATAATCTTTATAAGTTTTTCTTGCTACATTATTTGTTAATCCCATTGTCATTTCTGACAATTCTTGTGTTATTTCATAGCCCATTTCTCTAGCAATTCTTTTTCCCTCATTCACATAAATATCTTCTGTATTAAACAAAAGTCCATCCATATCAAAAATAAACAATTCTGTATTTTTAAATAATTTATCTCCCATATTTTTACACAATACCTTTCTTAAATGCTATTTCCTATTCTATTTCCTATTTATTATTTCTATAAATTTATTTTTCTTCTTCTAAAATCGCTATCGAACGATGTGCAACAGCACTTATAACCTCATTAAACTGCAATATTCCAACACTTAAAAAAATTGCAATAGCCAAATGTTCTCCATAACGTGCAATTCCTATCTTTCCACCGACACTTAATCCATTAATATTACTCTCGATTTGACTCATTGCTTCTCTTACAGCTCCAATAACTGCTCCATCGTGGATATGTCTATCTTGAATTAAATTATTTCTCTTTGCAGCTAATAATGCACTTTCAATAAACTTGAATCTTGAACTAGGTATTGCACCTCCCACATCAACAGCAGCTGTTTTTATACCTTCTTTAGCATATTCTTTCATAAGTTTTTTTTCTTCTTCTCTTGAAGAAATGGACATTCGTATTGCTACTTTGCAAATATCAACACTTTTATCATATTTTACATCCATATTTCTGCTATTATCTCCTATTCTAAGTAATTTTTATTCTACATATTTTAAACAAAACTTATTTTCCAATTACATCATTCAACAAAAAATTTATTGCCTCTATGTAACCTTCTTTTCCTTTTCCATAAATTTGTTTTACACAGGCTGGAGAAGTCACAGATATTTTCCTAAAATCTTCTCTTTCATGTATGTTGCTTAAATGAACTTCCACTGTCGGTATCGAAATTGATTTTATTGCATCGTGAATAGCATAACTGTAATGTGTGTACGCTCCAGGGTTTATTACAACTCCGTCTACTTGATTATGATACGCCATTTGTAAAAAATCAATTATCTTTCCTTCTGAATTAGATTGCAAAATTTCTATTTTCAGATCCTTGCCTTGAAAGCTGTCCTTTATATAATTACAAACACTTTTATAATCATCGTCTCCGTAAATTCCTTTTTCTCTAATTCCTAAAAAATTCAAATTAGGCCCATTTATCACTAATATCTGTTTCATTCTCTTACCTTTCCAAAACTACTTCCTAAAAAAGTTTTTATTTTTCAATTCTTTTATTATTTTTTTTACAACATTTTCTAAAGTATCGTCATTTTCCACAACAACATCTGCATATTTATTATATAAATCAATTCTTTCACAATATAATTTTTGAAGATTATTTATATCTTGAAGAAGTGGTCTATTTTTATGATTTTCTTTAGCAATATCTTCAATTTTTCTATTTAAAAAAATTACTATTCCACTTTTTTTTACTAAATCAATATTTTCTTTTCGCTTTACCGCTCCCCCACCTGTAGAAATTATAATATTTTCCTTTTGAGCAAGTTCACCTAAATATTTCGTTTCCAAATTTCTAAAATAATCTTCTCCATCTTCTGCAAAAATATCACTTATTTTACGATTTTCTTGCTTTTCAAGATGATGATCAGCATCAAAATATTTGTATTCTATCTCATCTGCCAACATTTTACCAATCGTGCTTTTCCCACTAGCAGGCATTCCAATTAAAACTATATTTCTCATTTTTATCTCCTTTCTCTAGTATTTTTTCTTTTATCTAAATTCTCTTAAATTGATTACTATCTTCAACATATTCGTAACCATTCGCTTTCATTTTTTCTAATAAAGCCTCTTTATCTACATTATAATAACTAGTTAAACTTGGCAAACTTGAGAACTCGTCCCTAAGTTTCATATTTAACATACTCAATAACATATTTATATCTTTTGTTTCAAAATTAATCATTAAATTCCCTTTCTCAATTTATAAAATTATTTTCAATTTATCTTCATCTACATTTTCAATCAATGTATTATAATTTTTATCTACTTTTAGTGTGTGATATCCATCTACTTTCTTCTCCAAGAAATCTCCAACTTCCACAAGCTCAGAATTTATATCTTCTTCAACTTCATAAATTTCATCATAAATCCCTTCTAATAATGATAAATCAAAGATTCTAAATAGTTCTGAATCCTTATTAATACGATCATAAACATCTTGAGTAACTACATAATAAATCACTGATTCATAACCCATATTAATTCCAAAAATTTCATATCCTTTTTTATTTAATTCATAACTCAACATCGAATACAAAATATCAATTAAAGACTCTTCGTAAAAATCTTCTTTCTTTTTAATATTTTCCCAATTGATATCCAAATCTTCTAAATCAATTCCCTCTTCTTTTACCAAATTTTTCAATCCATCGGTAAATCCTTTTACTCCAAATTTATATAAATATCCGTGACTATATTTCACTAAATAATGATAATAAAAATCACCAAATGTATTAATTTTTTCTCCTTCTAAATCATCTTCTGTAAAATATTTTTTCACACTTTCTTCTGAATCAAATAAATACTCTCTTCTTGCTGAAACATAATCTATCAATTTTTCTGGTCTTAACACTTCTGACGCAAAATCATCCAACTGATCATACACTTTTAAATTAAAATCCGTCAAAATTTTTTCATTACCTATCATTTTTAATTTTTCTGATCTATTATCCAATTTCTTAATTCTCCTTCTACTCTTATTTTTTTACTACTTTCCTAAAGATTCTGTCATAAATTTTAAGTTTGAAATTGTTTCAAACTTAACTAATTTCTTTATTTTCTCTTTTTCTTGAGAACTTAATGAAGTTCCGTCAATATACTCTGAAAATTTCTCATCATACTTATCATACATTTTTTCTAATCTCTTTAAACTTGATTTTATCGAATTTCCTTGTCTTTGTTTTACTCCTGCAGACGTTTTTTTAATTAATTCTCCATCAATTTTATTATTTAATTTTACATATTCTGCATCCACAATTGCTTTCATTTCTTGACTTGACATTTTTTCATAATCCTCTAAAGTTTTAGAATCTCCTCTATGATACAAATAATTATTAACAGTTTTTATATTTTCATCCAACGTTTTCCTATCTTTTAAGGCTTCTAAATAAGTATTCATATTCAAATTAAATGTTTCTAACAACATATATGTGTTTGTATAATAATACGCTTGAAAATCTCCTTGATCTTGTAATAATATCGCTAAAGAATCCTTAGAAAATTTTGAATATTCATCCACATAATCAGTATAATAAGCATACATTTCTCTAAATAATGATCTTCTCTTACCTTGTGCTTTCGAAAATTCAGTTTCATAAAGCGATCTATTTTGTTGATACATTTTTGATAATATTTCAGAATACATCGCACTCAAAACATTAACGTCTTTTTTCATTTTAGAATTTGTGTTCACTTTAAAATATTTTTGAAAAATATCTTCTTGAATTTTAGTTCCTGAATCTATCATTTGTTGATTCGTAATCGCCATCAAATTTGTTGCTCCCAATATTAAAACTCCTGTTATAATTTTTTTCATCAAAATCTCCTTTTTTATTTTCCTAGTTTATAAAAGTTTCTATTTTCAATTATTTATACAATTTTTCAGATAATTTTTTGTAAATTGTATCCAAAATTTCTTTATCGTATTCTTCTCCATTCCAAATTTCTTCAGATTTTATTGCTTGAGAGATTAACATCATTAATCCATTCGCTGTTTTCGTATTTCTCAATTTATATTTTTTCATAAGAACTGTTTCTTCAGGATTGTAAACAATATCAACAACAGCATTTGTATTAATAATATTTACATCTTCCAACGGACACGCATCCACTTGTGGAAACATTCCAACTGGCGTACAATTCACAATCAACTCAATATCTCTCAAATTTCTTATTCCAGAATATCTTATAAGTCTATCTTCTTCCCTAATTTTAAAAGTATCATTATCCAAAATTGTCGCTAGATAAATAATATCTGCACCTTTATCAATTAAAACATTATAAATCGCTTTTGAAGCTCCACCAGTCCCTAAAACCAACACTTTCTTTTCATTTACATCAATATCATTCAATTCCAATGTTCTCAAAAATCCAAAATAATCACTATTATCTCCAATTAATTTCCCATTTTCAAATTTTATAGTATTCACTGCTCCGATTTTTTTAGCAATTGGCGAAATTTCATCTAAATATTTCATTACTTCAACTTTATAAGGAATTGTTACGTTTATTCCTAAATATTTACCTTCTCTAACTTCATCCAACAACGCTGATATTTCTGATATTTCCTTTTCTATCAAATCATATTTCGCATCTCTATTTGTCAATCCAAAAAATATTTCATGTATTTCTTTTGAAAAACTATGTCCTAATTTTTCTCCTAAAAGTCCGTATTTTTTCATTTTAAAAATTCTCCTTTAATTTTGTTAATTCATCTTCAGTTAATTCTCTATATTCACCTAATTTCAAGTTTTCATCAAGCGATAAAGTACCCATTTTTACTCGCTTCAAATATTTCACTTCATTTCCCACTGCCTTAAACATCCTTTTTACTTGATGAAATTTACCCTCACTAATTGTAATATAAACCCTTATTTTGTCAGATTCCTCACCATTTTCAATGATTTCCACTTTAGCATCTTTTGTTGTAAAATCCTTCAATTCCACACCATTTTCCAATTTGGCAATGTCTGTTTCTGTAAGTAATTTTTCCAATTCCACATAATATTTTTTATCAACATGTTTATTCGGCGATAATAAATTATGCGAAAGAACTCCGTCATTTGTCAACAACAGTAATCCTTCAGTATCAATATCTAACCGCCCAACAGGAAAAACCTCAAAAGTCCGATACTCATCACCAAGTAAATCAATAACCGTCTTATGAATTTTATCCTCAGTCGCAGAAATCACGCCATTAGGCTTATTCAACATTATATAAACAAACTTTTTGTAAGATATTATTTCATCCTTATATTTTACAGTATCCTCATTCTCATTAACGTGAATTTTCCCATCTTTAACAATCTCATCATTCACTTTAATCAATCTTTTTTTCAATAATTCCTTTACTTCTTTTCTAGTTCCAACCCCAGAATTTGCTAAAAATTTATCTAATCTCATTTTTTCTCTCTTTTTTAATATTTATTATATATAGATATTTCGTATTCATAAAGCAACATTTTTATCATATTCAATATCTTTCACAATTTTTTACAATAATAACAACATATATAAAATTTATAATTTGATTTTTTATTGCTTCATAAAATTTTAAAAATAACTTCTAAATTTCAATTACAAATTTAAATTATAAACCTTGTAATTTCCTAAAATTTGTAAATATGTAGATTTTTCTCTCATTTTTTCCAATGCTTCCTGAACTTTCACATCCTTTATATTTCCTTCAAAATCAATATAAAAATAATATTCCCAAGGCTTAGTCACTCTAGGTCTTGATTTCAAATTAACCATATTTAAGCCGTATTCATAAAATATTTGTAACAAATTAACCAATGACCCAGACTCGTTTTTAGTACTTGTAACTAAACTAATTTTATCACTGCCATCAATTACAACATTTTTATTTGAAATTACAAAAAATCTCGTATAATTTTCTTGCGTATTATTGATATTTGGAGCCAATAATTCTAAATCGTACATTTCTTTTGTATTCATATTTGCGATACAAGCATTTGTCACATCATTTTTTTCAGAAATATATTTTGCACTTAAAGCTGTATTCGTCATTTTTTCTGTCTTCCAACCAGGATGTTCTTGTAAAAACTCAGAACATTGCATCAAAGCCTGTTCATGCGAATAAACTCTCTTTATATCCTCAATTTTACTACCTTTCAACCCTAATAAGTTATGCTCAATTTTATGTTGAACCTCTCCAATTATATAAATATTTTTTTTATTAATCAAATCAATACTATCCCGCACTTCTCCAACAATCGAATTTTCAATTGGTAAAATTGCAAAATCTAATTCATTATTATGAACGGCCTTTACTAATTCAGTATGTGAATTAAAATTTAAAATGTTGCTTTCCTTTATATCACTATGATCCTTTGTATTATTTTTTAATAAATTAATCAAAACTTCATATGCATATGAACCTGGAACTCCTGTATAACCAATCCGTTTATCTTTAAATTCCAACTCATTAACATACTCTCGAGTACTTCCAATCCTAAATTTCTGATATTCCTTACTAGAATCCATTATATCTTTAAAAATAATCTCAATATAATGTTTCAATTCTTCATTTTGAACTTTTTTTAAATTTTTTACAACAACTTCTTTCTCACGCATTTCATCAAAAATTTTTTTACCTGTTCTTTTTTTAAACAATGCTACTTCTTGCACAATATGAAGTCGTTCTTCCAACAACTTAACTAATTGATCATCTATCAAATCTATCCTATTTCTCACTTCATTCAAATCTATATCATTTTTTTCACACATAAGAATGCTCCCTATTTTATTTTTTCATAATTACAAATTTTTATTTTCAAAATCATTTATTGTATTTTTTCCATTAATTATATCATAAATTGAGAAATAATACATTAGTATTTTGTATTATAATTTTAAAAGGCAACTGCTTTCAAACAGTTACCTTCTACATCTTTACTATTTTTTATTAATTTCAGGAACTCCCTTTTCCGTCAAATCATGATTTTTTCTATAAAATTCCCATTCATCAACTTCTTTACCATCCTTAAATTTACAAATTCCATATTCACTTCCATCTTTATCCTGTTTTATAATCGACTCGCCACCTTGTTCAACACAATAAACCGAAGCAGGATTAGCCATTCCAATCATTTTTTGTTCAGGAAAATCTTCATTTAAATCCTTATTTTCATTATTTTTAACAGAAACATTCTGATTTATTCCTACTGGTTTTGCCACCTTTCTACTTACATCCTTGCTATGTGCCTCCAACGACATCGATAATAATCCAACCAATAAAATTCCAAATACTTTTTTCATTTTTCCTCCTTATTATTTCACTTTTGTATTATTTATAGAAACCTGTAACCTTAATTTCTATAATTTAATCTTTTACAATTATCCATAAACAGTTATAACCTTAAAATTAATTTATCATTGTAGACGATTACGATTCCTATATTTTACATGTATTGTACAAAATTTCTATATATTAATCTATATTTTTACCTTAATTCCATATTTTTATTTCATTATTTATCAATTATCCAATCTCTTCAAAATAGTTTTTCTGCAATCCATAAGTCGATATTTTCCGATTAACCAAATAAGCAAAAATCACAATTATCACAAAAAATGGCAAATTATTAAATCCAAAAACTTCTCCACCAATAAAAATTGGTGCTAATAAAGTATTTGTCGCACTTCCAAATACACTTATATATCCTGCAGCCGCAACAAATTCAATCGGCAGACCAAAGAAAATCGCTATCACAACACCCAAGGAAGCTCCAATTGAAAATAGTGGCGTCACTTCTCCACCTTGAAATCCAGCAGCCAATGTCAATGTTGTCAATAATAATTTTAATATCCAGTCATATCCAAAAATTGGTTTTCCTGAAAAACTGTTTTCAATTAAATTCGTTCCAAGCCCAGTATATCGACCTTCATGCAATAATAAAAGTATTACGCTAAGAAAAATTCCGATAATAAAAATTCGATAATATGGATTTTTAATTTTTTCTGCAGCAAATTTTTTCAAAAAACTTTGTAAATAAACAAATAAATTTCCAGCAATTCCAAAAATTATTCCTAAAATTGCAAATTTTACAAATGTCATTGGAGTTATTGATAAAGTTATATTTACAATATGAGTAAACTTTTCCAATCCTAAAAAAGATGAAGTCCAACTGGCAGTAAATGCTGCAACAATAGCTGGAAGCAAAGCATACAACTGCAAATTTCCCAATGCTAAAACTTCTAAACCAAAAAACAACGCTGCAATCGGTGTTTGAAACAATCCACCAAAACCTGCCGCCATTCCTGTTACCAAAAAGACTTTAGACTTATCAGGAAAATTAAAATACTTATTAAATCTATGAGAAAGCGTCGCTCCAAGCTGCACTGCAACTCCTTCACGCCCAGCACTTCCTCCAAACAAATGCGTAATCCAAGTCGCAACCGTCACAATCGGAATAAGTCTCAAAGGAATTTCCTTTTCAGTCCCATGCCCAACTTCAAAAATTAGTCCCATCCCCTTGCCAGTCTTCCCAGCAAATTTTTGATAAATAAAAACAATCAAAAGTCCTGCCAAAGCCAGAAAAGGCACAAAATAATACAAATATTCCTTCCGAATATCTCCAATTAAAAGCAATCCTCTTCCAAAAATCGTATCAATTATTCCAACGATAAGACCAATAATAATACCTGCTATTATCAATTTTAAATACAGAAAATATGAATGCTGGTAGCTTTCTTTTATATTTTTTAACATAATGTTTTCCTTTCTTTTATAGATTTGATATTATAACATCTTAATATTAGCACACATGGGTTAAAAATACAATAATATAAAAAAACTGTAAATGAAAATTAATTCAAATACAGTTTTTTTCTTTTATGAAACTCTAAAAACAAAACTTATTCATAATCACTCAAAATTTCAGCCAATTTTTCAGAATTATAAAGAGCAGATGTTATAAAAGTATGATCCATAATTCTATATATTTCTATCAATTTTTTTGAATTATACAACAATAATTCTCCTTTTCGCTCTTTCACATTCAATTTTTCCTTCAAAACTTTACTCGCATTTTTCTTGTAATCCTCAATTATTTTTGCATGTTCTTCATCCGTCGTAGGTGAATCAAAAACTGCCGAGAACAACTGATTATCAGAAAAAGCAAAACTATTTAACTCTCTTTTTACACCCAACGGATCTTCCACATTTACAAAATAATAAACAGCATAATTTCCATTATCATGCGAATTTGATAGTGGCTCACTTTTTATAATATTTTTCAATTCTTTTGGAGAAATCCCAAAATTGATTTTATTTGTAACTTTTGCATTGACAGTTCCTGCAAAAACAGTCACTGAAAATAACATCATCATAAATAATAAGAATTTTTTCATTTTATCACTCCTCATAAATAATTTTTAAAATTGATTCAACATAAGTATACCGCATAAAAAATAAAATTCCAAATAAAACATGATTTTTTCAATTGTTCTGAAATAAAAAAAGAAATCCAAGACCAATATCTCAAATTCCTTTTTTAATATTCTAAATTTTTCTAATTTTAATAATTTTCCAAAAAACTATCTAATTTTTTCTAAAGTATTTTGAACTCTCTTCAAAGTTCTCTCTTTCCCAATAACTGCAATTACAGTATACAAGTCAGCTCCTCTAGCTTTTCCAGTAACAACTGCTCTAAGTGGCATTAATACTGCTGCTGGTCCTTCACCTAGTTCATCTTGCAATCCGTGTAAAATTTCTTTTGCTTCTTCTTCAGAGATTTCTTCATTTAAAGCATTAATTTTTTCTACAAATAATTCGATAGATTTTTTACCAACTTCTGTTTCCAATGAATTTCTCAATCTTTCAACAGATTTTCTCGCTTTTTTGTTCATTCCTTCTTCAACAACTGGCAATTCAAACTCATCTTCAAAGTAAATTGATGAAATTTCAGGTAATTCTTTCAAAGTATGAGCTCCCTCTCTTGAAATCTCTACAATTCTTCTCAATTTTGCAAATTCTTCATCAGATAAGTTTTCGTCAGCGTAATATCCAGCTTTCACAAAATACGGAATCGCTAGTTTAGTCAATTCGTCTAAATCTTTCAATCTCATATGATGATTATTTACCCAACCTAATTTAACCAAGTCAAATACAGGTCCTCCAAGCGAGATTTTATCAAACGAAAAGTTTTCAATCATTTCTTCAATTGTAAAAATTTCTTTATTTTCTCCAAAGCTCCATCCCATTAAAGCCAAGAAATTTAAAAGTCCTTCCTTCAAATATCCTTCTTCTTGGTAATAGTTCAATGAAACTGGATTTTTTCTCTTAGAAATTTTAGTTTTATCCGCATTTCTCAAAAGTGGCATGTGATACCATTTTGGCTCATCCCAACCAAACGCTTTGTACAATTGAATATGTTTAGGCGTAGACGAAATCCATTCTTCAGCTCTAATAACATGTGTAATTCCCATTAAATGGTCATCCACGATATTTGCCAAATGATAAGTAGGGAATCCATCAGATTTTAACAATACTTGGTCATCAATTTTACTATTCTCAAATCTAATTTCTCCTCTTAAACCATCATTTACAATAGTTTCCCCTTCATAAGGCATTTTCAATCTAATTGTATAAGGTTCTCCTGCAGCCAATTTAGCTTCAACTTCCTCTTTAGAAAGGTTTCTACAATGACCGTCATATCCAGGTGCTTGTTTCATTGCAGTTTGTCTTTCTCTCAATTTTTGCAATCTTTCAGGTGTACAAAAACAGTAATATGCCTCCCCTTTTTCTACCAATTTTTCAGCATATTCTTTATATATTTCAAATCTTTCAGACTGTCTGTAAGGACCTCTATCCCCACCAACATCTGGACCTTCATCATAATTAAGTCCAAGCCATTTCATCGCATCAAAAATTTGTTGTTCCGAATCCTCAGAAAATCTAGTTCTATCCGTATCTTCAATTCTCAATAAAAAGTCTCCACCATTATGTTTTGCAAACACATAATTAAAAAGACCAATGTAGGCAGTTCCCACATGTGGATCTCCAGTTGGAGACGGTGCTATTCTAACTCTTACTCTTTTGTTATCATTATTTGACATTTTTTCTCTTTTTCTCCTATCTATTTGTTATTCTTTTTATATTATATAATAAAATGAATTATTGTGCAACAACTATTGTGTAAATTCCAATTTTACAACAACGGTTATCTAAAAATTCTAATTTTCTTCTTTTAGGTTATATTTCTTTACATAATCTTCCATCATTTTCACTGCTATCGGCCTATTAGATCTTCTCGCAAATTCAATTACTGTTAGTCCCCATTTATCCTTTGCTAGAAGAGGAAGTCCTGGTTGAGAAAATATCAGTTGATATAGTGGTAACATTTCTATTTCAGGAGTACCGATATTAAATAATTCCTTGAATGAAACCGTTTTTTCTTTCTTATATATTGTTGTTATATCCGCACCTTTTTCCAATAATGTTTTACACAATATTGTCATTTTTATTGTATCTCGTCGTCCATAAGAAAATAATGGAAAAAACATACTCATTCCATCTTCTGTTACTACTTTAACATCAGCTCCTTTATTTATTAAAAAATTAGTAATTTCATAACGTGCAATGCTATTAGTATTTGCTAATGCATGAAATAATATACTATCTCCTGATGCATCTCCAATTTTTTCATCTCCTTTTTTGAATATTTCTATAACATCTTTTAATGTTCCAAATCTTACTGCTGCCCATATTGTTTTATATTTTGACATTTTGATATCTCCTTCCTATTATTTTGCAGGTATTTTAATTTGTTGTTTTTGAATTATATTTTGTATATTATTTATATAATCTGGCTTATACTCTAATAATGGTACTGTTTTGTATTCTTTTCCACATCTTGCTTTAAACCTCTATTTATAAGCAACTTTCACTTTTTCTGTTCAGACTATTAAATATTTCTATAACTATATTTTAACAGAAAAATTTTTTTTAGCCATAACAAAAACCTCCAAATATTATACAGTTATTTTACCATATATTATTTAGAGGTTTACACAAAAATTTTTACACACCCTTTACACAAAATTCTGTACACTCTCAAAATAAATCCAGTAAATTCAATACTTTACTATTCTAAATTATAGATTCTCTCTACTTCTAGTATAGACTATTTAATATTTTTTTGGCTATTTTAATTTCTTCATATTTTTTAACATTATACATACAATAATATGAATTTTTAAAAATATTATGTATTTTTTTACTTAATTCAAAAATAGTTAGTTGTTCATTCACAACATTTACGATATCATTTATTTCATTACAATATTCATTATCTAAAGCTATATCCATTATTTTTAGTGGATCCCATTCATTTATTATTTTTTTTATCTTTATATATTGTTCCATATAATGATCTAAATTTTTATTATCTATTTTAATTTCTATTTTTTTAAGATTATCAAACTCGATATCCAGAAGATTATATTTTTTCGAAAAATCTAAAATTTCTTTTGATTTTTCAATTTCAATGTTGGGTTTAGAACTATATTCATCAGAAAATTTATTTTTAAAAATATTTCTTATGCATAAAGAAAGATCATTTACAGTCATAATTTTTTTTATAATAATTTCGTCTCTAATCTCTTTAATTTCCGTTTCATATTCGTCATCTAAGTCAAAATATATTAAATTCATGGGATCCCATTTATTTATAACCTTTTTTATATCATTTCCAAATTTTATTACCTCTAATAATTCTTCTCTATTTTTTAACATTTTACCTACTTTCCAAATAATCTTTTCACTATTTCCTTCATTGAAGCATCATAATATGCTGAAGAATAAGTTGTAATAAGAGTTCCTTTTTCTGTTATGTACGCATATTTTTCTCCAGCTTGTTTTAGTACTTTTCCATTTTTTATAAAATACTCTACATCTTTACGAGAAACTCCTCTTTGTTGCATTCTTTCAAATGCGAGAGTATAAAAATTTTTGTGTAAATAGAATAGCGAAGTGTTGAATTTACTAGATTTTCTATTAATTTGCATAAAATTTTGGACTATCCCTTATTTTACTTATATTTTTTCAAACTTATTTTCATCTTCATAATATCTGCTTGCACTTTTTCTTTTATCATTTTCAACATCAAGAAGATAATAAATTCTTTTATCTTTATCATGCCAATAAATTTTTCTAACAGTTGCTTTTTTATCAGGATATTTAATTAATTTAACTTTATCACCTATATCAAATTTTGGTTTACTTGTCAGTTCATATCCTTCTCTTTTTATTCTCATTTTTTCATGGGTTGTTAATAATTCTACTAGTATGTATTCTTCATTCTCATCATCTCTTACACACTTTAATATTGTAGAAGTTGGATCTCCGTATACTTTTTTTGTACTCTCAAAATCATAATATTTTAATCTTGATTCCATATAAGAACCCTTTAAAACACCATAAGTTCCTAAATAATTTTGTTTCATTTATTTCACTTCTCCTTTTTGTATGGGGTAAATTTCTCAAATATTATATAGTTATTTTACCATATATTATTTAGAGGTTTACACAAAAATTTTTACACACATGATAAACTATTATATTTTGAGCTTACACAAAATTATGGACACTTTTTACAAATCATTTATTTTTATTTCTAAATAACTTTCTAATTCTTTTGGCAACATTAAAAATGCTTTTTTCCCCAACAGAACTCTTTTATATTCTTCTAAAGTACAACTCCAGTCTGGCCAATCATAAAAGTCCGATTCAAACTCTACCCTGTCTTTATATACGGAAGTGAAAAATATCTCTGTTCCTGTTTTAAAGCACTCTATTTCCCCACTCTCCACTCTTTTTATTTCTTCCAGTTCATAATCTACATCTGAAACATATCTCATCTCCCATACAGCTCCAGCTAAATAACGTGAGTAATTAACATCATATTTTTCATCATCTATAACATCACAGTCTGGAGACCATAATTCTCCATTTTTAGCTATCTTATAAAAAAATTTCACTTTCATTAGTTTCCTCCTTCATACATTGGAAAGGCTCTTGTTCCCTTCTTATTTAAAAATCCTTCTATTTTTACTCCACTTGGTGAAGTCCCTTCCCAATGAATACCTCTATTTGTTGTTTCAGTCATAAAATCAATACTGTTCCAAGCACCATTTATTTCCCATTTTGTTTTCTTTATACTCCAAGCATATAATCTAAACTTTTAATATTTAATCTTTTTTTTATATTTGAGATAATACTTTTTTCTTTTTCTGTATTTAAATAATAAGATATATTTAAAACCCAATATCCCAATTTTTCTTTTAAATTTTCTACATTGCATGATAAATATTTATCAATAGATATTAAGTTCCACAACTCAGTTAATGCTTCAAAAAAATTATCAATTTCTGAAGGTTGATAAGATAAAATCTTTAGTATTCTTTCTTTCCATTCTTCTCTTGAAATATTATTTTCTGTAATACTAGTATTTATTAATTTGATTTCATCATTTTCAATTTGATTATAGATATCTTTTAATCTACCAATTTTATAACTTTCATTTAATTCTTTTTCTATTTTTTCTTTTCTTTGAAAAAAATTTTCCTTTATTATATCATCCATATCAAATTCAATATAAATATCTTCTTTAGTTTGTACGTATAATGAAAATACCTCATTTGGAAATATTCCATGTGTTTCAAACATCATCATTGTTTCATTTCTATTAAAATCTTCAAAAATTTTTTCCATTTGTATATCTGAACTAATTAATTGATATGCTGTTATCCCATTTATTTTTACTAGAGCATTTTTCAAATATAAAAAATTTTTAGCTACTAAATATTCAAAAGAAGTTTTGTATATTTCTTTTTTTAAACTTTCTGGTAATTGAATCCATATGTTTTTATTTCAATACCAATATTTTTTCCATTAAACATGAGAAGTCTTTTATCATCATATATATATGGAATACTACAATAAGCACCTAATACTTCTAATTCATTATTCCAACCATTTTGTAATTTTAATTTTATCTTCATAAATATCCTTTCAAAAAATGTTATTTTGTTTTATTCTTTAATTATAGGGAAGTTTCCAATATAATCAGTTACTTTTTCAAAAAAATTTTCTTTTATTTTTTTTAAGCTCACTTTATTTCCCACCTTTACTTAAAGCTCTATTTATAAGAAAATTCCACTTTTTCTATTCATATTATTAAATATTTCTATAACTATCACAAAAATTTTGGACATTTTCAATTTCTTTTAGATTAATCCCAGTAATGGCTTAAATATATTATTCATTTCCACAAATTCTTCATAAGTAATATCTGCCTTGTCATTAAAGATAATGTATATACCCTTTTCAAGTAACTGAACTCCCTTCGCTTTCCCTTTGAGTCTTTCTAGAAGCTCTTCCTTTGGTACTTTTATCAGCTTATTATAACTTTCTTCATTGAAGTACATCACTGGAGATAGTGTAAATAATACATCTCCCAGCATTCCTATGTTACAATTTTTCTCCTTCAGTTTTAAAAATTCAGGATTTATACTTTCTCCATAAGTTCTTGTTTCCGGAGTTCTTCCTTCCTCATAAGCACCATTATAAGCTACATATAAATCAGCAACATAAGGATCAAAAATATTTATCACTTTTGGAAGATCATTGTATATTATTTTCTTATAATTTATTAACTTATATGTTATTTTAAAATCATACTCCAGAGAATCCCATCTTCCTTTCTCTGAACTTTCATCTCTCCATATATAATCTCCTGATATCGAAACTCCTTTTGTTTTAGAATTTTTTGTACGATAATAGGCTCTTATTTCTACACCAAAATCTGGCACTTCTGGAATCTCACTATCTTCCAATCCTAAAGGTGCTTCCAGTTTTGATAGTCCTTCCATAACTTTTTTATGCCTTTCTTCCATCGTTTCATTTGCATTTACTTTTCTGTATAAACGAATTGCTCTTTCTACTTTTTTCATTTCTTTTTTTCCTTTCGTAGAATTTATAAAATCAAGATAATGGGATGCCATCTTAATTTATATTTTAGATTTTGAATTTGCACAAAATTCTGAACACACTCTCTCCTAAAAATTTTCTTTAAAGTTTTCAAACATTTTTTGAACTTCTTTATCATTATAAATATCTTCATAAGCATTAACAATAATTTCAAGTTCTTTCAAAAAGTCTTTTTTAGAAATTATTTCTATATTTTCTTTTTCTCTTTTATATTTTTTTTTGAATTAACCTTTCTGCTTCTTTTTTTGTTATAAAATCACTGATATACTTATCAGAACTTTTTCTATCTCCATAAAATATTCCACGTTCTCCAACTAACAATTTTCCATTAGACCCCATACCTCTACAGTAATATTCAATATTTATACTCAATTTATCTATAGTTAACTTATAAATTTCATTATATCCATCATCAATAAAATAATTTTTTAGATTTATTCCAAATTTTTTTTGTGGATTAGATAAAAACTCTTTTAATACATCTTTCCCTAATAAATATGATAGAAATCTCTTTAGTATATTTATATCTGAATATCCTATCTTTTTTTTATGAAAATTTATAGCTCCGATATTGTATTGATTTTCTTTTTTGACATAATTAATTAAAAAATTTCTTAATCTGTCTCTTTCAAATATACTATTTAAATCCATATTTATTTTATATTTTTTTGATTCATCTATATGATTGACATAATTTAAAAATTCCTGCTCTACAAAAGCTATCATATCAGAATATTCATTCATATGTTGCAAGTGATACATTAAAAGATAACATAACATCTCTTCATAAGTATAATATACCCTTTCTATATCTTCTATTTCATTTTCATATTCAAAAATATACAATGCTGTCTCATCTTCATCATTCCACCCGATATTTATACCTAATCCTTGATATTCTCCACTTCTTACTTTTTCATTATTAAAATATATATCTGACATTATATATGGAAAATTACCTATTTCATTAATTACTGTTACTAATAAATCAAATTTATTCATTTTTAAATTTTCAAAAAAATTTTCTTTTATTTTTTTTAAACTCACTTTATTTCCCACCTTTACTTAAACCTCTATTTAAAAACAACTTTCACTTCTTTCCCATAAAATGCAACCCCAATCTTCAAAATATTCTTTATCCCTCTCGCCTTCAATTTCGTATCATATTTCTTCTCATCAATCTGCTTCAACGCCTTCTGCGCTTTCTCTTCCATCCCCTTTTTCGTCTTCGATATTTTAAATTCCATAAGATAAGCCTTCTCATTACTTTTTATAGGGATCATCGCAAGGTCATATCTTCCATATCCACTTTCATCATTTGAAATAATCTCATATTTTCCCATCAAAAATCCTACAAGCCCTATCATAAACACCTGATAAATCTTCTCCATTTCCTTATCCAAGTCAAAATGACTCAGCATATTTATCATTATTTCTCCCAATGTCTTTTCAAATTTTTTAATATCTCCATTTTCAAGCGCTTTTATCAAAATGTTAGTTTTTACTTCTGTTCCAAAAAATCTATTTAAAAACATATTACCAAAATATTTTCGTATTTCTTTATTTGGAATTCTCAAGTTATAAACATCTGTATATTCTGAAGTTACATCTATTTCTTTTTGTTTTTCGTCTTTTGTTAAGTACCCGCTGTATAAAAGTAATTGCCATATTTCATCATCATTATTTAAAAGACTTTTTATCGTTGTTCCATCCGAAATATATTTTTCAATGCTTTCTCCATCAGTAAACCGTTTTAAATCATCATAAACACTTTCTCCCGCATGATCAAGCATATTCTCCAAAAGCGTATTCCCCGAAACATTTGCCCAATATGCCTTGATTTCTTTTTCTCTCACATAATTTACAATAGACCAAGGATTGTACACTTTACTTTCTCCAAAAATATACCCGTTATACCATTCTCTAACTTCTTCAATTTTGTATTTCATGTCAAAATACTCAAGCATTTCAATCACTTCGCTCTCAAGGAGTCCAAAATATTCTGAATAATCCTTACTTAAAATCGTATTTACATAAAGATTATTTAAACCTGAAAATATTCCTTCTTTTATGATTCTTGTTATCCCTGTTAAAACACCATATTTCAATGAATTATTAGTCTTTAGTGCTGAGCTGTAAAATGTTTGAAAAAAGTTTATCGCTTCATTGTAGTAACCTTTATCAAAAGCATTTATTATTGGAGCATCGTATTCGTCTATTAAAATTATTACACTTTTTCCATAATATTCGTACAAATAATTTGATAAGTTTTTAAGAGAATAAATCCAGTCAGCCTCTTCTTTTTCCATAACTATCTTTTCAAAATCATTTTTAAAAATAGGGTTCAATTTATCTTTTAAACCATAAAATTCCATGTATAAATTTTTTATATGTTTTTTTATTAACATAAAATTTTCTTCCCAAGTATTTCCTTTTAAATCTTTCAGTGAAATGAAAATTACAGGATATTTACCCTGTTCACTCATATATTCACTATTATATATTTTCAAATTTTCAAAAAGTTTTTTATTTTCTTCTTTATCTTTTACATCAAAAAAATATTTCAACATCGACATATTCAATGTTTTTCCAAATCTACGTGGTCTTGTAAATAATGTAACTTTCGACCTGTTCATTAACATTTCATCTATTAGTAAAGTTTTATCTATATAATAATATCCTTCTTGTATCAACTCTTTAAAATCTTCAATCCCCACAGGAACAGCTTTTTTTCTCATAAAATCACGCCCTCTTTTATTTTCCTTGAATTTATACATTAATTATACCACAATCTGATATTTAAAATAAAGCCATTTGAATGCTCTGTGACGCTTTCTTTTTAAATAAATTTGAGGACTGGTTAAGTCCTCTTTTCATATTCGCTTTCAATTTTTTTGCTACAATTTTATTCAATTATTTCTAAAACATCTTTTAACTCTCGTCTTATTTTTTTAGGTTGTTCTTCATCCCTATACCCAAAACTTACCATCACAGAAACTCCATATACATTCAAGTCAAGAAGGCCCATATCTGACAAATATTTTTCCAATTGCTCTTTATTAAATCCTTCAATCGCACAACTATCAATTCCTAAATAAGCCGCAACTGTCATCATATTTCCAAGTGCAATGTAAGTTTGTTTTGAAGCCCAGTCAAAAAGTGTTCTTTCATTTTCCAATAATTTTAAATGTTCTTTCTGAAATTTTGTAAATTTATCTTTCACCGCTTCGAAAGCTTCATCAGAAACTTTCTTCAAATTTTTCCAATTATCTCTAAAATATTCACTATCCCCAGTAACATCTTTTCTTGCCAAAATTATCACAATTTCAGTTGCTCCATTCAAGCTATTCAAAGCTCCCCAAGCAAATTGTCTAAAATCATTTCTCATTTCTTCATTTCTCAAAAGTAAAAATTTCCATGGCTCCATACCAAATGAACTCGGTGACAATCTCGCACTTTCCAAAATTGTCTTCAAATCTTCATCAGACACTCTTTTTTCTGTACTAAATTTTTTGCAAGCATATCTTTTATTAAATACTTCCAATATTTCTTCATTTTTTGTCATTTCAATCACTTCTTTCTATTATTTTTTATATAATTTTATTTCAATATATTATATTCGACTTAAACTATATGGAACCACTCGTTTCTGATACTTTTCAATTTCTTTAAATAATTTTTTCTGTTCCTCAGTTTTTGGCATTTCTCCCAAATATTTATGATTAAAAAAATATTTCACCAATGATTTTGAATCAAAAGGACTATTTGGCCAATCTGTATAGTCAAAATATGTTTCAATTGTTTTTTTATCTACAATTATCGTTATAGACTTCCAATTTGTTCGTTTATATTCTAAAAATAAGTCATCCAAAAACAAAAATGCATCATACAAATTTTCAATACGTTCATTATATTCTCTTTCCGATACATTATATATTTTAGGAATATCATTATAATAACTGTATTTTTTATTTTCCTTTGTATTAAAATAAAAATAGAATACTCCAAATCTATTAATCACATCTCCATGAAAATAAATTTTCTCCCATTCAACTGGCATTACATAATCTAGCTGATGTACTGTATCTTTTAGCATGTCATTTAGTGTTTTTAAAAAATCTTTTTGCCATTTTTTTAACATAAAATACACCCCATTTTTTTATTTTTAAAATCTTTATATTAATATTATATCAAACGATTTTAAGAACTGCAAACATATTTACTTTAAAAAATTATGAAATAACAGATTGAAATATTCTCTTCTTTTTCAAAAAAAAGAATGGCCTAATAAAAGACCATTCCAACAAGTATTCTTTTCACAAAATTTAATAATGTTAACCCTATTATAGGCGAGATATCAATTGATCCAGCTCCAACTGGTATTAATATTTTAAATAATTTCAAATATGGTTCCGTCAATTTATCAATATAGTCAAAAAGAATTTCAGCATATTTAAAATATTTATTATTTCTAAAATTAAACCATGAACCAATAGTTGAAATCACTATTAAAAGTGAATAGATATCTATTATTTTTACAAGTATTCCTATCATTTAATTTTCCTCACAACTATTATTTATTAAGTATATTTTTAGCTTTTTGCATATATTCAACTCCAGATTGTACTGTTAAAATAACTGGAATTAACAATAATATGTTATTTACAAAAAAACTCATAGGGAATAAAATGATTAATAATAATGCTATCATTTGTGTTGCTGTTTTCCATTTTCCTAATTTTTCAGCAGCAATAACTACACCTTCATTTGCTACAATTGCTCTCAATCCTGTTATTAATAACTCTCTAAATATTATAATCAATACAAACCATAAACTTATTTGATCATATTTTGTAAGAACAACCAATGCTGAAATAACTAATAATTTATCAGCTAAAGGATCTATTAATTTCCCTAAATTTGTTACCATATTATGTTTTCTTGCAATTTGCCCATCAAAATAATCTGTGATTGAAGCTCCTGCAAAAATAACAAAGGATAATATTCTCATAAAAATTGATAAACCTGTACTTTCTGTACTCAAAGCTATTCCAAGAAAAATTACAAATGGAATAACCAAAATCATTCTTAATGTTGCTAATTTATTAGGTAAATTCATATAAAATTCCTCCTTTTATAAAATATTTTCAAAATTATAGAAATTTATTTTTCTTCTTTATTTTCTTTTGAAATTAATGCTTTCATACTTAAATTAAATTTATTTTCATCTTCTAAAGTAATAACTTTTACTTTTACAATTTGACCTTCTTTTAATACATCTTCAACTTTAGCCACTCTCTTATCACTAATTTCTGAAATATGTAACAATCCTTCTTTCCCAGGTAATACTTCAACAAAAGCTCCAAATTTAGTAATTTTTGTAACTTTTCCATCATATACTGCATTTAATTCTACTGATTGTGTTTGAGCTTTTACCAATTCAAGCGCTTTTTTCATTCCTTCAGAATCTTTACCAAAAATAGATACATTTCCATCATCTTCAATATCGATTGAAACTCCTGTTTCCTCAATTATAGCTTTAATTGTTTTACCTCCAGGCCCAATTAATCCAGCTATTTTCGATGGATCTATTTTCATTAATTCAATTTTTGGTGCATTTTCAGAAACTTCTTTTCTTGGTTCACTAATTACTGCTTCCATTTTTTCCATAATAAACATTCTACCTTCAAACGCTTGTTTTAAGGCAATTTCCATTATTTCTCTATTAATTCCCTCAATTTTTATATCCATTTGAATAGCCGTAATTCCATCTTTAGTCCCAGCTACTTTAAAATCCATATCTCCCAAATGGTCTTCTAATCCTTGAATATCAGTCAACACTGTGAAAGTATCTCCCTCTTTTACAAGTCCCATCGCAATTCCAGCAACAGTTGATTTTATAGGTACTCCAGCAGCCATTAATGCAAGTGAACCACCACAAATACTAGCTTGTGAAGATGAACCATTTGACTCAGTAATTTCTGAAACTAATCTTACTGTATACGGAAATTCTTCTTCAGACGGCATAACATATTTTAACGCTCTTTCTGCTAGGTTTCCATGTCCTAATTCTCTTCTTCCAGGTGCTCTCATAAACCCAGCTTCTCCTACTGAATATGGTGGAAAATTATAATGCAAGAAGAATTTTTTTCTAGTTTCTGATTCCATTCCATCTACAATTTGTTCATCCGCTTTACTTCCAAGTGTAGCAACTACTAGAGCTTGTGTTTCTCCTCTTGTAAACAATGCTGATCCATGAGGAATTGGCAATGTATCAATTTCTACGTCAATCGGTCTAATTTCTTTAGTTTCTCTTCCATCTGGTCTATATTTTTTGTACAAAATAGCTTCTCTCACTATTTTTTTCTCTAAATCATGATAATAATTCTTAAATTCTTTTTCTAAAGTTTCAGAAATTTCTTTTTCTTCACTTTCTAATTTATTCAAGAAATCTTCATACAATTTAATTTCTAAATTATCAATAGCTTCATATTTTTCCAATTTACCTGGTGTCATAATCGCTTCTTCTAATTCTTTTTCATACGAATCCAAATATTCTTTAATTTCAGCATCTACTTCAGCTTTTTCAAACTCATATTTTTCAATTTCAAATTGTGATAAAAATTTATCTTGTTCAGCACAAATTTCCTTAATTTTTTCATGCCCAAACATAATTGCTTCCAACATAACTTCTTCAGAAACTTCTCTCGCTCCAGCTTCAACCATTGTTACAGCTTCCTTAGTTCCTGCAACCGACAAATGAATATCTCCATTTTCCAATTGTTCAGCAGTTGGATTTAAAATGTATTCTCCATCAATATATCCAACAGTTACACCAGCTACAGTTCCTGCAAATGGAATATCTGATAATCCCAATGCTGCCGAAACTCCTATTGTAGCTAAATTTTCAGGTTGATTAATTCCATCAGCTGACATTACAGTTATTACAATATGAACTGCATTTAAAAATCCTTCTGGAAATAAAGGTCTTATTGGTCTGTCAATTAATCTTGAAATCAAAATCTCTTCAGTTGAAGGCTTTGATTCTCTTTTTATAAATCCTCCAGGAAATTTCCCTGATGCATAAAATTTTTCAATATAGTCTACTGTTAATGGGAAAAAATCTTGCCCATCTTTAACATCTTTACTTCTAGTTGCAGTCACTAACAACACCGTTCCACCAGCTTGAATCATCACTGATCCACCAGCTTGTCTAGCAACTTTCCCTGTACTTAATTTTATAGTTTGAGTTCCGACTTGAAACTCGTATGTTTTTTCATCAAACATTTAATTCCTCCTACTTTTTTTATTTTTTAAGAAGGGAGCAAATAATAATAAAAACTTTTATTTATAAATGAAATATATCCTTAAAATAAAAATTTTTATAATTACTTACTCTTAACCTTCTTTAATTTCGCTTTTAATTATAGCACTTTTATAAATTTTTTACAACTTAAAAAACTCTAAATATTAAATTATATTTAAAATATAGTTTAAAAATTTAGAGTTTTATCATTAATTATGTATATTTAATGTTCATTTTGATATAAAAAGCAATTTTACTTAGTTAGCCGATTTCTTTATCTTCCAAGTCATCAACCACCACATTATATTCCAGTTGTAAATATTCCTCCCTGTTCTCAATAATTTCATCCAACAATCTTTCAAATGCAAATTCTTTTTTATTTCTTTCAGTAAATACTAAAAAATAAAGTTTGCTAAAAAATGATGAAATCTTATCATTAATCTTAATTTTTCCACACCTTATCGAATCATGTGTTCTAAGAATAATCACTTCTTTACTTTTATCATCTCTTCCTTTCTCATACAAAAAATAAACCACAAAATTCAATCCACCTAAATTTATATTCACCAAATCATCTTTACAAAAATATTCGCTTTCACTTTCTTGAATTACAAATTCATCTTCTGTATTTTCTTCATCTTTTATCAATAAAATCTCATTATTGATGTATTTTTTCAAACTTCTTAAGTTTGTTATCCCCTCATTTAAATACTCGATTCTTTTTAGCATTTTTGTTCCCTTCTCCCTTTAACTCAATTTTTGTGAATAATTATTGAGCAGTCTTTTCCTAAATCATAAGTTACTAAAAAATTCCATTTCTGATTTTATTCTTTCTATCTGAAACAATACATTCGCTTTCTCATCCCTTTTATTTGTATTCAAAATTTTTAAAAAGTAAATTGGAATAGTTGATTCATTATCAATTAAATTAATAATCTCTGAACTACTAATTATCAAAACTTTACTATAATTATCTCCCATATTCTTTTTCAATTTCCTATTTTTCTTATTTAAAAATTGAATATTTATATTTTCTTCAAAATTAAAATTATCCAAAATGCCTTTAAGATATTTCTGGACATTACTTTTTTCAATGTCTAACAAAACCAAGATGTTCCTATCTTCCCCTGCTTTCTTTTGAATATAATTTGTTTCTTTTATTTGATTTGAATATTTTAAAATTTGATAATCTAAAATTATATCTGCTACTTCTTTTTCACTGTCCCCATTGTTATCTTTCATAACGTTTAGACTTACATTTTCATCACTTTTTAAAAATTCTCTTTCATCTCTGATTTGTTTTCTCAACAACATTTTAAAAAGTTTCAGTCTAAAAAAATTTGTAATTTTAATTTTCTCTATATAGGAAATCTCTTCCAAAATATGATCGAAATTCCTATACTTTTCCATTCTTTTTAATTCCCTGTCTTTTCGAGTAATCGTCCCATTTTTATTAGCTTTTTCATCTTTCAAATTAATTAAAAAATATGAAAAGAAATCATAAATTTCATTTCTAGATAATTTTTTAAAGTTTCCTTCTAAAAAATCGAATAACAAATTACTAATCCTCTTTATTCTTTTGATTCCAAGCTCCTTTTTTATAACTTCAATAAATGCTCTTTCCAGTAATGTTTCACTATTTGAATAAAATTTCTCATAAATTTTTAGTAATTGTTCTTTTAAATATTTTTGACGTCTATCACTAAAATTTTCAATTTTACTAATCACTAAATTAAGTGCATTTTCTGAATCCAAACTAATATACTCAGAGTAATCTATTTTTATCTCACTTAAAACTACTTGCAAATCTTTTTTTATATGCTTTCTTTCAAATTCACTTCTTATTTTTTCAAAACGATATATAGAAAATTTCCTTTTATTTAAAATAATCATCAATTTTATCATTTTTTGTCTCGTTAAAGCATTAAATATAAATATCCTTTTCATATTTTTATGATTTACTTTAAATTCACTCAAATAATAAACATAATTACCTTTATAACGTATTTTCCCCTCATTTCCTGTAATTTTTATCAAATCGTTTAATTTTCTAATCGTATACTTGAAATTAATTTTTTTATCAAAATACAACTCTATCGCTTCTTTTTCAAAAATCTTTGCACTAGTAATCAAATAAAATAAATTAACTTCTTTGTAACTATAATTTAGCAATTTAGACTCTCCTCAATAATATTTGAGTAAATCATAACAACTTAAATTTTTTATTACTAGATTGCTAAATTAAACTGTTTTATTTTGAAAAATACTATTTTTAAAGGGTTTTATACACTATAAAAAAATAAATTTTAAAAAATTACTTTTATGTGAAAATAAATATACAAATTTCTTTATAGAATTATAGTAAAATTACTTTAAAAGTGAACTTAAAAGCTGTGCCTATTTTATTCAATTCCTAAATTTATATAATTTTTAGTAGTTTAATTTTAAATAGGTTCAAGTATTATTAATTTTTTTATTTATAGTAAAACCGCTTTAAAATCGAACTTAAAAGCTATGCTTGTTTACTTGAAACCTAAAGTTATACAATTTTAATAGTTTGATTTTAAATAGATTCAAATATAAAAGTATAATTTTTTTCATTTTTCAAAAAAAACTCAAACAATAGATTTGAATTTACAAAAATTCTTATTTCTATTATTTGAGTTTCCTTTTCTCGATTCAATTTTAATTTTTTGACTTGATAAATATATATTAAAATTTTTCTTACAAATAAAAAATATAAATTACACTTTTTTACTATTTGATATTCCCAATATCCTTTCTAAAATACATTCCATCAAATTTAATTTTATTTAATAATTTATAAGCATTTTCCTTAGCTTCATCCAATGTCTTTCCAAATGCAACGGCATTCAATACTCTTCCACCATTAGTCTTGAATTTTCCATCTTCAAATTTAGCTCCTGCGATAAATACCAATTCATTATCTGAAGCATTTTCAATTCCAGTTATAACATCACCTTTTCTGTAAGTTTCTGGATATCCTCCTGCAGCTCCTACAACACAACAAGCATGAAGTGGTTTCCAAGTAACATTTAATTCCGATAATTTTTTGTCAAATGAATATTCTACCAATTCTAACAAATCATTTTCCAACAATGGTAGAACTGCTTGAGTTTCAGGATCTCCCAATCTCATATTGTATTCAAGCAAGTAAACACCTTTTGCCGTAATCATTAGTCCAAAGAAAATTACACCTTCAAAATCCATTCCTTCAGCTTGCATTCCCTTTAAAGTTGGATTCATAATGTCATTTTTAAAACTTTCAAAAACTTCATCTGTCACATAAGGATTAGGACTTATAACTCCCATTCCACCTGTATTTAATCCAGTTTCATTCTCTCCAATTTTTTTGTGATCTTTTGCTGATAACAATGGTACAATAACTTTACTATCTGTAAATGAAAGTATTGAAGCTTCTACTCCATCCAAAAATTCTTCAATTACAACTTGATTTCCAGCATCTCCAAATTTTTCATCAATCATTATATCGTCAACTGCTTTTATCGCCTCATCAAGATTTTGAGCAATAATTACACCTTTCCCAGCCGCAAGACCACTAGCTTTTACAACTACAGGAAAATCTTTCCAATTATTCAAAAATTCTTTTGCTTTTTCAGCATTATCAAAAATTTCATAAACAGCAGTTTTTATCCCATATTTTTTCATAAAATCTTTAGAATAAGCCTTGCTTCCTTCAAGAATTGCCGCTTGTTTATTAGGCCCAAAAATTTTCAATCCATTTTTATGAAATTCATCAACAATACCAGCTACTAATAATTCTTCACTTCCAACAAATGTCAAATCAATATTATTTTCCTTAGCAAATTTAACATACTCGTCTATATTATTCGATAAATTCACATTTTCAGCTTTTGGCAACAACTCAGCTCCTGCATTTCCTGGTGCTATAAATATTTTCTCTACCTTTTCATTTTGAGATATTTTCCAAGCAATTGCATGTTCTCTTCCACCTGCTCCTACGATTAATACTTTCATTTCCTTGTCTCCTCCTTGAATATTTTATATATATTTTTCTATATAACTTAAAAGCTTTTCATTAACTCTTAAAGGACCTTGTGGTGCTGTTTTTAGTCCATTATCTTTAAGATTATCCAAAAATAAATTTTCATCATCTATATATTTTAATAATTTTAATCTTATGAAATCTTTTTTTTCATTTTCACTTTCATCAAATTCATTTTTGTTAATCCAATATTTTCTATCATTCACTTCACGATTAGAAGAATTAAAAATTTTATCTATAACTGTTTTATACATTATTTTTTGTTGAGGTTTTGTACAATAAAGATAAACAATATCTCCTTCTTCATACTTTGCCTTTTTTGTCCAATCTATAAAACTATTATTGTTAAAAGCACTAAAAAAATTATATCTTTTAGAATTTGCTGGTATTATCCAATTTCCCATTTTTCCTCCTAAATATAATTATACCTTGTATTTTTTTCATATTGTTATTTATATTTTATCATATTTTTTTATAATATTACATCATTATTTTACATTATTATTTATCTTCATTTAAAATCATTCAAATCTTTTTAATTAGCTATTGACTTTATTTTAAATATGCTATACTACCATCGTAATCAAATTCAATAATAGTCAAAGCCCTTTGTTATTGGGGCTTATTTTTTATGCTTTTGGTATTGTTCTATATACACTTCAAAGCAAATTGCAAGATACTATAAATTTATCATATCATAAAAATTATACCCAAATCAATAAAAAACATTAATTTTATAAAATTCTTTGTTTTCTAATTTCAAATATTCCATTCTAAAATTAAAAACTTTATTTATCTAATTTTTGATGCCTTGGACAATCTATCAAAAAACAGTCATACAAAAATTTAGGATAAATTTCCACTTCTGGTTTATAATCTGTTTTCAATATTTTTTCATATTCTACCTTCAAATTCTTTATTTGTCTTTTTATCTCCCTAATTTCTTCTTTTTTCTCAGATTTTGTCCACTCTCTTTTAAATTCTCCATTTTTAACATCTTCTATTTCTTCATTTTTAAATTTCAATGCTTTCTCAAAAGATTTTTCTAATTTATCAAATTTATCTAATCGTTTTAATGAATAAAAATAAATTGGTAGTTCTTCATATGGTACTTGGCAATCCTTTTGAGCGTCTATTTTTAAATAAATTTCTACAAGTTTTTTATAATTCTCAGATAAATAATACAGACTTTCTAAATCACTACCAAAAAAATAATCATTATCAATATTTTCTAACATTAATTCATCAATTTGAGCCTCAATATTTACAAATTCCTTCAACTGAACCTTATTCGCAATATAAATATACTTTATCTTAGCAAAATCTTCTTTTTCAAATTCAAAATCTTTTTTTATTAATTCTTCTAAAATTATTTTCGCCTCTTTATATTTTCCATTAATCATCAGCAAATTTGCATATTCAAACTTATAAATTGGATTATTTTCTAATTCACAAGCTCTTTTATACATTTCTTCCGACTTATCATATTTCCCAGCACCATAATAATCCGCCCCAAGCCCATAATAAGCCTTAGAATTATTTGGATTAAATGCAACAGCCTTTCTCAAAGTTCTAATTGATCTCTTACTGCCATATCTCTGATCATCATAATAAAAACCTAAATTAGTATAAATCCGTGATTTTTCCTCATCAGTCAATTCATTTTCATATTTTTTAATAAATTCATTCAATAATTTATAAATATCATCCCATTGATAATTTAATTCATTATAAACTGCCGCTAATTGACAAACAACTTCCACATTTTTGGGATTTTCTAAAAGACATTTCTCCAAATAATCCTTATATTCAATAAATGCATGCTTATAATTATCGTAACTATCATTTTTTTGGATTTCATCCTGAATATATCTCGCCCATTCTTTTTGTGTTTGTTTCATAATTTTATTCCTTTCGTATTTCTTCAATCCTCATCAATTACCAAATGTTGTGGACAATCCACTAACCAACATTTATTTTCAAAAAACATAAATATTTCCATCTTAGGCTTAAATTCCGTATTTAATGTCTTTTGAGATATCAAAATAATATTTTTCAAACTATGTTCTTTATCTATTCACATAAATACCCCCATCAATATATTCTAAATTTTTCACTATTTGTCAAAGTGCATTCTCATATTCTGTTCTATTTTCGCTCAAAGCCTTTTCCCTTATTTTCTCTACATACTCTTTCATATTTTTACTCAATTTAACTTTAATATCCAATTTATTTCATTTCTCCTACTTTATTTTCCTTACATTATAACATTCTTTACAAAAATAAAAAAGGCTACAATAAAATCCCGTAACCTTTTTCTATCTTCAAATTATCTACTTCCATTCTTTCTATCATTTATAACTTTATCCACATCTTTAACATACTCATAATCAGCTTCTCCCAATTTCACATCTTTTCCAGTTGGCACATACCACAAAAATTTTGAAAAATAGTCTTTCAATTTTTTGTCTGAAAAATCATAACCTGCCATCGCATAAGGATAATTTCTCATTATTTTCAATTTTTCATCTGAAATATCTTTTATTTCATCTTTATCTAGATATTTTATCGCATAGGCATCGTCTGTCAAATCATCTTTAAATTTAAAACCTTTTTCCGTTTTATCAGGAAATACATAATTAACTCTCAAACCTTTTATTTCTGTCAATTCAAATTCTTCTTTAGGCTTGAAATTATTTGTTTTAAAATATAAATAACCTTTTTTTAATTTTGCATAAAGAACTTTGTATGGCTCATTTGTTTCATAGTTTTCTTTGTAAGCATAATCAACATTTCCTTCTCCAGCCAATTGCCATTTTATTTCTTTCCCATCTTTTGTTTTTACCACAGGCATCGCAATAAGAGCATCTCCTGGCTCAACAATCACTTCAAAATCATCCACCTTCTGATTTTTCCATTTTGAAATAGTCGACCAAACATAGTTGAAATCAACGGTTCCAACACCGCTACTTCCATCATAATGATAACTGTGCTCAACTACATTTTCTCCCTTTTTAAAATTAGCCTTAAAATAGTAAACATAACTCTTTTTGTAATATTCATATTCTTTTAGTATCTTTTCTTCATCATATTCCTTAAAATATTTTTTAACTTCTTCCAGTTGTTTTACATCTTTCGGTGCAAAATCAGTCAATCTATATGCTTTTGTACTCACACTTTGTCCATTGACAGAAGTCTTAAAATCCTTGAAATGATCTCTTTCATCCCATGCTTCATTCCCACCTTCAGGCGTAATAAATCCAATATATCTCTCCCCAGCTTCAGGACTATCAAACACAAATCTGACAGTTACCACCATTTCATTGTCTATCGTCCCATACTCCGACCTAAATTTTTCCAATTTAAAACGAAGCTTTTCACTCTTTATCGAAACATTCGACACATTCATCGGCACAATATGCCCACCTTCCGACCCAAATTCCCAGTCATTCGCCAATAAGTTCGCACCAAAAATCATAACTAGAGCAAATAATAGCAGTATTCTGATTTTTTTCATGACTACCAACTCTCTTTCTTTTATTTTTATATTTCAGTGAACTACTCCCGCTTTTAGAAGCGGGAGCTTCTTGGGAAGTATCTGCTTTTGCTAGCCAAATATATTTACCAAGCTCTTTGGGTAGTTCCTACCCTGTCTTTTTATTTCCTAATATTTCAAAATCTCTTTTCCAATGTTTTTTATATTCAGTGCCGCATTATAATCCCTATCAATCTCAATTCCACAGCACTCACATTTATAACTTCTTTCTGATAATTTCAGTTCATCTTTAACATTTCCACATCTACTACAAGTTTTCGATGACGGAAACCACTTATCTATCTTCAAAAATTGTTTCCCTAAAAACATCAGTTTATACTCAAGCATTCTCAAAAACATTCCCCACCCATTATCTCCTACACTTTTCCCAAAATTTAATGCCTGGCTCATCCCTTTCATATTCAAATCCTCAACAACCACAGCATTATAATCTTCAGACAATTTTTTCGATAATTTATGCAAAAAATCTCTTCGGCAATTTTTGATATACTCATGCAACTTTGATATTTTCATTTTTTGCTTATACCAATTTTTAGAAAACTTCACTTTTCTCGATAATGATTTCTGTAATTTTTTCAATTCTTCTTCCAACATCCTAAAATATCTTGGATAATCAGCTCTTTGGTTTTCAGAACTAATAAATAATTCAGACATTGAAAAATCAAGTCCAATTACTTTATCATTACTAGCTACCTTTTGAATTTCCTTTCCAAATTCCGTCAAAATAGAAACATAGTAATTTCCATTACTGTTTATCAATGTTACTGACTTTATCTTGTAATCCTTCGGTATTTCTCTATGATATTTTAATTTAACTTTTTTCAATTTTGGCAAAATCAAATATTTGTTTTCCTCAATTCGTATCGAATTATTCACACAATTTGTCGTGTAACTTTTAACATTATTCTTTTTAGATTTGAATCTTGGAAATTTTGCCCTCTTTTGAAAGAAATTCGTAAACGATCGTTTTACATTCAATTGGGCATTTGAAAGTGCTAGACTGTCTACTTCTTTTAGAAATTGATTTTCACTTTTCAAACTGGCAGGTGTAATTATTTTATTTTTTCCAGTTTCTTCATAAAATTTATTCGCAGTGTACAAAATCGTATTGTAAACAAAACGAACACATCCAAAAGTCTTGTTTATCAACAATTCTTGATCTTTATTTGGATAAATCCTATATTTGAATGCTAAATTATATTTCATGAAATTACACCTCCTTTTAATTTTGAATATATTTTTTAATTATTCCTTTAGAGATTTTATCATTAATGATTTCTCTTCGATATTTTATACAAAAATTGTATCATAAGAGTATCCTTTTTTCAATTTTTTTTACAAAAAAAGCAATTCATCTCCCACTTATAGAAGTCGGAGACTTCTTGCTATCTTTTTGTTAAAATTATACCTTATTTTTAATTTTTATCCAATATATTATTCTTATTTTTAAGAAAATTGAAAAAAATTAGAATATTTTTATAACTTTAAATTTTAAAAAGAAACAGTAATTAAATATTGTTTAAAAAGTCTAAAAAATTTTTTGCTTCAGTAATTTTTTTATTACTCAATATTTTATTTTCCAAATAATGCTAAAAAGATATCTTTTGAATTTTCATTTCCAATAACATAGACACCTTCTTTTAGTATTTTAACATATGTTATTTTAACTATTGGTTCATTTGACATTTCAAGTTTTTCAGTAATTTTATACGCATTTTCTCCTATTTTTTCTACATCAGTTGATAATAATCTTAATTTGTATTCGGCTTTTTCTTTTTCATAATATTCTTTATATTTTTCATCTTTCCCATCATTAATTATTTTTTCAAAGTCTTTTTTATCTTTTTCAACTATAAACAATCTTTGTAAAAATAAATTTTTCTTTTCTTTGTCATATAATTCTGAAATTACATTACTGTACTCATATTCTCTAGGCTCTTTTACTTTTCTAAACTCAAGTTTTTCAGGCATCAATATTGAAATATTTTCAAAAATTTCTTTATTTTTTCTTTTACTCAAAATTGTATTCTGAATATAATTTTTTTCCTCTATTTCTTTTTTCAATTTTAGTTTTTCATCTCTTTCAATTTGTTTTGGAGTCCTAGACTTTGGTTCAGAACATACTCCAAACTCACTACATGAAATTGCTACAACCCACGGTACTGCATATCCCACACCAGCTGCCACTCCTAATGCAACACAAGAATTTAATCCAAATATCCCTAATAACATTAAAAATAAAATTTTAAACTTTCTCATACCATTCTCCCTCTCTCTATTTTAAAATTTAATCTCATTTAAATTATACCACATTCTCTTTAAAAAAAATCACAGCAAAATTAATAACCGTGATTTATACAATATTTATTTTAATCTATTTCTAATTCCCTTTCCAATGCTTCCTGTAAAACTTTTGAAAAATTTATATTATTTCTTTTTGCAACTTCATTAAGCCAACTAGGAATAGTTACATTTTTTCTAATCGATTTTACATTTACTTCTTTTAAATATTTTTGAAAATCCAATCCTACTAACGATTTGAAAGAATTTTTAAGTGCTTCTTCAACTTCTTTTTCATCATCAAATAGCTCTTTAATATATAACTTTATATTTAATCCTTCCAAACTTGTTGCTTTAGGAAATTCTTTATTTCCCTTATAATAATCTAATAAGTTCATTCCTAAATAATCCGTTGACATATAATAAGCATCTTCTATACTTTTTCCACAAGTCGCTCCTCCAAAATCAGGAAACAGAACTGTATAACTTTCTTTTTCTTTTATAAAAATTGCTGGATAAACAACAAACATATTTACCTCCTTTGATCTCAAAGTAAGGAACAGGATTATTTTAATCCTGCTTCTTTTAGAATTACTTTTTCAAGTATTTTCCCTAATTCCTTACTATGACAAGGCACTTCGGTTACCTTACCGGTTGCGAAATTTTTCAATCTTCTGTAAGAACCTTTTCCGCCTTTTATTTCGACAAAACCATTTCTCTTCAAAAACCGAATCATTTCTTTAGAATTCATAGGCATTCCTAATCACCTCAAACCTATTATACATCAAAATACGCATAAAGTCAATTTTTTTATCTATTATTATTCAAATTTTAAATATTTATTATCAAAAAATATCTCTGAATAAATTCCAATTTTTATTTAATT
The DNA here is from genome assembly GCF_018128245.1 of Leptotrichia sp. oral taxon 221. Classification (NCBI taxonomy): domain Bacteria; kingdom Fusobacteriati; phylum Fusobacteriota; class Fusobacteriia; order Fusobacteriales; family Leptotrichiaceae; genus Leptotrichia; species Leptotrichia sp. oral taxon 221. The sequence goes on from NZ_CP072378.1 coordinate 1,180,492, forward strand.
ATTTTACAATACTCATATTTATGATTTTTATCCTCAGCCCGTGAACTATGCTCGTCCACCACTTTAAATGTATTTGAATCTGCATCATTCAATACATCTTCATTACAATATACATAATCATTACCCTTGATATAGAAATCATTCAAAAATTTACCCTTATCAGTAACTTTATTGAAATAATTACCAATATCATCTATTTTTAGAAAATAAATTCCATTTTTATCTTCTAAATAATAACCATTCCTATTTTGACTATTTAAATTCAAAATTTTAAAACTTTTAGAATCTAAATCTTCTTTTCTATCAGCTTCAAAATATACATTATCCTTATCTTTTGAAAAATCATTATTCAATACTTCAAATGTTTTTATATCAGCTCCTTTTATCAAAGGCTCTTTTTCAACAATCCAGCTTATATAAAATATATTTTTATCATCTTTACTGTAATAATCATTTATCACTTCAAATGTATTAGGATTTGCACCTTTCAAAACTTTAACAACATTTTTTAAAGTATTATCTGTATCTAAAATATATGATGGATCTAATTGAATATAATATACATTTTTACTATCTTTTGCATAATACGAATTATCTTTTTTTAAATTATTTTTTCTTATAATTTTAAAACTATTTGGATCAATTTCTTTTATTTTTTCACCCAAATAATACACACCATCTTTATTTTTTATAAGTTTTTCTTCAATTATTTTAAAATTTCCATCAGTATTTTTTATTCTTTTTATATCCGAATTTGAATTTAAATTATAATATATATTATTTTTATCAATATCGTAATATTCATTTAACTTTCTAAAAGTTTGGATATCTGCTCCCTCTAACTTTTTCCCATTAGAATAAATGCTATTTTTATCTTTCACAATATCCTCTTTTACCTCAAATGTGTTAATATCTGCTCCTGACACTTTTTTATCCTCATAATAAATGTTATTTCTATCTTTCGCATAATCCCATTCCATTATTTCAAAACTATTTTTATCAGCTCCTTTAATTATCTTATCAAGATAATAAATTCCATTTTTATCTGATATATAGCTATTTGATAATCTTTTAAAACTTGCTTTATCAACAAACTTTAAAGGCTTTTCAAAATAATAAATATAATTCTTATCTCTTGCAAAAAAATCTCCTAAATCTTCAAAAGTTTCCTTATCATAATAACGATTTGCTTCTACATTAGGACTTCCAATCCAATATATACCGTTTTTATCCTTCACATAATTAATAAAATCATATTTAGATTTTACAATTTTTACTGTATTTACATCCACATTGGGATAATCAATTCCATTAATATAAACCGTATTTTTATCTCTTGCCACACCTTTTTCCAAAATCTCAAATGTTTTTATATCTACTTCATTATCTCCATTTTGTTTTTTCACCGTTTCTCCATCATAATAAATAGTTCCTTTATCTCTTGCATACCCATCTTTTAATATTTTAAAACTTTCCACATCAGGTAAAAATTTATTGTACTGACTGACTACCCCATTTACATATTTCACGACAAGTTCATCATCCCAATAAACTTTACCATCTTTAATCGTATATTCTGCAAATCCAATATTTCCAATTAAAATAATTAATCCTAACATCCTAAAAAATTTTTTCATAAACACCATTCTCCTTCATCAAAAATCATTTAACAAATACAAAAAGACTGAAATAATCAGCCTTCTATCAAAAATTAATTTAAAAATGTTGTATTTTTAACTCGCCACTGTTCCAATTTAATATGAACCCAAAAACTGTATATTCCCAATGTCACCACTATTAATAATAGCCATTTTATCCAATTTCCAAATAGTCCTACTGCAGTTCCATTAAATTGCAGCCTTCTTCCTTCTATAACAGTGTGATTTATTTTCCAACCATAAATCATGCACAAAGCCCATGGGAAACAAATTCCTAATGTACATGATGTTATTAGGCTTCCTAGAATAATCCAGCCAATATAACTTAATAATCCTCCGTCAAAATAACTTCTATTTTCCACGTTTCCTCCTCACAGTATATTTTATTATTAATATAAAAAAATACCCCTAAGGGTTGGAGATAGAGGTGAAATCTTCGTTATCTAGTTATTTTGTAAATAAAATATACAAACATTACTAAATATACTAGGAAATCATACATCTCAATACCCCCTTGTTATAATACTACGAGTTGGCAAACTCGTGATATTATTATAACAAAAAAGACTGGAAAAATCCAGCCTTAGTTTAGCCATTTTGTTTGTATTATAACAAGTACCTTTCAGGGTTTTTTCATTAACCTAGGTAAATGTATTATTATAAGTTCTTTATGGTGGGACCGGTGGGGATCGAACCCACAACCTACCGATTAAGAGTCGGTTGCTCTGACCAGTTGAGCTACGGTCCCATAAAAAACTTTTAATCAACATAATTATATTATCATAATTTATCACTTTTGTCAAGGATTCTATAAATTTTTTCTAAAAAGAAATTTGTAAATCTCTCACAAATAAACAACTTGCATTATAAAAGTGAGAGATTTTTTTCTGATATTTATTTATTAAATTTTTATTTATTTTTTTAATTTCTATTTCCCTTCAGCTACAACTTTATCCATCCATTTAAATAATTCATCTAGATCATAATCCCCCGAATGCGGTGTTGCCCAAGGAGATGAAAAATCAACTTTTTTCCCAAGATTTTCCAATTTTATGGCAAGTATCGCAGGTATTGCAAGTGAAGTATCTTTGTCAACTGCACCGTGTCTTATTCTCCAATATTTCACTTTTGAATTTTCAATATAATTCATCGGATTCATCATTTTTATAATTTTCTTATCTGCCATTGTTCCATTTACTGTCGAATGTTCTAGCATATATTCTGTAAAATGCTTATTATCTGTAGTTTCATCTCCAAATTCATTATTTTCTCCAGTCGATAAATCCACATTATCAAAGGCTCCAGGCGTTTTTTGTCTACCCATGTAAGCAATATATTTATTGTAATCCAAATCTACAACTTTTCCATTTTTTATTGTTAAAAAGTCAAATTCTGATAAATCAGTTCCTTTTTTCAAAGCCGCATTTGCAGAATCAATGTAATACTGCTTAATTTGATTTTTAAAACTTCCATTTCCATCTTTATCCAACATTAAAAGTTTACCGTTTTTGTCCTTCAATTTCAAACTATTCACATAATCAGGAAACATTTTTTTCAAATCATTTGAACGTGAAATTTCATCATCAGTCAACATACCTTCAGTGTATTTTCTTTCCACATTGTAATCTAGCATTGAAATTTCTATCTTTTTATATGTTTTCACATCATTAAACATCCATTCATACGCTGTATTTGCATTTTCTAAATTAGTTATTGGACAATAAGCTGAAACTGCGTAAATATCATCTCTAGCCTTCAATGCTCCAATTTCCTTCAAATAAGGCTCGTAATCCTTGCTATTCCCAGTTGCACCTAACAGAGCTGAAACTGCTCCTCCAGCACTTGTCCCGTTAGAAATAATTCTGTCAGCTCTACCAGGCATTTTATTATCATTATAACGCAAATATCTCACAGCTGCTTTCAAATCTACAATTACAGCAGGTGCTTTTCCAGTATATTTCCCATCTTTTTCCAAAGTTCTACCTCTAGTTCCAGGACTTGCCACGACATATCCATTTGATAAGGCGACTAATGAAGCATCAGGTTTCCCATCTCTTCCATTTCCAGGCACTCCAGCCGCTCCAGGCATATATCCTCCAACTGTATTTGGGAAAAATATTGGTGCAGTTTTTGCATTGTATTTCCCAACTGATTTATTTTTAAAATATTCTTCTGGAATATAGATATTTATAGTTTCATATGCAATATCAACTGGTTTTGCTACATAAACTATATTTTCATAAGCACGATAAGTAACAGTTTTTCCGTTAACAATAGCTGTTTTCGTCGTATAATTTTTATTTGCATCAAAATTTAAGTTGTACCCATTTTCTGTTTTATTTGTTATCATATCTTCGGTTATTACTTTTTTATTCATAGGCGCTCCCATTTGTGGCTTTTTATCTTCATTCTTATTTACTTCAGAACTTTTCTGATATTTGCTAGAATCTGTTAATCCTTTTTCATTATCAGTAGCCATTAAAAAAGCTGAAATTAATAAACTCATTACAATCAATTTTTTCTTCATAATTTCTCCTTTAATTTTTTTATGCGACATTATAACATATACTTCATGAGATTCATATTTCAGTAATATTAGTTTATTTATTCTTTACTATTTTAAATCTATTATTTAGAATATACCTATACTCAAATTATAAATAAAAATGCCACACCTCCAATTTCAATTTCTAAAACCATTGGTGTAGCACATTCAATCTTATTTTTCTGTTAAAAAATTAATGTTTAAAATGTCTAATTCCAGTAAATACCATTGTAATTCCATGTTCGTTACAAGCATCGATAGATTCTTGATCTCTCATTGATCCACCAGGTTGTACAATCGCTTTAATTCCTGTTTTTGCAGCTGTATCTACGCAATCTCTGAATGGGAAGAAAGCATCTGAAGCTAATACTGCTCCTGTCAAGTCTTTTCCAACTTTTTCCTGAGCATGTTGCAATGCATGTTCTGTTGACCAAATTCTGTTAGTTTGACCAGTTCCTACACCAATTGCCATTCCATCTTTAACGACTACAATTGCATTTGATTTTACATATTTTACAACTTTCATTCCTAATTCCATATCAGCTTTTTCTTTTTCAGTAGGTTGTTTTTCAGTAACAACATTCATTTCATCAATCATTTTATTATTTGTTCCTTGAACCAAAATTCCACCATCAACTTTTACATAATCGAATTTATCTTGTGGTTTTGGAGTTTTACATTCGATAACTCTCAAGTTTTTCTTAGTTTTCAAGATTTCCAACGCTTCATCTGTAAATGAAGGTGCAATTACGATTTCCAAGAAGATTTTTTTCAATTCTTCGGCAGTTTCTTTATTAACTTCTCTGTTAAGTGCCACAATTCCACCAAAAATCGATACTGGGTCACAATCATGAGCTTTTTTGTACGCTGTGAAAATATCATCTGCAACAGCCACACCACAAGGAGTTGAGTGTTTTATCGCACAAGCTGCTGGACCATCAAATTCTCCAACCACTTTCCAAGCAATATCCATATCTCTAATATTGTTAAATGATAATTCTTTTCCGTTCAATTGCTTAATATCTTTCATGCTTCCATTTTCAGTAGTTGAAACATAATAAGCTGAAGATTGATGAGGATTTTCCCCGTATCTCAAGTCAAATTTTTTCTCATAAGAAACATTCAAATATTTAGGATAATCTTCTTCTAGCAAGAATGCAGAAATTGCCGCATCATAAGCTGATGTCAAGTTAAATACTTTCCCAGCCAATCTTTTCTTAGTTTCATAAGAAACTTCTCCATCTTTTTCCATTTCTTCCATAACTACTGAATAATCTTCAGTTTCGCAAATAACTGTTACATCTTTAAATGATTTTGCGGCTGAACGAAGCATTGTAGGTCCACCTATATCAATAAATTCGATTTTTTCATCAAAAGTTTTGTCAGTTTGAACTTCTCTAAAGAACGGATAAAGATTAACAACAACATAATCAATTGTTTCAATTCCTTCTTTTGCAATCGTATCCATGTGCTCTTTATTGTCTCTAATCGCCAAAATTCCACCATGAATATTTGGATGCAAAGTTTTTACTCTCCCATCCAGCATTTCTTTAAAATTCGTAACTTCTGAAACATCAATTACAGAAAGACCATTTTCCTTCAAATATCTGTAAGTCCCTCCTGTCGAAATAATTTCCACACCCTTTTTATCCAAAAACTGTGCAAATTCTAAAATTCCCGTCTTATAAAAAACGCTTATTAATGCTCTTTTTTTCATTTTAAAATTTCCTTTCTTAAATTTTTTGATAACTTTTCTATTTCAAATTTATATTTTTCAAACATTTTTTTTGATTCTTCTTTTCTTCCTTGATCAAACAAAATTACAGACATACAAGAATATGAATTTGGATTTCCTTTTTTTAATGCTTCAAAAAAATATTTCTCAGCCTCTTTATATTTTTTTTGCTCAAGAAAATTATTCCCTTTCAAAAATTCTTCATTTCCATTCGCAGCATATCCTATCGAAAAAGCAAATAAAAACATTGCAAATATTAAAAATTTTCTTTTCACGAAACTCTCTTTCACTTACTAACAATTTCAAATTTTTCTATTTTTTTAAACATAATATTAAACATAATATAAGTAAAAGTTCCATCAACTGTACCTAACGACTTAGCATCTATTTCATCTAAATTAAAAATTAAAATTATTATTATAAAAAATATTGGAACTAAAAACATTATAGATAACATTATAGATAAAATAAAAAAATTATATTTAATTTCTACTACAACTTCTTCCTTATTTTCCAAATCTAATCCTAATTTTCTTTTTTTAGATTTTTTTTCTGAAAGTATCACATAATCTTCATTAGTTTCAAAAATTATTTCTGAATTTGGCTTTAATTTCTTCTTTTCATTGTCTATCCAAATAGTTTTGGGAAATAACCTAAACTTAAATTTATCATGTACGATTATTTTTGACATTTACTCTCCTTTTCTTTTTTAATCCTATTTTTCAAGCAACTTCTTAATCCCTTCAATCAGTAAAACATGTTCCTTCTCAAGCACTCTCTTCTGTAAAACTTCAGGCGTGTCATCAGTAAGTACAGGCACCTTTATTTGTAAAATAATTTCTCCTGTGTCAACTCCTGTATCAACAAAATGAATTGTACATCCACTTTCAGTTTCTTTTGCTTCGATAACTGCTCTGTGAACATTCATTCCATACATTCCCTTTCCACCAAATTTTGGAAGCAATGACGGATGGATATTTATAATTTTTCTTGACCATTTTTTTATAAATTCTGGCGATAAAATCGACAAATATCCTGCTAATACGATATAATCTGTCTTTTCGTCATCATTTTCAAGAACATTGCTAATTTCATCAGACAATTTTTCTTTTAATACTTTTCTGTCAAGCAAAACATTTTTTATGCCATGTTTTTCTGCTCTTTTAAGTCCATAGCACTCTCTATCTGCAATTACATAAGAAATTTCACAATTTAAGTTTCCTTGCTCAATGTTGTCAATAATTGACTGTAAGTTCGACCCTCCACCAGAAACTAAAACTGCTATTCTTTTTTTATTTTTATTAGACATTTTTTCACTCTCTTTAAATTTATTTTTATCATCTTTATTTTTAATATAAATTAATTTTTTCGTCACCTTTAACAATAGTTCCTAATTCATAGGCTTCTTCTCCATTTTCAGCTAAAATATCAATAACTGTTTGAGCATCATTTTTATTTACGATAACAACAAATCCAACTCCCATGTTGAATGTTCCCCACATTTCTTCTTCTGGAACTCTTGAGAATGTTTCGTGTTTGAATAATGGATGAACTTTTACTTTCGCTTTTTCGATGTTTGCACAAAGTCCATCTGGTATAGTTCTTGGAACATTTTCAATAAGTCCTCCACCTGTTATGTGAGCCATTCCGTTCACTTGTACTTTTTCCATAACTTTTTGAATTGGTTTTACATAAATTTTTGTTGGTGTCAATAAATGTTCTCCAATTGTTTTTCCATTGAATTCTTCGCTAAAATCAGTGAATAATTTTCTTAATAATGAGAATCCGTTACTGTGAGCTCCACTTGAAGGAATTGCAACAATTACATCTCCTTCTTGAACTTTACTTCCATTAACCATTTTTTCTTCTTCAACTACACCAACTGCAAATCCTGCAATGTCATATTCTCCATCTGCATAAAATCCAGGCATTTCAGCAGTTTCTCCACCTACTAAAGCTGAATCTCCTTGAAGACAACCTTCTACAACACCTTTAATTATTTCAGAAGAAACATTTGAGTCCAATTTTCCACAAGCTAGGTAATCTAAGAAAAATAATGGTTGTGCTCCGTGACACAAAATATCATTTACACACATTGCAACACAGTCAATTCCAACTGTATCGTATTTATTTGTTTCAAATGCAACTTTTAATTTTGTTCCAACTCCATCAGTTCCAGACACTAAAATTGGTTTTTTGTATTCTCCTAATTTGTATAAAGCCCCAAAACTTCCCAATTCGTTCATAACATTTTTGTTATAAGTTGCTTTTACTCTTTCTTTTATTTTCTCAACACTTCTGTATCCTTCTTCTTTATCTACTCCTGAATCTTTATAAGAAATTGACATTCTTTATCCTCCTGTTTTAAATTAAATCTCTACTTTTTATTTTACAAAGTTTGCAAAATCTTCTGCATATTTTGTAGGGAAAAATTCCGTAATTTCATATTCCGCAATTCCATTTATATTAAACGGATCTTCTGAAATTATTTTCTTAACTTCTTCTAAATTTTCTGCATTTAGCAAAATTACACCACCTGTTCTAGGATTTTTTCTTCCTGAACAAATAAATTTTCCCATTTCATAATATTTTTCCAAAAATTTTATATGTTCTTCTAAATATTTTTCAACTTCACTTACTGTTTTTACATAATTTAAACTTACTATATACATTTTTCACCTTATTTTTTCAATTTTTTCAAAGCCTCTTTTTGAATTGGTGTCAATGAAGTGTAAAATTCTTCTTCGTAATCTCCCAATCCAGCTGGATAATCTCCATTAAAACATTCCATGCAAAGTCCTGTATATGGTGCATCAAAATTAAGTCCTATTGAATCAATTAATCCGTCAATACTCAAGAAAGCCAATGAATCTGCACCAATGTAATCTCTCACTTCTTCAACAGTTTTATTTGCCGAAATCAATTCTGATGAATTTGACACATCAATTCCGTAAAAAATAGGAAACTTGAATTCTGGTGATGCAATTCTTACATGAACTTCTTTTGCTCCAGCTTCCTTCAATAACTGAACAATACGGCTTGAAGTAGTTCCACGAACTATTGAATCATCAATCATAACTACAACTTTGTCTTTTACAACACCTTTTACAGCAGAAAGTTTCATTCTAACACCTTGTTCTCTAAGTTCCTGAGTTGGCTGAATAAATGTTCTTGCTACATATTGGTTTTTGATTAATCCCATTTCATAAGGTTTTCCGCTTTCTTCTGCATAACCACTTGCTGCTGACAATGACGAATTTGGAACTCCAATTATAATATCTGCATTTTCAACAGGTGCTTCCTTTGCCAATCTTCTTCCACATCTTTTACGAGCCGAATGTACATTTATTCCTGAAATATCCGAATCAGGTCTTGCAAAATATACATATTCCATCGCCGCAATCGCAGTCGAAGTATCGTCAGTATATTTTTCAATTCTGTATCCATCTTTATCAATGATTACAACTTCTCCAGATCTAATATTTCTAACAAATTCCGCTCCGACAATTTCCAACGCACAAGTTTCACTCGCCAAAATATACGCTCCATTTTTTGTTTTCCCCAAAATTAAAGGACGAAATTCAAAAGGGTCAACTGCACCGTACAATTCTGTCTGAGTTTGAACTAAGAAAGAAAATCCACCTTTTACTTGTCTTAACGCATCTTTCAATTGGCTCAAAAAATCTTTTTCTTTACTTCTTCTAATCAAATGAACCAACACTTCTGTATCTGATGTAGAATGAAAAATCGCACCGTGTTTTTCCAATTCTCTTTTTAATTTTTTCGCATTAATCAAATTTCCGTTGTGTGCCAAAGCGATAGTTCCGTCAAAAAATTGGAACAAAAATGGCTGAATATTACGACTGCTACTACTTCCAGAAGTCGCATATCTAACATGCCCAATTGCACAATTTCCTTGTAAACGGTTAAAAATTCTATCATCATTAAATACTTCCGACACAAGTCCAGGCCCACGATGACCATTCACACGCTTACCGTCACTTACTACAATTCCTGCCGCTTCTTGCCCTCTATGTTGCAAACTATGCAATCCATAATAAGTAAGTCTTGCCGCTTCGTGGTGTCCAAAAACTCCAAAAACTCCACACTCTTCATTCAAGCTCTTAATCATTTGTAGTTTTCCTCCATTTTTGTTATAAATAGTTTAGTTTATACTTTATCAATATTTTTTATTTTATTTAAATGACAAGGGGTCAAGACCCCTTGCTAATATATGATTTCAGAAATTTATTTTTTTAATTTATTTTAAAACTTCTTCCATACGACGAAGAACTTCACGATAAGCACCCATTACGTCTCCTAAATCTTGTCTAAATCTATCTTTATCCAATTTTTTAAGTGTATCTTTATCCCAAAGTCTCATTGAATCTGGACTAATTTCATCTGCAAGTAAAATATTTCCATCTTTATCTCTTCCAAACTCAATTTTATAATCCACTAAAATCAAGTTCATTTTATCAAATAATGCAGACAACAAATCATTAATTAAGAAAGTTTGTTTTTTAATTTCAGCCAATTCTTCTTCAGTAACCAATTCTAATGCTAAAGCATGATCATCATTCAATAATGGATCTCCTAAATCATCATTTTTGTAAGACAATTCAAAAGTAGGTCTTTTAAAGATTTTTCCTTCTTCAGCCGCATATCTTTTTACAAAACTTCCAGTTGCTCTATTTCTAATAATTACTTCCAAAGGCACAATTTCCACTTTTTTACAAAGTTGTTCTCTTTCATTCAAAGTTTTAATCCAGTGAGTTTTTACACCGTGTTTAATCAAATATCCATAAAGTAATGTAGAAATTTTATTATTCAAAATTCCTTTATCTTCCAATTGATCTTTTTTTACTCCATTAAATGCAGTCGCATCATCTTTAAAATACATAATTATTTCATCCGCATTATCTGTTGCAAAAATTGATTTTGCTTTTCCTTCATAAATTTGTTCTCTTTTTTCCATTTTTATTTCCTCCATTTTTTATTTTTAAATCATATCAAATAAATATTATACTGTTCAATAACTAGAATTTTTTTTATTTCCACAAGGGGTCAATATCAATACCTCTTGCTTCAAAATATTTGTTTTATTAAATTATAAATACATATAACTTCCAAATAAGTCTATTACAAATTATAATTCAACTTTTTTCTCATTATCAGCAATAAATTTAGCTTTCATTTCTTTTCTAAATGTAACCAATTTTTCTCTAATTTCAGGATATTTTATTGCAAGAATTTGCACTGCTAACATTCCTGAATTGTATGAATTATTAATTCCAACAGTTGCTACTGGAATAGATTTTGGCATTTGAACAATCGAATAAAGTGCGTCCAATCCTTCAAGTGCTCCATTTAAAGGAACTCCAACTACTGGCAGTATTGTTTTTGAAGCAATAACTCCAGGTAAATGTGCCGCAAGTCCAGCACCAGCAATAATCACTTCTGCACCTCTTTTTTCAACATCAGCCAAAACTTCTTCCAATTTTTCAGGAACTCTGTGAGCCGACAATACATAAGCCTCAAACTCAATCCCAAATTCTCTCAAGCAATTTGCTGCACCTCTCATTTTGTCAGTATCCGACTGACTTCCAAAAAATATTGCTACTTTCATTTTCTACTTTCTCCTTTTCTCTATTTAAAGAATTTAATTCCATTTCTAAAGATATTTTGTTCTTTATCTCCATAAATATTTTTATAAACATTTTTACCTTTTCTTTCAGAATGTCCCATTTTACCAAAAATTCTACCATTATATGCCAACATTCCTTCAATCGCATAATACGAACCATTTGGATTAAATTGTGAATCCATTGTCGAGTTTCCATCCAAATCAACATATTTAGTTGCAATTTGATTATTTTTAAATAATTTTTTATATTCTTCTTCTGTAATAACAATTCTTCCTTCTCCGTGAGAAATCGCTACTGAATGAATATCTCCTTCTTTCATATTAGCTAACCAAGGTGAATTATTTGTAATAATTTTTGTTTGCACAATTTTCGACATATGTTTGTCAATTGTATTAAATGTCAATGTTGGCGAAGTTTCATTTAATTCACGAATTTTTCCATAAGGTAACAATCCTGATTTAATTAACGCTTGGAATCCATTACAAATTCCTAAAATTAATCCATCTCTCTTCAATAGATTTTCCACTGCTTCTTTAACTTTTTTATTCTTCAATACAGCAACCATAAATTTAGCCGATCCATCTGGTTCATCTCCCGCACTAAATCCACCAGGCAACATCAATATTTGCGAATTATTAATTTCTTTAACAAAATTATCAATTGAACTTAAAATATTGCTATGTGACAAGTTATTAAATACACCAATTTTTGCAAGTCCACCTTCTCTATTAAATGCTCTTTCCAAGTCATATTCTGAGTTTGTTCCAGGGAATACTGGAATAAATACTCTTGGTTTCGCATAAGCATTTGAAATATTGCTAATTATATTTTCATGCTCAATTTTTTCAAGTTTCTCGTATTCAACACCTTTACAATGTGCAATTCTATGTTCTTCTGCCACTTCTTTTTTAGTTGGGAACACTTTTTCAAGCGGTTTTTCCCATTCAGCAATCAATTCATCTAAATCCATTACTGTATCATTATTTATAACAATTTTTGCTTCTTCAGTAACTTTTCCTAACAATGTAGCATTTTTATAATCAATTTTTTCAGGAGTTTCAATTATAAATGCTCCATAATTAACTTTAAACCATTCATTTTCTGCATTTTCAGCAAAATTTACATTCACACCTAATTTATTACCAAATGTCATTTTTGCTATACTTTCAGCAATTCCACCGTTTTTAACAGCTACTGACGCAACAATTTTCTTATCTTTAATATTTTTTTCGATGAAATCAAAGTTTTCTTTTAATTCTTTCAAGTCTGGCAAGTCATTTTCATCTAATTTAGTCGTAATCAAGTAAACATTATTTCCCGCTTTTTTAAATTCACTCGAAACAACATCTTCAGCATTTACAACACTTACAGCAAACGAAACTAATGTTGGCGGAACTGAAATATCATTAAATGTTCCACTCATCGAATCTTTTCCACCAATTGAAGGCAATCCAAATTCTTTTTGAATATGTAATGCTCCCAATAACGCTGATAATGGTCTTCCCCATTTTTTAGCATCATTTCCTAATCTTTCAAAATATTCTTGGAATGTAAATCTTACATTTTTGTAATTTCCTCCAGCTGCCACAACTTTAGCCAAAGATTCAATTACCGCATAAGCTCCTCCGTGGAATGGAATTTGTTTTGCAATGTAAGGATTATATCCGTATCCAACCATTGACGCAACATCTGTTTCAGCATTTATCACTGACACTTTTTGTACAGAAACTTCAGCTGGTGTTAATTGATATTTACCACCAAACGGCATTAATACTGTACTTGCTCCAATTGTCGAATCAAAAGTTTCAACCAATCCTCTTTGAGAAGTTACATTCAAGTCTTTCAAGTTGTTAACAAATTTTTCTTTAAATGTATTTCCAACAATTTCTCTATCCAACACCAATTTATTAGAATTTTCAATTTTAATATTAATATTTGAAGACGCTCCGTTTGTATTCAAGAAGTCTCTCGAAATATCAACGATTGTTTCTCCATTGTAAGTCATAACCAATCTGTTAGAATCATTAATTTCAGCAACTTTGTAAGCCTCTAAGTTTTCTTCAGTCGCATATTCAACAAATTTATCTAAATCTTCTTTTCTAATTACAACTGCCATTCTTTCTTGTGATTCAGAAATCGCCAATTCAGTTCCAGTAAGTCCAATATATTTAACTCTAATTTCATTCAAGTCAATTACCAATCCGTCTGCAAGTTCTCCAATCGCAACTGAAACTCCTCCGGCACCAAAATCATTACATTTTTTAATCAATGTCGTAACATTTTTATTTCTAAATAATCTTTGGATTTTTCTTTCAGTAACTGCATTCCCTTTTTGAACTTCAGCACTTGATTTTTCTGATGATTCTGTAGTATGTTCTTTAGATGAACCAGTAGCTCCACCAATTCCGTCTCTTCCTGTTCTTCCACCTAAAAGTACTACGATATCTCCCGCTTCAGGTTTTTCACGAATAATATTTTCAGCTGGTGCAGCTCCTACAACAAGTCCTAATTCCATTCTTTTCGCTTTATAACCTTCATCATAAATTTCATTTACATGAGTTGTTGCAAGTCCAATTTGGTTTCCATAAGATGAAAATCCATGTGCAGCAGTTTTTGTAATAACTTTTTGAGGTAATTTACCTTTTATTGTATCTTCAATTCTTTCAGTTGGATCCCCAGCTCCACTTATTCTAACTGCTTGATAAATAAAAGTTCTTCCTGATAATGGATCTCTAATTGCTCCACCTATACAAGTTGCAGCTCCTCCAAATGGTTCAATTTCTGTAGGGTGATTATGTGTTTCATTTTTAAATTGTAAAATCCATTTTTCTTCAGTTACTTCTACTTTTCCGTCTTCATTTATTCTTTCCACAGGAACATCAATGTAAATCGAACAAGCATTAATTTCATCAGAAACTTCTAAATCTGGAAGCGATCCATTTTTTCTTTGTTCTTTTCCAAAAACAGTTGCCAAATCCATTAAAGTCATTGGTCTTTTGGCTTCTCTTTCCTCATAAACATATTTTCTACTTTCAACATACTCATTTATTGCTTTATTAAATAAATCTCTATAAACTTCATTCTCAACTTTTATATCATCAATAATTGTTTCAAAAGTAGTATGTCTACAGTGATCAGACCAGTAAGTATCAAGCACTCTTATTTCAGTTTCTGTCGGATTTCTTTTTTCTTCATTTTTAAAATATTCTTGAATAAATAGCAAGTCTTTTGCAGTCATTGCTAATTCTAAATCATTTCTCATTTTAATAATTTCTTCTTCGGTTTTTTGAGTAAATCCATCATAAACAATGACTTTATCTTTATTTGCAGTTTCTACATTTTCAGATAAAATATCTAGATTTTTCTCTCTTGCTTCTACATCGTTTATATAATATTTTTTAACTTTTTCTAATTCTTCAGAAGAAATTTTTCCGTATAAAATTATTAATTTCCCACTTTTTACATTAATATTGTTGTCCTTGTCAATTAATAAATTTACACATTGAATTGCAGAATCTGCTCTTTGGTCATATTGACCTGGCAAAAACTCAACAGAGAAATACACATTTTCTTTGCCTTTTTCTTCTGCATCAAACACATCTTCCAATGATTTATACACATTATCCACATTTACTTCAGAAAATACAGTTTTTTCTAGTTTTTCTAAATCACTTTCACTTAAATTGAATATGTCATAAATATTTAAAACCCTTATTCCTTCAAGTGAACTTAACTTAATATTTTCTTGCAAGTCACTCATTAAATTTTGAGTTTCTACTCTAAAATCTTCTTTCTTTTCAACAAAGATTCTATAATTCATTTTCTTCCTCCTGATTTTTTGATATTGTAAATTAATTTTGATAAAAAATAATCTAAAATAACAATATTTTAATTTTTTAACACAATTAAAATAAAAAAAATCTAAGCACAAAAAATTAAGCACTTAGATTTATATCTATTATATTGATTATTATTTTTTTGAAAATCTTTAATTCTTTGGATTAAATTGTTAATCGTATAAGACAAAGTAGACAAGCCCGCAATTTGCTCATCATTAAAGGTAAATGCAACAACTAATTTTTTAACTGTCATTGATTTTTTCATGATTTTTCCCTCCAAATAAAAATTTAATTTAATGTTTTCCTATAATGCAATAATAACCTTTCAATTTTTCATTTATTTCGATCAAACTTGAAAATTTTTAAATTTTAAAATTCAATCTCAATACATGAATATTAAAGAAACATTTAATTTTATTTCAAACATAAAAATAATATTTTAACACTTTTGGAATAAATTAAATTTTTTTACTTGCACCTATAGTTAGCAATTTCAGGTTGCTTGTAGAAACTCTCTGCCTTATCCAAAGAATATATAAGTTTAAGTCTGTCATTTAATTAATTTAAGTAAACTAAATAACATGAAGTATCTTTCTAGCTATAAAAAGTATAACAAACTTTTCATATTTTTTCAATAGAAAATGAAAAGTTTTTCATAATTTTTCAAAATACAACTATAAAAACTCAATTTTTTATAAAAAAAACTATCTCATTACGAGATAGCCTCTTGTGCTCTATTAACTCTAACACCATATCTGAAATTTTTACCCCAGTAAACATTTTCCAATGTAGAAATTACAACTCCTTTTGATGTTGAAGCGTTTAAAAATAATGAATTTCCTAAATAAACAGCTGTATGATTTCCACCACCATCTGGTTTGAAATAAACAATATCTCCTGGTTTTAAGTTTTGTCTGCTTACTTGAGTCCCAACCTTT
The DNA here is from genome assembly GCF_018128245.1 of Leptotrichia sp. oral taxon 221. NCBI lineage: Bacteria > Fusobacteriati > Fusobacteriota > Fusobacteriia > Fusobacteriales > Leptotrichiaceae > Leptotrichia > Leptotrichia sp. oral taxon 221. Next base: position 1,196,855 of record NZ_CP072378.1, read on the forward strand.
ATTTGACTTACAGTATTTCTTGGCAATTCATAATCGAAAGCCTCTCTGTATACTCTTCTAGTGAAAGCTGAACAATCTATTCCATCTGCTGAATCTCCACCAAAAGCATACTTAGTCCCTTTCCAGTGTCTGTAAGACTTTATTAATCTATTTTGAACAGCAACTTGTTTCTTTTGAGATGAATTTCCTCTACTCAAAATCATTTCTTGCTCATCTTTAATTTCTGATAATTTTTTTATAACTAAATCTGAATTAGGCATTGTCTTATCAACCAATCTTGAAATATTCATAACCCTTTCATTATCAATATCTTCTTCTACTTCTCTTCTAACATTATTAATATCTTCAATTCTTCTATTAGAACTTTCACCTAAGTCTATTTCCATAACTTCTGATTTACCTCTTTTTAAATGTGAAGTTTTATCATGTCTACTTTTATTATGATAATCATTATCACCATTACTAAGTGAATTCGCTGCCTCATCATTTGATGTATTTGATTTATTATTTGTTTGCACCCCCGTACAACCAATTGCGAATAGCATACAAAATGTCGTAAAAACTGTTTTCTTTGCCAATTTCTTCTCTCCCTTCTCCAATATTATGTCTCTATTATTAAATTTACAGGCCCGTCACTTTCAGAAATAATTCTCATATATTGCTGAAATTGACCCGTTTGATAATTTATTCCCTTTTCAGATAATTTTAAAAGAAATATATCATAAACTTCTTTTGCTTTTTCAGCAGATGCCGAATTAGTATAGCTCGGTCTTCTCCCTTTTTTCGTGTTTCCATATATTGTAAAATTACTCACTACCAAAAGTTCTCCATTAATATCTTCCAACGACAAATTTAACTTTCCATTTTCGTCATCAAAAATACGTAAATGAATTAATTTATCGATGCAATACTCAATTTCTTTTAAACCGTCTTCATGAGTAATTCCAATATAAGCAACTATTCCTTTTTTTATTTCTGACATAAATTTATCATTAACAAACATTTTTGCTGAATTTACTCTTTGTAGTATTATTTTCATATTAAATTCCTTTATTTTTTTATATAAAACGGTCTAGCTATAATTTTTTCTTTCTTCACCAATTGTAGTCGGTAAACCATGTCCAGGATAAACTTTTATATCCTCATCCATTTTCAATAATTTTCTTAAAGATTTCCAAAGAAACATTTCACTACTAGTTGGTAAATCTGTTCGACCATATGTCCCTCTAAACATTGTATCTCCAGAAATTAAGATTTTTTCATCACTATCAAAATAACAAATATCTCCAATACTATGTCCAGGCGTTTCTATTATTTCAAAATTAAAAATTTTGTCGCCTTCTTTTACCTTAATAACTTCTGCATCATCTGACAATACGAATTTTTGTCCTATCCATACAGAAAGTGACAATTCTGGATCATACAAAAAATCATATCCTCTCTCACTTACATAAATTGGAACTTTTTTATATTCCAACATTTGTGGTATTCCAATAATATGATCAAAATGACCATGTGTCAACAAAATCGCTTTCAAATTTAATTTTTTTTCTTTCAAATATTCAATTAAATTTGTCATATCATTACCACCAGGATCTACAACATAAGTATCGTCATTAACAGTTATCACATAACTATTACTTTGAACTTCAGGATTTACAAAAGTTTTAATCTCCATTTTTTTCTCCTTTCTCTTTGATTATTTCTATAAATTGTATTTTTATTTACTACATATTTCTCGATCTTTAACTTACTTGTTAATATGAACATCCATTTGTGGATACGGTATTTCTATATTTTCTGCATCAAATCGAATTTTTATCTCTTCATTTAATTTCAATTTCAAATTAAAATAATTCTCACTTTTTGTATAAACAAAAATATTAAAATTAACTGATGATTCCCCTAATTCTACAACTCCTATAGTTGGTTCTGGAACTGGTAAAATATAGTGTTCTTTCTCATTATTTCCTTCAACTGATCTCTGATCTTTTCGAAAGATATTTTCTTTAACAATATCATTTAAAACTTCTTTTACTTTTTTAATATCGCTATTATACGAAACTCCGATAATCATATCAAGTCTTCTAACTTTTTCATTAGTCATATTTCTAAGCTCTGTATTTGTAATAATCCCATTTGGAATAATCACAAGCTCATTTTGAGGGGTTTTCATCTTAGTATAAAACATTTCTATACTCTTAACCTCTCCCACATAATTATTATACTCAATCATATCTCCAACTTTAAATGGCTTAAAAGTCAATATTATCAGTCCACCACCAAAATTTCCAATAGTTTCTTTAAATGCAATCCCTAAAACAATTCCAGCTGCACTGAAAAACGTTGTTATCGAAGATGTATTTATACCAAGTATATCAATTAAAACATAAGTTAATACAATGTAATACAATATTGAATAAAGTGACATTAGAAAAGAAGCAACACTTTTATCAATTCGTGATTTATCCAGTATAATCCTTATTACCTTATCTATATGTTTTTTAGCATATTTTGCAATTTTAAAAATTACAATCATTATTACGATTTTAAACGCATTCTCTTTTAAAAAACGAGATAAATTTTCCCATTCTAAAAACTCTTTAAATCCCTTCAAATTTTACTCCTTCTATTTTTATAAATTTTCCAACTCTTCTAAATTGTACGGTGTTTCTTGATATACATAATGATTTATCCAGTTTACAAATAAAAGATTTGCATGTGCTTTCCAATTAAAAATAGGCTTTTTAGTAGGATCATCTTCTGGATAATAGTTGAATGGTACATCTATTTTTTTATTTTGACTTACATCTCTTTCATATTCCTTTGCTAGAGTAAATCGATCATATTCTAAATGTCCTGTTAAGAAAATTTTTCTTTTATCTTTACTTCTAATGATACTAACTCCCGCTTCATCTGATTTAGCCAAAATTTCCAATTCAGGCTCCTTCAAAATATCGTTTTCTTCTATCTTAGTATGTCTTGAGTGTGGCATATTAAAAATTTCATCAAACCCTCTAAACAATTCATTGTTCTCATATTTTTCTTCTAATTTAATAGGAAAAATTCCAAAAATTTTCTTATTCAACTGATATTTTTTGATTCCGTAATGATAATAAAGTCCCGCTTGTGCTCCCCAACAAATGTGTAACACAGAAAACACATGCTTTTTGCTCCATTCCATAATTTTCATTATTTCTTCCCAATAAATAACGTCTTCAAAATCAAGTGTTTCAATCGGTGCTCCTGTAATAATCATTCCATCAAATCTTTCATCTTTTATATCATCAAAAGTTTTATAAAAAGTTTCCATATGTTCTTCTGAAACATTTTTTGATTTATAAGTATCCATTTTTAATAATGTTACTTCGATTTGTAATGGTGTATTGCTTATCAATCTCAACAATTGAGTTTCCGTCTCAATTTTTGTCGGCATCAAGTTTACAATAACAAATTTCAAAGGACGAATATCTTGAGATAATGCTCTACTTTCTTTCATTACGAAAATATTCTCCTTAGCTAAAATATCTACAGCCGGCAAGTTATTTGGTATTTTTATAGGCATTTCATATTCTCCTTTCTTCGTTCTTTGTTAAAACTTATCCATAATATAATACCATAAAACTTTTACTTTTTCCAATATTTTTATAAAAAATTTATAAAATATTTTGGTATATTTTCAAATAAAGTTTAACAAAAAAAGCAAAAATAATATAAAAAATATTTTTTATACTCGTAATTTTTTATACCAAACAAATAAAAACTGCTTCATAAGATTAATTTTCTAAACTTACAAAGCAGTTTTTTATCTGTTTATAATCCAATCATAATTATATGGTTATTCAGCTTAAAATGCTGGTATTAAGTTTTTCTCAGCAATATATTGTTTTACTTTTTCAGAGCTTCTTAATGCTTTCATTAATTTTTGTATTCTAGGGTCATTTTCATTACCTTTTAATACAGTAACAACATTTGCATATGGTGAATCTTTATCTTCAACTAAAATTGCATCTTTTTTCAATGTCAATTTAGCATCTAATGCAAAGTTATTGTTGATAATAGCTGCTGCCACTTCACCTAATCTTGGTGCAATTTGTTCTGCTGATAATTCTACAAATTTAATATTTTTAGGGTTTGATACGATATCTTTTGTTGTTGCTGTTAAGTTTTTATTATCTTTCAATTTAATAACTCCTGCTTTATCCAATAAAATTAATGCTCTTGCACCATTTGTTGGATCATTTGGAATTAAAATAGTATCTCCTGATTTTAATTCATTAACATTTTTAATTTTTTTAGAATAAACTGCTATTGGTTCAATATGAACTGTTCCAACTGACACTAAATCTAAATGTTTTTCTTTAGCAAAGTTTTCCATGTAAGGTACATGTTGAAAGAAGTTTGCATCAATACTTTTATCTCCAACTGCTATATTTGGTTGAATGTAGTCTGTAAATTCAACGATTTCCAAATCTACTCCTTCTTTTTTCAAATCATCTTTTACCAATTTCAAAATTTCTGCATGTGGAACTGGTGATGCTCCAACTTTTAATTTTTGTAATTTTGCTCCTGAATCTGCTTTTGCTGAGGCGTTATTATCTGTTTTAGCTCCACAAGATACTAAAAAGAATAACGCTGCTGTTAATCCTAATAATAGTTTTTTCATATTTTCCTCCTAAATTTAATTATTATTTTTATGTTTTAATTATATCGAATATTTTTTTAATTTTCATTATATTTTGGTTATAAAAATATTTTATATATAAATTATTTTCTCAAAATATAATCTAATGTTATTTACAAAAAATAACAATTTTCAACTATATTTTACTACATTTTATATGAGATCATTTAAAATGTAGGTATTATAACATCTTTATATTTTTCTTGTATAAATTTTTTCACTTTTTCACTTTGCAACGCTTTATACAATTTTTGTACTCTTGGATCATTTTCATTACCTTTTAATACTGCTAGCACATTTGCATATGGCGAATCTTTATCTTCATTTAAAATTCCATTTTGTTTTGGATTTAATCCAGCATCTAACGCAAAGCTACTATTTATAAATGCTGCATCTACTTCTTTATATCTTGGTGCAATTTGATCAGCTGACATTTCCACAAATTTTAAATTTTTCTTATTTTCAACAATATCAGTTAATTTAGTACCAAAATCCTTATTATTTTTAACTTTTATAATTCCTTTTTTATCCATAATTAATAGTGCTCTAGCTAAATTTGTAGGATCATTTGGAACAATTATTGTAGCTCCATTTTTCAATTCATCTACACTTTTAACTTTATCTGAATACATAGATAATGTTGGCAAATATAAAGATCCTACTGCTGTCATCTCAAACCCATTTTTCTTTCCAAAATTTTCCATGTAAGGTTTGTGCTGGAATAAATTTGCATCAACGCTTTTATCCTGCAATGCTTTATCTGGCTGAACATAATCATTAAATTCAACAATTTCCATGTCCACCCCTTCTTTTAACAAATCATCCTTTACTAATTTCAATAATTCACCAGCTGGAATCGGTGTTGCTGCCACTTTTAATTTCTCAACTTTACCATTTTTTCCTGCTTCAGCTGATTTATTATCAGTTTTACCACAAGACAGTAAACATAATGATACTGCCAATCCTAATAACAATTTTTTCATTCTTGTACCTCCTCTAAATTTTATGCTCTTGTTCTCTTATTTGTTATTGTTTTTACTAATAAATCTCCAATAAATTGAACAATTTGAACTAATATGATTATTACTATTGTCGCCTGCCACATTATTTCAGGATTTGATCTTTGATATCCATCAATTACTGCTGAATTTCCAAGACCTCCTCCTCCGATAGCTCCTGCCATTGCTGAATAACCAATCAAGCTAATAATAGTCAATGTCAACCCATGAATTAATGACGGCAATGCTTCTGGAAGCATCACTTTAAATATCATTTGACCTGTTGTCGCTCCCATTGATTTAGAAGCTTCTATTAATCCTGGATTAACTTCTTTTAATGCACCTTCAATTATTCTTGCTACAAATGGCGCAGCTCCTAGTGAAAGTGGTATAATAAACGCTATGCTTCCATAAGACTGTCCAACAACTTTTCTAGATAACGGAATCAATAAAACCATTAAAATTACAAATGGAATAGATCTTGTAATATTTACTAAAATCACATCTAATATTTTGTGCAATGTTTTATTTGGCTTAATCCCTTTAGCTTCCGACGTAACTAGCAATATCCCAATCGGCAACCCAATTATCAATGAAACTACTGTTGCAATTAGTACCATGTAAACCGTTTCCCACAAAGGAATCAGCATATTCTCAAAATGTAAAAACTTTATCCAATCAAATCTCATACTATAAAACCTCCAATTCTACTTTATTTTCTTTTAACCATGCTAAAATTTCTTCCCCTATTTCTTTATTTGTCATAATCTCAATCAATAAATTTCCAACTATAATATTGCTTACTTTATCAATAAATCCACCTAAAATATTTATTTCAACATCAAATTTCTTAATAATTTCTGTTACAAACGCTCTATTAACTTGGTCTTCTGTTAACTTCAATTTTAATGCCAATGTTTCAGTATTTTTACTTCTCTTAAGAAGCTCTTCATCACTTCTAAACTCATCATGCGGAATATTCGCAACGAATTCTTTTGCTAAATCTGATTTAGGATTCAAGAATATTTCTTTTGTTTCTCCCTCTTCAATAATTTTTCCTTCAGACATTATTGTAGCCTTATTACATACTTTTCTAATAACTTCCATTTGATGCGTAATCAAAATAATCGTTATCCCAAATTTTTTGTTAATATCTTTCAATAATTCTAAAATCGAATTTGTAGTTCTCGGATCTAGCGCACTTGTTGCCTCATCCGACAAAAGAATTTGAGGATTATTTGCCAACGCTCTAGCTATTGCCACTCTCTGTTTTTGCCCTCCTGACAACTGTTCTGGATAACTATTTTTCTTATCTAAAAGTCCTACTATTTCCAATAATTCATCAACTCTTTTAGCAATATCCTTTTTCTTCCACCCAGAGATTTCCAAAGGAAACGCAACATTTCCAGCAACATCTCTTGAATTTAACAAATTAAAATGCTGGAAGATCATTCCAGTTTTCTTTCTATACTGTCTCAATTGAACTGGCTTAAATTCCAAAATATTTTTATTTTCAAATGTTTTTTCAGTTATATTTTCATTCTCTTTATTTTTCTTATTCTTATTTTTTTTAGGAACTATTTGATGTCTTACAAAAATCTCTCCAGATGTAGGCTCTTCCAATCTATTCAATAACCTAATCAAAGTTGATTTTCCAGCTCCACTAAGTCCCATAATACCGTAAATATCGCCTTTATCTATCTCTAAATTAATATTATCTACAGCAACTATTTCTCTATCAGTTCCTATATTATATCTTTTATTCAAATTTTTTATAGTAATTAATTTTTCACTCATTTTCCACCTACTACTCTCAAATTATTTTTATTATTTTTTTGAATATTTCAAAAAATTTTAATATCTATTATCATTTAATTTAATTTTCTAATTTTAAACATACCAGATTTGTTCGATAACCAAATAACTAAAACACAATTTTTTATTTCTAGTATTTTTTAATTACCGAACAAATTCTACCTTAATAAATTGTATTTAAAAACTTTTTCACCCTTTGCGAATCAGGATTTTCAAATATTTTTTTTGAATCTCCCTTTTCTAAAATTTCTCCTTTTTCCAATACTACCACTTTATCTGATATTTCTTTTACAAAATTCATTTCGTGACTGACTATTAACATTGTTATCTTATCATTCTTTAATTTTCTTATTATATCTAGAACTTCTTTTACTAATTCAGGATCCAACGCCGAAGTTGGCTCATCAAACAACAAAATATCTGGTCGAAGCGACAGCGCTCTAGCTATTGCCACTCTTTGTTTTTGCCCTCCTGATAATTCGCTCGGAAAATTATCAATTTTATCAATCAATCCTACAACTTCCAAAGTTTCTTCAGCAATTTTATTCGCTTCCTTTTTATCCATCTTTTTAACTAATTCCAAAGTTTTAACTATATTATTTCTCACTGACATATGCGGAAATAAATTAAATGTTTGGAATACCATTCCTGTTTTTAGTAACATTTCTTTTTTTATTTTCTTATCTTTTAAGTTATTTCCTTCAATTAAGATATCACCACTTGTAATTGTTTCTAAATCAATTATACTTCTTAGTATCGTAGATTTTCCACTTCCAGAAGGCCCTATCAATGAAACAACCTCTCCTTTTTTTATTTCTAGATTAATATTATCAAGAACTACATTTTTCCCAAATTGTTTTTTTAAATTTTTTACTTCTATTATTTTCATTGATTTCTCCTAAAGTCTTACTTTATTTCTTTTTTCTAAATTTTTAAAGATTCTATCTATACAAAAGCTTAATATTAAATATATAATAATTGCACAAACATACGGTTTTACATTATAATATGTATTTGCCAATTCCTTTGTTCTCTTCATAACTTCTGTAACCGCCAAAACATATACTAACGATGTATCTTTTATCAAACTGATTGCTTCATTTCCTAAAGTCGGCAACACACGTCTAATTGCTTGTGGCAAAATAATATAAAATGTTTTTTGCCAATAACTATATCCTAAAACTTTTGCAGCTTCATGCTGACCTTTATCAATACTCTCAAATCCACCTCTAATAATTTCAACCAAGTACGCTGTATAATTTATTACAAATGTAATCGTAGCAGCAACATATGGTTCTAGCGTAATTTTATATCCAGCAATAGGTACAAACGGCAACCCATAATAGATAATAAATAACTGCAACATTAACGGTGTCCCTCTAAAAACCCAAGTATAAATTGACACTAACACTTGAATAATTTTATTTTTCCCTGTATAAGCTAATGCTCCTAAAATCCCTAATGGCACTGAAAATAACACTGTTAAAATATACAAAACAATTATATTTGGTAATGTTTTTAATAATTCTATAAATATTTGATACGATGACATATTTTTAATTTCCTTCCTACTATCCTTCTATTTTACTTTATTTCTAACAAATTTTCAATTATTTATTATTTAAACCATTTTGAAGATATTTTATTATATTCTCCAGAGGCTTTTGCTTCATCAATACCTTTATTTATAGCATCAATCAATACTTTATTTCCTTTTTTCGCAGCCACCGCCATTTCTTCTTTACCATAATTTTCATCCAGGATCACATATAATGGCTTTTTACTTTGATCTTCTTTAATTTTTTTAATATATCTAGCAAATGCTTCATCAATTACAATTGCATCAATTCTTTTAGCATCTAAATCCAAAAACGCTTGATCATATTGTGCATATCCTTTAAATTCTTTAAACGCTTTATCTTCTCCAAGTTTTTTAACTTTTTCTTCTCCACTACTTTGAGTTTGCACTCCAACTACTTTTCCTTTTAAATCTGCTTTCGATTTAATATTTGAATCTACTCTTGTTATAATTACTTGGCTATTAGCAAGATAAGGTTTTGACATTTCAGTTTGTTGAGCTCTTTCTGGTGTAATTGTCAATCCATTCCAAATTAAATCAATATTTCCACTGTTCAAGTCCATTATTTTTGAATCCCAGTTTATTGGTTTGAATTCTACTTCCATATTTAATTTTTTCGTCACATATCTAGCTAAGTCTATATCAAATCCTACAAGTTCACCTTTTTCATTTTTGAATCCCATCGGTGCAAATGTATCATCTAATCCAATTACAACTTTTTTAGGAAGTTGACCTTCTGCTGCTTTGCTATCATTTTTCTCTTCTTTTTGAACGCTACACATCATTACGGACAGCGCCAACATCACTAACATTACTAATTTTTTCATTGTTTCTACCTCCACTATTTTAAGACATTTTTTAAAGTTATAAATTTTTCATTTTAGAAAGTTAAAATAAAAAAGCTCCCATTTTTCAATCCTGAGAGCTTCTTTCTTTATCTATATCAAATAAAAAGATTTAACCAGCTACCACAGGCACAATTTCTTACAATTTAAACGTAAGCTTGCACCTCATTTACACAAGTATTAATACAAACTTACAAAAGTCATATGATGATGGTGATAGCACATTAATCCGTTAAATCTTTTCATTTCTTTTCCTCCTAAAATTTATTTTTATAATTTATCTTTATGTAACAATTATAATTTATATTTCGAAAAAAGTCAACACATTGAAATATATAAAATATATAGTCTTTCATTTATAACATAAATATGTTATCAGATTATTACTACAAAACAAGAATTTTTCCTACTTGTAAAAAACAATCTATTTCAATTTTTCGTTTGTTTCCAACATAGCTTTTGCTCCTGTTATAAAATAGTTTATCGCATATGGCAATGCTTTATCATCTATAAGAAAACTTGGATGATGCCACTCATATGGACATCCTGTTCCTATGAATGCGTATAATCCTGGCACTTTCTCTTGATATCTAGCAAAATCATCTCCACCCATCATTATTTCCGGCTCAATAACTTTAGCAAATTTTGATATTTCTTTTTTTAAAATTTCAGCCATTTTTTCGTTATTATCAACTGGCGAACCATCTGAAATCCATTTTATTTCAGCTTCCTGATTAACTGCTGCAGAATAATTTTTTATAATTTGCTCAAACAATTTTTTTGTCTCTTCTCTCACCTTTTCAGAAAAAGTACGAATAGTTCCTTCCAATTTTACTCTATCAGGAATTATATTCCAAGTTTTTCCTGCCTCAATTTTTGTAACACTTACAACTGCTGTTTCAAGTGGCGAAATGTGACGACTTACAATTGACTGCAATCCTGTTATTATTTGGCTTGCTGTAACAATTGGGTCATTTCCATTATGTGGTGCTGCTGCATGAGTCCCAACTCCTCTTATTTCCACTTCAAATTGCTCAACTCCTGCCATAAGCGGACCTTCCTTAATTCCAATAAAACCTACTGGAATATCTGGCTTATTATGAAAACCAATTATACACGAAACACCTTCTAGCACATTTTCTTCTATCATTTTTACAGCACCCGAATTAATTTCTTCTTCAGGCTGAAAAATTAATCTGACTCTCCCTTTTAATTCATCTTCATTTTCCTTCAATAAAATTGCTGCTCCAATCAAAGAAATTGTATGAAAATCATGCCCACAAGCGTGCATTTTCCCTTTTACCTTCGAATGATAAGCCACTCCACTTTCTTCTTCAATCGGCAAAGCATCAATATCCGCTCTCAAAGCCACAACTTTATCTCCTTGCCCAATTTCCGCTACTACTCCATTTTTTAAATTTGTTTCAATAATTTTTATATTATGCTCTTGCAATTTTTCTTTTATAAATTCTGCTGTTGCAAATTCTTCTCCTGACAATTCTGGATTCATATGCAAAAAATGTCTATCATCAATAAGTTTTTTTAAAAATTCTTTTTCTATCTCAATCATATTTTCACTTCCTTTTTTATGGTTTCTAATTTATTTAAATAATCGAAATGTTGAACAGAGTATCTAAATGATAAATAATGGTGCGAGTGACGGGACTTGAACCCGTACGGCTCTAAACCACTACCCCCTCAAGATAGCGTGTCTACCATTCCACCACACTCGCTTTTTAGTTTCTATATAAAAACTCTTAAGTTGTTTTATTTTCAAAATAAAATTTTACATCATTATTTTACAACATTTTTCATCGTTTGTGAACTATTTTTTTAAATTTGAGAAATATAATTTTTATATTCATTGACATTAGGTAGTTTCTTTGGTAGAATTTTATTGGCATAAAATATAGTTATGTACAAATCATTTTTGGAGGTGGATGTTTTGAACGAGGAAGTCCCGAGTAGCGTGCCAGATAATTTGTCAAGAAATTCGATGAATTATTTGGTAAAAATAGAGAATTTTATGAAAAAATTAAGCCAAAAATATATCGAATAAGGGGAATCTCTTCGTAATGTTATTCTTCTTATTCTTTGGTGTAAAAACAAAAAAAGAAAGGAGATAACAATGAAAAACAATACTATTCAAACACTTATAAATGAAAAAAAATACTTTGAAATTAGAAAATATTTGAATGATTTAAATACAATAGAGGTTTCAGAACTTTTAAACCAATTTGAATCCTCAGAACTTATAATGATTTTTAGATTACTTTCTAAAAATAGAGCAGCGGATGTTTTTTCGTATTTGGATACAGAACATCAAGAAATGATTATTAATACTATGACTGACGTGGAAACTAAAAATATTTTTGATGAACTTTATTTTGATGACATTGTTGATATTATTGAAGAAATGCCAGCAAATGTTGTAAAAAAAATATTGAAAAATACTGATACAAAGGACAGACATTTGATAAATCAGTTATTGAAATATCCTGATAATTCGGCAGGAAGTATTATGACGACTGAATATATGGACTTGAAAAAGGATATGAATGTATCACAGGCACTTTCTAAAATTAGAGAAACTATTGAGGATACTGAAAATGTCTATACTTGTTACGTAATTAGCAAAGATAGAAAACTAGAAGGCGTAATTTCTTTAAAAGAATTAATTACAAGTGACGATGATGTTATTCTTGAAAATCTTATGAATCGTAATTTTGTGAGTGTTCATACAAATGACGATCAAGAAGAAGTTGCTGAAATTATCAAAAAATATGATTTAATTGTGCTTCCAGTTACTGATGTGGAAGGTAGACTTTTAGGGATAATTACAATTGATGATGTAATGGACGTTGTGGAACAAGAAGCTACAGAAGATTTTCATAGAATGGCTGGAATTTCTCCTGTGGAAGAATCTTATTTGAAAACAAGTGCTTTCAAAATGGCACGTCAACGAATTAGTTGGCTAATTATTCTTATGATTTCTGCGACATTTACTGGGAGAATTATAAAAAATTATGAAAGTGTCCTTCAATCTGTCGTTATTTTATCTTCATTTATCCCAATGCTTATGGATACTGGGGGAAATGCTGGTGCTCAATCATCTACAATTGTAGTCCGTGCCTTAGCTCTAGGTGAAGTAAAGCCTAAAGATACATTTAAAATATTAAGAAAAGAATTTTGTATCTCGTTTATTGTGGCAGTTGTACTAGCTGCTATTAATTATTTGCGACTTATAACTATGACGAGAACGCCTTTAAATGTGGCTTTAGTCGTTTCAGTCACTCTTATTTTTGTAGTTATGATTTCCAAGATAATTGGTGCATTTTTACCTGTCGTTGCAAAATCTTTAAAAATGGATCCCGCTATTATGGCTGGTCCGTTAATAACAACGATTTTAGATGCTTTAACACTTACAATTTACTTTAAATTTGCAACTATTTTTTTAAGTAATATTATAAAGTAAATTTATAATCAATTATCGAATAAATTTAGACAAATTACAGAAATAAAAGGAGGATGAAAAATGAAAAAACTAATCGTGTCTCTTTTAAAAGAGAAAAAATTTTTTGAAATAAAAAATCAATTAAATGAATTAAATGTAGTAGAAATTTCTGATGTGATAAATCAGTTTGAAGTACCTGAAATTGTAATAATGATTTTTAGACTTCTGAAAAAAGATAAGGCTGCAGACGTGTTTTCGTATTTGGATTCTGATCACCAAGAAATAATTATACACGCTTCTACAGATATCGAAACTCGTGAACTTTTTGATGAATTGTATTTTGATGATATTGTTGATATCATTGAGGAAATGCCTTTTGATATTGTAAAAAAAATATTGAAAAATACTGATAAAAAAGATCGACATTTGATAAATCAGTTGTTAAAATATCCTGATAATTCAGCAGGAAGTATTATGACGACTGAATATGTTGATTTAAGAAAAAATATGAAAGTTTCAGAAGCAATTGAAGAAATTAGAAAAACTGGAAAAGATAAAGAAAATATATATACTTGTTATGTTACGAATGAAAGTGGAAAACTTGAAGGTGTACTTTTGCTTCGAGAACTTATTGCAAAAAAGGATAGTACGCTTGTTAGTGATATTATGAGTACGAATTTCATAAGTGCTAATACAAATGATGATCAAGAAATTGTAGCCGACTTATTTAAAAAATATGATTTGATTGTTATGCCTGTTGTGGACCATGAAAATAAACTTTTGGGGATAATTACAGTTGATGATGTATTGGAAGTTGTAGATCAAGAAATTACAGAAGATTTCCATAAAATAGCTGGGATTACTTCTCCAACTGATGATTCTTACTTGAAAACAAATATTTTTACTATGGCAAAACAGAGAATTGGGTGGCTTGCAGTACTTATGATTTCTGATACAATTTCTGGAAACATTATTCAAGGCTACGAAAGTGTACTCGCTCGATCAATAATTTTAACTGCCTTCATTCCAATGTTAATGTCCACTGGAGGAAATGTTGGTTCACAATCATCAACTGTAGTAATTCGTGCTTTAGCATTAGGTGAAATTTCGCCTAAAAATGCTTTTAAAGTATTAAAGAAAGAATTTTCAATTGGTATTATTGTTTCAATTGTATTAGCATTACTGAATTTTCTGAGATTAATTATGATTGAAAAAATTAATATTCCAGTTGCTTTTACTGTTTCAATAACACTTGTATTTACGATCATTATTTCAAAAATAGTTGGAGCTTTACTTCCACTTTTAGCAAAAATCGTAAAAGCAGATCCTGCTGTTATGGCAACACCTTTGATAACAACAATTTCAGATGCTGTAACACTGGTTATTTATTTTAGTTTTGCAACTACAATTTTGAAACTTTAATTAAAAAAGAAAAAGGGAGAATATAATGGAAATTTTAAAAAATAATGAAACAATAGCTTCTACAAGTTTAGGAAGTGCTGTTTGTGAAACGGTTTTACCTCTAGTTCCACTTCAGCCATTAAAAGATATCGAGAGAAGCATTCAAAAGAAATATCGTTCAGAATTGTGGTCACCTTTTGTTCGAGCGTTGAAGGAATTTGAGATGGTTAAAGATGGCGATAGGATAGCTGTTGCAATTTCTGGAGGAAAAGATAGCTTAGTTTTATCAAAACTTTTTCAAGAGCTAAAAAGAGCTAGTAAAACAAATTTTGAAGTTGTGTTTATCTCGATGAATCCTGGATTTAACGCTATAAACCTACAAAATTTAAAAAATAATTTGAAACATCTGAACATTCCTTGCGAGATTTATGATGATAATATTTTTGAAGTAGCAGAAAAAATTGCAAAAGATTACCCTTGCTACATGTGTGCAAAAATGCGTCGTGGAAGCCTTTACAATAAAGCAACTCAATTAGGATGTAATAAATTGGCACTTGGTCATCACTTTGATGATGTTGTGGAAACTACATTAATGAGCATGTTTTACATGGGAAAATTTGAAACTATGTTACCAAAATTAAAATCTGATAACTATGATATTGAACTAATTAGACCTTTATTTTATGTGGAAGAAAAATCTATTATTAAATGGGTTAGAAATAATGGAATTTTACCAATGAATTGCGGATGTACTGTTGCCGCACAAAAAACTTCTAGTAAAAGACGAGAAACAAAGGAATTAGTAGCACAATTAGTGAAAAATAATCCTGATATCAAAAAACGGATTATCCAGTCTACTCAAAATGTTAATATTGAAAAAGTGCTTGGTTGGAAAAATTCTGCAGGGAAACATTCTTTTTTAGATAATTATTGATTATTTTAAATTTGTGTAAATGTATGAAAAAATAATTACATTTACACAATTTTTTTTATTTTATTTTAGATATTTTTATTATTAAAGTTTGAATAAGAGAGTGTCCAGAATTTTGTGTAAACTTGAAACCTAACTATATGGTACACCTGTTTTTAAATTCTTTTACGGAAATTCTATCATAATTTCTGAATTATAAGAAAATTTTACAATAGCATCTTATAAAATTTTTCTTATAAATGTTTTGGTCCAAATGAATAAGGCAACAAATCATTAATCGACCAAATATTATATTTTCTGTCTTTATTCGCTAAAATTATGATTGTTTCATCATCAGAAAACTCTGAAATTACCTGTCTACACGCTCCACATGGACTTATTGGCTCTGGAGTACCACCTGTTACAACCAAAAATTTAATTTTCTTCATTCCTTGAGTTATTGCTGTTGGAATAACATTTCTCTCAGCACAAATTGTTAATCCATAAGACGCATTTTCAACATTTACACCTTTATGAACATTCCCGTTATCGTCTATCAATAATGCTGCTACTGGAAATTTCGAATATGGAACATACGCTTTTTCTAAAAGTTTATTCGCTTCATCAATATAATTTAATATTTCTTGCTCTGTTAAATTTAGTTTTGTCATGATTTTTCTCCTTTCATATTGGGCCTAATTTTAAAAATTACGACATCTAATTTTTTCAAAAATAATAAGGCTATCTAAAAAATATTTTTACTTTTTAAACAACCTTTTCTAAAAAATTAATTTATTTTAAAATTACAATGAAATCGCTGTTTCTAAAGCAACTACGATCATATCGTTAAATGTAGTTTGTCTTTCTTCAGCTGTTGTTACTTCTGAAGTAATGAACGAATCACTGATTGTTAATAATGTCAAAGCTTTTGCTCCTAATTTGGCAGCTGTTGTGTACAATTGTGCTGTTTCCATTTCTACGCATAAAACTCCGAATTTAGCCCATTTTTTCCATGCTTCAGGGTCGTCTCCATAAAAAGTATCACTTGTAAATACATTTCCAGCTTTTACATTCATTCCTTTTTCTTTTGCAATTTCGTATGCTTTAAATACCATATCAGCATTTGCTGTTGGTGCATAATCGGCTCCATTGAATCTTAATTTGTTAATTGCTGAATCTGTTGAAGCTGACATCGCTATAACTACATCTCTTAATTTTAAATCTTCTTGATAAGAACCTGCAGTACCTATTCTAATTAAGTTTTTTACTCCAAATTCTGAAATTAATTCATGAGAGTAAATACCAATTGAAGGAATTCCCATTCCCGTACCTTGCACTGAAATTCTTTTTCCTTTGTAAGTTCCTGTAAATCCTAACATTCCTCTTACATTGTTATATTGAACTACATCTTCCAAAAAAGTTTCTGCAATATATTTTGCTCTTAACGGATCTCCTGGTAATAATATAGTTTCTGCAATTTGTCCTTTTTCTGCTCCTATATGCGGTGTCGCCATTTTCTTACCTCCTAAATTTTTTTATTTATTTATAACCTCTCATAATGAAAATAATTTAAAATATCATGATTAACATTTAAAATTTATCATTTATGATAATTATCTTTTAAATATCAACTTATTTCTTTTTTACAAGATAATAACTCCTAGTTTTATATCAATTTTATCATACTTCTTCCAATTTTAAAACTATTTTTTATTAAATTTTTCCAAAATATATAAACAAATTATATTTATTAAAAATCCTGGTACAATTTCATAAATTTTTTTACCAAGTCCGCTTTGATTCCAGAAAATTACTGTAATTGTAGCGACAATCATTGAAATCAAAATATTTTTCCAGTTCATTTCTTTTTTGTACAAAATAAATAAAATTACTGGAGAAAATACAGCTCCAAAACCTGCCCATGCATATGAAACTAACGACAATACTTCTGAATTGGGATTCATTGATAACGATGTTGCGATTATAAAAATAATTATAATACAAATTCTTCCAACCCAAATAAGTTCTTTATTCGTTTTTTCTCTTTTAACGATATATTTATAAAAATCTTCAGTCAAGGTATTCGACGCAACTAGCAATTGTGCTGAAATTGTTGACATTATTGCTGATAAAATTGCTGCGTATAAAATACCTGCTAACCAAGGATTGAATAATTTTCCTATCATGTAAATGAAGATTTTTTCTGGATCTTGAACATTTTTGAAAAGAGCAATTCCTGTAATACCAATTGCAATAGAACAAACCAATGAAATTATAACCCATACCATCGCGATTAATCTAGCTTTCCAAAGTTCATTTACACTTTTTATACTCATAAACTTTACAATTATATGTGGCTGTCCAAAATATCCAAGACCCCAACCTAATCCAGAAATAATTACCGGCATGCTAAGTGCTTCTGGATATTTCAACAAGTTAAGTGAAATATGCTTTTGAGTCATTGCAACATCAATAGCACTACTTCCTCCAACTACAAAATATGCTGTAACTGGAACAATTATAATTGCAAAAAACATCAATATTCCTTGAAAGAAATCCGTCCAAACTCCTGCCAAATATCCACCTAAAAACGTATAAAATATTATGGTTCCTCCACCTACTAATACTCCTAATTTATAATCAATTCCCAATAACGATTCAAATAACTTCCCATTTGAAACCAATCCTGATGCCGAGTAAATTGTAAAGAAAAATAAAATTACAATCGCTGAAAAAGTTTTTACGTAACCTTTCGTATCATTTGATTTTTTTGATATAAATGTTGGAATTGTCAATGCTTCATGCTCTTCTGTCTGCATTCTCAATCTTGGTGCTACTATTTTCCAATTTATATAAGTTCCTATTATTAATCCTATTATAACCCAGACTTGCTTTAATCCTGATAAGTAAACGGCTCCTGGCAATCCTAGCAATAACCATCCACTCATATCACTTGCTTGAGCTGACATTGCTGTTACCCAGTAACCTACACCTCTTCCACCTAAAATATATTCCTCATGAGTATCCGTTTTCACATAAAAATATACTCCTATCGCCATTAAAAATAGTAAATATATTCCAAATGTTATAAAAGTTTCTATTCCACCTGTTGTCATTTCTCATCTCCGTTCTTTTTGATTTTAATTTATAACCTATTATATCACATTAACTATTTTTTAGCGATACTACTTTTTCATTTCTCAATTTTTTAAAAAACAATCCTCATATTATACCAAACCGCACCCCCATGAGTCGACTCTGATACTCCTTCATTCACAAACCCAATCTTCCCATAAAACGGAACAAGCCTATCTTTACAAGTCAATACAACACCCTTTCTTCCAGCACTTTTCGCATCTTCCACAACTTTTCTCAAAACCTTCTCAGCATAACCTCTCCGTCTAAATCCTGGAAGCGTATTCACTCCAAAAATCATCTGCCAATCGCCATTTTCATCATGCAAATTAGAATTTTCAAACATTTCATCTGTCAAAATTTCATCATCCGTAGCCATCCCATTTACAAACGAAACAATTTTATCACCCTCATTTTCCAAAATCCAAAAAAAATCTGGATAAACTTCCAATCTCCCACGAAAACTCTCTTCAGTTGCCGCTTCCGCAGATGGAAAACACTCTGCCTCAATTCTTGTCAATTCTTCTAAATCATTAATTGTTGCTTTTCTAATTTTCATTTTTTATTTTTCCTTTTCTAATTTTTTATAAATTTTCAAAATTAAGAGAATACAAATTTTTGTATAATAAAACAATTGATTTATTTAGATGATTTACAGTTTTTAAAAAAATTGAATACTCTCAAAACTAATAAAAATAATCTTTTTTTTACTTTCTAGAACAATTAGAATAAACAATATTCCTGTTTCTAAAAAAATTTCAACTTATGAAATTCCAAATAATTCCTGACATTCTTTATCATGTATTATATTTTGAGCTTACACAAAATTATGGATTCTCTCCTAATCAAAAACAACCTTCCATTCATCCCTATTTCTATTCGCCTCAAAGCACATTTTTATTTGCTCAGCTGTAATTTTCTTTGTTTCCAGTTCAGGCAATTCATTAATCCCAAAATATCTGCTGTCAATAGTTTCAATGTTTTTCTCAAATTTTCCACTCAAATATTCACACAAAACAAAAACTTTTGTTATGCCATACGGTATCTTTTTACCTTGATTTTTTGTAACATCAAGCAAAGCTATAATCATCTCAGCACTAGCCTCAATCCCAGCTTCTTCCTTAACTTCCTTCAACACATTTTCCTTCACAGAAAGATAAACATCTGCCCATCCACCTGGCAATGCCCATTTTCCATTACTTTCCTGAATCAAAAGAATTTTATCATCTTCAAAAATCACGCCTCTCACATCAATCTTAGGCGTCTGATATCCAACTTCATTACAAAATAAATCCTTTACCTTTTCTATCGAAATCTCAGTTTTGTGTGCCACCATTTCTGCCGAAATCTCTCTAATTCTCTCAAACCGCTCAATATCAAATTTATCTTTTCCATAAGCAAGTCCTGCTTGTGCTAGACTTTGAAGTTCAATTGCCCAGTCTAGCCATTTTTGTTCTTCTTCTTTATTTTCTTCTTCATTTTTATTCATAATTATCACCTACTGTTTTAAAGTTATTAATTAATTGCTATTTTTCAAATTTTTTATAAATATCTAATTTATTTACTAAAAACTTTCACTTTCTTTCCATAAAATGCTATTCCAATCTTTAAAATATTTTTTATTCCTCTAGCCTTTAATCTCGTGTCATATTTTTTCTCATCAATCTGTTTTAGAGCTTCTTCTGCCTTTAAAGTCATCCTATTTTCCGTTTTAGAAATTTTAAATTCCATCAAATATGCTTTTTCATTACTTTTTATCGGAATCATTGCAAGATCATATCTTCCATATCCACTCTCATTATTTGAAATAATCTCATATTTTCCCATCAAAAATCCTACAAGACCTATCATAAACACTTGATAAATTTTCTCCATTTCACTATCCAAATCAAAATGACTAAGCATATTTACCATTATTTCACCTAATGTCTTTTCAAATTTCTTAATATCTCTATTTTCCAATGCTTTTATCAAAATACTTGTTTTCAATTCTGTTCCAAAAAATCTATTTAAAAACATATTTCCAAAATATTTTCTAATTTCCTTATTCGGAATTTTTAAATTATAAATATTTGTATATTCTAAAGTTTCATCAATTTCAATTTGCTCTTTCGCCTTCGTCAAATATCCGCTATACAAAAACAATTGCCATATTTCATCATCATTACTCAGAAGACTTTTTATCGTTGTCCCATCTGAAATATACTTTTCAATACTTTCTCCATCAGTAAATCGCTTTAAATCTGTATAAACATCTTCTCCCGCTTGATCTAACATATTTTCTAAAAGTGTATTTCCAGAAACATTTGCCCAATATGCTTTTATTTCTCCATTATCGACATAATTTATGATTGACCAAGGATTATAAACTCTTTTATCTCCAAAAATATATCCATTATACCATTCTTTAACTTCTTCAATTTTATATTTCATTTCAAAATAATCAAGCATTTTAATTACTTCGTTTTCAAGAAGTCCAAAATACTCTGAATATTTTTTATTTAAAATAGTATCTACCTTCAAATTATTTAATCCAGAAAAAATCCCTTCCTTTATAATCCGAGTTATCCCAGTCAAAATCCCATATTTCAAAGAATCATTAGTTTTTAATGCCGAGCTATAAAATACTTGAAAAAAATTTATTGCTTCATTGTAATAACCTTTATCAAAAGCATTAATTATTGGTGCATCATATTCGTCTATTAAAATTATTACTTTTTTTCCATAATACTTATAAATATAATTTGATAATAATTTTAAAGCAGTTTCATAATCACCTTTTTCCTCTTCATAAAATATTTTATCAAATTTTATTTTATCTCGCTTATTCATTATTTCTCTCATATCTTCAAATTCAGCATACAAATCAGAAATAAAAGATTTTAAATTTTCAAAAGTATCTTCCCAAGTATCCGCCCTTAAATCCTTCAACGAAACAAAAATAACAGGATATTTCCCTTGCTCTCTCATATATTCGCTGCCAAATATTTTCAATCCTTCAAAAAGTTTCCTATTCTCATCTTTATTTCTTACATCAAAAAAATACTTAATCATCGACATATTAAGCGTTTTTCCAAATCTTCTCGGTCTTGTAAAAAGTGTCACAGCAGCTCTATTTACAAGAATATCTTCTATTAATATTGACTTATCTACATAATAATAATTATCTTTTATTATATCTTCAAAATTTTCAATTCCTATTGGTATTGCTTTTTTTCCCATAAAATCCCCCCTTTTTAAATTCTAAAATCTATTTTTTATTTTATTCTATCACATAACTAACCGCAAGCCATGTTTGAATTTCATTCTCCAAATTCATATTTCCTAAAAAAGAAACTCCAAAACAAAACTCTTGACTCGCCGTCTCTTTAAAAATTACAATTTCAATTCCATTTTTCAAATACTTAACATCAAAATCATTATTATTCCCGTCAACTTCTACCATAGATAATCCAGAAACCGTTCCAATTGTTAGTTTTCCTTTATTAATTTCAAAAGAAATTGCTTCCAATCTTTCTCCAGTTTCGACATAAGCTTCATATTCAAAATTTGTTTCTAAAATACATTTTAAGAAATGTTTACTTGTTTTATCAACTTTTTCCTTTTTAAATTCATACTTTAATGAATATGTTTCAGTTTTCAAAAAAGATTTAGAATTTTGAATTTTAGAAAAATTAAACTCAACTTCTTTTTTATCTAAAAACATTTGTATATTTCCAAAAGGTGTTTTCAACAATAATTTCTCGTTTCATATAATTTCTAACCTCAATTAACCCACATTTACCTATTTCCTAGTCTTCCAAAATCTCTTTTGCAAAACTTCCTTCTTTTTCAGTCCCCAATAAAATTTCCTCAACAGTTGCCGCAATATCAGCAAAAGTTTTTCTAGTTCCAATATTTACATTCTTTTTAACATTTTTTCCGTAAATCAATATTGGAATGTACTCTCTTGTGTGGTCAGTTCCTTTATAAGTAGGGTCATTTCCGTGATCGGCAGTGATAATCAAGATTTCATCATCTTTCAAGTTCTTTTCGATTTCAGGCAACCAATTGTCAAATTCAATCAAAGCATTCACATAACCTTCCACATTTCTTCTATGCCCATAAACTGCATCAAAGTCAACCAAGTTAGTAAAAATTAAACCTTTTGTGTCTTCTTTCAATGCCACAATTGTTTTCTTAATTCCATCTAAATTATCTTGATTAGCTTTTCTATTGTCTGTAATTCCTTTTCCATTGAACAAGTCGCTCGTTTTTCCAATTCCAACTACATCAAGTCCAGCTTTTTCCAATCTTTCAAGCATTGTTTCTTTTGGCGGATCAATCGAAAAGTCGTGTCTGTTTGCAGTTCTTTTAAATTCTCCAACTTTTTTACCAACATAAGGTCTTGCAATTACCCTTGCCACAGGCGATTTTTCATTACAAATTTCAAGTGCAATTTCACACGCTTTGTAAAGTTCTTCTAATGGTATAATTTCTTCATTCGCAGCAATTTGAAACACAGGATCTGCCGAACCGTAAACTATCCAATTTCCAGTTTTAATTTGTTCTTCTCCATATTGGTCAATCGCTACAGTCCCTGAAATTGGCTTATTCAACATAGCTTTTCTTCCAGTTTTTTCTTCAAATTCCTTTATAACTTCATCTGAAAATCCATTTTGATAGTTTGGAAACGGTCTTTCCAATGACACACCAGCAATTTCCCAATGTCCAGTCGTAGAATCTTTCCCATGCGACACCTCAATCGCTCTTCCATAGGCCCCTTCAGCACTTTCCACAGCTGGAGTCCCTTCAATCTCAGTAATATTTCCAAGTCCTAATTTACCCATATTAGGCAAACTCATTCCACCATGAGCTTTCGCCATATTCCCTAAAGTATTTGACCCACAGTCATCAAACAAATTCGCATCAGGCAATTCTCCTGCTCCAACACTATCTAAAACTATTATTGTTATTCTTTCTATCTTTTTCATTTTCTTATCTTCCTTTCTTTTTTATTTAATTATATCTTTTATCTGTTTTAAAAGCAATTGATTTTAAGATTTTTTTATTCATCAGAACCATAAACAATCATTAATAAATGTTCTTTGTACCGTATTATTCCAGCTGAAAAAACATTATATGCATAAAATTCACTTAAAATATCTTCATATTTCTTTATCGCTAAATAAAAATTTACAGGCTCACCAAACCAATGTGTTATTTGATAAAAAAAATGTCTTACATTCCAGTATTGTTCCTTTTTATCTGCTTTATTTTCTAAATTTTCAATTATTTCCTCAACAGTAAATTCTGTTTGCAATTTAATAAATTCAGAAATTCTATCGTAACTAGCTTTTGTTTCATTTTGTTTTATCAACTTTTCGTATTTTCTATTTTTTTTTAAAACAATATTCAATTTTTCCAATTTTTTTCTAATATTATCATCTTTTTTTTCAGATGAACTACTTTCATAATACTGCAATAATTTTTTCTTTATTATTTCATTCAAATCATTATTTTTATCATTATCAATAAAAAATGTATCAATATATATTGCTGTATATTCAGGACAAACTTTCATTCCATTATTCCAACACATTGAAACCCCTTCAATAAACCCTTCAATGTAATCCCTATTCTTCATTGTGATAATTCCTTTTCAAAATCATTATTTTTAATAGAAAATATAAACATGTGTAATATTCATATAAATACATACTATTTTTATAATTTCAATTATCATATTTTTTATAATTTTTAGGCATAACATTATTCTGAAAATAATAATAATCCCTTTTATAAAAATAATTTTCATAATTAATCACTACTTTTTCATCTGTTTCCAAAAAACTGTCTACAATATAAATTCCTTTTTTCTTTTCAAATATTGATATACTGTAATTACTATATCTTTTCATAATATAATCTTTTCTAAAAAATTTTATCATAGTCATCACTAGTAATAATATTATTATTACAAATAGTTCAATCATTAATTCTAAATCCCCCCAAGCAACTCCAACCGAAAAAATTGATACTATGCTAAATATTGAACAACACAACATATGAAATCTTTCAAAAATTGAATATTTCACATATAATTTTTCTCCCTTCACTTTTTCACGAATTTCTTTTTCAGGATAACCTATTTTCTCCAAAAAATATTCCAAAATTTCATCTTTATTTTTTATATCACAAAAAACATAACTTTTCTCATGATTATTTTCTACTGAAACATCAGTTATCAAATTGCATAAATACTTATAAACACTTATTGTACTGTCAAAATTCAAAAGAATATCATAAGAACCTAGTATATTTTTTCTCACTATCAATTTTTTTATATCACTATATTCAATAGTTTTCTCAAAAAATAGACCTTTTATTTTCACTTCATAATCAGAAAAATCAAATTTCATCTTGCTTTTAATAATCATTACCAAAAGAAATCTGTATACAAAATAACTTATTCCAATAACAAAAAAAATTATTCCAACCTTTTCTTTTTTATTAAATAAAATATCAATTCCTCCTAATAAATGACTTAAATATATTACTAGAAAAAATATATCCCACATATTAATTTCAAATTTTGAATATTTTATTTCCATATAATTTATCTCCAAATTTTACTATTTCTTGCTATATTTTCTTCCTTTCTTTTTTATTTAATTATATCTTTTATCTATTTTAAAAACAATTGATTTTAAGATTTTTTATAATATTTCTCTACAATATCTGTTATATCTATGCTTACATCTAGTTCTGTATTCAAATATATTTTATCATCCTTTTTCAAAAATGCTTCCCAAATTTTTCCCGTATTCAAATAAGCCTTAACGATTTCAAAATCATTTTTTGAAATTTTTATTATTCCTCTATTTCTTAGTTTCGATACTTCTTTAAAAAAATTTTCAATATTATCATCTAATTTATCTATATCAATAAAATATATATCATAAAATAATTGTTTTTTATATTCTTCAAATGTATCAAAATATCCTTTAAATTTACTCAATCCTAACCACTGCAACAAAATATCTGAACAAGAAATTTTATTTATTAAACTTATTTCTTCTTTAGACATCAACCTTAATAACTGCTGTTCAGTAAATTTTAAAGGTAAATATTTATAATCGTACTGATAAATCTTTTCTCGATATGGAACCATCAAAAAATTATTCTCAAATTTTACTATACCCGTATCACATTTATTTTTTATATCCCCATAATTAAATTCGAACACAAACTTATATCGTGCTTCTTCATTATAAAAAATTAATTCATACCAATATCCATAATAAACAATCTCATTATTTTTCATAATTTGAAGATAATCCTCGTAGCAACTATCATAATAATTTTCATCCCAAGTAATTATACTTACATCCATTTTATCTCATCCTGTTTATATTAATTTATTCTTGAATTATCATAATTTTTTATAATTCTTAAATATTTAAAAATTTAAATTTTATTTCTTCCTATACTTTCTCCCTTTCTTCTCTCCAATCGCTTCCGAAATCCCACCTTTTACAAGTTTATTCAAAAATCTTCTCGCCATAGAATCCGAAACATTCAAAATCTTTTGAGTCTCACTATTATCAATATAATTATTTTTCTCAAAATACATTTCCAGTATTTTCAGTCTTTGAAGCTCTTTATCAGTCATTTTATCAGTCAAAATATCAGTCATTTTTTCTACTTCTTGTTAATATTATTTCCCACACATCAACAAAAATTACAACAATACTTCATTATTTCAAAATTTTACTCTATTTCAAAAATCTCAAAATCATTCCCAACAAACTTACTCCACCTCAAAAATCGCCATATACGGCAAATGATCCGACAATTTAGTCCAATCCCTTGAATCATCGTTAATATAAAAACTCTTTTTTACTTTGTAATCTGTCCCTTTTTTTGCCATTACATAATCAATTCTAGGCATTTCAAGCTCCCTATTTTCTGAGTTTTTCTTATTTTCAAAATCTCTACCTTGAAAATAGCTGTCATTCCAATCTTTCCTAATTTTCGCATAATATTCTGTCGTTGGCAAAAGATTAAAATCTCCACACAAAAACTTCACATCGCCCTTAAATTCCTCAATTGCAGTAAACAAATCATCCAATTCCTCATTTTTATTGTCCAAACTGTTATCAAGATGTGTATTCACAACTAAAATTTTCTTTTTAAATTTTGAAGTATTCAATCTAGCTGCCAAAACTTGCCTTTTTTCTTTGCTTTTACCAGGTAGTTGATGAATATAAATATTTTTCACATCATACTTTGAAATAAACGCAATTCCAAACTCACCTTTATCAAAATCCATCGTTTTCTGAAAATAATAATAATGATAACCCAATTCCTGTGCCATTTCCTGTAAAACATCCCGAAATTTACTTCTTTTTGTATTTCTATCAACTTCCTGAAGTCCGATAAAATCTGGATTATACTTTTTTAAGCTCCGAGCAAGTTCCCTTCCATTGGTAAGCCTTGCTCCAAAAATATTGTATGTTATAATTCTAAATTCCATTTTTATTTCCTATCTTTTTTATTTTATTTTTATAAATAATTAATTTCTGTTATTTAAAACCATTTCCATTCATCTTTAGTCAAATATTCATAACTTCGATTTTTATCTTTTCCTTCTCCATTTGGAAGCACTTCAAATGTATTATAATCTACACCTTCTAAAATTTCTCCCTCAAAATAAATATTTTTATCATCTTTTATAAACCAATCATTCAGAACTTCTACTTTATCTTTATTAATTCTTTTTACTTCATAAATAAAATAGGATGAATCAAAACAGTTTAACATTTTATTTTTTATATAATATACATTGTATTTATCTTTTCCATACAATATACCGTATATTATTCCATTTGGCAAAAATTCAAATGTTTCAGGATCTTTAATTTTTCCAGATAATGAAGAATCTATTGCTTCACTTCCTCTATAAATATGATTTTTATCTTTCGCATAATCTTCATTTAAAACTTTAAAACTCATAATATCAGCATTTTCTATTTTTTCATCCCGATAATAAATTTTATTATCATTTTTCCAATAATTCTGCCCTAATTTTTCAAAATTTTTAATTTTTACATCTTTTATTTTTTTACCCCTATAATAAACATTCTTATCATCTTTTAAAAGAGAAAATCCTATCAACTCAGCAGTTTTCGGATTTGCTCCTTTTAAAATTTTACTTTCATAATAAACCTTACCTTTATCTATCGAATAATAATCTCCTAAAATTTGAGCAGCATCTCCAAATCCCACATTTGCCAAAACTAGAAATAACAATACTTTTAAGATATTTTTCTTCACATATTCTCCTTTCAATTCAAATTCAATTTTATAAATTTCTTTTCAAACAAAAATTACAATAAAAATATCTCACTCCCAAACATCATCTTTCATATCCGCTTTCCTCATCCCTGAAACAAACCTATTTCCTTCCACAAAAAATCGCAATTTTTTCTCAGTCCAAACACCTTTATTCGGAACTCCAATTCTCGAAGAAGTACCTATTTTCTTAGGAATTTTAGCATTTTCAAAATCAAGATACAAATATTTCTCATTTATTTTAGAAATATCATATTTAATTTTAAAATTTTTATTCTCTAATTTTTCAGAAAAATTTTCAATTTCAAACATATTTTTCTCAACAATCTGAATTTCCGTCTTGTAGAATCTATCGTCAATTCCAAACGCCTTTGTAAATTTTCCTGGACCATTACTTACTAAAATTCCACTTTTTCCACGATTTTCTTCCATTCTTTTGACATTCAAAATTGGCTCTATTGCTCTAATTAATACACTTTGCGGATTTTCTTTTTCACAAGTCACAATATTTAGCATTTTATGAGAGTGTATCGAGTGAATATAAACAGTTCCAGCCTTTTCAAATAACGCTTCTACTTTTGGAGTCCGTTTTTTCCCGTAACCGTGAGCCGCTCTGTCAAATTCACCCAAATACGCCTCTGTTTCAACAATGTATCCAGCAAATATCTCATTTTCATTCTTTAAAATCAAAATTTTCCCAAGTAACTCCTTTGCTACCGTAATCGTGTCTTTCTTGTAAAATTTCTCTATTTCTTTAAAAGTCATTTTTTCTCTTCCTTTTTTTCTATATTTCCATACTATTTCCCATTAGGTATAAATTCTATTTAATGAGAGATCAAAACTCCTTAG
The DNA here is from genome assembly GCF_018128245.1 of Leptotrichia sp. oral taxon 221. Taxonomy (NCBI): domain Bacteria; kingdom Fusobacteriati; phylum Fusobacteriota; class Fusobacteriia; order Fusobacteriales; family Leptotrichiaceae; genus Leptotrichia; species Leptotrichia sp. oral taxon 221. The sequence goes on from NZ_CP072378.1 coordinate 1,225,861, forward strand.
CAAAAAATCAATAAAATATTTTCCTATTTTTCAAATGATATTTAGTATAAAATTTTTGTATGAAATTCTTATATTTTCAAATATTTTCAAATTTTAATCAACATATTTTTTCAACTGGCTTTTATGGATAAAACCTCGATATTCCTTTGTTTTTGAGAGTTTATTACTTTCATCAGGATACTCAACATCAAAAACATAATACCAGTCGCCATATTTTGTAATATATTTCACAACAGTTCCGTTATCCATTTTTGAAATAATTTTCGAGTTTGTTGTCGGTTTTTCACGCAAATTCGCATATCCATCCTTTGAACTCACTTCATATTTTTTTAAATCAAAAGGTTCATTCGGATCTGAAAATTCTTCTTCAGAATCCTTCGATTTTTTCGTTTTTATTTCAGTAATTTTCGATTTCGCACCATCAACTCTCTTTAATTCTGTAGCATAAGCATAAACAGTCGTAAAATCACATTCTGTATACGGCAAAACTTTTTTTATCTTAACTGTCGCTGGAACTTCAAATTTCCCTTTACGAATTTTTTGCATTTTTTGATATTCTTCTGGAAAATTTTTCTTCAATGTTTCAGTAATAATTTTCTCTTCCTTAGACGCTTCTTTTTCATAATCCACATTCATATCTGGATTATTATAGTCAAAATTTCTAAACCTCAAAACTAACGGTTTCCCATTCACAATATCCTTATTTTCAGGATAAAATAGCATTTCACCATATCCTGTCGCAAAACAAGGAACATTTGGATCACTTTTATCCCAATCCATCTTAAAAATCCCTCTTAAATTCAAAATTACACCGTTATCAGTCAATAAAATTTCTTGAGCATTAGTATTTCTTCCAAAACTAATTACAGAAATCAATAGCAAAAACACAAAAAATAAATAATTTTTAATTTTCATCTTTCCCACCTTTTTTTAGAAAATTTATTATTTGTAAAAATTATAATTTTTTGACAAGGGGCATTGACCCCTTGCTATCATAATTTTTTTATTCAAAGAAAAAAATACTTTTTCAAAATTTAATATCCAGAACTTTTGTTTTCAGCCCCAGTTACAATCGCAATTCCAGAACTTGTTCCCAATCTTTCAGCACCCAATTCAATATATTTTTTCGCAGTCTCAAAGTCTCTCACTCCACCGCTTGCCTTAACCTTAGCCTTATCTCCAACTGTTTTTTTCATAAGTTCCACATCTTCAAATGTAGCCCCTCCAGTTCCAAAACCTGTCGAAGTTTTCACAAAATCAGCATTAGCATTAACAGCCAATTCACACGCCTTCACTTTTTCCTCATCAGTCAAATAGCAAGTTTCAATAATCACTTTCAAGACATTTTTTCCAATCGCTTCCTTAATTCTTCTAATTTCGTTTTCCACCAATTCATAATCCTTATCTTTCAATGCTCCAACATTAATAACCATGTCAATTTCTGAAGCTCCTTCTTCAATCGCCTTTTTCGCCTCGAATACCTTTACATCCGTCGCCATAGCCCCCAAAGGAAACCCAACTACTGCTGCAACCTTTACATCACTATCCTTAACTTGACTAAAAGCATACTCAACATTTGCCCCATTCACGCAAACTGAATAAAATCCATATTCCCTCGCTTCATCGCATAATTTTTTTATATCTTCTCTCGTAGCACTCGCCTTCAAAATTGTGTGATCAATAAATTTGCTTATTTTCATCATTACCATTCCCTTCTTTAATTTGTTATTTATTGTTTTTATTCTACTATAAGTATACCGACTTTTTCCCCTTTTAGCAACTTTATTTTAAACAAAAAAGACTAGAAAAAATCCAGCCTTTTTAATATTTAAATATTTTATTTCTTATAATCTACAAAAAATCATTTTTTTAGTATTTTAAATGTACATAAAAAATTAGTTTCTTCTTATTTTTTATCTTAAACTTCTATTCATTAATGCTATACCACTAAATTTTTAAATTTTCAATAATTTTTTTAGCATTAATATTATTACAAAACCTTATCTTCTAAGTACTTCCACAACACAACCATCAAAACTACCATTATCACAAAAATTATTCCAAGTGCAAAAAATCCTGTGTCTTGAAGCGGTAACTTCACATTCATTCCGTAAAATCCAAAAATCATATTTGGAACTGTGATTAGTATTGTCGCCGCTGCCAAAACTTTCATTGTAATATTCATATTATTTCCAATATATGAAGAGTATGTTTCCCTTGTTGTTTTACAAATTTCACAGTATGATGAAGATAAATCAAGTGTAAAGTTTATTTCCTGTAAAATTCTTGTCATATATTCTTCATATTGCTGAAATTGTTTATCTTCTTTCAAATTCTCAACGACATAATCCAAGTTTCTCATTGCAATATTGTAAACATAAAAGCCTTGCTCCACTTCCGATAATGAAATCAATTTTTCATTGCTTTGCTGTTCCCTTAAAACTGTTTCAATATTATCGTGCTCACCAATCAAAAGTCGTACATGTTTATACAAACTTTGAGAAATTTTATGAAGCATATTTAGAAAAAAACGATTTTCCTCAAGAACATCATCTCTCAATTCAGCATATTCTTCAACAAAATCATAAAAATCTTCAAAATAGTCATCATCTAAAATGACAACCCTATCCTCTCTCATACAAATTACAATTGGATTAATCTCGTAAGATGTAACCTCTTTATCTATCACAGGTTTCTTCACAGTCGGATAATACAATTTATAAATTTCCCAGTCTGATTTTGAAATTCTCGGAGTAAAAGTTTCTTCATCAATTACATTTTTTATCTTTTCTTCATCCATTTCTAATCTTTCAGACACGATTCTATAATCTTCATCTTTCAAATTATATACATACGAAATTGTTTTCCCACTTTTTGTATCTATTCTTTTTATCATAACAACCCTCCTCGATTATTCTTAAAATTTTTACTTTAATGAATAAATTATATCAAAAAATGGGATCTATTTCAATTTTTCAAAATATTTTTCTAATTTCTAAATAATTCTCCTCCACTATAAATTTTCTAGCCAATTTACAAATTCTAAAAACACCTCTATCTCTGTTATTTGTTGCAAATATCTCAAGTCAATATATTTTCCAGATTTTTTATGACAAAAGAACTCGATATCCCAAAATTCTGTTTCAATAAATCCTAATTTTGGATCATATTTAAAATATGAAAATTTATCAAGATTTTCCCTGAAGTATTTTAATTTTGCATAACATAATTGATATTTTCTAAAAATAACTTCTAATATTGTATTTTTCAAAATAAAATTATGTGAAAAATAAACTCTTTCTGGAACATTATTTTTAGTCGTCATCCATTGCCTTTTATCATTTAATTTTAATTTATATTTGTTTATATAATTTATTTTATCTTCTGACAACTCATTTTTTAACTTTTCTTCCAAAATCATTAATTTTTTATCGTCCAATTTTAATGCTCCTTCCTATATTTATTTATTTCTATAATTACCTCTCAAATTAAGGAATACTCTCTAAATTTTTATACCAAAATCAACCTTTACAATCAAAATTTTAAATATTTTACAACTTATCACAAATTTTCAAACAATTATTCAATTATTTCCAATATCGCTTTTGGCTCTAAAACCTTTTCATTTTGAAGAACATACGCATCCAAAATCATATTTTTAGAATCTTCCACATTTTTCACATCATTGTAATAAATTTCAGCGATTTTTTCATCTTTTTCTATTTTATCTCCAACTTTTTTTAAAATCTTTAATCCAACAGCATGGTCAACTTCATCTTCTTTTGTAGCTCTTCCAGCTCCAATAATCATTGCAGCTTTTCCAACTTCCTCTGCTTTTATTTTAGAAACGTATCCTTCTTTATTAGAAAATACTTCCATTTTATTCTTAGCAGTTGGTAAAATTGAATAATCATCAACCAAATCTCCGTTTCCACCACTCTCAGTAATAAATTCTCTCAATTTAGATAATGCCAATCCACTATTTATCACATCATCTATTTTTTCTATTCCTTCTGACAACTCTGTAATTTCACCTTTCGCCTTTAATGCAAGTTCTGCTATCGTGTAAACAACCTCTTTCAAATCTTCAGGTGCATTCCCTTTCAACATTTCAATAGATTCAATAATTTCATTCGCATTTCCTATTGAATATCCCAATGGCTCGTCCATATTACTTAAAACGACTTTTACTTTTCTTCCAGCTCCAGTTCCAATTTCAATCATTCTTCTTGCCAATTCTTTTGCGTGATCAATATCTTTCATAAAGGCTCCGTCACCAACTTTTACATCAAGAATTATCACATCAGACTGAATCGCCAATTTTTTACTCATAATGCTACTTGCAATTAACGGAATGCTCGGTACAGTTGCAGTCACATCTCTCAAAGCATAGATTTTCTTATCAAGTGGCACAATTTTATCACTATATCCCATCAATCCAATCCCCGTTTTATTCGCAATTTTCACAACATCATCTCTCGTTTTAGAAAATTTAAAACCTTTTATTGATTCAAATTTATCAATCGTTCCACCTGTATGCCCCAAACCTTTTCCAGACAATTTCGTAGTTCCCATTCCAAGTGCTGACAAAATCGGTGCCAAAACAATCGTAACCTTATCTCCAACCCCACCTGTACTATGTTTATCTACCAAAAATTTATCAACATCGTCAAATTCAACCATATCCCCAGAATCTCTCATCGTCATCGTAAATTCCAACAATTCTCCAGCTGTCATATCATTAAAATATGTAGCCATCAAAAATGCTGACATCTGATAATCTGGCACATTCCCCACCAAATACTCATTCAATAAAAATTTTATTTCCTCTTTTGTCAATTCCTCTTTCTCTCTCTTTTTCTCAATTAAATCTACAATTCTCATAGTTTTCTCCTCTTCTTATTTATCTAATACTTATTCAAAGTTACGATTTCTTATCTCATTATTTTTTCTAATTATAGTAAAACTGCTTTAAAATCAAACTCAAAAACTATGTCTTTTCACTCAAAACCTAAATTTATAGAATTTTAGTAATTTAATTTTAAATAGATTCACGTATAAAATAACAAGGTCTTTTGATAAAAATAAAAAGCAGGACATAAATCCTGCTTTTTCCAAGATACTCGATAAAGTTTTAATAAATTATGGTTTTACTACAATTTTTCCATCTCTAATATCTTGTTTAATTTGTTCTAATTTCTTAATATTTTCTTCTCCAATTTTATCTTTAGTAAATTCAAAATTAGTAGTTCCAACTCCATTTTCTTTTATACCAAACACTTTTGTTTCAGCTTTAAAGTTTCCATCTACTACACTTTTAATTGTATCAAATACTGTGTTATCTACATATTTCATCATTGAAGTTAAAATAGTTCCAGGATATAAACTATCTTGGTCAGAATCTACACCTATACCATACACATTTTTTTCTTTAACAGCTTGGAATACTCCTGCTCCACTTGCTCCAGATGCGTGATAAAGTACATCAGCTTTTTGTTGAATTAAAGTTTCTGTTTTAGCTTTTGCAGATGCTGGATCGTTGAATGCATTACTTCCACCGATATAAACTTTTAATACTTTTATATCAGGTTTTACGTATTTTGCACCTTGTTCGTATCCATCATAGAATTTTTTGATTAAGTCCGATTCATTTGCACCTACGAATCCAATAGTTCCAGTTTTAGTCATCATTGCTGCCACTGCTCCTACTAAGAATGAACCTTCTTCTTCTTTATATTTCAACGAAACAACATTTGGCAATTTAATTTCATCATCAATTATAGCAAATTTTTGATCTGGGAAAGATTGTGCTACAGCTGTTAATGAATCTTTAATTGTATATCCAACACCAATAATTAAATCATATTCTCCTGATTCAGCATATTGCATCAAAATGTCTTTTGCTTCTGATGATGGATCTTTTGGTTCATACTCTTTAAAAGTGATTCCCAATTCTTTTTGTGCTTTTTGTAATCCTCTAAAAGCAGAATCATTAAATGATTTATCTCCTTTACCACCAGTTGAGTAAACAATTGCTATGTTTTTCTTAACATTTTTAGTTTCAGAAGCTGTTTTTCCTTCCTTAACTTGTTCTCCTTCTGCTGGTTTATTTCCACAAGCTACAACGAACATCATTAATGTAGCCATTAAACCGAAAATTGTTAAAATCCTTTTCATTTTTCCTCCTAATAAAATTATTCTACTAATATAATTATACATTATTTTTCAATTTTTGCAAATAGTGATTTCAATTTTTTTACATTTTTTAAAAAATTATTTTACTTCTGTTGCTTGAGGGTAAATTTCCTTTATCTCATTTATAATTTTATCTATTTTTGATTCAATTTCTGGTATTTTTTCGACAGGACCTTTCATTGCCACTCTCACATGTACACATTTTTCTTTCGCATATGGAGCAACTGTAGGATTAGACATCTCAAAATAATCCTTCAATCTATCGTCAATTTTCCCTTCAGGAACACCTCTAATTTCAAGCGTTCTCATTAAAAGCGTATTATCTGAATATTCCTTCAACAACGGTAAAACTTCATTATCAACCATATGTGTAAACTCCCTAGGTGGTCCAGGCAACACAATTATTTTTTTACCTTCCTTTTCAAAGAAAAATCCTGGAGCCAATCCAACCTCATTTTCAAGCAATCTTGAACCTTTGATAATCGAAGCCTCTTTTTCTCCACCACTCGCAATATCATTTCCAAAACCTCTTTCAGCATATTTTTGGACAACTTTATCGTAATATTTAGAATTCACCTCCAATTCCTCTCCAAAATAATCAGCAACCACTTCTTTTGTTATGTCATCAATAGTTGGTCCCAATCCACCACTAGTTATTACCAAATCCACTCTCTCAAACGCAACTTTCAAACAATCTTTCACTCTCTGAAAATTATCGCCAACTGTAGTCTGATAATATAAATCTACTCCTATACTCGTAAGTTTCTCTGAAATATACTGAGAATTAGTATTCAAAATATCTCCTACTAATAACTCAGTTCCTACGCACAAAATTTCTGCTTTCATCTCTTCTCACTTTCTATTTTTCTTTTTTAAAAATAATACTTTCATAAGGTTTTAAAATAATTTTATCATTTGAAATTTTAGGCCCTTCAATGTAATTGGACAATAAAATTGACGCATTTTCTAAATTCAATTCTTTAACATCAAACTCACAAGTTTCATCATAGAAATTAGAAATTACTATTAATTCAGCATTTTCTCCAACTCTCTTATAAGCATAAACCTTTTCATTTTCAATATCAAAATCTTCATATCTTCCAGTTATCAACAATTCTTCATTTCTTCTCAATTTAATCAAATTTTGATAATGATAGAATACAGAATTTGAATCTTCCAATGCTTTTTTCACGTTAATTTCTTTGTAATTTTCTAGAACTGAAATCCAAGGTGTTCCTTCCGTAAATCCTGCATTTTTAGAGTCATCCCATTGAACAGGCGTTCTTGAGTTATCTCTTGATTTCTGCATTAAAATTTCAATAGCTTCTTCTTCAGAACATCCTCTATCCAACAAAATTTTATAAATGTTAGTCGATTCAACATCACGATATTTCTCAATTTTATCAAAATATGGATTTGTCATTCCAAATTCTTCACCTTGATAAACATAAGGTGTTCCTTGTAATCCATGAAGAACTGTCGCTAACATTTTTGCTGACTCATCGTGATATTCCTTATCATTTCCAAATCTTGACAATGCTCTTGGCTGATCGTGATTATTCCAGAAAGTTGCATTCCATCCGTTCCCTTCATACATCCCAATTTGCCATTTAGATAATATTTTCTTCAATTGTACAAAATCAAACGGTGCTTTTACCCATTTTTCACCATTTGGATAATCAACTTTTAAATGATGGAATGAAAATGTCATAGCAAGTTCTTTTTCATCAGGATTTGAGTATTTTATACAATTTTCAATGGCAGTAGATGACATTTCTCCAACTGTCAATAAATCACTTTCTCCAAATACCTCTTTATGTAATTCTTTCAAGAACTCATGAATTCTAGGCCCATCTGTGTAATATCTTCTTCCATCAGGCACAAATCTAGTATCAGTTCCATCATCATCCAAGAATCTTTGGTCTTTTGAAATCAAGTTAATTACATCAAATCTGAATCCATCTACTCCTTTATTTAACCAATATCTAATCATTTCATACAATTTTTTTCTAACATTTTCATTTTCCCAATTCAAGTCAGCTTGAGTAACATCGAATAGATGTAAATAATACTGTCCTCTCTTTTCACTCCATTGCCAAGCATTTCCACCGAATTTTGATTCCCAGTTTGTAGGTTCTTTTCCATCAACTGGATCTTTCCAAATGTAAAAATCTTCGAATTCTGGATCTCTAGCTTCAGATTTTTTAAACCATTCATTTTCAGTCGAAGAATGATTTATAACAATATCCATCACTATTTTCAATCCTCTTTTGTGAGCTTCGTTCAACATTTCCTCAAAATCTTCCATTGTCCCATAACTCTCATCAATATTGTAATAATCACTAATATCGTATCCGTTATCATTTTGAGGCGATTTATACATCGGTGTTAGCCACAAAACTTCCACTCCAAGTTTCTTCAAATAATCTAATTTTTGCGTAATTCCTTTTATATCTCCTTGACCGGTCCCAGTCGTATCTTCAAAACTCTTTGGATAAATCTGGTACACCACCGATTTATGCCACCATTTTTGCTCAAAATTACGATTTTTTCCCATTTTAATCTCTCCTCGTTATCTTTTTTTCTGTGCTGATTAGTAAATTATTCAATCATTGTTACATTTGAATTGAGAAATTTTCTATCACTTATATGATATCATATTTCTAAAAAAAAACAACTCTATTACAGATTTTTTTCCATAATGAGTTGCTTTTTTATCAAAAACTTATCCCAAATAAATTTTCGCCAAATCAAACAAGAATATCATAATTAATGATATTGTAACAATAATTCCCAATCCATATTTTTTTAGTGATAAAAAAGCCACTATAGCCATTCCTATCAATATTTTTACCACATCATACGTACTTGTTCCTCCTGAAGTAAAAATATCTGGAAATACCATTAATACTAACACTGAATACGGTAATGCCTCAAAAAATTTATTTAATATTGGATTTTTTGGAATTTTTACAAACAGTGGTAGCAATCTTAATGCTACTGTCACCAATGCCGATACCACGATTATTTTAAGAACTTCTAAATTACTCATTTTCTCCCACCTCTTCATTTCTATGCCTAACTGCATAAATCAGACTTGAACTTATCATAATTATTATCATCGCCCAACCGCTACTTACCATATTTAATCCAGGCAAATACATAAATGACAATTTCATTGCAATTACATAAATTATAACCTCAAAAAATTTTGGCAATTTTTGGAGCGACATTATCAATAAGCTAAAATATATCGAATACAGTATAAAACTCATACTCGCTCTAAATACTTCTGGTATCAAATCTCCAAACAATGAACCCAACACCGAACTTCCACCGTAACATATATACGGCAGTGTATTTAATCCAATTATATACCAAGGTGAGTTTTCTTTTTTTAAAATCGCATAGGTTATCGTTTCATCAGTCAACCCAATTCCAACCAACACTTTCTTCCAAAATTTTGTTCCACTTTTTAATTGCCTAAAAATTAATAAATTCAATAACAAATATCTCAAATTTATCATAAAAACTGAAATTACTACTTCTAATGCTGTAGAATGCTGTCCATAAACCATTTTCAACAACATCGCTTCTGAACCTCCAGCATAAATCCCAAACGACAACGCTGCAGTAACAAGTGTATGCATTCCATTACTTTTAGCAATCAGCCCAATTGTCAATCCAAATGGAATAAACGCTACACCCATACCAATTCCAGCCTTTACTCCCTTTAAATATTTCTCAAAATTACTCATTCATTACCTTCCTATATTTTATTTTAGTTCTCCCCAATTTTTTGCATTTGCACCATTAGCTTCCAATCGAACATCTTTGAAAACAATCGTATTTTCCATAATATCTTCAATTTTTTCTAAATATTTCTCAATCGCTTCATCCTTCACTTCAAATATCAGCTCATCATGCACTTGCAACAACATTTTTATATCACTTTCATTTTTAAATCGTTCATACAATTCAATCATAACTTTTTTAATAATATTAGCTGCCGTTCCTTGAATTACAGTATTTACAGCCATTCTATCCGCTTGACTTCGAATATTTTTATTACTAGAATTTATCCCAAAAATATATCTTCTCGTTCCATACAATGTCTCTACAAATCCATTTTTCTTAGCATTTTCCAAAATATTGTCTAAAAATTCTCTAACTTTTGGATATTGCTCAAAATATGTTCTAATATACTTCGTTGCATCTTCAACTGTAATTTTCAACTCTTGTGACAATCCAAAAGGCGTTTTTCCATACAAAACACTAAAATTAATCACTTTCGCAATACTTCTTTCCATTCTAGTTATTTCTTCATCATCCGTTTTAAAAAATATTTTTCTCGCTGTCAATTCATGCAAATCTTCACCTTTTCTATACGCCTCTATCAAATGTTCATCTTTTGATAATTCTGCCAAAACTCTCAACTCAATTTGCGAATAATCAAATGAAATCAAACTCCAACCTTCTTTTGAAATAAATCCTTTTCTAATTTTTATTCCATCATCTGTTCTTGCTGGAATATTCTGAAGATTTGGATTTGACGATGACAATCTTCCAGTTGCAGTCCCATTTTGATGAAATGTAGTGTGAATTCTATCATTTTCATCTGCCAATTTTGGAATCGGATCCACATAAGTCGAAAGCAATTTCGTATAACCTCGATAATCCAACAATTTCCCAGCTATCTGAATCCCTCTCAACGACAACTCTTCCAAGACCTTCACATCAGTCGAATATCCAGTTTTCGTCTTTTTAATCGGTTCAATTCCCATTTTTTCAAATAAAATTTGTGACAACTGTTTCGGCGAACCAATATTAAACTCCTCTCCCGACAATTCATAAATTTCTTCCGTAACTTCCTTTATTTTTTCTTCCAACTCAGTCTTATAATCTGAAAAGTATTGCTTATCAATTTTAATTCCTTCCAATTCCATACTTGCCAAAACTGGAACCAATCTACTTTCTAAATCTTCGTAAATCTTATTCAATCCTTCTTCTATCAATTTATCCTTCAACTGTTTCTCAACTTTTTTAATACATAGCGCTCTTTTCCCTAAAAATTCTATTTTTTCTTCTTCAGAAACAACTTCTCCTTTTTTCTTTTTAAACACTGTCTCAAATTTCTCCAATGTTCTCTCAACAAGCGTGTACACAATATGTTCCAAATCCATTGGACTTTCTGTCCCCAAAACATACCAAGCCAACATTACATCAAAATAATCTTTTGTATCAATTCCACTTTTTATAAGTTCTTTCACATTATACCCAATTATTTTTTTTTTCCCTAACTCTTTATAAATCTCATTTTTAATCGCATTTCCATTCAAATCTTCATTCAAAAACACAATATTTTCTTCACCACTACTCAAAGCCAATCCAATTTCATTTTCAAAAATTCCAATTTCATTTCCTAATTTTGAAATTTCATCCAATCCGTTTTCCCAGCTAATTTTTCTAAACTTCTCTGTCTCCTGACTTACCAACTGATTAGGGAATAACGACATTTGAGGATTTGAATTTTCATTAGAAGTAGAACTTAAATCAAATAAATTTCTCCCAGCTTTTGCTTTTTCCATCAATTCGCTCTCTATAGCTAAAGAAAACTTCTTAAATTCCATTTTTCTATAAAAATTCAACAATTTTTCTAAATCTTTTTCCTCTAATTTCAATTTTTCCTTATCATACTCGACGTCCACATCTCTTTTTACAGTCGCCAATCTTCTACTTAGAAATGCAGATTCCTTCCCAGCTATCAAATTTTCTTTCTCTTTTCCTTTTCTCTCATCAATTTTTTCATAAATCGTTTCCAAATTTCCATATTCTTCGATTAACATTTTCCCTTTTTTCGGACCAATCCCACTTACTCCAGGAATCCCATCAGAAGCATCTCCCATCAATCCAAAATAATCTGGTATTTGCTCTGGTGCTACACCAATATGGTTAATTACATCTTCCTTCGTTCTAATATGCTTAAACAACGAATTTTTCTTATCTCCTTTACCTAGCAACGCAATATTTATTTTCCCATTAACCAATTGAGCTAAATCCTTATCTCCTGTCAAAACAAATGTTTCAATTTCTTCATCTTTATCTTCAGAAAACAACGTTGCCAAAGTTGCGATCACATCATCTGCCTCATAACCTTCCACTTTATACTTCGGAATCTTATACCCATCTAAAAGCTCCATAATATCTTCCTGTTGCTCCCTCAATTCCTCTGGCATACTTTCTCTGTGAGCCTTATACGATTCCAACACATCTGAACGTTTCAATTCACTTCTCTTTACATCCAAACAAGCAACAATATAATCTGGCTCAAATTCCCTCAAAATCGCCTCCAATGTATTTACAAAACCATACGTTGCACCTGTTGACATTCCTTTTGAATTTCTCATATTTTTTAGTGCATAATGATTTCGATACATAATAGCACTCGTATCTAGTATAACTGCCTTTTTCATCTATCTATTTTTCCCTTTCTTTTACCATTTCTATTTTTTAGTCTATTTTAAAATTATATCATAAAATTTAGTCTAATTTAACCTTTTATTTTCACTTTTTCAAATCTATTGAGGTTGCCTATTTCATTTTTCGTGGTATAATTAATTTGTAGAAAAAACTAAACAAAAATCATATTATTTTTAGAAAAATTTATATTGAAAGTTTTATGAAATCAAACTGATAAGACTATAAAAAGTTTAGAAAACACAACAATTTTAACAGAAGGGAGTCCAAAATATGACAAAAAGAGAAAAAGAAATTATTGATTTAATCAAAGAAAATCCTCTTATAACACAAGAAGAAATTGCAGACAAATTAAATTGTGCTAGAACTTCTATTGCTGTTCACATTAGTAATCTTATGAAAAAGGGGATTATTCTAGGAAAAAAATATATCATAAATGAAGATCCTTACATTTTAACAATGGGCGAAACAACTGTAAATATTGTGGGAGAAGCGTATAAAAGCATTATTTCTAATGAAGTAAATCCTGGAGCTATATCAATTAAATATGGTGGTATTGGAAAAAATATTGCTGAAAATATTTCAAAACTTGGAGTTAGCTCTAACTTTATAACAGTTTTAGGTGGCGATTCATATGGTAAAGAAATTGAAAATTACTTGGAAAGCAAAAATATTAATATTTCAGATTCTATATTTTTAAAGAATAACAAAACAACAATGTCTGTTTCTATCTTGAACAACAATAAAGAAAAAGAAATTTCTATTTCTTCATCAGACATCTGTAAAAATATTACACCAATGTATTTAAATTCAATCAAAAAGAAAATTACTAATGCTAGACTTGTTGTCCTAGATGCAAATTTAGACGAAACAACATTAAGTCACATAGCATACTTACGAAAAAAACCTAATTTACTTGTATATACAGTCTCTCCAAGCAATGCCTTAAAAATTAAAGAATTTGTTGGAAAATTTCATACCGTAAAATGTAATGGTCTTGAAGCAGAAATTTTAACTGGTATTCGAATTTATGGTAATGATGATTTAAGAAGAATTGGAGAATTTCTAATAAAAAAAGGTGTTAAGCGAGTATTCATTTATATTGAAGAAAAAGGTGTTTTCTTTATGGATGAACATAATAATAGCGGTATCATCCCGTTGCCAGATTTAAATCTTCCAATCTTAATTGGATCAAAAGAAGCGCTTGTTGCTGGAATAGCTTACGCTGAATGTAATGACTATGATATCGAATATTCTACAAAATTTGGTATTGGAGCTTTTATGTTAAATTTATTAAATGATAAAAATATGACTGAATATATTAATGTTAAAAATATTGAGAATATTATAAAAGAAGCTAACATATAATTATAATTTAAATATAATAGTTATTTTAAGTTTATATAAAATTCTACACACTCTAATCTTAAATATTACGTTTACAAAAGTACAAAAAAAGAACATGCAATTCAATCAATTTTGAAAACACATGTTCTTTTTATTATGAATTCCTTAATTTTTTCTAAAAATGAGCGTAACTAAAATCAACTATTCCAGTAACACTTCTTCTAACAATACCTTTTATCTTAGGATTTCTATAATGATTTTCAACTGAGAAATATAATGGCGAAATTACATTTTCATCAATCAATATTCTCTCAGCTTCATTCACTTTTTTGTCTCTTTCTTTAGAAGAAGACATTTTAGAAATTTCTGTTACTAGCGCATTATACTTAGCTTTTGACCAAACATTCATATTCAAGTTATCATCTTTTTTCCATCTATCTAAATAGGACAAAGCATCATCATATTTCGGCGACCAAGTATTTAAGACAATATCATAATCTCCAGCCCTAGTTTTCGACAATCTTTCTTTAAATGGCACAGTCGAAGCATCTGTCTCTAATCCCAATTTAGTTCTCAATTCCTCTTGAATAAATTGTATTTCCAAAACTTCTGGATTCGAGTTTCCTGACAACAATCTTAATCTCAATCTATTAATTCCTAACTCTTTCAATGCTTCTGCATACAATTTTTTAGCCGTTTCAATATCATTATCTTTAAAATAATTTTTATCTGGATAATTTTCTCTATATTTTTTATTATATCCTGAAATTTGATTACTTATAATTGATTTCGCAATAACCGATCCATCTTTTTTAATTTCATCCACATATTTTTTTCTATCAATAACTATCGAAATTGCCTTTCTCAACTTAGCATTTTGTAAATATTTATTCCCTAAATTATAATCCAAATACCAAACTCTTCCATTCAAATACGTATCCAAAACTTTATTTTTCTTATATTCTGCCAATCTGTAAGGCTCTACCCTCGACATATCTATTTCTCTATTTTTAATCAAATCGTCAACCACTTTAAAATCTTTTGAAATAACATATTTTATTTTTGGAACCCTTATATTTTTAGCATTCCAATAATCTTCATTTTTTTCCAATAAAATCTCATCTTCTTGCAATTTCACTATTTTATAAGGTCCATTAAATAAGAAATCTCCCAACTTAACCGCATATTTATTCTCTTTAGATTCATAAAATTTCTGATTTAAAGGCACAGAAATCGGCAAAGTCAAAATATATTTAAAATACGCTGTTGGATGCTCTAATTCAATTTCCAATGTCTTATCATCAATCGCTTTAACTCCCAAAGCATCTGCTCCAACTTTTCCAGCATAATATTTTTCTGCATTTTTTATTGGAAACAACATCTCAGAAAATTGAGCCGCAGTCTTAGGATTCAAAACTCTTTTAAACGCAAAAACAAAATCATTTGCTACTATTTTCTCACCATTACTCCATTTTGCATTATCCCTTAACTTAAACGTCAATTTATTTCCACTTTCTTTAAAACTTTCAGCAACTCCACCAGTATAATTCCCCTTTTCATCCAATCTCAGTAATCCCTCATAAATACTCGAATCCACTTGAACTGCTATCATTTCAGTAAATAAATGTGGATCCAAAGTATTATAATCACTTCCAAGATTAAAAACTACCATTTCTTTATTATTATTAACATTTTTAGAACATCCCACCACTAAAAATACAAACAACATTAATGTAAAAAATATATTTTTTTTCATTTTTTCTCGGATATTTAACTATCCTGATCTCCTTTCATGCAATTTTTATAATCCTCTAAACAATTATTTTATTTTTCCTTCAATCTTTCTAAACAATATTTCTAAAAAAATAAGTTGAAAAAATAATACATCTTCATTTAAAAATTATATTAAATTTCCAACTTATAAGCTACTTCATTTAAAAAAATTATAACAATTCTTTTTTCAATTCTTCAACTTTATTCAATCTTTCCCAAGGCAAATCAATATCAGTTCTTCCAACATGACCAAAAGCAGCTAAATCTTGATATTTAAAACTAGGCGTTCTCAATTCTAATGCTTTTTCAATTCCTCTTGGTGTCAAATCAAATAATTTTGCTACAGCTTCAGCAATTTTCCCTTCATCAACAATCCCTGTTCCAAAAGTATCCACTTTTATAGATGTTGGTTGAACTACTCCAATCGCATAAGACAATTGAACTTCACATTTTGTAGCTATCCCTGCTGCAACTATATTTTTAGCAATCCATCTAGCCGCATAAGCTGCTGATCTATCTACTTTTGAAGGATCTTTTCCAGAAAATGCTCCTCCACCATGTCTAAAATATCCACCATACGTATCAATTATTATTTTTCTTCCAGTCAATCCTGAATCTCCATGAGGACCACCAATTACAAATCTTCCAGTCGGATTAATGTGATAATGTTTAACTTTTGAATAATCTAAATTATATTTTTCTAAAACAGGTTTTATAACCAATTCTTTTAAGTCACTTTCAATTTTTTCTCTAGTAACTTCTTCGTCATGCTGAACTGATAAAACAACTGTATCAACTGATTCAATTTTTGTTCCTGTTTCATCATATTCTAAAGTCACTTGAGCTTTTGCATCAGGTCTAGCCCATGCCAAAGTTTTATTTCTAGTTAACTCAGTCAATTTCACAATTATTTCACGAGCTAATGTCACAGCTAAAGGCATCAATTCTTCAGTTTCATTAACTGCTCCACCAAACATAATCCCTTGGTCTCCAGCTCCACCAGTATCTACTCCCATCGAAATGTCAGGTGATTGAGAATGAATAACATTCATAACACCACAATCTGAGTCAAATCCCATTCCTGGTTTATATCCTATTTCTTTAATTTTACTTCTAACAATATCTTGTATATCAATATATGTAGTTGTTGTTATTTCTCCTCCAACCACAACTAATCCTGTTGTCGCAAATGTTTCACAAGCCACTCTCGCATGAGTATCATCTTTTAAACAAGCATCTAACACTGCATCTGAAATTTGATCACAAATTTTATCTGGATGTCCAGGTGAAACGAATTCTGATGTAAAATAAATATTTTTTGCCATTTTTTATTCCTCCTAAAATATATTTTTATTTAAAAGAATTTTTTGTAAAAAAAAATTCTCTACAAAGAAGAGAATGTAAAATTCTTATCTTCGCACTTTTATGCCAGGATTTAGCACCTTTTACAAATAATTGTAAGGTTGCTGGATACTCATAACGGGCCTGTCCCTCATATCTCTCTTGATAAGTTTGCATATTTAATTATAGTTTATTATAGTACATTTTTCATTTATTGTCAAACTATTTTTTTAGAATTCATTATTTCTTTTTTTATTCAATTTCAATTCTTCCTTCAAGTGATTTCCCTAAAGTCGCCATATCCGTATACTCAATATTTCCTCCCATAGGAATTCCACTAGCAATTTTTGAGACTCTGACATCTTTCTGCTTCAATATTTTCGTCAAATACAACGTCGTAGTTTCCCCTTCCAAGTCAGGATTTAACGCAATTATCACTTCTTTTATAACCTTCTCATCCAATCTTTTTATCAACGACTTCAAATTTAAATCTTCAATCGTAACTCCATTCAAAGGATCTATTTTTCCACCTAAAACATGATAAAGTCCATTATATGTATCAGAATTTTCAAAAGCAATAACATCTCTAACACCTTCAACAATGCAAAGAACTTCTTTATTTCTCTTCTCATCTTCACAAATTTCACAAATATCATTTTCAGATAAATTCCCACAAATCGAACAATGCTTAATACTACTATGAGAATCTTTTATTATGCCTATCATTCTATCAATATCCGCTTCACTTTTTTCCAAAACATCAAATGCTATTCTCATCGCACTTTTTTTCCCAATTCCTGGCAATTTTGAAAAAACATCTATCAAATCATCTAATTTTTTCATAAATTTCTCCCCTCTATTTTTTACTTCTAACAAACAAAAAAGTGAATCGTAATAACTTACTCTTCACTTTTTCATTTTTAATTTTACTAATAAAGACTTAATAATTTTTTATAATTATTTTTCTCCAACTCTTTCAACTCTTAAAGTATTAGTTGTTCCTTCTTTAGAAATTCCAGTTACTAATACTACTAAATCACCTTTTTTAGCTTCTTCGTGATTAGCTGCAATTTCTCTTGCTTTTGCAAAGAAGTCATCAGTTTTATCTAATCCTTTTTCTACGTAAGCTCTAACTCCTCTTACTAATGCTAATTGTCTAGCTGTTTGATCATTATCAGTTAAAGCAATAATAGGTACAGTTGGTCCATATTTTCTAATCATTCTAGCTGCTCTTCCTGTTTTTGTCCAACATACAATTAATTTAGCATCTAATAAATTTGATGTTCTAACTGCTCCATTTGAAATAGCTTCTGTTACTGTAACTTCTTCATTTTCATCGATTTCAACAGGTTTGAATTTTTTGAATTCATCTGTTCTTTTTGAAATTGTAGCCATCATTTGTACAGCTTCTGCTGGATATTTACCTTTTGCAGATTCTCCAGATAACATAACTGCATCTGTACCATCTAAGATAGCGTTAGCAACGTCTCCTGCTTCTGCTCTTGTAGGTCTTGGGTTTCTAATCATTGAATCTAACATTTGTGTAGCTGTAATAACTGGTTTTCCAGCTTTGTTACATTTTCTAATCATCATTTTTTGCATGAAAGGAACTTCTTCTGCAGGAACTTCTACTCCTAAGTCTCCTCTTGCTACCATGATTCCATCACTTAATTCCAAGATTTCATCGAAGTTATCAACACCTTCTTGGCTTTCAATTTTAGGAATAATTTTGATGTTGTGTCCACCATTTTCATCTAAAACTTTTCTTACTTCAGCAACGTCTGCTGCTTTTCTTATGAATGAAGCTGCAACAAAGTCTACTCCTTGTTCACAACCAAATTTCAAGTCGTTAATATCTTTTTCAGCTAATGCAGGTAATCCAACTGAAACATCTGGTAAGTTAACTCCTTTAGTTTGTCCTAATTCTCCTGTATTTGTAATAACACATTCAACTTCTCCTGCTTCTACATTGATGCTTTCAACTTTTAATCCAATTAAACCATCATCTAATAAAACAGTACTTCCTACTTTTAAGTCATTTACAATTCCAGGATATGAAACTGCGAATTTTTTAGCATTTCCAACAAAGCTATAATCAGTAGTGATTGTTACTTTGTTTCCTGTTTCTAATAATACATCTTCTCCATTTTCTAATTTCCCAGTTCTGATTTCAGGTCCTTTAGTATCCAATAAGATTGCAATTTCTTTACCTGTTTTTTTAACAACTTCTCTAATTGTTTTAATTCTTGCTCCATGTTCTTCATAGTCTCCGTGTGAGAAGTTTAATCTCATTACGTTCATTCCACTTTCAACTAATTTAGTTAACATTTCTTCGCTTTCTGATTTTGGTCCTATTGTACAAACAACTTTTGTCATTTTGATCTTCATTCTTGTATTCCTCCTAAATCTGATATATATATAAATATTAAACTTTAGTGAGATTAATACTGAAATTAACCCACAAAACTTTAACTACATTAAAAAACTTTTTTATTTTGCCATCATTTTAATTATAATGATAACATTGTTGCAATTTTATAATCTTCTTCTGAAGATTTACTATAGTTTTCCCAAGCATAAGATAATTTATGAGTAGTTACTTTTCCACTTTCCATACCTACCATTAATCCTGCTTCTCCATCAATTAATAATTCTACTGCTTTTACTCCTAATTTTGTTGCTAAGATTCTATCATTAGCTGTTGGAGCTCCACCTCTTTGAACGTGTCCTAAAATAGTAACTCTTATATCTGTATCTATTTTTTGTGCTAATTCTTTTTCAATATCCAAGATATTTCCAGCACCTTCTGCTACAACTATAATGTCGTATAATTTACCTTCTGCTCTTCTTTCTCTAATAACTTTTGCAATATCATCAGTAGAAGCTTTTACTTCTGGTATCATAACTCCACTTGCTCCACCTGCAATCGCTGCATATAAAGCTAAATCCCCACAGTTTCTTCCCATTACTTCTATTAAATAAGTTCTTTCGTGTGATGTTGCTGTGTCTTTTAATTTTGATATTGCATCCAAGATTATATTTAATGCTGTATCGTAACCAATTGTATAATCAGTTCCTGCAATGTCATTATCGATTGTTCCAGGTATTCCGATTGTTTTTATTCCATGTTCTTCATACAAATAATGTGCTCCATGGAACGAACCATCTCCACCTATTACTACTAAGCCTTCTATTCCTCTTTTTTTCAAGTTTTCAGCTGCCTTAGCTCTTACTTCAGGATCTTTAAAAGATGATAATCTAGCAGATAATAAGATAGTTCCACCATGATCAGCGATTCCACTTACATCTAATGCTGACATTTGGAATATTTGATCTTCTAACATTCCTTTATATCCTCTTTTAATTCCAAAAACTTCCATTCCTTTACTCATCGCAGTTTTAGCAACAGCTCTTACCGCTGTATTCATCCCTTGCGAATCTCCACCACTTGTTAGGATTGCAATTTTTTTCATAACTTATTTCTCCTTCTAAAATCAATAACTATTTATCTCTCATAAAGATAATACCATTTTTTTGATTTTTTTTCAATGATTATTTTATATCTTTTTTCTTTTTTTTCTTTTTTTTATTTTTATAAATTTCAATATCTTTCTAATCTTCATACGAGTACATTGGTTCTACATGAATCAATATTCTTTTAACATTTTTATATTTATATTTCAATGTTTTTGTTATTTCATTAACAATTTCATGTGCTTCCTCTATCGTTTTATCTCTATTCATCCTAACATCAACAAAAATATAAACTTCTTTCCCTGAAGTAGTCATTCTAAAATCATGTGCATTCTCAATTTCAGGAAATTTCAAAATATCTTCTCTAATTTCTTCCAACAATTCTTTATCTTGAGAATCCAATAAAATCAAGGCATTCTCACTAATCAATTGATACCCATTAATAATTATGTATATTGCAATTATCAAACCAACAATAATGTCAAACAACGGACTTATCAATGAAAGCAACAATCCTACTAAAACTGAACTAGATATCACAATATCCATTTTATAATCAACTAGAAGCGTTTCAATTAACGCACTTTTTTCTTTACCAGTTTTTTGTTTCATAAAAATTAATTGAAAAATTTTAATTATTATTGTCATAATCGTAATTATTATTGGCCATTTATTCAATAAAACTCCAGAATTTTTTTCAAACAACTTCAAAAAATTTTCTTGTATAACTTCAAATGCTGAAATTATGATAAACGTACCAATTATAACGCTAAATACCGATTCTATCTTACCATGTCCAAATGGATGTTCCGAATCTTCTGGATTATTTCCAACCTTAAGTCCAACAATAACTAAAATATTTGTAATCAAATCTGATAATGAATTTAATCCATCTGATAATAAAGATACACTTTGAAAAATATTTCCTGAAATAATTTTTAAGAGAGCTAAAACTACATTAACTACTATCGCAAATTTAGAGACAAACATCATATTTTCGTATTCTTTTCGATTTTCTCTCAAATTATTTAATTCATATCCATTTTCTGTTTTTACAAATCTTTGTTTTTCTAAAAAATTATTCATTTTTTTATGATTTTTTACAACTAAAGAATCATAATCATTATTTATTAACCAATTTATTATGAATTTTAAAAGAATTGTTCCACAAGCATTATTTCTTAATTTAGATACGATAAATATTCTCTTTAATTCCATTGAAACTTCATTTTCTTTTATTAAAACTGCATAACCAATTATTTTTTCACTTTTGTATAAAAAAAATAATTCTTCATCGTCTTCATTAAAATTAAAATAATTATCTATTCCTTTTAAAAACAGCAAATCTTTTCTTTCTTTTTTCGTATCATTCCAATTAATAATCTTCATTTTTTATAAAATCGCCCCCTAAAAATATTTCTACATAAAACTTTTTCCGTATAATTTAAAAAATAGCAATTCAAGTTTCTTTACTAAAGCTCTTTTTAGGAATCTTTTATAAAAGGTTTCTTAATTGCTATTGAATTTATATATTTATCATCAAATACTTTTATCGTGAACTACTCCCACTTTTAGAAACGGAAACTTCTTGGGAAGTATCTGCTTTTGTTAGTCAAATATATTTACCAAGCTCTTTGGGTAGTTCCTACCCTGATATATTTAGTGTAATACATTTTGCCATACATCAGACTCTCGAAAGAATTTTACCATCCGTTTCTTATAGAAAGAACTCAAAAACAGCTACCCTATAAACCTAGAGAAATTGACTTAGTGCTGCTTTGTTCCCAACCTGACACGGTTCACCAACTCTCTACAATATAGGACTATTTTCTCAACATTCTTTAGATAAGGCGTTGACACTAAAATCTCCCTCAAGTCTGACATCACCTCTACTAAAGCGGGTTGTAGATACAGGGCACCGCTATCTCCCCGGCTAGTATGACAAGTGTTATTATATCATTTTCATATTCTAATGTCAACTTTTTATTTTTGATTTTTAATCTTTTCTAAAAGATTTTCATCAAATATTCCATTTCTTAACATTTCAATCTCAAACTTATACGGTGGCAATTTCTTAGCACCTTTTTCTTCACTTAAAGCAACATATGGTGTTTCTAAAATTTTTGGCAAATGACTGAACTTCTCAAAATGTGCAATTTTATTTAACGCATCAAAACCAATGTGACCAAATCCTATATTTTCGTGTCTATCTTTATGTGCACCAATAGGATTTTTGCTGTCATTTAAGTGAATTACAGAAATTCTGTCTATTCCTACAATTTTATCAAAATCATTGATTACGCCTTCAAAATCATTTACAATATCATATCCTGCATCGTGAACGTGGCACGTATCAAAGCAAATTGATAACTTATCTTTTAATTTTACACCGTCAATTATTTTAGCAATTTCTTCAAAACTTCTACCACATTCTGTACCTTTTCCAGCCATTGTTTCAAGTGCAACTGTTGTTTTCTGATCTTTTGTTAAAACTTCATTCAATCCTTCAATAATTTTATTTATTCCAACTTCTGCTCCCTCTCCAACGTGTGCTCCTGGATGTAACACTATTCTTTTTGCTCCAATTGCATCTGTTCTTTCGATTTCTGTTCTTAAAAATTGTACTGCAATTTCAAATGTTTCAGGTTTTATCGCATTTCCTAAATTAATAATATACGGTGCATGAACAACAATATCATCAATATCAATATTATTTTTTTTCATTAATTCTAATCCTGCTTCAATATTTAATTCTTCAATTGGCTTTCTTCTAGTATTTTGTGGTGCACCAGTGTAAATCATAAATGTATTAGATCCGTAACTTATGGCTTCTTCTACTGATCCTAAAAACATTTTTTTTCCACTCATTCCCACGTGTGATCCTATTTTAAACATTTTACCTCCTAATTTTGTTTTTATTTTCTGTTTTTTTACTATATCAAATTATCGTATATTTTGCCACAAAAATTATTATTTTTAATTATATTTTCATCAATAATAAATTTGTAGTTAATCCGGCTGCTGTCCCACTTAACATAACAATGTCACCTTTTTTTATTTTCCCATTTTCAAAGGCCCAACATAAGGTGAATGGAACAGAAGCTGACACCATATTCCCATAATCTTTGAAAATATCAATGTATTTACCCTTTTTCACACCTAACTTTTTCATCATAAGCTCTAATGCGTGACTGGCTTGATGCGGAATAACCATATCAATATCTGTAATCTTCATTTCATTCTTTTTCAAAAAATCGTCTACCATTTTTAAAGCCTTATTTTTTGATAATTTCAATACGCTTTTACCATTCATATCAAACATAAATTCTTCTTTTGTTTTTTCTGAATAATTTTTTGGATGATAATTAGACAGTCCACCTCTTATTTCTGTGAAATGAACTCCTTCTGACCAAGTTTTTTGCATTCCGTCAATTACTCCAGAACCATTTTCACTATATTCTACTACTACTGCTGCTGCTGCATCACTAAATAGTTCGTAACTTTCCTTTTGATTAGGATTTGTAGCAATTGATGGCACATCGACTGAAACAATTAGCACTCTTTTGTATCTTTTGGCATCAACCAAAAACGAAATCATATCTAATGCTGTAATAAAACTCGTACAAGTTGTATTTATGTCTAATGCTGGAATATCAGTACCTTTTGCAATTTTTTCGTGAATTAATGCTGCCGTACATGGAATAGGCTGCACCGCAACTGCAGAAGCACTTACAATACAGTCAATATCATTTATAGTAATTTTCGCATTCTCCATTGCTTTCTTGGCTGCTTTAACCCCAATTCCTAATTGTGTCTCATCTCCAGAAATTTTATATCTAATTCCTCCTTTAAATTCCACTGTTTCTTTTGGTAAAACATACCCATACCCCTTAATCTCTAACTTTCTCATAGTAATTTACAACTCCTTTTTTATTTTTTGAAAAATTCTTCGCAATTTAACATTCTTTTCAGGTGCATATTCAATAAAATCAATTTTCACACCTTCTATTCCAAGTTTTTCAAATAATTTATCAAATTCTTTTGTTATCTCTTTTTTTTGAAAATCCTTAATCTCTAAAACTGCAACTTCTAATTTATCAAAATCTACTTGGAAAACTTGATATTCCCTTATTTCTTCACTAAAAAGTATACATCTTCTAATAAAATCTGGAAAAACTTTTTTTAATTTACCAAACTTATCTTTAAAAAAGAAAATATCATCTGAACGGCCTTCAATTTTATCTATTCTAGTAAAAACTGAACCACATTCACATTTATTCTTATTTTCAATCAAAATATCATTCAATTTATATTTTATAAATGGTTGACTTTTTCTCCTAAAATCACTAATAATCGGATAAAATCTCTTTTCATCTATATAATACTTTTCAAATTTTATACATTCTTCATTCAAGTGAATCGATCCACAATGACAAGTGTACCCCAACAACCCTTCTGTCGCTTGATATATTTGATACACCATTTTTACACCGAATACTTCTTTTATAAATTCCTCATCTTTCTTCTCTAAAATTTCTGCAACTGAAATTATTTGAATCGGATTGATTTTCAAGATTCCATCTAACTTTTTCTTACATAAAACTAAAAGCATTGAAGCTGGAGCCACTAAAATTGTTGGATTATAATTATTCAGCTCATCAACATAAGTTTCAAAATCTTGAAATAAATCAAAATATTTTAATTTTATAAAAAATGAGTTAATACTTTTATATAAATTATTATCTGCTCTTAGAAAAAATGCAATTTTATTACCAAAAAGCTTATTTTTAGGAAGCATTTTAGCAAGTATAAATCCAGCCCACACGCTTTGCTCATCGTCTGTTGTCACAAACATTCCACGATGTCCTGATGTTCCAGAAGACAATCCTACTGAAATATTTTTATACTTTTCAGAAAAATTACGAGTTTCTTCTCCATCAATAGCAATCTTAAACGCCTCGTCTTTTCGCACTCCAACCGTATTCAACTCATCAAAATTTTCCATCATAAATTGCTTATTCATAAAAAAATCATTCAAATCAACTTTATGTTTCATAAAATATGGTGATTTCTTTTCAAAATATTTGATTTGTTTTTCTAACTTTTTATCTTGATATTTTTCTAATTTTTCTCTCGAATTCCATTTTCTCAGCCATCTAGCACTCACAAATTCCGATAATATTCTAATTATTTTCTTCATACAAAATTTTCTTTATCCTTTCTTCAGGATCATGACTAACAATCACATCTATTTTTTCTTTTTGAATGTTCTCCAAAATATCAATTCCTCTTTCATAATCCTTGAAATTATCTTGCACTAATTTAGGAAGCGTTCTCATTCTTTCTGTATACTTCATCAAATCTACTCCCCAGCAAACATCAGCTGCTATAAATAAATTTTTCTCCTTCACAAAAAGACAACCTTGCCCTCGAGAATGCCCATTTATCGAAGCTAAATACAAACTTCCATCTCCAAATAAGTCTTTAACTTTTACTGGAAAATCTTTTAATTTCTTGTATTCTTTTATTATTTCTACCCTTTCTTCAAAATATTTTGGAAGAAATTCCTTAAAAATAAGATCCTTTAACCTACTATTTTTATAATTTTCATAACAATCTTCTGTTATTATAATTTTTGCATTTTGAAATTTTTTCACATCTCCAATATGATCTGGATGCAAATGCGATAAAATCACATATCGAATTTCATTTTGATTAATTCCTCTTTTTAAAAGTTGCTCAGAAATTAAATCTTCCTTCTTCAAAATAATCGGATTGGGTGCTCTATAAAGAAAATATTTAAAATTATTTTTCAAAATATCAATTCCGTAACCTGTGTCATATAAAATATATCCAATTTCTCTATGTTTTATCAAAAAAACTCCAGCAGGAAAATTTATTATTCCAGAAAGTTTTTTTTCATTTTTCGAATTTTTAAACATTACTCCTAATTTATTTTTACAATAGCCACATGAAAAATAATCAACTCTTTCTATTATGTTCGACATATTTTTTTACACCTTCTCTTACTGTCATTTTTGGCTTGTAACCCAATTCTTTTTTTGCTTTTTCAACTGATAAAGTCTGAGAATATCTCAATAAATACAGCGTATACAATGTTAATGGTGGCTCTTTTCTAATTTTAAAAAATGAATAAACTTTTTCTAGGATTGTTACAATGCCTTTTGTAAAAGAATAATTGAAATTCACATATTTACCTTTTATTCCCATTTCGGCAAAAAATAAATTTAAAATTTCCTTAAACTTCATAGGTTCATCATTTGTTATATTGTAAATTTTTCCCAATGCATTTTCATTTTCCATAGCCAATCTCAATGACAACGCCACATTCTCAACACAAGTCACATCTATCATTTGATTTCCACCTGCAAACAAAGGAATACCTATTTTACCATTCAATTTCAAAAGTCTTGGAACTATACTCGTATCCCCTACTCCAAAAAGCCCTCTCGGTCGAATTATTACCCATGATTTATAAGAACTTTCTTTTATTGATTTCTCAGCCATTAGTTTACTTTTTATATAAAAATTAAGGTTATTTTCAGTTGGAGCTTCTTCTTCTTTTACCTGTAAACTATCACCTTTTTTTGCATAAACACTTGGCGAAGATACAAACACAAGCCTTTTCACATTTTGTTTCTCACAAAAGTCCAGTACATTTTGAGTTCCCAAAACATTCGCATTATAAAAATCTTCCCATCTTCCCCAAACTGTCGAAAGTCCTCCAGCATGAATAACAAAATCAATTTGATCTGTTATTTTTTCTAAATCTTCTCTATTTTCAAGATTTCCTTTCACAAATTTAACATTCTTATAATTCTCAGACAAATATTTTCCTTTTTTCTCATTTCTCCCAAAAGCCACAACTTCATAATCATTTTCCATAAGTTCCTGAATCATGTATTCGCCCAAAAAACCAGTAGCCCCTGTTAGTAATACTTTCATCTTCATTTCCTTTCAAAAATTATTTATTTTTAGATATCATTTTGTAATTTTTTTAGCAAAATCTCTAGTTTATTTCTTTTTATAATAAAATATTTATGATTCATGATATAATTTCTTTCTTTAATATTTTTATAGTTACTAATATTTTAACACTCAATTATCATGTTTTCTATTTTATTTTAATTTTTTTGCATTTTATTACACAATCTATGCTATCTATTCACTTTTTCTTTCATCAATCTATCAATTTCACTCTTTAACACTTCACTTGGATTATACTCTCTATATTTTTCAGAAACTTTTTTCAGATTATTCCATTCCTTACGATTCAAAAGTTCCCTTAATGCATTTTCAATCGAATTAATATCCTTCAATTTAGCTGGAACACCTATATCTGCTATTTTTCCTCTCACTGCAAAATCAAATTGATCGTAATCGTGAGGAATTATAACTGATGGTTTATTGTATTTTATGGCATTGTATAATATTCCTGCACCACCGTGATGAATAACATAATCTACCACAGGTAACACTGCCCCATAGTCGATATACTCGTAAATATGCACATTATCTCTACTTTTTATAACAGGTTTTCCTTTTCCATTAATATTCCCTAACGAAACAATGAAACACACATCTGGAAACTTCGAACTCAATTCTTCAACTATTCTTACAAGATTATTTTTTCCCCATAATAAATGTGTTCCATTTGTAACCAAGATACTTTTTTTAAATTTAGAAATATCTTCCAAAGTGTAATCCTTCACATCAAACTCAGATAAACAAGGCCCTGCCCATATTACTTGCTTCGGATAATCATCTCTAAACTCTAATTCTTTCATACCTAAAGCTAATATCGACTGTGGTGAATACAAATTTTCTTCCTTGTTTTCATTATACAGCTTAAAATCAAGTACTTTCAACTGTTTTGAAGCCAACACACACACAATTCTCTTAAAACTTCTTATTACAAATCTTCCGAAGCTATCTCTCAATTTATATAAAAAACCTTCTCTTGGGTACCAACCACCCATATAACTTGGTGTCGTCGTCTTACTTTCAATCGCAAATGGTGTTGGTATTGAAGTTATCCAAGGGATATCCATCTTTTTCGCAATTAATCCTGCTGGAATCGCAATAAAATCAGCAATTACAACATCAGGTTTTCTCTTTTTGAACCCTTCTTCAAACTCTCTCGCAATCTCAGGAACTTGCGATATATTTCTTTTAAATTGTTTCCAATAAATAAAAGCATTCGTTTTTTCAGGCGTGTTCGCAATATCCTCGAAAAACGTAGGTTTATCTGGTAAAACTGGTACATGTTTCAGCCCCAATTTTTCTAAAAATTCTTGTCTTTTAACACCACTATACACGCAAAGGTCGTATTTTTCATCATTTATCAACGGTTTTATTAACTCTAATATTGGAAATAGGTGTCCACTATAAGGTGGTACAACTACATCAATCTTTATTTTTCTTTGTTCCTCCACAAATATTCATCCTCACTTAAATCTCTATTTATTTTTTTCTTTTTTCTCTCTCATTTTGTATAAAAACACCCCAGTTGCAACACTCACATTTAATGACTCAATATTTCCATAAATTGGAATAATCGCCTTAATATCAGAATTTTCAATCAAATAATCTGAAACGCCTCCACCTTCATGCCCAAAAATATAAGCATTTCTCTCTTTTTGCTCAATTTCATCATAAGAAATCGAATCTTCATGCAACGCTGTCGAAATCGTTAAATAATTCTTTTCCTTCAAAAATTTCACAATATTTTCTGGTGTTTCATAAATCACATTTAATTTAAAAATTCCACTCATTGTAGCTCTAACTGTTTTCGGATTATACACATCCACAGATCCTTTTGTCAAAATCAAATTTCTAAAATCAGTCGCAATCATTGTTCTAATGATCGTCCCAACATTTCCTGGATCTTGTACATCATCCAAAATCACGACATCTCCCTCAATATCATCAATCGTATTCAAATTTTTTGAATACAAAAATATTATCCCTTGACTATTTTCTTGCGTTGAAACTTCATTAAACAGTTCATCTTTTAATATCGTTAAATTATCATGCTCACCAATATTGTAATTTTCATTAAAATATTCGTATCTCGACTCCTTCACAATTATTTTATTAAAATTAATTTTCTCATTCAGAAATTTTTCCCCTTCTGCCTTGAAAATATTATTTTCATCTCTATATTTTTTCTTATCTAGTTTTTTTAATAATTTGTAAAATTTATTATCCGAACTTGCAATAACGTCTTTCATTTCTCTCCTTTTCAATTTTCCTAATTAATAAAAAATACTCAGACCACTTAAAATTGAATATTTATAAATTTCTCTCTTGTTTAAATATTATAAGTCTGTCTGAGCAATTAATTTTTATTTTAATGTAACTGGTAATTTTTCTCCACCTAAAATATGATAATGAATATGGAACACTTCTTGTCCTCCATTTCCATTAATATTTGTTATAACTCTGTATCCTTCTTCTGCAATTCCAAGTTGTCTAGCTATTTTAGCAATTACCAATTGTAATCTTCCAAGCAACAACGCATCTTCTTCTGTCGCCGCATCCAAATTTCTAATTTCTTTTTTTGGTATTACCAACACATGAACTTTAGCTTGAGGATTAATATCATTAAATGCTAAAAAATCCTCATCTTCATAAACTATATTCGCTGGTATTTCTTTATCTATTATTTTTTTAAATATTGTTGACACAACAATCACCTCTTTTATATTTCTTTTTTATTCTAAATAAAATGAATTACAATTTTTCAAATTTAATAAAATTTACTTAACATCCACAACCGCAATCTTCAATTTTTCCAACTCTTCTTGCGTGTCTTCCACCTTCAAATTCTGTTGTAATAAATGTATCTACAATTGCTTTTCCTAATTCATCTCCAATAACTCTCGCTCCCAATGCAACAATATTTGCATTATTATGAAGTCTTGCCATTCTAGCTGTAAATTCATTATGACACAAAGCTGCTCTAATTCCTTCAACTTTATTTGCCGCTATCGAAATTCCAATTCCTGTTCCACAAATAATTATTCCTAAATTTCCTTCTTCTGCCAAAACTTTTTCAGCAACAGATTTTGCAATATCAGGATAATCCACCGAATCCAATGTATCAGTCCCAACATTCACTACTTCATGCCCTTGTTCTTCCAAATGTTTCATTATTGTATTTTTAAATTCTACTCCTGCATGATCATTTCCAATTATTATTTTCATAGTCTAAAATCAAGTTCATTTACAAATATAAATTTATCAAATTATAAAATCCCTCTCTCCTTTCCTTCGAATACATTTTTCTTTTTTTAACATCCTCAACTTCAAAAAAATTATTTTGTCAATTTTTCCAATAATTCATCTGATATTCTTTTCAAATTTCCATCATTATCCACAAAAACATTCACTGTTTCAGCTTTTGCCTTCAAAACATTTTTAGAATCATACATCTCATAAGAAAATCTAATTTTTATATTATTAATTTCTTCTATTTTTGCAAATACTTCAATTTCATCGTCATATTTTGCCGAATCAATATAATCAATATTTAGCGTTTTTACTGGTAAAATAAATCCTAATTCTTCCATTGATTTATACGGAAAAACATCCCGAAAATATTCTGTTCGTGCCATTTCCATCCATTTCAAATAATTTGAATGATAAACAACTCCCATTTTATCAGTATCGTAATAGTACACTTTTAATTTAATACTTTTCTTTTTCAAATTTGTTTTTTTCATAATTATTCCTTAATTACTTAAATTATTGTTCTTTAACTTCAATTTTTACAACTTTTTTTTCTTTTTTTGCCAATGAAGAAATCAAAACTCTAAGTGATGTAATAATTCTTCCATTTTTCCCAATAACTTTTCCCATATCTACCTTAGCTACATTTATTGTAATATCTACATATTTCCCTTTTTCATTGCTTTCAATCGTATAATTTTCAGTTGAATCCAATAAATTCTCAACCCAAAAATTAACTGTTTCAAAATATCTACTCATTTTCCCTCCAATTCTCTCTTAAATTTTTCAATTTCCTACAATTTACAATACTCCCAGCCATTCTCGTCTGTCCTGTATTTCTATCTCAATACCTTTTTTTTGTAATTTTTCCAAAACTTTATCCATATCTTCGAGTAAATATGAATTTGTAATAATTTTTATAAGACCATTTTTATTATCCAAAGTCCTAACATTTCCAAGTCCGTCATACGCTTCCACAATTTTATTTATAAAATCAATATTCTCTCTTTTGGTTTGGATAATATATTCCCAACTTTTCAATTTTTTCCCTTCCTAACTGTACTCTTTTTTGAGTATATCAAAAATTTCCTATTATAAGAAACCTATCTAAATTTTTTATAAATAAATCTCAACTAATTACCGTTTTAATAATTTAATAAAATCAATAAATTCTTGCACTGAAAATTCTTCTGTTCTAGCTAATTTTGTTTTCCCTAATTTTTCCAATGCTTCTCCAATTTCTTCCTTACTCAATCCCAATTTCATCAAATTATTTGCAACACTTTTCCTTTTATTCGAAAAAGCCTCCTTCAAATATTTAAAATATTCTTTTTCTGTAATCTGATTTTCATATTTTTTATCTTTTAAAATCTTAATTCCAATAAACGCTGAATCTACCTTAGGAACAGGATTAAACTTTTCTTTTGGAACAGTAAATAAATATTCAGCTTCTGCATAAAACTGAACTGCATGTGTCAGTAAACTCATATTTTTACTGTGAGGCTTTGAAGCTATTCTCTCTGCTACCTCTTTTTGAACCATCAAATATATTTCAGAAATTTTATCTCTATGCTCAATCAACTTATTAATAATAGGCGAAGTTATGTAATAAGGGATATTTGCAACAACTTTAATATCTTTTTTACCTAATAGATACTTTTCCAACTCAATTTCCATAAAATCATTATGAATCAATGTAAAATTCTCTTTATCTCCAAATTTTTTCATCAAAACTGGTATCAAATCATCATCAATTTCAAACGCAATCAAACTTTTCGCACTTTCAACCAATTTTTCTGTCAAAAATCCTAATCCAGGCCCGATTTCAATTACATCTGTTTCTTCGTTAACTTCTGTCACATCTAAAATTTCATCCGATAATTCCGTATCTTCTAAAAAATTTTGTCCGTATTTTTTCTTCGCTTCATGCTTATGATTTCCAGAATTTTCTTTTTTACTTTTTCTTTTTGCCAACTTTTCTCCTATTTTTTATTTTATCTATTAAAATTTTTAACTCACAAAAGTAAGAAAAATTATAATCCTTCTTACTTTTGCAATCAATTAATAATTTTACTCAAATACTTCTGGATTCGCAATCCCAATATATTCAAGATTTCTATAATTTTCGTTATAATCAAGACCATACCCAACTACAAATTCATTTGGTATTTCAAAACCAATATATTGAACATCTACTTCAACTTCTCTTCTTTCTGGTTTATTCAACAAAGTACACAATGACACTTTCTTAGGCTCTCTGCTTCCAAATAATTTCAATACTTTTTTCAATGTAAACCCTGAATCAATAATATCCTCTACAACCAAAACATTTTTCCCTTTTATTGTCGTTCTCAAATCTTTTAAAATTTTAACTTCTCTTGTTGTTTCAGTTCCTTCATAACTAGAAACTTCGATAAAATCAATTTCCAATGGCAATCTAATCTCTCTAATCAAATCTGCCATAAACACTACTGATCCTTTTAATAATCCAATAACTACAAGCGGTTCTTTTTCATCTTTAAAATCCTTTGTTATTTGTTCTCCTAATTCTTTAACTCTTCTCGCCAATTCCTCTTTAGTTATTAATTGCGATTTTATCCCAAAATCTACTTTTTTTGACATTTTTGTACTCCATTTCCTTGATCTTTTTATGTTATTTATTTTATGTTGCTAAAATTATAACATTTTTTGTTATTTTCTTCAATAACATTAATGAACTTATTTTACTTTAAATAATTTCAATCTCAAAGCATTCAATAATACAGATACTGAACTAAATGACATTGCAAACGCTGCTATCATTGGATCCAATTTAGGACCATTGAAAAATGCGTACAAAATTCCAGCTGCAACTGGTATTCCTAAAACATTATAGAAAAATGCCCAAAATAGATTTTCTTTAATATTAGTAATTGTTGCCTTACTCAATGCAATCGCATTAGCCACATCTCTCAAGTCATTTCTAATTAAAATAATATCTGCCGATTCTATCGCAACATCAGTTCCACTTCCAATCGCAATTCCAACATTTGCTTGTGCTAACGCTGGCGAATCATTAATTCCATCTCCAACCATCGCTACAAACTCATCTTTTTCTTGTAGTTTTTTCACTTCTTCTGATTTTTGATACGGCAACACTTCCGAAACAACTGTATTAATTCCAACTTGTTTTGCAATATATTCTGCTGTTTTTTGATTATCACCAGTAAGCATAATCGCTTTAACACCTAATTTATGTAACTTATCAATAGCCTCTTTACTTGTAGGTTTTATCACATCTGCAACTGCTATTAATCCAACTAACTCATTATCAATTGACATATACATTGGTGTTTTTCCTTGATTTGACAACACATCATAATCTTTATCAGAAATTGTGATATCAATTTTCTTATTATCCATCAATTTTTTATTCCCAATTTGAATTTCTTTTCCATCAATTGTCGCTCTAATTCCATAACCAGGCAACGCTCTAAATTTATCATATTTTTTCAATTCAATATTTTTATCTTTTGCACCTTTTACAATCGCCTCAGCCAACGGATGTTCCGAATGATTTTCCACACTAGCTGCCAATTGCAATAATTCATTTTCAGCATGATTTCCATAAACTTTAAAATCTGTCAAAACTGGTTTTCCAACAGTAATTGTCCCAGTTTTATCAAACACAACTGTTTTTATTTTGTAAGTAGTTTCCAATGCCTCACCACTTTTAATAAGTATTCCATTTTCAGCACCTTTTCCAGTTCCAACCATTATTGAAGTTGGTGTTGCAAGACCTAATGCACATGGACACGCAATAACTAAAACTGATATAAAAAACGACAATGCCGAAACTAATCCTGAACCTGAAATATACCAAGAAATTCCTGTAATCAAAGCAATTCCCATTACTATTGGTACAAAATATTTCGCAACAGTATCAGCCATTCTAGAAATAGGCGCTTTCGATCCTTGTGCCTCTTCCACCAATTTTATAATTTGCGATAACATCGTATTTTTCCCAATTTCAGTAGCTTCAAATCGAATACTTCCATTTTTATTAATACTTCCACCTACAACTTTATCTCCAACATTTTTTGTAACAGGCAAACTTTCTCCAGTAAGCATAGATTCATCTACAGAAGTTGATCCTTCTACTACAACTCCATCAACTGCAATCTTCTCACCTGGTTTTGCCACAACAATATCTCCAACTTTCAATTTTTCAATCAAAACTTCTTTTTCTACACCATTTTCAATAATTTTCGCCTTTTTTGGTTGTAATCCAATTAATTTTTTAATTGCAGACGAAGTTTGACCTTTTGTTCTAGCTTCTAATAATTTTCCTAAAGAAATCAATGTTATAATAATTCCTGCTGATTCATAGTGTAAATCTATCGCATATTTATGTGCATGAGCTGGATCAATTATTGCAC
The DNA here is from genome assembly GCF_018128245.1 of Leptotrichia sp. oral taxon 221. NCBI lineage: Bacteria > Fusobacteriati > Fusobacteriota > Fusobacteriia > Fusobacteriales > Leptotrichiaceae > Leptotrichia > Leptotrichia sp. oral taxon 221. The sequence goes on from NZ_CP072378.1 coordinate 1,261,140, forward strand.
GAATAGTAGAAATTATACTATAAATCAATGCCGCTCCTGATCCCATCGCTATTAACGAATCCATATTAGGTGCTTTTCTAAATATATTTTTTATTCCATGTATAAAAAAATCTCTTCCTGCATATATAATCGGAATAACAAACACCAATTGTGCCAACGCAAAATTCACTGGATGTGCCTTATGATTCAAAAAACTTGGAACTGGCGCTCCTAGCATATGATGTCCCATTGAAATATACAATAATGGTATTGAAAATATAACCGCTAATATCAATTTATTTTTCATTTCTTTTATCTTATCTTGATACATCTGAACCTTTTCATCCTCAGACACCTTTTCCAATAATCCATATCCACTTTTTTCAACAATCTCTCTAATCTTATCAAAATCATATTTACTCTCATCAAAACTAACGCTCATTTTTTCTGTCGCCAAATTTACTGTCGCATCAATTCCTTCTTTTTTGTTAACAGCTTTTTCTACTGCCAATGCACAAGCTGCACAACTCATTCCTGTAACTGTATAATTTTCTTTTTTCATAAATATCTCCTTTTCAATTTCAATTATTTATTTATAAAATTAATTTTTACAAAAATTCTTTACCTCTTTTTAACCCCTACAGTGATCATGCTCCTCACAATTACACTGCCCTGGCAGACAATCACACTTAACCTTTTCCACCGCAAATTTCTTTTTCACCTCAATTGCCTTCTCAATCAAATTTAAATCTGAAAAACTCAATTCATTCTCCTCAATCGCTTTCACAATCAATTCCCCCGATTTTGTCCGACAAATCTTCCCAAACACTTCCATTAACGCCTTTTTAGAAAGTTCCTCTTGCGAATATTCTGTAAAATACACATATTTATTCCCTTCTTCCCTCTTTTTCAAAACTTTCTTCTCCAACAATCTATTCAAAAGCGTTTTTATCGTCGCTTTCTTCCACTCCATTTTCTCACAAAGAACTTCCGCTACAAATTTACTCGTAACTTCTCGATTTGCCCAAACTACTTTCATAATTTGCCATTCAGCATTAGTAATATGACAATCTTTTGAATTTTCCTCTCCCATGTTTTTCTCTCCTTTGATGTTTACATTTGTAATCATTTATACAAATAGTTTACAATAGTAATCGTTTTTTGTCAAGCATTTTTTTCAAAAAAAAATGCTATAATCATTATTTACATATTTATTCCATGCAAATAATAATCATAGCATATTACAAATTAGTTTTTAGGTTGATATTTTTCAACAATTTTTGCAATTTCTTGATTAATGATAGTATCATTAATTTCATAAGTATTCGTTACATTTTCTAATTTTAAAGTTGCTTTTTCTTTCTTAGCCGAGTTTTTATCAGCTTTTGTTTTTATATTAACTGCCATTGAACTTCCTATTGGCAATTCTCCATTTCTCGCTAAACTTCTCTTAGAAATCGCAATTTTAATAGACACTGTTTTGCTTCTATTATCTTTTTTATTTCCTTTTGTCACAACAACTGGTGCAATGTCAATAATATTTCCTTCGTATGTTTTACCATTCACAGAACTTACTAACGTAACTTCATTTCCAATTTTAATATTTTTCAATTTAGATTCTTTTACATTAGCATCTACCCACATATTTTTCAAGTTTGCAACAGTTAATGCTGGTTGATTTTCTTGTATTTTTTGACCAACACTTAAATTTTTATACGAAGTTTTCCCAGTGATTGGTGAATACATTCTCGTTCTAGCTAGGTTTGTGTAAGCTATTTTAAATTTGCTCACAGCTTGTTGAAACGCAGGATATTCTTCCAATGAGTTTGTCAATTGTGATTTTGGTGTAATTGCATTTGCCATACTTACTTTTAACTCTGATTGTGCTGATTCGTAAGCATCTTGAGCTGATGATATTTTATCTTCATCTCCTGATTTTTTCGCATTCTCATACACACTTGCTAATCTATTTACAGCAGCCTGTCTAGTTTCAATTTCTTGATCCAAAGCATTACTTTGAGCTACTAAAGCATAATAACTTTTTACTGCTTGAGCAACTCCAGCTTCAGCATTTTGTAAATCTAATTTTGCACTTGTATCATCTAAAACTATCAACAAATCTCCTTGATTTACTTCTTTCGAATTCCCAGCAACTAATTCTCTAACAGTTCCATTTATTTGAGGCAAAATTTCCGCTTGTTGAGCATTTACATAAGCACTATCTGCTTTTATATTATATTGTCCAACCAATTGATAATAAGCTACTCCTGCAATAGCTACAACCAAAATAACTCCCGCTGGAATTATCTTTTTAAAATCCCAAACTCTTTCTTCTCTATTTTTATTATCATCTCCAAGTTTTATTCCTAATGTTTCTGATCTTTCTCCAACTTTATCCTTCACTGTCTCAACTACATTATTTTCTAGTTTTTCCACTTTTTCTATTTCTTTTTTTGAATCTTCTGACACTTAATTTTCTCCCTTCATTTTATTAATTTTTACTCAAAATATATTTTTCTATTGCTTTAGCAACTCCATGATTTTCATTCGTATCAGTCACATAATTTGCTGCCTTTTTCGCAGATTCTGTACCATTTCCCATCGCAACTCCAATCCCTGCAAATTCTAGCATTTCAACATCATTGTTTCCATCTCCTATGGTCATTATCTCTTCTCTCTCAATACCCAATTTTTCAGCTAATTCTTTAAGAGCAGCAGCTTTATTTGTTCCAAACGGCAACATTTCAAATATATGAATTTGACTTAATACTGCATCATATTTATCTTTCAATAAATTTTCATTATCATTCTTAAATCTTTGAATTTCTTCTTCCTCACCTAAATACATTGATTTAAAAAATGTATGTTTTCCACTAGTAGCTTCCTCTAAAGAAATTGGTTTTATATCTACATACACCAATTTCCCATCTTCAATTGTATATTTATTCGCCTTATCACCAACCACAAAGTAGTCATTATCATTCGAAACCGTCAAATCCAAATTATATCCTTTTCTCAATTTATCCAAATAAATAACATCTTCTTTCGTTATTTCCTTGTTATCCAACAATTCCCAATTAGTCGTTTTACGAAGCGAACACCCATTATTCAAAATCACATATTCATCCAAATTGTATTTCTCTAATTCAAGCTCCCCATACACTGGTAATACCCCAAATAAAGGTCTACCTGTACAAAGAACCACTTTAATTCCAGCTTCAATTGTTTTTTGAACAGCTTCCTTTTGTGGAGTATCAATATGTTTTTCTTCATTTAACAATGTTCCATCCATATCTATCGCTAATAACTTTATCATTTCTTCTCCTTCCTAAAAACTCTTTACCAAGCTATCATAATTTACTGGCAATTCTAAAATTCCCTCAATTTTATTATTTGAGATTTTAAAATTAAACGGTACACTTTGAATATCAAATCCTTCTAAAATACTGTTATCATCATCATAGTACACAGGAAAAGTAAATTCACTATTTGAAACGTACCCTTTAACTTCTTCTAAACTACTACTTCCAAGAAACACAACTACTACATTTACTTTATCTTTATATTTTTCATAAAACTTTTGCACTTCTGGTAATTCAGCTCTACAATGCGGACACCATTCTGCTGCTAATATAAACAATGTTTTTTTACCATTTTTAAATATATTTTTACTCTCAGTAGTTTTTCCATCTAAATCTTTCAAAATAAAAGTTGGCATATCAACATTCAATTTTTTCTCAATATGAAATTCATTTCCAAAACTTATATTAAACAACAATAACATTGATAAAAATAATACTATCTTTTTCATATTTTATTCTCCTCTCATCTTCAAATACATTTTTACAAGTAGAAAGTGGACAAACCACAAATCATCGTTTTTGTCCACTCATAATATATTATTTCCCTAAATCTTGAACTAATGAATCAAAATCAACTGGAACTTCTAAGAATTTTTCAATTTTATTATTCGAAATTACTACATTATAAGGGAACCCTTGAACAGCAAATCCTCTTAAAATGCTTCCATCTTTGTCATAAAATACAGGGAATGTATATTCATTTGTTTTAACATAATCTTTTGTTTTACCTAAATCAGTGTTTGAATTAGTAAATACAACTACTACATTTACTTTATCTTTGTATTTATCATAAAATTTTTGCACTTCTGGCAACTCTACTTTACAATGCGGACACCATTCTGCCGCTACCACAAATAAAGTCTTTTTACCATTGTCCATCAATTTTTTACTACTAACTTTTTTCCCATCAAAATTTTCTAAATTAAATGCCGATACTTTTGCTCCCGGATTTTGATCTACATAAAATTCTTTTTCACATCCTATCAAAAATAATGCAACCATAGAAATTAAAAATACTATTTTTTTCATTTTTCCTCCTAAATTTTTTGTTCTAATATTTATTTTCCTTCAATGAATTTTTCAAAAACTGGTCCAATATCATAACCATTATCTTTTGCTATTCTAAAATACACTTTTGATTTATTTTTATCATTTCTTGTGTAATAATACACTCCTAAATTATAAAATGCTGTAGAATTCAACTTCGCTGCCGCTTTTAAATTCAATATTCTTATATTTTTATCTTTTTCAGGATAATACAAACTCAAATCTACAGTTGAATAATCATCACCATTTTCAGAAAGTTTTTCTAAAATTTGTTTAGCTTCCTTACTTTTTCTAACATTGTCCTTAACTTTAGATTTAGTTTTTTCAGCTTCAATCTCTTCCAACACATATGCCAATCTATACCCAGCTGGAATTGATCCTAACTGATACGCCTTGTTATAAATATTTTTAGCCTTCTTCAACTCATTCTTAGTTTCATAAAGTCTTCCCAAATAATTCATAACATCTACATCACCTTTTTGAATAGCTTTTTGGTAATAATCCTCAGCTTTATCATAATCTTTCATATTTTCATATATAAATCCTTGATATCCTAAAACCACTGATTTATCAGATTTTGCAGCATCTAATACTTGCAATGCCAATTGATAGTTGTCTTTACTTCTATTTACTAATTTTGAAGCCAACTCAAAGGCAGACAAATAATATTTATCCTTTTCAAAAGACTGATTATATAATTGAACTGCTTCATCTTCTTTATCTTCACTTTCAAGAATTTTTCCTTTTGCATATAAAGCCGGTGAAAATCCTTCTGAAATAAATTCTTTCAATATATCATAAGCTTTTTCATAATCTGACATTACTTCTAAAACTAAAGTTCCAAGCTCTTTTTTCTCATCCTTTGAAATTGAACCATCCTTTAATTTTTTGTCTAAATTTTCCATTTTTTTGTACTCATTAGAAAACTTTTTGTTATACTCATAAGAATAAGTCGCATACATATCTCCAGCATCTTTTCCTTTTTTCAAGTACTCTTGTGCCTTCTCAAACTCAAATTTATCCTCATAAATTCTTCCTAACGTAAAATACGATCTAACAAACCCTTGTTTAGCAGAACTTTCCAACAAAGGAATAATTTGGTCATCATTAGGATTTTGCTTTTGCAAGTAAGAGGCTTTGTAAAATTCCGCTATTCCCTTACTTTTTTTCAGATATCTATTCCAAAAATCTTCTCCTGTTTCACCTAAATACGCATACGCCAGTCCAAATACATCTTCATTTCCTAAATCAGCTGTTTTTTCCAATTGTTTTACTACACTATTTTCATCTTTTTTTAATAATATTCCCATTAATGATTTTTCAAGTTCATCGTAACCTCTAGCACTCTTTGAACATGAAAACAACATAAAAGGAATAAATAAAAAACAGAATATTTTTTTCATACTTTCTCATTCCTATCTTTATTCTATTTTGATGTATTTATCTTATTGTTGTTCCTAATTTTACTTCATTATCAATTATAACTAATTTCGTTTTTTTCTTTTCAGTTGTTGTCAACAACATTCCTTGTGACAATTCTCCACGCAATGTAACTGGTTCTAAATTCAATACTGCCATTACTTTCTTCCCAACTAATTCTTGTTCATTTGGATACCATTTAGCAATTCCAGAAACAATTTGTCTCTTCTCTTTTCCAGTGTTAACAATAAATTTCAATAATTTATCAGCACCTTCGATTTTACTAGCCTTAATAATTTCAACAACTTTTATTTCAACTTTTGAAAAATCATCAATTGTTATAGGATTTTCGATAGTTAAATTTTCATTGTATTCTTTTTTAGGCTCTTCCTCGAATTCAACTCTAGGGAAAATTGGTTCAGCTGCATTTAATTTTCCTCCAACTGGATACGCTCCCCAAGCCTTAACATCTTCTAATTTCATTTTCTCAGCATCCACTTCAAGCCCTAATTGATTCAACATTTTTTGAGCTGTATCTGGCATAAATGGCGAAATTAAAGCTGCTATTTTATATAATCCTTCCACCAAATTATACATCACTGTCGACAATCTATCTTTAGAATCTTCATCTTTAGCTAATTTCCAAGGTTCACACTCATCAATATATTTATTCATTCTAGAAATAAATTTCCAAATTTCCTTCAATGCTTCAGAAAATTGATATTCATTCATTCTCTTTTCAATATTTACTAAAACTTCTTCCCATAATGCCTTTATCTCAGCATCAAATGTATCCGTCACTTCATTCAAGACAACTTTTGAATCAAAATATTTCTTTTGCATTCCAATTGTTCTATTTAAAAGGTTCCCTAAATCATTTGCTAAATCTGAATTAATTCTTTGAACCATTGCTCGTTTTGAATAATCAGCATCTTGTCCGTATGTAGCTTCTCTCATCAAATAATATCTAAATGGATCCAATCCATATTTCTCAACTTCTTCCGCTGGATTTACTACATTTCCAAGTGATTTGGACATTTTCTCACCTTCTACAGTCCACCATCCATGTGCTGCAATAGTTTCTGGCAATTTTATTCCTGCAGACATCAACATCGCTGGCCAAATAATTGCATGGAATCTCAAAATATCTTTCCCAATCACATGATTTACTGTTCCATTAGTCCAAACATTCGCAAACTCCTCTGGATCCTTAGCAAATCCTGCTCCTGTCAAGTAATTAGTTAAAGCATCAAACCAAACATAAATTACATGCCCTTCTTCTAATTCCAACGGTATTCCCCAATCAAAAGTTGTTCTAGAAATCGACAAATCTTGTAACCCTTGTTTTATAAATGCGACAACTTCATTTTTCTTACCTTCTGGCTTAATAAATTCAGGATGTTCCTCAATGTATTTCAACAAAGCATCTTCATATTTAGATAGTTTGAAAAAATATGAAACTTCTTTTACATCGATAACCTCTTTCCCCATATATTTTCCATCAACCAACTGATTTTCAGGAACAAAAGTTTCTTCTGAAACGCAATATTTACCCCAGTACTCACCTTTGTAAATATCACCATTATCGTTAACTCTTTTTACAATTTCTCTAACACTGTTAATGTGTCTTTCTTGAGTTGTTCTCATAAAATCAGTGTTTGAAATATTTAATTTTTCCCATAACGTTGTAAAATTCAACGACATTTTATCCACCCATTGTTGTGGTGTATAGCCATTTTTATCTGCAGCCTCTTGAATTTTTTGTCCGTGCTCATCTACTCCTGTCAAAAATTTAACATCATATCCAGTCAATCTTTTATATCTTGCAACTACATCACAAACGATTGTAGAATAAGCAGTTCCAACATGTGGAGCCGCATTAGGGTAATAAATTGGTGTTGTTATATAAAATGATTTTGGCATTTTTTCCTCCTATTTTTAAAAATTTTCTTCATTAAATTCTATTTTTTTATTTTTTTTATTATATTTTTCATTATAAATCTCAAAAGCCTTGTATCCAGCTGAATGTATTTTTTCTTTCACTATTTTTGTGGCTTCTTCCATTGATAATTCCTTTGGAAGATAAAAAGGTTCTGCAACATAATGAACACATCTTGCAAATGGTTTTGGAATCTCTAATTTATCCCACATATTTTTAAATATCCATTTTCTACTAGAGTACGAACTTACAGGCAATATTGGTGCCCCAGTCCTCTGAGCTATAAAAATTGCCCCTGCTTTTGGTTCAAATATAGGCCCTTTCGGTCCATCAATCGCAATTCCTATCGTATAATCTTTTTTAGCATATCTCATAGCTTCCTTCAAACTTTTGATATTATCTCTATTTGATGATCCTCTTATCAGCTCATTCCCCTCTCTCGCAAGAAGTTCCGACAAAATTTCACCATCTTTCGAAGCACTAACTATTGACGCCTTCTTTTTTATCACTCTAGTCGCATTACAAACAGTAAATATCTTTCTATGCCAAAACACGACTATATTTTGCTGATTCATCTCTACACCATCAGCATAATAATATTCTCGCCTTGTCATAAAACTCAACATTCTATAAATAGAATGAAGAAATATTCCAAAAAACTTATATTTATTCATTTTTTTCTCCAAAAATTATCTAATTTTAATAAATTCTATTACATTCGTTCCAATTTTGAACTACAATTTTTCAGTAATTTACAATAAAATTTCACAGAATTTATTTATGCGTACATTTTTCTAAAATAACTTGTTATTTCTAATATTTTTTCTTCTATTTTTTCATTTGTTTGGTCATTTCTGTAATCATTATCTCTACTTGTACAAATCAATGTAGCGTATCCAAATAAAAAATACCATAATCTTCTTACTGACAATTTTGCTTCTTGAAAAGTTAGTTTAGGAAAACTTACCATTAAAATTTCTTCTGTTAATAAAGTATTCAATGTTTCATCGTAAAGTTCTTTAAATCTTTCTGCACCATCAAGAAAAATCGCTCTAAAAAGCTCTCTTTCTTCCCTCGCAAAAGCTACAAAACCAACTGCACTATTTAGTAACTTTCGCTCAGAATAATTTCCATAAAGATATTTTTTCAACTTTTCTTTTGATAAAATAATAATTTCTTCTTTTAAGTCGTCTACTGTATTAAAATTAAAATATATTGGTGCCGTTGAACTCTTTAAATATTTAGCGATTTTTCTAACACTTAAATTATTAAAGCCTTCTATCTTCATTAACTCATAGGCTGCTTCGACTATGATTTCCTTTGTAAATTTTACTTTCGGCATAAATTTACACTGCTCCTTTTCTATTTTTTCTTTCATATACACAAAACTTCCAATTATCATATTTTTTTTCTTCATTCATTTTCCAATCACAATTTTCTATAACAGGAAAATATGCATCTGCTTCATCATCAGAAAAATTAACATAACTAATATATAATTTATCAATAATTTCCTCTTTCAAAGCCATTTTATAAATCTGTTCTCCTCCAATTATAAAAATTTCTTCTTTAGAATTTTTAAAACTATCTATCATTTTTTGAAAATCATCAAATACTTCCACTTTTGTAGTTTCATTTTCCAACTTTTTCAAATCTGACTCTAAAACTTCTCTTGATAAAATTATATTTTTTCTATTCGGCAACAATCTTCCAATACTTTCAAAAGTTTTTCTTCCCATAACAACAGTCTTTCCATTTGTTATTCGTCTAAAATTTTTCAAATCTTCTGGAATATGCCACAATAATTTGTTTTCTTTCCCAATTTCTCGATTTTTTCCAATCGCTACTATTATACTAAACATTTTTTCTTCCTATCCGACATTTACTTTTTTCAAAAACTAAACTGCTACTTCAAATTTTATCAAAGGATAACTTTCATAATCTTCCAATTTTATATCGTCAAATGTCAATTCATTAAATGGCTTGTCTGCTATCTTAATTTTGGGTAATTTTAAAGGTTTTCTAGTCAATTGCTCTTTCAATCCTTCAATATGATTTTCATAAATATGAGCATCAATTATCGTATGAGAAAACTCTCCAACTTCATAACCGCATTCCTTCGCCAACATCATTGTTAATAACGAATAACAAGCCAAATTAAATGGTATTCCCAAAGCAATATCTCCACTTCTTTGAGTCAAATGACAATTCAATTTATTTCCTAAAACATTAAATGCAAACGTATAATGACAAGGTGGTAGCTTACTTATCGTTGCATTCCCAGGATTCCAAGCAACTACAATCATTCTTCTACCATTTTTATGATTAGGATTTATCTTCAATTCTTTCAAAGTATCAATCACATACTGAATTTGATCAAAAACTAATTGTCCATTTTCTTCTCTCGTTGTCCAAGGATTATTCTCATCTGCAAAAACTTCTCCATCTAAAGCAACTTCTGGAACTGGATATCTTCTCCAAAATCTTCCGTAAGCTGTTTCTAATCTACCTTCTTCATCTGCCCACGCATCCCATATTTTCGTTTTTTCTCTCAACGTTTTAATATGCTCTTCTCCTGACAAATACCAAAAAAGCTCATGCAACATCGAATTAAAATACATTTTTTTTGTTGTCAACAAAGGATATCCTTCACTCAAATCAACTTTATATGTATATGCAAAAGTTGAAATAGTATCGACTCCTGTTCTATTTTCTTTCCTTACTCCATTTTCCAAAACATGTTTCACTAAATCCAAATATTGTTTCATCTCTTGTCAACTCCTCCTTCCAAAATTTTTAACTCTATTTTTAAATATTTTTCATTCAATTTACAACGAAAAATCAAAATCATTCTGTCTCAATGCTTCATACAATATTATCGAAGCCGAATTTGCTAAATTTATCGATCTTCCCATTGGAATCATTGGAATAGTTATGTTATATTCCTTGTATTTATTCAATATTTCTTCTGGTATTCCTCTCGATTCAGGTCCAAACATTATAAAATCATTTTTTTGAAATTTTACATCTGAATATTTTTGATTTGTTTTAGTCGTTGCAAAATATAAATTTGCATCTTTATTTTCGATATTTTCTTTATAAAAATGGTCAAAATCTTCCCAAATAAAAAGCTGAACTTTTTCCCAATAATCCAATCCACCTTTTTTAATATATTTATCTTCCAATGAAAATCCCAAAGGTTTTATCAAATGCAATTTCGTATTTGTTAAAACACATGTTCTACCTATATTTCCCGTATTTGTTGGAATTTCTGGATTTAAAAATACTATATTCATTTTTTGTTATCCCTCTTTCCTTTTTTCTTAATTTACTATATTCCAATTTTTATGATTTTGTTTAACTTAATATCATTTTTAAGCCATTTTTTAGCATTTTTACTTTATTTAATTATTTAATATTCATCAATTTTTTATAATCTGACAATTTTATTCTATCAGTTTTTAGAGTATCTAATTTCTTAGTAACGTTATCTCCTCTTTCAAATCCTCCAAAACCAATTTTTGAATTCACATGCGTAATTGCTATTGCCAAAGCATCAGCCGCATCATCAGGTTTCGGTATTTCATCTAATTTCAATATCAACTTTACCATTTCCTGAATTTGCTTTTTAGTCGCCCTTCCATAACCTGCAATACCCATTTTCACTTGAAGTGGCGTATAACTAAATAAATTTAATCTATTTTTTTGACCAACAAGAGTTATAACCCCTCTCGCCTGTCCAACTTCAATTATTGTTTTTTGATTTTTAAAAAAGAATAAATTTTCAATAGCCATATCTGTAGGCTTCCACAATTTTATAACCTTTTCCAAAGCATCATAAATTTGCTCTAATCGAACTGGCATATCCTCCGATTTATCTGTAAAAATACACCCGTAATCTAATGTTGTATATTTCCCATTTTCATAGTCAATGATTGAGTATCCAACAATAGCTGTACCGGGATCTATACCTAAAACTCTCATATTTCTCCTCAATATTTTGATGTTATATTATATCACAAATACATCATTTTTTCAAACGTAAATCCTCTTGTCAAAATATAAACTTGTATATAAAAACAATAAAAAAATAGCCTAAAACTAAATTTAGACTACTTTTCTTTTTTTAAATTTCCAAATAACTTATTTTAGTTAACAAAACTATTTGAAATCAAAATTTTATTATAAACTATTTTTATATTCAATATCTAATTTATCCAAAAATTCATGCAATTTTTTATTCATTGCTGTGTAATCATATTTTTTTATTTCTTCTGGATTTTCGATATATCTAAATTTTTCAAATTCTTGTTCTAAATTTTTTTCATTTGCAATTAGCTCAACTACAATTTCACTATCAAACTCCAAATGACATTGAAAACCATATACTAACGGAGTAAATCTTATAATTTGTCTTGGACATCCAACACTTTTCGCTAAAACAACACTACCTTCAACCAATCCTGGCATATCACCGTGCCAATGACCTACAATTTCTCTATTTCTATCAAAATGACTTAATTTTTCATCTTTTAATCCTTCTTCTGTCAATTCAATCGCAAAATTTCCAATTTCCTTTTCAGGACTATGATCAAATTTTCCACCTAAACTCTCTCCAATTAATTGTGCTCCCAAACAAACTCCTACAACAGCTTTTTTCGCATCAATACATTTTTTTATAAATTCTTGTTCTTTTTTTGTATCAAAATGCGGACATTCTTCCAATTTTGTTGCAGGCGATTGAGGCCCTCCCATTACAAATAAAAAGTCAATCCCTTCAGTATTTTCTGGTAATTTATCTCCTTCAAATACTTTTGAAAATGTAACTTCATACCCTTTATTTTCTGCCCATTTCAAATATGATCCTGGAGCTTCAAAACTTTCATGTTGTAAAATGTGTACTCTCATTTTTCTGTTATGTGTGATAAATTTTAATCAATTAGATTGTTCTATAAAAATAAATCACACTCTCCTTTCTTTTTATTTTTTGAATATGAATTCTCATCCAAATATTTCTACAAAAAATATTTATCTCTCTTTAAATAAACCTTATCATACCCTATTTTAATAATTTTCACTACCCCTTTAAATTCTCGCTTTTGAGTCTTCCCATTAGTAACAAATACTTTCAAAATTGTATTTTCTCTATAACCTTTAATATTTTCTAATTTCCTAAACCCAACTAATACAGTCATCCCATTTTTCAATTTCAAGTATTTATCATTGGAAATAACAATTTCTTTATATTCCAATATTTCTTCAATATCTTTAAATTTAATGATCTCCTGTATTTTTAATTCTCGTTTTACATTACTTTCCTTATCAAAAATATTTTCCAAAATCCCATAAATCTTCTCTTCAATACTTTCATCTTTTTTCATTTCAATTTTTTGTCGCTTAACAAAATCTCTATTTTCCTCAACAATTTCTTGCCCTAACAATTTCTCTATCTCACTCAAAGTCACAGCATCCTTCAAATAATATTTGTCAATCTGAGTTCTCACTAATTTTGTCATAGTTGCAAAAGTTCCTAATTTTTGTCCAATATCTCTGACTAACGAACGAATATAAGTTCCACTACTTACACTCGTATAAAACGATACCTTATTTTCTGAAAAATCAATTTTGATATCTTTTATATAATTTATACGAATTTTTCTAGCTTTCCTCTCAACTTCAATACCTTTTCTCGCCAAATCATATAACTTTTCTCCATTAATTTTTATTGCCGAATACATTGGAGGCATCTGTTCAATCTCTCCAACAAAACTATTAATCACGCTTTCAATCTCATGTTGTGAAACATTCACAATTCCCTTTTTAGTGATTTCCCCTTCTGTATCATAAGTATCCGTCTCATAACCCATTTCCAATTCTACGTAATATTCCTTATCTTTTTTCATCAAATCATCAGAAAATTTTGTAGCATTGTTAAGCATCACTATCAATAATCCTTCAGCCATCGGATCCAAAGTCCCAGCATGTCCAACTCTGTTAGCTTTTATCAGCCATTTTAACCTATTTATCGCTCCAAACGAACTGACACCCTTCTCTTTATTCAAGAGAACTATCCCATTTTTCTCAAATTTTTTTACTTTCATTTTCCTCCTCACCTACATTATTGGCGACACCAATTTAAACAATGAATTTCTAATTCTTTTCCAAAAAGCTTTTTTTTCAATCTGTTTCTTCTCAATCTTTTCACATTTTTCTAAATCTTTAAAAAATTGATTTCTTACATTTTGACTAATTTCTCGATTGTAAAAAACTGAATTTATCTCATAATTTATCTCAAGACTTCTCATATCAAAATTACAAGTTCCTATCGTAGAAAATTCTCCATCAACCACGATATTTTTACAATGTAAAAATCCTGCTTTGTATCTATAAATTTCAATTCCTGCATTAGTCAATTCCTCAAAATACGTTTCTGCAATCCAATAAGGAATTTTTTTATCAGGAACTCCCGTCATTATAATTTTTATCTTAATTCCAGCTAAAGCCATTATTGTCAATTGATTTACGAGTGCGCTATCAGGCACAAAATATGGACTTTGAATTAGTACTTCCCTTTTCGCACTAGATATTAATTTTGAATATAAATATTTCAAAGATGTCCATTCTGTATCTGGTCCACTCGATGAAACCTGCATTAAATAATATTTTTCATCATCTTTCACAATATTTTTCTCAACAATTTCATCTAATTTTATCGTTTCAAAATCATTTTTTCCACCACTATTCAACCAATCTGTAATAAAAATCGTCAAATACTGTATCACTAATTCTCCTTCAACTCTAAAATTAGTATCTCTCCATTCATTAAATCTCGATCCACCTGTAATGTACTCTTCTCCCAAATTCATTCCACCTGTATGAAGAATTTTACTATCAATTATCGTCATTTTTCGATGATTTCTATAATTCAATTTTGATAATGCAAATTTAATATCTAAAAAATATCTAAATTCAATTCCTGCTTTTAACAATTCTCTCCTATATTTTTTCGAAATTGCCCTAAAAGAACCCAATCCATCAAACAACAATCGTATTTTCACGCCTTCTTTCGCTTTTTTTACCAATAAATCCTTTATTTGCTGCCCCAACTTATCTGAACGCCATATAAAGTACTCCATCAAAATACTTTCTTTCGCCTCACTAATATCTTTTATAATTGAATCAAACGCTTCCCTTCCCGAATAATAAATTTTATAAGATTTATTTCTCGTAATCGTCGTTTTTTCTGCTGTTGCCAACAATTTTACAATTTCAATTTCAGAATCACTAATATTTTCCTTATCAATACTACGATATGACGATTTTTCTAAAAACTTTTCATCCAAGAAAAAATCAACAGGATCATATTTCAAAAAATTCCTAACTCTAAACCATCTGCCCTCTTGTTTTTCACGATTGGAAATAGCTCTATTCTTTCTCCAATTTATCCCAAACAATAAATACAAAACAATCCCAATCACAGGAAATACCGTAATTGCAAATATCCATGATACCATTGCTGACGACGGTTTATCAGATACTAAAATTGCTATTAAACAAAAAATATAAATCACTAAATGTATATGTTCAATTGACATAAGCCACATAAGCCCTGTATCTCCGTGTCCAAACATTCTTTTCTCCCTTTAAAAATATTATAAAATGTGAATTTATAATTCCTTTTAAAAGTTATAAACTCACATTTTTTTAATGAATATTTTTACTTATTTTTTTACATAAGCAATTGTTTCAATTTCAACTAACGCATTTTTAGGTAATTTTCCTACTTCGAAAGCCGATCTAGCTGGATATGGTTCTGAAAAATAACCTGCATAAATTTCATTTACTGTTCCAAAATCTGCGATATTATCTAATAAAACTGTTGTTTTTATTACATTTGCTGTTGTTAAACCATTATTTTCTAAAATTGCTTTTATGTTTTCCATTACTTGTTTTGCTTGTCCTTCAACTGTTGTTTCTTCAATTTCTTGAGTTTCTGGATTAATCGCTATTTGCCCTGAAATATACAAAAAATCCCCTGCTAATCTATATGCTGAATAAGGTCCCACTGCATTTGGTATTTTTTTCATCGATATTTCCTCCTATTTTTTAATAAAAATTTTCACTCTAAAATAAAAAATAATTTTTTTATTTAAAAGTTCTACAAATTCATTTTAACATAATTTTTCAGTAATAATCAACATTTTTTTATTATTTCTTTTTTGTTTATTTTTTACAAAATAAATTTTAAAATTAAATAATTTTTTGCTATTGACTTCTAGAATTTATAGAGTATAATAATAATGACATAGATGAAGGGATGTGATTTTATGAAAATCATTATTAGCGGAAAACAATTGAAAGTTACAGATGCAATTAGAAACTATACTGAAGAAAAGATACAAAAAATTTCTAAATATACAGAAGCTATAACAGAAGTCGATGTTGTTTTATCAGTAGAAACTACAAAATCTGAAGGGGATGTTCACAAAGCTGATGGATTAGTTTATGCAAGTGGAACAAAAATAAAAGTTGAAACAGAAAACAGCGATTTATATGCTGCAATTGACGAATTATCTGATAAATTAGAAAGACAAGTTAGAAAATATAAAGAAAAACAAAAAGATTTTAACAAAAAAGGAACTCGTTAATCTTTGATCTTTTATAAATTATTTGATATTGGTTAACCAAAAAATAGAGCACTTAGAAATGCTCTATTTTTATTTTAAATCACAATTTTTATGAATCAATCTCTGAAATAGCCTTTTCAAACTGTTCTCTCGAAATATTAAACGAATTTAACGCTTTCAATAACTGTTTTGAATTATAATATCCGATTTTCAAAATATCTCCCAATTTTGCTCTTCTCTCTTTTGAATTGCTCCCTGAAGTAAGCCCATTATCAATTAAATCACTTGCGCTAAAGAGATTTCCTCCAGTTGACTCATCCCTATGCGTAATCACATGTTTAAGTGCCTCCAAAATTGATGCATCTGAAGCATTCTCAACTCCAATGTTATCAACTTTTGTAGCCTCTTTTTTACTAATAAAAGCATGTTTAATTTTAGGAATTCGACTTTCTATAACGCTTCTTATTTTTTTCCCAGCAAAATCTGGATCAGTAAAAAGTATCATTTCATTCGTTTTTGATAATTCCTCCAATTTTTTCAAAGTCTTCTTATTCACAGCAGAAAAGCCATTCAATGCAATTATGTGCGCATCCACTACTCTTTTTAAAGCTGTTACATCATCACGCCCTTCCACCAAAATAATCTCATTTATTTTTAATTTTTCCATTTATTTTCCTCAATCATTTATTATTTATAATTTCATTATTTAAATTACTCCCACTTATAAAAGCGGGAGTATCCTAATCAAATTTCATTATATAAAATCTTATTTTTCAATTTTAGCATTTTTCAATATTTCCAATAACCAATCCCAAGTTTCTTTAACTGACCAAATTTCCATTCTTTCTTCAGGCGTATGTGCTCCAAAAATATTTGGTCCTACTGAAATAATATCCAAATCTTTTATATTCACATCAAAAATTCCACATTCTAAACCTGCGTGAATTGCTCTAATTTCAGGATCTTTATTCGCAACCTTTTTAAAGGCTTCTGTTGCAATATCTCTAATTCTTGAATTTTCTCTGTATTCCCAAGACATATAAGATGAATCAATTCTAACAGCCGCTCCATATTTTTTAGAAACTTCTATAACTTTTTTCATAATTTCATCCAATGATTTATTTACAGAACTTCTTGGTAAAGTTTGAATTTTTATTACCAATTTACTATTTTCATTTTTAGTCTTAATAACACCCACATTTATTGAAGTTTCCACCAAATCATCAATATTTTTACTCATAGCTAAAACTCCATTTGGAAGTTCATTTATCAATGAAATCAATCTATTTGAATCAGCTTCTGAAACTCCTTTTTCATCACCTTTTTTCTCAACTTCAACTACTTCTATCATCGGCGTTTTATCAATGATTTTCATATCTTTAATTATATTTTCAAAAGCCAATTCAGCCAATTTTTTTACATCTTCAACAGTTTCATCTTTAAGATCTACAGCCAATGTAGCCACTGCTTCTCTAGGAATCGCATTTACTTTATCTCCACCGTCAATATTCACTATAGAAAAATTATATTTTTTATTAAGATGATCCAAAACCTCACCTAAAATTTTATTTGCATTTCCAAATCCACAGTGAATTTCTGCTCCTGAATGTCCTCCACTTAAACCTTTTACATCAACAGTAATCAATTTACTTTCAGGATTAATTTCTTTAGTGTCAAGCGTTAATTCTGTAACTGTTCTTCCTCCACCAGCACTACTCACATAAATTTTTCCATGCTCCTCAGTATCAAGATTAATCATTGTTTTTCCAGTAAAAATACTATAATCCAAATTATTTACACCAGTCATTCCATCTTCTTCATCAACTGTAATTATCATTTCCAAAGCAGGATGCTCAATGTCGTTTCTATCCATCAATTCAAGCATATACGCCACTGCAATCCCATCATCTCCACCAAGTGTAGTTCCATTAGCTCTCAAGAATCCATCTTTCACAACTAACTCAATTCCTTGTGTTTCAAAATCAAAATCTGTATTTTTGTTTTTTTCCCAAACCATATCCATATGACCTTGTAAAATTACAGGTGAATAATTTTCATATCCTTTTGTTGCTTGTTTTTTTATAAATATATTCAAAACTTCATCTTGTGTCACTTCAAGATTTCTTTCTTTTGCAAAATTATACAACCAATCACTTATTTTTTTTTCTTTTTTTGAAGCTCTCGGTATTTTTGAAATTTCACTAAAATAATGAAAAACTCCTTTTGGCTCTAAATTTTCTAAATTTGTTTCTTTACTCATTTTTCTACCTTCTTTCTGCTTTTCTATATTTTTTGCTTTTTTACTAAATTAATGAATCAAAGAGTTCCTCCAGCTCCGTCATTTCCCTTTGAGACAAATCATACCCTGACTTCAATTTTTTCAATAACGGATTATCTTCTCCTAGCGAACTCCTCTCCAATATTTTAATTACTAATTTTTTATAAAATTCCATTTTTTACTCCTCTTTTTTCTTTTTCATAAATTCCAAGTCATCAAATGTCAACTGGACAATATTCGTTTTAGTTATTGAACTTAATTGAACTCCAATTAATCTAACTTCATTCTTTTTCTCTAAAGATCTAAAACTTTCAATCGCCATATCAGCAATTTGTTTATAATCATTCGTTGCATTTTTTAGTCTCTTTGCCTTTGTATGTGTAACAAAATTAGAATACCTTATTTTTAATGTAACCGTTTTTATAAATTCTTTTTTCTCTTTTAATTTCTCACTCAATATTTTCGATTGCTTTCTCAATTCATCTTCCAATTCAAGAACATCATTAATTGAATGGTTAAAAGTCACTTCTCTTCCATACGACTGCCTTTTCCTAGCATTATTAATTTCAGAAAAATGCAACCCTCTAACCACATTATACAAAAACTCTCCCTTTACATTACCAAATTTATTTATCAAATCAAATTTATCAAAGCCATGTAAATCTTTTCCATTCTCAACTTTAAACATTTTCAATGTTTCTCGAGTTTTCTTTCCAATTCCTGGAATTATACCTAATTCCTTGTCTTTCAAATATTCTACAAACTGCTCTCTATCCCAAAAAATAAAATATCCATTCGGTTTATTGATATCACTTGCAATTTTAGCACTAACCTTGTTAAAACCTATCCCAACAGAACAAGTTAATCCCACATTTTTAAAAATATATTCTTTAAATTTCCTAACAAACTTTTCTATATTATTATTTTTTATAAACTCAGTAATATCAATATATCCTTCATCCACCGAAGTAAATTCATACTTATCCGTAAATCTTTTTATTAATTTTTGAATTTCTTTTCCAATTCTAAAATATTTCTCTTTATCAATTCTAACTAAAGTCAAATTTGGACATAATCTTTTTGCTTCCACTACAGACATTGCAGATTTCACACCATATTTTCTCGCTTCATAACTTGCTGTCGTCACCACTCCATACCCAACAGCTATTGGTATTCCTCGTAACCTAGGATTATCCCTCTGCTCCACTGATGCAAAAAAAGCATCCATATCATAATGCAAATATATTTTTTTATTCATCTCATTCAATCCACAATTTTAATATGTACTCAATGTCGGTAAAATCATATTAAATTCACCATTTTCAATTTTATATTTATATGTAGCCATATTCGCTAATTCCAAACTATGTGTAACAATTATTATCGCTTGATTTTCTTCTTTACTAATCTTTTTAAATAACTCATTTATCACATTACTAGTTTCTGTATCCAAATTCCCTGTTGGTTCATCAGCCAATATCATTTCAGGATTATTAATCATCGCCCTAGCAATTGCCACTCTTTGTTTTTCTCCACCAGACAATTCATTTGGCTTATGATTTATCCTGTGACCTAAATCTACCATTTTTAACAATTCTTTCGCTCTTTTTTTAGCCTTATCTTTTGTCATACTTTTATTAACTAACGCTGGCATCATAACATTTTCAAGTGCTGTAAATTCATTAAGCAAATAATGAAATTGAAATACAAATCCTATTTTTCTATTTCTCAAAATATTTTTTAATTTTTCATCCTTCATATTCACTTTTTTCTCATCAATAAAAACATCTCCACTTGTCGGAACATCAAGTAACCCAAGTATATTCAATAATGAAGTTTTCCCACTTCCAGATTTCCCCTGAATTGACACAAAATCTCCACTGTTAAATGTTAAATTTATATTTTTTAACACATGAATTTCTTCTGCCTTCGTTTTATATGTTTTACTCACATTCTTCAATTCTAAAATCTTTTTATTCATATTTCAATGCCTCCACAGGTTTCATTT
The DNA here is from genome assembly GCF_018128245.1 of Leptotrichia sp. oral taxon 221. Taxonomy (NCBI): domain Bacteria; kingdom Fusobacteriati; phylum Fusobacteriota; class Fusobacteriia; order Fusobacteriales; family Leptotrichiaceae; genus Leptotrichia; species Leptotrichia sp. oral taxon 221. The sequence goes on from NZ_CP072378.1 coordinate 1,281,799, forward strand.
TTGCAGCTCTAGACGCTGGATAAATTGTAGAAATAAAAACTATAAAGAAAGTTACAATATATATTGTTGAGATTTCTCCTGAAGAAATATACAATGGTAATTCATCTAAATAATAATATCTTCCGGATGCCATATATATTTTAAATAATTCTTTTAATAGAATTAACACTAATGGTGAAAAAATCATTGAAAATACTATTCCTGAAACTCCAATAATTAACCCTTCTATCGTGAATATTTTTCTAATATTAGAATTTGTATATCCAATTGATTTTAAAATTCCAATATCTTTAATTTTTTCTCTAACAATCATATTCAAAATAACCGACACGGCAAATGAAGCAACTAATAACAACAAACTTAATATTGCAATTAACACATATTTTTCAAATTGAACCGCATGTAATAAATTTTCATTTAATTTTTTCCAAGTTATCGCACCAAAATCTTTACTTGGCAAATTTGCTCTAACTTCTTCAAAAACTTTATCTACCTTTTGAGGATTCGCAGTTATAATTCCAACTTCTGTAGCAACTTCTCCTCTTTCACTCATAATTTGCATTGTTTTCAAAGGTACCACAACTAAATTTGAATCATAATCCAAAAAACCTGTTTTAAAAATCCCCCTTACAATCAATTTTACTTCTTTATTTTCAGCAGAAACTAGACTTATCTCTTGACCTACTTTCGCATTCATTTCCTTCGATAATTCTTCCCCAATTAACACTGAATTTAATTCAGAAATATTATTATTCCCATTCAAAATTCTTAATTTTAAATCCTTTTTTACATTCTCAGCTGTCATTCCTTTTGCAAGAACTCCCTTTGCAAATCCCTTGTATTTCAAGATCGACTGACTATTAATTTGAGGAATAACTGCTGTTACCTCTTTTATTCCCTTTGTACTGTCAATCACGCTATTATAATTTTCAAAAAAAGCATCTTTTCTACTTTTTACCAAAATATGTGGACTCATAGTCAAAAGGGTATTTATCATATTTTTATTCAATCCATTAGAAATCGTAAGCGATACAACAAATACTGTAACTGCAATTCCTACTCCTAAAATAGAAAAAATACTTTGAAATTTTCTCTCAACAACATGTCTCCAAGCTATAAAAAACTCTACCATCTTTGTCTTAGATTCTCCCTTCTATCATTTTTTATTTTTATCTTACATCATCAGACATTTCCGATGTGACATTATAATTTCTCATTAAATCTTCTTTTTGTGCCTCAACTTTTGCTCTATCCAACACAATTTCATCACCATTTTCTGTTTCCAATATCACAAATTCCGAATTCACTTTTCTCAATTTTTGAACAAAATCTTTGAAATTTTTATATTTCTCACCATTTATTTTCAAGATTATTACATTTTCCAATTCAGAATATCCTAAATTCACATCAAATGGCAACACACTTGTTAAAATAGCTAATTGATCATAATCTTTATAAGTGTCCTCTTTCTCATAAACAGGCGGTACTTCACCTTTCGATTCCTTCAACAATGTCAAATAATTGTTTGTTAATGGCTCAAAAACCAATCCCCCGTACACAAAATATGAAGGCGGTGTCTCAATTTTCACTTCAGTTACAACACTATATCTAATATTTTTACTATTCAACTTAACTGATCCAGTCATTTTTTTCTTATTTCTCACAATTTCATAACTTAACATATCTCCAAAATTCTTTTGTTGATTAATATAAGAAAAATCCGTTTTTTCATTAGGTCTAAATTCAACTGTTCCATCAGATTCAATCCATTTATTATCCAATTTCAATAAAACATCATTTTTTTGAAGAACCCCCTCAAAAGGTGAATTTTTAAATACTTTTTTTATCAACACACCTTTCGAATCATTAGGCAATCCCAACATTTTTCTATGTGCTACACTTTCAAGCGCACTCCACTGAATTCCTAACCTCGGAGGACCATCATAATTTTCATCCTTTATATCATTTAAAAAGTTTTTCAAAATATTCACTGGTATAAAATATCCAATATTATCAGCATTCGCAATACCTGCAAAAGCGACTCCTACTACTTTCCCATTATTTGTAACAGGACCTCCACTATTTCCACTATTTATTGCAGCATCCGTTTGCCCAATCAAAAATCTCTCATTTGTCAATGTATAGGTATTATGCTCCATTCTAGAAACTATCCCTTGCGTTGTACTCAACTTATCTCCACCTAAAGGATATCCATAAACAACTACTTTTTCCTGAATACTTGGCAAATTCCCTAAAGTCAACGATGTCGTCCCTTTAAAAAAATCTTTATCATCCACTTCAACTAAAGCTAAATCATACTCTTCCGACACAAATTTAACTTTAGCTTCATATTTTTTAGAATCTCCTTCTTTTCTTATCTGCAAAAATTTTGTATTTATTACTGCGTGTGCATTTGTAATAATTTTATTCCCATCAATTATAAAACCTGTCGCCGTAGAATTAAAACTCTGACCATATTGCCAAGGTGCACTATAATTGTATGATTGATGTGCCGCATAAACTTTTACTAATGCCTTAGTAACTGAACTTTCAGCAGAAAAAACAGTCATCACACACATAAAAAATCCCATTAGAATTATTTTTTTTATCTTCATTTTCCCTCCTATTTTCCTATATTTTTTTTCCATTCTCAAACTCAATTTTCGCACCTGATCTTTTTTCTACAAGTTTTAAAAATAATAACGGATTATCAATATTCAAAATAAATTTTATACTTTTTTTATCCTTTGTTATCACTTCCAAGACACGCTCAAATTTTTGTCCTTTTACTTTATCAATTTTTACAAAAAGAGCTTTCACATTAGATAATTTCACTCGTACTCTTGAATTAGCAATTTCATTTTTATCAACTGTTAGCTTGTATCCCACTAAAACTACCGTAGAAATAATAACGTAAAGTAATAAAATTACTCCTAAAATTATCTTTATTGCAGACATTTTTTCCAATCCCATAAACTGTTTATACAGCGAATAAACAGCAGTTCCCGTTAGTACTATAAAAAAAATAGACGATGAAATCATATATTTTTTACTTGCCCTAAAAGTATATTTATCAATTTCACCTTCTATTTTATAATCTTCAAAATTTTTTTCAAAAGTTGACATATCAAACAAATTTTCCATAATAAATCTCCTATAAAAACAAAGTTCTTTTTCAATTATTCTATTAGATTATTCAATGATTTTATAAGTTGTTTCCCCTTTCCTTTTTAAATTAAAAACTTCACGCGCTAATTTTTCTGTTTTATCACTATTATTAAGATTTTTTTGATTATCTTCCAAAGTCTTTTTTTTATTTTCATAAACAACTAATTGTTGCTTTACTTCATTTAATTCTTTTTTTACTTTCTCTTTTTTTTGATTTATATCATACATTTGAAAAGCAAACCACGCCAAAAGTAAAGCTACGAAAGCATTTAAACCAATAAATGTTTTTTTATTCATATTTCTCTTTTCTCTCCTTTTTTTCATTCAAAATTACTTTTACAAAATTCATAAAAATAGAACTTTAAAACTTTTAAATAATTAATTTTTATTATACTTAATATATTTCAGTGTATTTTTAACTTATTATTTTACTATTTAACTTTTCCTTTTATATTTTTTTCATTTTTTATTTTTTCAATCTCTTTAACAAAACTATCTAAATTATCAAATTTTTTATAAACTGATGCAAATCTAACATAAGCTACTTCATCCAAATCCAATAAATATGAAACAATTTTATCGCCTAACTGACTAGACTTAATCTCACCAGAAAATTTCGTCAAAATCTCTCTTTCTAATTTATCCAAAATTTCCTCAATCTTTTCCATATTTATATTTCTCTTTTCAAAAGCCCTAATTATCCCATTATAAACCTTTTCTCTTGAATATAGTTGCTTTTCTCCATTTTTCTTTATAACAAAAAGTGTCAAATCTACAACTTTCTCATGAGTCGTAAACCTTTTTTGACATTCTTCACACTCTCTACGTCTTTTTATCGAATTTCCATCCGAATAAGATCTACTATCAATAACTTTAGTATTATCACTACCACAATATGGACATTTCATATATTTTTAAACCTCTTCACTCTTAATTATTTCCATAATTTCTTCTTGAGTTTTAGCCTTTAATAAATTTTCTCTAAATTTATCTTCTTTTATCACTCTAGAAATTCTTGCTAGAACTCTCAAATATTCTTTTGTATCATCAACTGGACATAAGAACATAAAAATTATTTTCACTTTTTCTTTTTCGCCTTCTAGTGTACCATACTCAACACCATCTTTTGAAATTCCTATAGTTATGATTAACTCATCTACTGTTGTTGTTTTTGCATGGGGAACTGCTACTTCTTTCCCAATTCCTGTGGTACCCATTTCTTCTCTCGAAAAAATATCATTCAAACCTAATTCTGGATTTTTTATTACATTTGTTTCTTTTAAACCTTCATAAAGCTCTTTAATTACAGCATTTTTAGTTTTTCCTTTTAAATCTAAATTAATTGTTTGTACTTTAATGTAATCAGTAATGCTATTTGTCGACATTTATATTCCCTCCACAACGAATTTTTTTATTTCTAAATTTACTTGTAAATTTATATTTATATATTTTTCAAAAAAATATGTAATTCTCTTTAACGCTTTTGAATATTTTTTTAATTCATTTTGAATTTTTTCCAAATTATTAGAATTTTCCCCATTTATTTTTACTAGATTATCGTATACTTTTCCTAATCTTTCACCTAAAATTTCTTTCAATTCCATTTTATCGTAGATTCCATGCTCAATCATTATTCTACGTAAAAATGATACACCAATATAATATTTATATTCTTCTGTCATACTTTTAATTCCATCAATATAATCTAAAATTTCTAAAATTTTATCAAAAAATATATGATTTTCATAACTCAAATCATATATTTTCTCAACACTATCTAAAATATACAGTGCTATTTCTAATTTTTCAATATTTTTAGTTATATTATTAAAAACTTTTATAGTTTCTGTCTCATCAATAATGTGATAATTATTTTTTTCAGTTATTAACATTTCAACTATATTTAAAGGATTCAAAGAAGCAACATTCCTTTTTTTTGATTTTCTAATTCCATATGCCATTCCTACTAACTTCCCATATTCCTGACTAAAAATCGTTATTAGTAAATTTGCTTCTCCTACTTCCTTCTTTTTCAATATTAATCCTTTTACTTTTAATTTTTTCATAATTAATATTTTATAATCTTTCAATTAATTTTTCAATTTTCACAACCATATTTCAATCAAAAATATATGATTTTATTTCTATTTAAAATTAGATAAATAGTAAACCACTCTTGAATTACCATCTGTTACAAATATTTTTGTAGGATATGTATATTCTCCAACTTTTTTATAATCACTAAATCCAACAGTCACTCCACCACTTTTTATTGAAGTCAACCAGTTATTTGTGAAAACAAATGTATCGTTCCCTTTAGTTTGTGTTTTTTTAGAAGTTAATTTACTTAATTTATTGAATACACCTAAAATATCTGCTTCATCTTTTTGTATTTTTTGTTTAACTGTTTGTTTTAATGAAGGATAATATATAGTTTTACTATTTCCTGTAAAAGTGTATATTTCACCTTTGTTTACGCTTGGTGCAGTAATTTGTAACTTCATTGTACCATTATGATACGACATAATGTATCTTTTAGTTTTTTTCGATCCATTAATTGTTAACGATTCTGATACATTAGCTGTAAAATTTCTCTTTTCCCAAAAATCTTTAGAAAAAGAAAATACTGATATTAGTAAAAATATTGCTACTAATTTTTTTCCCATTGAAATCCTTTTTAATCCATTTAACATCCTTTATCACCTCTATAATTATTTGGTTAATTGTAATTTTAGCACATTTCAATTCATTTTCTCTTTAGTTTGTCTGTGATGTTTCTTTATTCTTTTTAAATTCTTCTTCAACACTCTTATTTATCTCTGTATTTAAAGTATTTGTACTCCATTTATACACTAATACACTTTGAATATCAAACACATTATATGCTGGTTTAAATCTCATTTCCTTCATTTTTTTAAATGCATTTATATCTCTAATTTTAAACGCTCCAATTTTTATACCTCTAGGAAAAATATCGCTCACTCCTGAAGTTTCTATATTGAATACTGTTTTATCATTTACATTTTCATTATAATTCAAGATTGAAAAAGTTCCGTTTCCATTTCCTCTTAAAATTTGCATATCTGTTCCATTTACAACTACACTCATTCTAGATTTTTTACTTGTCAATAACATAACTTCTGAATATTCATCATTTATTTTAGAAATTTTTCCAATTAGATAACCGTCATACATTACTGGTAAATTTAATGATAATCCTTGATTTTTACCTTTGTTTATGTATATTGTGTCTGAAGAACTTCCATTTTCAACTAAAGCTATATCTGCTGCAATATACTCAGATGGTTGTTTCGTTCTCATTTCCAACATTTGTCTTAATTTTTCATTTTCGATTTTTAAATTTGCTAATTCCATATTTTGAACTTTATTTTTTTGTAATTCAAAATCTCTTGTTTTATTTCTTTCCACATATTCATCTATATAACTTATATCATTCACTCTTGACTTAAATTTTAACGTCTGCTTATAAAGCATTCCTTTCATTTTAGCAAGCCTAAAATTGACTGCCTGTGTCATTCCATCTGCAAATTTAAAAGTCGATGCCAATCTATTTTTGAAAGCAAATAAAACTGTTATTAAAATTGCAATAATTAATACATTTCTACCTAGATTTTTTTTAGGAGATTTACCTATACCCATTCTTACTCAATATCCTCCATTTCTTATTTCTTAAATCACTTTTAGTTAGTATTATACTATATTTTTATCACTTTGTAAATGTAGAAACGACTTTAAACTGAGTTTTTTTTATTTTATTTTCTGAAAATATTCATTTGATATTTATCAACTTTTGTAGTAAAATAAATTGTATTGAAAATCAAATAATACATAACAAGATATTAAGATTATAAATAATAACTTTTTTGTTAGAAAGGCAGGAATAAATGAAAATAGGAATTGATAAAATTGGATTTGCAATGCCTAAATATTTTTTAGATATCGCAGATTTGGCAAAAGCTAGAAACATTAATGCTAATAAATATGTAAAAGGGCTTTTACAATTGGAAATGAGTATAGCACCAATTACTCAAGATATAGTTACTTTAGGTGCTACAGCTGCCTCGGAATTTTTGACTGAAGAAGATAAAAAAAATATTGATATGATAATAATCGGTACAGAATCTGGGATTGATCAAAGTAAATCAGCTTCTATTTTTATCCATAGTTTGCTGGGATTATCGCCATTTACGAGGGCTATTGAAGTGAAAGAGGCTTGTTATGGGGGAACAGCAGCTATTGCAATTGCTAAAAATCATGTGGCTTCTAATCCAGAATCATCTGTTCTTGTAATAACTAGTGATTTGGCAAAATATGGAATTGGGGCAACAGGAGAATCAACACAAGGAGCTGGTAGCTGTGCAATGCTTATAAAAAAAGATCCAAGCATCTTAATTTTAAATGACGACAATGTTTATCAAACTCGGGATATTATGGATTTTTGGCGTCCTAATTATTCAGATTTTCCTCATGTTGACGGACATTTCTCGACAAAACAATATTTAGATTGTTTAGAAACAACTTGGAATGAGTATTCTAAAAAATTTAATAAATCTTTAGACAATTTTGAAGCAATTTGTTTTCATTTACCTTTTCCAAAAATCGGTTTAAAAGGTTTAAATACAATAGTTCCAAAACAGGAAAATGAAAATTTAAAAGATAAATTAAATGAGAATTTCCATACTTCAATTATTTATAACCAAAAAGTAGGAAATATTTATACTGGCTCTCTTTATTTGAACTTACTTTCGCTTCTTGAAAACTCAAAATCTTTGTCTAGCGGTGATAATATTTTGATGTATAGTTATGGAAGTGGTGCTGTTTGTGAAATATTTAGTGTAACTTTGGTTGATGGTTTTGAGAAACGATTGCGTTCTGATAGAATGGAAGATTTTGATACTCGTGTTAAACTTTCTATTGAAGAATATGAAAAAATGTTTTTTGAGAAAATTGAGTTAGATGAAAATGGAAATTCTAGTTTTATTAATGATGATAATAGTTTGTTCTCGTTAGAAAAAATTGAAAATCATATGAGAATTTATAAAAAAAATAATTTTTAGGAGAAGAATTATGAAGAAAAAAAATTGGCTTGGATTTCAGAAAAAAACAAGACTTGAGCGTATTGATATGTTGAAGGAAAACGAAATTATTGACAGTGATTTTGAAAATTTATTAAAAGAAAATGAAAATCTATCTACTGAAATTGCTAGGCAAATGATTGAAAATAGTATTGGTACGTTTTCTTTACCATTTGGAGTAGCACCTAATTTTTTGATAAATGATGTTGAATATACTGTTCCTATGGTTACTGAAGAGCCTTCTGTAATTGCAGCTTGTAGTTTTGCAGCTAAACTTGTTTCAAAATCTGGAGGTTTTTCTACAAAAATTTTAGATAGAAAAATGATTGGTGAAATTGCTTTATTTGATGTTGAAAATTTTGATGTAGCAGCTGAAAAAATTCTAAATTCGAAAGAAGAAATAATAAAAGTTGCAAACGACGCTTACCCGTCAATTGTAGCACGTGGTGGTGGTGCTTGTGAAATCGAAGTTAAGAAACTTGAAGAAGGAAATACTTCTTTTTTGGTCGTTTATTTGACTATCGATGTAAAAGAAGCAATGGGTGCAAATATTATAAATACTATGTTAGAAGCGATTAAACCTTTACTTGAAGAAATTACTCACTCAAAATCTTTAATGGCAATTTTATCAAATTATGCTACAAAATCATTGGTTAAGGCAAATTGTGAATTGGATGTTAAATTGCTTGGTGGAAGTGAAGTTGCTAAAAAAATAGATTTGGCGAGTAAATTTGCTAAAATGGATATTTATCGTGCGACTACACATAATAAAGGGATTTTTAATGGTATTGATGCTGTCGTGATTGCTACAGGAAACGATTGGAGAGCTATTGAAGCTGCTGGAAATGCTTATGCTGTAAAAAATGAACGATATGAAGGACTTACAACTTGGACTTTCGATGAAAATACAAACAAATTAAATGGAGAACTTATTTTACCGATGCCTGTTGCAAGTGTTGGCGGTTCTATTGGGCTAAATCCTTCTGTTAAAGCGGCTTTTCATATTTTGAATAATCCTGATGCAAAAACTTTAGCAAGTATTATCGTTTCTGTTGGATTAGCACAGAATTTGGCTGCTCTTAAAGCATTAGTTACGACTGGTATTCAGAAGGGGCATATGAAGCTTCAGGCTCGTTCTCTTGCTCTTTTTGCTGGGGCTAATGCTGATGAAGTAGATCCGCTTGTAGAGGAACTTTTGAAGGTTAGGCATATGAATTTAGGTGTGGCGAAGGAATTGTTGGAGGAATTGAGAAAAAAATAAAGATTTTATATATTTTATTAAATATGAGAGTGTAACAATTTTTGTGTAATATAGAATAAAAAAGTTCTGAATTTAATGGATTTATTTATTAGTTTACACGAAATTATGGACACTCTCCAATTACTTGATATCTTTTAGTTCTTTTTCCATTTTTTATTAAATACTATATTAATAAAAATTTTAATCCAAGAGTTTTACTTTACCTTTTTTCAATCTCTCCAGTTTCTAAAATTCTAAGCCCATTCCCCTCAGGAAAATCTTGATTACTCAAAGCAATTATTCTCTTTGTAGCGGAATTTTCACTATCTATTTTCACTTTTGGAACACCTTTTTCTTGCTTCACTGATATAATTTTACCACTAATGAAATTACCATTATTGTCAAGTTTTATTTTGAATATAGGTGCGATTCCACTGATTCCTGATAAAGTTATATTTCCAAATGTGGCAAAATTTCCAGCACTGTAGGAGATAAATTTATTTTTATAAATTTCTATTGCACGTGTTACATGAGGGCCTTGTCCAAAAACTATATCAGCACCTGAATCTACAGCATTTCTAGCGAATTTAAAAACATTTCCTCTATTTTCATCATGAAAAATTTCATTATTTCGGGTAATATGTTCGTGATCCTTGCCTTCAGCACCACCGTGAAAATAGACTACAACAATATTTGTCTTACTTTTCAAAGATTTAATTAATTTTGAAGCATATTCATAATCATTTATATCTACTGTTTTTGAATTTGGTGCAAATGAGACAAATCCATATTTTATACCATTTTTTTCTAATATTGAATATTCTATTTTATCTTTAATTCCTGAATATTTAATTCCTAGTCCATCAAGATTTTTCATCGTTTCTGATATTCCAGTTTCACCAAAATCGTTGCTATGATTATTCGCTAAACTCAAATAGTCAAAACCAGTATTCTTTAAATACTCTCCATATTTTGATGGCATTCTAAAAACATAACAAACTGATGGATTATCGCAAGTTTTCGCATCTCCACCCTTATCAAACAATGTTCCTTCCAAATTTCCAGTTGTTATATCCGCATCTCTTAAAATCCCTTCAACATTTTGTAAAATGTTTGTATTTGGCAATAATTCCTCACTTGGATAATTACTTCCTAACATAATATCTCCAACACCAATAATCGAAATTTCTTTTTTCATTTCTTCTTTTTTTATTTTTCTCGTATTTTTATTATTTGAATTACTATTTTCAAATTGACCACAACTAAAATTTAAACTCAATATGAAAATTAAAATCAAATATTTCTGTAATTTTCTCAAATTTCCTCCAAAATTTTAATATTTTTTTCTCTATTCCTTTATTCTTTCTCAAATTTTACTTCAAATTCTTTTCCAAAAAATGCAATTCCAATTTTCAAAATTCTCTCAACACCAGCATTTTTCAAAACTGAAATATATTCTTTCTCATCAATTTGATTTAATGCAACTTCACATTCTTTTTCAAGTTTCTCTTTTAATTTATCTCCACTAAACTTTTGATCTGAATTTGCATTCACAATTTTCAATTCAAAAATAATTCCTTCTCTTCCTTCCAAAACATTTTTAGGTTTCAAAAGTAAATCATATCGACCTTTTCCAGCAAAGCCATTCGATGTAATTTCTCTTTCCTTTTTTTCATAATAATCCCCTCTTTTTTATTAATTTCACTAACTTCTATTTGTCTTATAAATACCTTCCAAACGTCTTCTTGTAGCAGTTTTTGAATACCAAGTGTCCTCCAAAATAAGTGCATCTTTAAGTGGCGTTTTCAAAACTTGCTGTTTCATATGATTTATAAACATACATCTCGAAGAATGATGATTGTCTAGCGTAACACAAGATGCAAAGTGTATTGCCACTTCTTCCGGCTTAATTTTCCCTTCTTTTTTAAGACATTTTCCCACATTTGACAAAAGAGAATTTACTCCTTTTCCGTTACATCCTCCACATTCAAACATAAGAAGTCTCATATCTTGATCTTGTGAATATTTTTCAAATCCGCCACTTCTTTCATAAAATGACTGGCTGCAATGATATCCGCTGCATCGTCTTTTTGCAATCTCACATTGAATTATTACAATTAATTTAATTTTTGATAAATCCATATTTATAATACCTCCTAAAAACATCTATTTTATAATTTAGTTTTCTAATTCAAATTTTATCAAAAATAGAAACCTTTTGTCAATTAGATTTTATTACTAAAAAAAGTCCCTATCCAATTATAGACAGAGACTTTGAATATATTTTATTTCAAATGTTCTACATCATTCCTGGCATTCCCATTCCACCTGGCATTCCTGCACCTGCTGATTTTTCTTCTTTTTTGTTTCCAACAGCTACTTCTGTAGTTAACAATACTGATGATACTGAGATTGCATTTTGAATTGCTGAACGAGTAACCTTAGCAGGATCTATAATTCCAACTTTTACCATGTCAACATATTCTTCATTTGCAGCATCAAATCCGATACCTTGTTCAGAATTTCTAACTTTTTCTAAAACTACTCCTGAATCAAGACCAGCATTTATAACGATTTGTCTCAATGGAGAAAATAATGCTTTTTTCACGATTTCTACACCTAAACCTTCTTCTCCTTCTAATTTGAAATCTTCAATAGCTTTAGAGATTTCAACTAAAATAGTTCCTCCTCCAGGTACGATTCCTTCTTCAACGGCAGCTTTTGTCGCATTCAAGGCATCTTCGATTCTTAATTTTCTTTCTTTCATTTCAGTTTCTGTAGCCGCTCCAACTTTAATAACCGCAACTCCTCCAGATAATTTAGCCAATCTTTCTTGTAATTTTTCTCTATCATAATCTGAAGTTGTTTCTTCGATTTGATGTTTAAGTTGATGAACTCTTGCTTCAATTTCCTCTTTCATTCCCAAACCATCTACGATTACTGTGTTATCTTTACTAACTCTAACTTTCTTAGCTTGTCCTAAAAAGTCAATTTCTGTCATTTCCAATTTAATTCCTTTTTCTTCAGAAATAACTTCTCCACCAGTTAAAATCGCAATATCTTGTAACATTGCTTTTCTTCTATCTCCAAACGCTGGCGCTTTAACAGCCACAACATTCAATGTTCCTCTCAATTTATTTACAACTAATGTTGCCAACGCTTCTCCTTCTACATCTTCCGCAATTATCAACATTGGTCTACCAGTTTCAACAGTTTTTTCCAAAATTGGTAATAACTCTTTCATACTAGCAATTTTTTTATCTGTAATCAATAAATAAGGATTATCCAATTCAACAACCATTCTTTCAGTGTCAGAAACCATGTAAGGTGACAAATACCCATTATCAAATTGCATTCCTTCTACAACTTCCAATGTTGTATCCAATGATTTAGCTTCTTCAACTGTAATTACACCTGATTCTCCAACTTTTTCCATCGCTTGAGCAATCAAATTACCAATTTCTTTATCTCCAGCTGAAATTGCTCCAACTTGTGCTATTTCTTCATTTGATTCAATTTTTTTCGCCCTTTTTGCCAATTCTTCAATCACTTTTTTAGTTGCTTGTTCCATACCTTTTCTAATGAAAACAGGATTTGCTCCAGAAGCTACCATTTTCAATCCTTCTTTAATCAACGCTTGTGCCAAAACAGTCGCTGTTGTAGTTCCGTCTCCAGCCACATCATTTGATTTTGTTGCAACTTCTTTTACTATTTGTGCTCCTAAATTTTCAATTGGATCATCTAATTCAATCTCCTTCGCAATCGTAACACCATCATTCGTAATAATCGGCATTCCAAATCCTCTATCCAACACAACATTTCTACCTTTAGGCCCTAATGTTATTTTCACTGCATCTGCTAATGTATCTACTCCAATTTCAAGCGATTTTCTCGCATCTTCATTAAATTTTATAACTTTTGACATTTTCATTCTCCTTCTTTTTTAATTTATACTAGTCAGTTATTGCTAAAACATTATCTAAATTTAAAATTAAATAAGTTTCATCTCCATCTTTCACTTCAGTCCCAGTATATTTTTCATGAATAATTTTATCTCCTACTTTGATATCTTCAATTTCTTTCCCAATAGCCACAACTTCTCCAGTAGTTGGTTGATCCTCACCAGTTTTTCCTGGTAAAACAATTCCACTTTTTCTAACTTCTTCTTCTTTAACTTTTTTTACTAATATTCTTTTCCCTAATGGTCTAATATTCATATCTCCTCCTAATTTTATTATCTTCAATAATTTTTACTAAAGTCTGTTCAATAATAAACATAATATAAAATATATCTAATAATTTTATATAGTTTAAATATTAAAAAAGTTAGCACTCTCTCGACAAGATTGCTAACTATATAATAATATATTTTTTATTTTTTTTCAAGTATTTTTTTCTGATTTGATGTTTCTTCATTCGTTGAAATAGATTTTGATTTTTCTACAATAATTTCATATTTCTTATCCGTATCAAATTCAAGATTTTTTATTTTTTCAGCAATTTCATCAGTCATTGCTTCATTCCCAATAACTAAAACAATGTAACTTTCACTATTATTTGCATCTACCAATTTCCCAATTTTTACTTCACTAATACTATTTCCAAAACTTTTATACAATATATTTTCTATCGTCTTTAAATCCCTTTCTAAAGAAATTTTATCTTCAGTAGCGTTAGGTACTGTTATTTCTTCCGATTTATCCTTTATCTGTTCTTCTTTCAAATATTTCGATAAATCCTGTACTGTCAAATATTTTTCATTTGAAATCTGTTTTATATTCAAACTATATTTCCCCAAATTATACTTCTCTAATTTTTTTTCTAAATTCTTAATATCTTGATTTTTAACATTATCTCCAACAATTTTCAAAGTTATCACTTTATTTTTTTTATCAATTGAATCGTCAAAAACATAGTGATTATTCAATTCTTTAGAAATAAATTTTTTTAGCGAATTATCTCTTGCCGTATCTTGCACCAAAATAGTTGCAGTATATATACTTGGAAGTACTACAAGTAAACTTCCTACATAAAAAATTACTTGCTGTCTTAGGGACATTCTTCTTTTTCCATCAAAAATATCCCCATAATAAATTTTTAGTCCAACTAGCGTTGCCATCATTATAAAAAATACATTTATAATGAATAAATATCCAGCTCCAAGAAAAATTTTAGGATTTCCATGAGCAATTCCAAATCCTACTACACATAGAGGCGGCATTAATGCCGTAGCAATAGCCACTCCAGGAACTACATTTCCACCATCTTCCTTTGTTTTCCCTATTACTCCTGCAATTCCACCAAAGATTGCAATTAATACATCCCATAAAGTAGGAGATGTTCTAGCTAAAATTTGTGGAGTTACATCATTTATTGGACTTACCAAAAAATAAAATGTTGAACTAATAACACTTATTAAAACAAAAATTCCTAGCCTAAAAAGAGAAAGATAAATTCTTCTCAAATTTCCAGTTGATAGCCCAAGTCCTAATGATTGAATTGGTGACATCAAAGGTGAAATCAACATTGCTCCAATAATTACTGCAACAGAATTCGTATTTAATCCAATTGAGGCGATAACCATTGCACAAACCAAAATAAATAATGTTTCTTTTGTAAAATCAGAATCTTCAATAATATTCCGTTTTAAAATTCTATATTTCTCATGTTTTATTTTTTCCATTTTATATTCTCCTTTTAAACTTAAATTTTCTAAAATTTATTTTTTATAATACTCAAAATTAATAATATCAAACAACTATTTTTCAAATAAAACTAAAATTTCACTACTTTTATATTTTTTAAGTTTGAACAAATAATTTACCATCTCTAATGTACATATTTTTAATTTTTACATGTTTTTTTATTCTATCTTTATTTTTCTCTTCATATTCCTCACCATATTTATACACTGGCGTAGTCTCAATATAGTTACTCAATAAGGATTTCAACATTTTTGCTTCCGAAGAATCTGCCACTTCCTTACCATTTTCATCTAAAATCTTATCAATCGACAAATCCACTAGATATAATTCTTCTTTATTTGTATCATATCTGACATTTGTACTCAAATACATTTTTCCACTAATTCCACTTCCAACAAGCGAAGCTGAATAATCAGCGTCAATATACATTTTATCACCCTTAAAATCAACTTTAGGATTTTTCAAAGTAACCTTCGCAAACAAGAAATTTTTTGTAATTGGAAATTTTTTGTCTACTTTTCCTTGTATTATAGACTTTGGAACACTTAAAGTTTTATTTTCCAAAAAAGTGCAAGAAACTATTCCTAATGCAACTACAAATACTAGAATCATGATTAATGCCAATTTTTTTAGAAAACTGTTTTTCTTTTTTCCCATTTTTACATCTCCTTTTTTATTTATTCGCATTTTCAAAAATTTAAATCTTTATTATTTTATCACTAAATCCATCGTTTGAAAAAATAATATTTGAACAATTTACTGTACAAATTTTAAAACTATGTACCTCTTTCTTATTTTTTAAAAATTCTTTTCCTGAGTTACTTAATTCGCAAATACCATCACTTATAAATAAAATATCTGCTTTGTTATAATATTTAACTTCTTCTATTATTTCAACAGCTCTTTTTAATGGTGTATCAAAATCAGTCCCTCCGTTAAAATTTTGATTTAAAAAATTAAATACTTCAATATTATTCTCGCTATTCTCAATATTTAACTCTAAAATTTCTCCGACAGATCCAAATAAAATAATATATAATTTTCTATCTTCTTTTTTCAAAATTTTTGAAATTGCTAGAAGTAATGCTCTTGCCTTTTTTAAAGGCGTACCGTTCATACTTCCTGATGTATCCAAACAAGCTATGATTGGACCCTTTTTATATTCTATATCATCTTCCTCTGTTTTTCTTTTGCTTTCTCCTTGAAGTTCATATGTTAAGAGACTATTTTCATACATTTTTGCATAAAAAAGATTTTCTAAATCTTCATTTTCGAACAAAATTAACTCTGATGGAAGAATTCTTGTGATATCATTACTTTTATAAATCCCAAATAATTCATCTTGTGACATTTCATTAATTTCTTTTTTCTTAGAAACTTCAACTTCATCAAGATTATCACTTTTCCCTAACGTATCTAGCACTTTTTTTATTTCATCATTAATTTTCATCTCTTCTATAATTTCACTAAAATTTTCAGGTAATTTTTTCAACTGACTGTAAGTATAGCCAATTCCATTTTTATTTTCTTCTGAAAAATCAGAAAACTCTTTCAAAAAATTTTTATATTTTCCTCTAATATCATTATTAATATTATTAACTTCCTCTCTAACCTTATTTAAATCACTCATTAAATATTCAGGTATGTTCTCATCTGAAATTTCTTTAATATAGTTTTCTATTTCTAAACCTTCCAATTCCATATTAATAATATTTTTTGCATTCAAAGGAATGTTTTCATAATCCTGATACAATTCTTTCATATTATATTTATAATCTTCCATGTTGGAATCCTCTTCTTCCTCCAAATCCCAAACATACCACTTAGTTGCCCCTAACTTTTGTTTTGCTTTTCTTTTTAACGCAGTAATTGTCCTTTCCCAGGTTTCATCAAACATTTTCCCAAATCCAAAAAAATCAGAAACTTTTTCTAAAAATCCAATATTTGCTTTTTCATCACATTCATCAAGACATCTCATACAAAATGTATGACAATTTTTAAAGAAAGGATTATAATACCTTTTATTCCCAACTCTTGAAAGAGCATATTCACTAACATTCCAATTCCCCACAGCTCCATCTTTATTTGATGAAACATAAATATTTTTCCCACGCCATGCTTTTTCAGTAAAATCTTCAGGTGTAGAAATCAAAATCTTACTTTTCCCTAATAAAAGATTCTGAACTTTTACATTAGAAATTTCTCTATTTCCAACATAAATTCCTGAATGTTCTGCAACCAACATTAAATCAGAATATAAGACACTTCCTTCGATAGGAACAACTTTCATTCTATGAAAATTATCTATTAAACTTTTTATTGCTCTAAAACCAAATTTACCACTAAACCAAGTAAATGGATTTAAAAAATTAATCATAACCAAATGTTCTCCTGACAAAGTTCTTCTATTTTTTCTATAACTTCATTTTTCTTTTGTACCTCAAGCTGTATTTTTTCTAGTTGTATATCATTTTGATTGGCTTTATTTACTGAGTTTTTTATTGTTTTTTCATCTAAAGTTTCAGGATTATTTATCGAACTAATAAGTTCTTTCACTATTTTTTCACTTATGTTTTGAATTTTTTCACCTATGTTTTGAATTAATTTTTTAGACTGATAATTTTCTATATCTTGAGAAGGATTCCCAGAAAATACATTATTCATTTCTTTTCCAATTTTAATTATATCTAAAACTTCTTTCCATTCTTTTTTTATTACTTTATCCAAAATAGTATCAACTTTTGTTATATTTTTTGGATTATTCCATAAACATTCTCTTAATAAAGTTAAATCAGAAATATCAACTACATTTCGCTCATTTACAAATGCTGAAATTTTTAACAATTTAGAAATTTTTACAATTTTTCTATCTGAAATAATTTCTTTTTTTTCATCTTTTGTAAATGATTTTTCATACTCTTCAATTAATTTTAAAATTAGACTTGACATTTTATCAGAAATTAAAACTTCTTTACTTTTTATTTTTATTATCTCTATTTCTTCTCTTGTAATTTTCAATTCTTCTGGTATAAAAAACTCCTCTTTTTCTAAATTTAGCAATCTTTTCCTTTCATCACTTTCAATATATCCAACTTCTTTCTTTACTAAAAATCTATCATAAAGTGCTTCTAATTCAATAGAAGTAGGAAATTCATTAGAAGCTCCAACTAATGAAATCAGAGGAACATCTACTTTCCCTCTTCCATTATGATATTTTTTCTCATTTATTATAGTTAAAAGGGAATTTAAAATCGAAGAATTCGCTTTAAAAACTTCATCTAAAAATACAACTGATGCAGATGGCATATATCCTTCTACATTTCTTTCAAACTGATCATTTTTCAATTTTGTTATCGAAAGTGGACCAAATAATTCTTCAGGCGTTGTAAATTTTGTAAGTAAATATTCAAAATAATTTCCATCTTTTATAACTTGTGATAATCTTCTTGAAACTTCACTTTTTGCCGTACCTGGAGGCCCTAATAAAACTATATTTTCACTTGATAATAATGTTAAAAGTCCGATTTTCATAACATCTTCTTTTTCAATTAGTCCTTTATTTAAATGTTCTAATAATTTAAATATTTTTTGTTTTAATTCCATTTTTCTCCTTTTCATATATTATTTGCTATTAATAAATTATCATTTTTTATTTATTTTTCTTAATGTTTTATTATACCATATCTTTAAATTTTTTGTAAACTAAAAATTTACTTATCATCTTTACTATTACGAATATTTTGTCTTTAATATATATATCTTTTGTATTAATCTTTATAGTCTTAGTATCGCTATCATCACCTATTATATCCTTACCAACTATTTGACAGAATTTGGAATTTAAAGATACACTTATATACTTTAATTTATTTTCTATAATTATAATTAAAGAATCTATAATCTCCGTTTCATATCTTACACTAACTTCCACATCCTCTCTAATATTATCTAATAATGATATTCTTAAATCCTTTGCTTTATTATCTAGATATTCTATATACATCATATTATAATCCCTTTCCTTTCGTATTTAATCTTAATATTTTTCAGTTTAAAAAAAAAAGGTATATCATTAAGATATACCTTTATAATAACTATTCTATCACTTCAATAGGGTTTCCGTGATATCTTACATTAGCGTGCATAAATGAAATTTTATATAATACATCATTTTCAATTACATAAGAGTAGAACGAATTTCCATCTTGATTATCTAGGTTATTCTTACTGAATGTAAATATATTTTTTAAGTAAGAGTAAATCAATTTCTTAGTATCATATTCCATACTTTCATACACTACATCCATATATATATCCTCAGATACCATTTTTCCATCTATATTAAAAAATGGTGCAAAACTAAATAATAGTCTCACATCATCAACGATATATTTTGAATCGTACTCATATAATAATTTTATATCAGGATATTGCCCATTAAATACAGTATCTTTTAAAAGCCAAGTATAATAGGCATTATCTAATGAATTTTGTGTATCTGATATACAGTTAAAGAATACTTTTTCATACTCATCTAAGATTTTCATCATCTTAGATATATCTATCTTAGTATTACCTATTCCTGCTATTTGACTTATTAATGAGTCTCTGTGAAAGTCATTGTACACTTCCTTTATGTAATATCTTCTTTTTATTATATCTGGAGATTTAATGATTCTTGCTAATAAATACCCCCCAAGATACACTATTATTTCTCCAGTATCGTAATCTTGGAATAACCTTCTTCCTTCTAAAGCAAAATATCTTTCCAAGTATTTTTCACCAGGTAATTCATCTCTGTAAGATAATTTTGTAGATAAGAAAAATTCAAACCATTCTTCTTTTCTTTCTAATGGTCTAGCAAATGAATCTTCCCAAATCCACTCAGTAGGAGTTTCATTTTCTATAATTTTTTGCGAATTCTTTTCAGATATTTTCTTAACACTATCTATAATACCATTTCTAAAAATTTCTAAAAATTCTGAAGATAAATCTTCAGGTGATATAGTTTCTATATTACATCCAGTAGTATTTAATATATCGTTCAAATTTTCATCAACCATATTTTCTAATTGAGATATTATTTTATTCTTCTCATTTTCAGAATTAATTTTAAAATTTTTTAATAAATCTTCAATAAATTGATTTGACAAAAGTAATTTTTTGAAATTGTTTTTTGAATTATTATCTTTCATTTCCTTGTTTAAAGTATTTTTATCCATAGTAAATTCCCCCTTTTTTATATAGTTATATTATGCCATATTTTATTCTTCGTTTAATATTATTTCCCATAAAAAATAATAATTTTTTTATTCTATTACATAAGAAATCAATACTTTTTATTAGAAAATAAATTTAATATACATCACTTTCTTTTGTAATTATTTCATCTAAACCACAATCATTCAAAAAATATGTATCATCTTTTTTAAACACTACAAATACTTCTTTAAAAATTTCCCAGTCCAAGACCCTTCATTCTCTGCAATTTCTTCAGGAGTCCCTTCTGCAATAATCTGTCCACCTTTGTAACCACCTTCAGGCCCTATATCAATAATGTGATCCGCAACTTTAATTACATCTAAATTATGCTCAATTACTAAGACTGTATTCCCTTTATCAACCAATCTGTTTAACACTTCTAATAATTTTCTGATATCTTCAAAGTGAAGTCCTGTCGTAGGTTCGTCCAAAATGTAAATGGTTTTTCCTCTTGACATTTTTGATAATTCAGTTGCAAGTTTTATACGTTGAGCTTCCCCTCCTGAAAGAGTTGTCGCAGGTTGTCCTAATTGAATGTAATTCATTCCTACATCCATCAATGTTTGCAGTTTTCTCTCAAGTGACGGAATATTTTTGAAAAATTCGTATGCTTCTTCAACTGTCATTTCTAGCACATCTGCTATACTTTTGCCTTTGTACTGAACTTCCAGTGTTTCTCGATTGTATCGTTTTCCTTTACAAACTTCACATTCCACATAAACATCTGGTAAGAAATTCATTTCAATTTTATTAATTCCAGCACCGCTACACGCTTCACATCGTCCACCTTTTACATTAAATGAAAATCTTCCTTTCGTGTATCCACGCACTTTCGCATCGTTTGTCTGTGCAAATAAATCACGAATATCATCAAAAATTTTCGTATATGTCGCAGTATTCGATCTCGGCGTTCTCCCAATCGGCGACTGATCAATGTCAATCACTTTTTCCAAGTTTTCAAGCCCGTCTATTCCACCATTTTCAAGCGGATATAATTTCCCTTTATTTAGCCTGTTGTGAAGCTCTGGAAACAATGTCTGATTAATCAATGTCGACTTCCCACTTCCTGAAACTCCTGTCACGACCGTCAAAACTTCAAGAGGAATATGTGCAGTCACATTTTTCAAATTATTTCCTTTTGCATTTTTCAAAACAATTTCTTTAGTCGCTTTTCTTCTTTTTTCAGGAACTTCAATTTTAATTTTTCCGTTCAAATATTGCGCTGTCAATGATTTTTTATTTCTCATAACTTGTTTTGGCGTTCCTTGTGCTACAACCTTTCCTCCATTAATTCCAGCACCTGGACCTATGTCAATCAGATAATCCGCTTCTCTCATCGTATCTTCATCATGCTCTACAACAATCAAACTATTCCCAATATCACGCAAATCTTTCAAAGTCGCAAGTAACTTGTCATTATCCCTTTGATGAAGTCCAATACTCGGCTCGTCAAGCACATAAATCACGCCAGTAAGCCTACTTCCAATTTGAGTCGCAAGTCTAATTCTTTGAGATTCTCCACCAGACAGCGTTTTCGTCATTCTCGCAAGACTCAAGTAATCAAGTCCGACATTTATCATAAATTTTAGCCGTTCTTTTATTTCCTTCAAAATTTCAGCTGCAATCTGCATTTGTTTTTCCGTAAGTTGAATTTTTTCATAAAAATCAAGTGCATCAACAACACTCACCTCAGTCAGGTCAATAATACTCTTATCATTTACCGTTATTGCCAATACAACATCTTTAAGCCGTTTCCCGTGACAAGTTTTACAAGTTCTCTCTGTCATATATTTTGCTTCCATCTCTTCTCTTGCTGATTCAGAAGCAGTTTCCTTGTATCTTCGTTCAATTCCATGCACAATCCCTTCAAATCCTCGTTTTCCATTATAGCTAAAACTGTCTCCGCTCCAAGAAAATTTAAATTGCTTATCACTTCCATAAAAAATCACATCTTTTTCTTTTCGAGTCAATTTAGAAACCTTTTTATCCAAGTCGATTTTATGTGCCTTTGCCATCGCTATGAATAAATCCCAGTTCCAGCCCTTTTTAGTCGTCGCTCCTGGAAAAACAATTCCACCTTCATTAATTGACAAATTCTCATCAACAATTAATTTATTCTCGTCAACTTCCAATCTCGAACCAAGCCCATTACAAACTTCACAAGCTCCATATGGTGCATTAAACGAAAAAAGTCTTGGCACAACATCTGGAAATACAACATCTGGATGGTCTGGACAAGAAAAATTCTCACTAAATTTGTTATCTTCTCCATTAATATTCACAATTATTTTTCCATCAGAAAGCTCACTCGCAGTTTCAATCGCCTCTGTCAATCGACTCAAAAACTCCTTATTATCCGCCTTAAACACAACCCTATCAACAACAACTTCAATATGATGTCTTTTATTCTTATCCAAAACAATTTCATCACCCAAGTCAAGAATATCGCCATTCACTCGAACTCTTTGAAACCCTCTTTTCTGCAAATTCAAAAACAAATTTTTATGAGTTCCCTTTTTATCAATCACAACTGGCGACAAAATTATCATTTTATCCTTTTCTTTTCTAGAACTCATCAAATTATCGACAATTTCCTGAATCGACTGTTTTTCCACTTTTCTATGACAAATCGGACAATGTGCCTCTCCAATATGTGCCCACAAAAGCCGCATATAGTCATAAATTTCAGTAGTTGTACCAACAGTCGAACGAGGATTTTTCGATACACTTTTCTGTTCAATCGAAATCGCAGGAGAAAGCCCTTCAATACTATCTAATTCAGGTTTCTTCATCTGCCCAATAAACATTCTCGCATAAGCCGACAAGCTCTCAACATACCTTCTCTGCCCTTCTGAATAAATCGTATCAAACGCAAGTGAAGACTTCCCACTCCCAGAAACCCCAGTAATTACAACCAGCTCATTTTTGGGAATCTCAATATCAATATTTTGCAAATTATGCTCTCTAGCTCCAGTAATCTTTATTTTGTTGTCTTTCATTCTCTTCAATGTTCCTCTCTAATTTTTCTCCTCAATTAACTTAAATCCCTCTAAATCAGCTTTTTTAAATTCTTCAATCAATTTTTTATTTTCAAAATTTTTACAAAAAAAGCCTGTTCCATAAATTATTTAACAATCTATGAAACAGATTTTTTTCAATCACAATATTTTTACTAAAATACTTTCCTTATAATTCTTTATCTTCTAAAACTTCTACTTTTGGCTCATCCTTAACTAAAGCGACCTTCATTTTCTTACTTCCTTCAAACATTCCACCTTCCTGAATAACTAATGTTAATGAAGTAATATTCGATCGAACTTTTCCTTTTGAACCAATTTCAACTTTATCAGCAACTATATCTCCAGAAACTTCTCCTTCGATAAGAACTGACTTTGCTGTAATATTCCCTTTAACTCTTCCTTCTGTTCCTACATGAACTAAACTTCCAGCTTTAATATCACCTTCTAAAACTCCTTCAATTTGAAACATTGAATTTGTCTCAATTGTTCCTTTTATTGAAGTTTCCATTGATATTACACTCACTCCATTTAAATCATCGTCTTCTGAAGTAACAGAACTTGAAGCCATAACCTCTCCATTTCTTTCTTTCACTTTTTTTGCATTATCAAACAATCCCATTTCTTAACCTCTTTCCTAAAATTTTATTTCTCATATGGCAATCCAGATGCTTTTGGTGCTCTTGATTTTCCTACAAATCCAACCAATGCTAACAAAGTTAAAATATATGGTATCATTGTCAAAAATTCTTGTGGTATTGGCATTCTTGTAGCTTTTGCCATATCTGCAAACACTTGTCCAAACGCAAATAATAGACTCGCCAAAATTGCACCTAGAGGATTCCATTTTCCAAAAATCATCGCTGCCATCGCAATATATCCTCTTCCTGCCGACATATTATTTGAAAATGACGGAAGTAACACAGCTGTTAAGTAAGCTCCTCCAAGCCCACCTAATGCTCCTGATAAAAGCACACTAATGTATCTAATTTTATAAACACTTATCCCAACTGTATCTGCTGCCAATGGATGTTCCCCAACCGAACGAATTCTCAATCCTAAAACAGTTTTATACAATAAGAAATACATTGCAATTGCAAGTCCATAAACTACAACTATCATTAACATTTGATTAGCAAGAGATGGATCACCTTTTGCATTTACTGCATTTGGTGTGCTTCCAGCCGTTTTATAAATTGCCTTTATCAAATACGATGTTGTCGCTGCTGCAAACAAATTAATTGCTACCCCACTTATAATTTGATTTCCTTTTAAATTAATACTAATAAACGCATGAATCAATGAAATTAAAATTCCTACAAATATTCCAGCAATTATTCCTAAATATGGATTACTAGTGGAAATATTTACGACTGCTGTTGCAAATGCTCCACTTAACATAATTCCTTCAAGACCAATATTAACAACTCCACTTTTTTCAGAAATACACGCTCCAACAGATGTTATTAAAATTGGAGGTGCAATAATTATCGTCTGTTTCAATAAATATAATATATCCATTCTACTTTTCCCTTTCGTTTAATTTTTATTTATTTCTTATTTCTATTTTTCTTTTTTCTTAACTAAGAATTTAAATAAATTTTCTGATGCTACAAAAATAATAATCAATGCTTGTATAATCGACACAATCTCTTTATCAATTTGATATCTTTGTTGTAACATTTGTCCTCCAACTTCAAGTGCCGCATAAAATATTGATGCAACCAATATTCCAAATGGATTATTTTTTCCTAACAATGCAACTGCTAATCCTGTAAATCCATAGTCTCCCATAATTCTATCTGTGTAAACGAATTGTGCTGAACCTCCTAATACTCTTTCAGCCCCTCCAAGTCCTGCACACGCTCCAGCAATACCCATTGCTAAAAACATCATATTTCTAGGATTAATTCCTGCATTTTCAGAAACTGTTTCGCTATTTCCTACAGCTTTGATTTCATATCCTTTTTTAAAATATTTAAAGAAATAGTACACTCCAACTATTGTTAAAATTGCTATTATAAAACCTAAATTCAAGTTTTGTTTTGTAATTTTAGCAAACATTAATGGCAATCTCGAACCTACAAAAACTCTTGGAGATTGTGTATTTTGTGATGCTGGATCTTTTAATGGTCCATTCAATAAAAAGTTTTGAAATTCAAAAATTATGTAATTTAACATTATCGTACTGATTACTTCACTTACTCCAAATTTTGATCTCAAAATTCCAGCTATTCCAGCCCACAAGAAACCAGCTATTATTGCAACTATAATTACTACAACAAAGTTTCCTAAAAAATAATTTTTAAAAGTTACTGCCCAAAATGTCGCTGCTAATCCTCCAGCAATCATTTGACCTTGAGCTCCAATATTGAATAATCCTGCTTTAAAAGCTACCATCGCAGCCAATGCTGAAAATATCAGTGGTGTCGAAGTAAATAAAGTTTTTGCTAATCCACTTAAAAATGGTGAACGTGGTGAAGCTTGATAAAATGCTGCTTTCATCATATCTCCATAAGCAAGAAACGGATTAACTCCTCTTGTCATCATTATTATCCCACCTATAATCATCGCAATAACTACTGCTAATATCGACGGAATAAATTCTTTTAGTTTTTGTTTATTAATCATTTAATTTTCCTCCTGCCATCAATATTCCTATTTTTTCTGTCGTTGCATCTTTTCTATCCAAAATTCCTACAATTTTTCCAGAATACATAACTGCTATTCTATCACTCAATGCCATAATTTCCGAAAGTTCAGCTGACACTACCATAATTGCCTTTTTCTTAGTTTTCTCATGCAAAATAGTATTATGAATCATCTCAATAGCTCCTATATCAACTCCTCTAGTTGGCTGAGCTGCAATAATAAATTTATTTTCTCTCTCAAGTTCTCTCGCAACCACAACTTTTTGTTGGTTACCACCCGATAATCCACCAAATTTTATTTTTCCATCTTGTGGTCTAATATCGTATTTATCTATATATTCCTTTGTTTTTTTCTCAATCAATCCATAATCCAATAAAGCCCCTTTAGAATACTGATCTTGTAATCCTAATGCCATATTTTCTTCCACAGTAAAATCATCGATTGTAGCTCTTTTATGTCTATTTTCAGGAATATGAGCCAACCCTTTCTCTTTAACAATTTTCGGTGTTCTATTCTCTAATTCCTGTCCTGCAATTTCATACGTCCCACTTTCAACTTTCATTAATCCAGCAAGTGCCTCAATCAACTCAGTTTGTCCATTACCTTCTACCCCAGCGATTCCCAACACTTCTCCTTCTCGAATCTCAAATGAAACTCCTTTAACTTTCTCAATATTACTCTCATTTTTTACAACTAAATCTTTAACTTTTACAACAGGTTCTCCTAATTTCACATCAGGTCTCTCAACTTCAAATAATACAACTCTTCCAACCATCAAGTTAGCAATTTTCTCTTTAGTCGCTTCTGAAGTTTTCAAATTCCCAACATCTTTTCCTCTTCTAATAACAGTAATATTATCTGACAAGTCCAATACTTCCTGCAATTTATGTGATATGAATACAATTGTTTTCCCTTCTTTTATAAGGTTTCTCATAATTTCATATAATTCTTTTACTTCTTGAGGTGTCAAAACTGCACTTGGTTCATCAAATATCAATAATTCCGCACCTTTAAATAATATTTTTAAAATTTCAATTCTTTGTTGAATCCCAACTGATAAATCTGAAACTTTCGCATCTGGATCAATATTCAATCCATATCTTTCTGAAACTTCTTTTACCTTTTTTCTAGCAGTTTTCAAATCAAAGAAAACCCCACATTGTCTAGGTTCAAACCCTAACACCATATTTTCCGCTACAGTCAATGTGTCCACCAACATAAAATGCTGATAAACCATTCCTATCCCAAGGTTTGCAGCTACTGTAGGTGTCGATATTGTCGTTTTTTCACCTTTATAGAAAATTTCTCCTGATGTTGGTGAATAAAGACCGTTTAGTATTTTCATCAGTGTAGATTTTCCTGCACCATTTTCTCCAACAATTGCATGGATCTCACCCTTTTTTATCTTCAGAGTAATATCATCATTCGCAACTATTTTCCCACCTAAAAACTCTTTCCTTATATTTTTCATCTCTAAAATATAGTCACTCATATTTTCTTGCTACTTAAATATATATTTTCGAATTACTAATTTACAGTAGCTTCTCCTTTCTTTAAATTTATCTAATTTAA
This sequence comes from Leptotrichia sp. oral taxon 221, assembly GCF_018128245.1. NCBI lineage: Bacteria > Fusobacteriati > Fusobacteriota > Fusobacteriia > Fusobacteriales > Leptotrichiaceae > Leptotrichia > Leptotrichia sp. oral taxon 221. Next base: position 1,309,511 of record NZ_CP072378.1, read on the forward strand.
AAGATTTATTTAACTAATTTTTTTTATGCAAATATTTCTTAAAAGAAATCTGATACATAATAGTTTGAACTGGTTCTTAATAAATCTAAAATATTAGTTTCTAACATAACCACATCAATTTGATAATCTTTGTAATAATATTTCGGCTTTTCTCCATTTACAAAAACAACCGTATTATTTTCATTATATGTATAACCATGATACTCACTATTTTCTAAGACAAGCACTCTTCTTTTCAATTTCAATTTATTCTTCGCCAAACCTTCAATAATATCTTTTGGAAACCCAGTTATATAAAGATTATTGCTTACATCTGGAAAAATCGCTTGTTCTTCAATATTCTTTGAAATTACAATATCTTTGTCAAATTTATAAACTGAATCATCTTTATACGTATCCAATCCCGCATCTTCATAAGTTTCTTTTATAAAATACTCCAACCGTTTTTTCTCAAAATTTTCCACAACTTCTTTTCTTCTAGTTTTTAATTCCGCAATCAAAAATTCTTTATCTAATTCGGAATAAACCAAATTCGCATCAAATCCTTTTCTATCCAGCAACTGATACAATACATAAATTTGTCTATTTAAATATTCTTGGTCAGTCCCTGCGTATTGTGTCATCGTTACAGCTTTTGACATCCCAACTAATTGTTGACGATAATATTCATCCAACGATGAAGCTGGCATTTCCAAGATTTTTTCTTCTTCTGACAATTGATCATCCTTCAAATCCTGCATTTCATCATAAAACCTTTTTTCCAACAATAAAGAATATTTTTTATTGTTGTTAACTGTTTTCAAAAATTTATTAAAATCGTTATAAAATTTATTTTTTCCAAATAAATCTGTCGGATAATGAATTTGAAATATTTTTATCAAATATTTCCCAGGTATAACTTTTTTGTATTTTTCTTCACCTTTTATCGTTACTTTTATATCGTTAAACGAAGGTTTTTCCTCTTCTTTCCATCTTATCTCTTTTTTTATCTTGTCAAATAATGCAAAGTTTATCACACTTACACATATCATTAACAATAGAATTACTTTTTTCACATTTCCTCCCTTTTGCCTTTTTCAAAAGTTTTTTCAACATTTTATCTTAAAAATATAATAACATTAATCACATTCAAAGTAAAGTTAAAATCTAAAATTTTTTTAAAGTTCTTCTTTTATTGCAATCGCAATATTTTCTGGAACGACCTCCATTAATTCCTCTAATTCAGCTTCTCTAATTCTTTTTACAGTTCCAAATTTTTTAATTAATTCTTTTTTTCGTTTAGGTCCTATACCATTTATGTCGTCTAATGCACTTTTAATATTTCTCTTACTTCGTAATTTTCTGTGATGTGTTATTCCAAATCTATGTGCTTCGTCCCTCAACCTTTGCAAAATTTTCAAGGTTTCATCCTTTTTATCAAAAATATATGGCTCACTTTCGTAGCTTTTAAATATTTCTTCCTCTCTTTTCGCAATTCCAATAATATCTGTATACTCGATTTTTCCTAAATTTTCTAAAACATCAACTGCCACACCTAGCTGACCTTTTCCACCATCAATCAAAATCAAATTTGGCAATTCTTTAATTGATAATTTTGAATATCGTCGTGTTAATGCTTCTCTCATCATCAAAAAATCATCTGGCGTATCTTTTACTGTAATTTTAAAATGTCTATACTCCTTAGGCGTGATTTCTCCATCAATTGCAACAGTCATTGCCGCAACCGCATCCTTTCCTTGAATATTCGAAATATCAAAACACTCAATCCTATAAGGCAAACTTTTCAATCTCAATTCTTTTCTCAAATTCCGTAATCCTTCTTGAATATTTCTCTTTCTTCGATAAAATTTCTCAACTTCCTCACGTAAATTCAAGTATCCCATCTCTAAAAGTTTTTCTCTACGACTTTGAATCTTCGGAAAATGAAATTTTATTTCCTTATGTTTCTCTAATTTTGCCCATTCCTTCAACAATTCCTGATTTTTCTCAAACCTCACATCACAAATTATATTTTTAGGAATATTTCTTTTCTCATAATACAACGTCATCAATCTCTCGAATAAATTTTCCTCATGACCTCTTTCCATCGAAATTATAAGATGATTTTTATTTATAACCTTACCTTCTCTAATGTTCAAAACACATAAAAACACATTTTCTCTCTTCTCTTCAAATACAAACACATCCTCATCAATTTCCTTACTATACTCAATAATTTGTGTTTCCAACATTCTTTTCAGTGATGACAATTTTTCTCTCTCAATGATTGCCCTCTCGAATTCCATTTCTTCACTAAACTTTTTCATTCTATTTTCCAATACTTCTAAAACTTCTGAAGAATGTCCCTTTAAAAAATTCTTAAAATTATTAACATTAATCATATATTCCTCTGAAATATCCTTATACATACAAGGTCCTGGACATGTTTTCATATGATATTTTAAGCAAGGTTTAGTTACCTTTTCCATATTTCTATTACAATCTCTCACTGGAAATATTTTCAAAAGTGATTTCATTGCGAAAAAAATTCCCATCGGATAAGGTCCAAAATACTCTGCATTTTCATTCAATCTCTTCGTACTTCGCACTATTTCCACTTTTGGAAACATCTCCTTCGTAAATTTAATATACGGATACGTTTTTTCATCCTTCAACAAAATATTATATTTAGGTTTATACTTTTTTATTAAATTATTTTCTAAAATTAATGCTTCAACTTCTGTTTTACAAATAAAAAACTCAATATCCCTTATATTTTTTACCAATTCTAAAGTTTTTGAATTATGTGATTTTATATTTGAAAAATATGAAGAAACTCTATTTCGAAGATTTTTAGCCTTTCCAACATAAATTATTTTATTTCGCTCATTTTTCATCAAATATACGCCTGGATCAATTGGTATGTCATGATTTTTTATGGGTGATTTTATTTCTTCCATCATTTTTTCCTTTTAATTTTCAAATTATATTTCTGTTTTCGCTCCAACTTCTCTATGATATTTTCCAACATTATATGTCACTTTTTTCGACAAATCTTCATATAATTTATTCACAAAAGTTACCGATCTATGTTGTCCTCCAGAACATCCAATTCCTATTCTTAAATGAGATTTTCCCTCTTTTTCATATTTTGGAATCAAATACATTAACATTTCCAACAACATTTTATAAAAATCTTGACTTTCAGGCATTCCCATAACGTAATCGCTAACATCTTTATGATTACCAGTCTTTTTTTTCAAACTTTCAATATAATATGGATTCGGCAAAAATCTCAAATCAAACATCAAATGTAAATCCAACGGAATTCCATACTTGAAACCAAATGAACTTATACTAACATTCATTTTTTTATTCCCAGAAAAAAATTCTTTTTCTAATAATGCTTGTAATTCCTTCACAGAAAGCGTACTCGTATCAATTACTAAATCTGCTTTTACCATAAAGTTTTCCATTATTTTTCTTTCAGCTTCAATATTTGAAATCAAAGTATCATACATGTTTAGTGGATGCTTTCTTCTAGAAAGCTCATATCTGCTAAGTAAAACTTCTGTTCGTGCATCCAAATAAATTATTTTGTAGTCTATGCCCTTTTGTTCCAATATTTTCAATTTCTCATTCAATTGTTTAATAAACTGTTCATTTCTAACATCTATCGCAATTGCAATTTTCTCTTGCTTTCTACTATTCAAAAATATTTCATCTAAATATTGAAACAAATTTATTGGAAAATTATCAATACAAAAATAATCTCTATCTTCAAAACAATTCATTGCTTCTGACTTTCCAGCTCCACTCATTCCAGTAACTATAACAAGTTCTTTTTCTGTTCTATTTTCTTTTGCTTCCATTTCTTTTCTCACCTTCGCTATTTAAGATTATTTTTTGTTTTTATATTTTAAATACATATATCTCTCTGTTAAATTATAACATTTTTAACTTCTTTTTCAAAATTTTTTCTTTTCAATTTTTATAAAAAATACTCATAATTTTTTATAAATCCATAAATAAAACCAATAAATTCTGACTTCTACTTTATTTTATAAAATTTATATTAAATTTTCAAAAATTTAAAATTTTTAACTATAATATAAAAGAAAAAAGAACTGTTCCATAAGCAAATCCAATTCTATTTATAAATCTTACAATTCAAAATAACTTTTTTACTTATGTCACAGCTCTTTACTTTTTATATTTTTTAATGAACTATTTTCAATAAATTTATTAAAGTTTATAAAAATTTTTAATATTCTGTTATCAAATAATTGAATGCTCCTAAAGCTGCTTTTGCACCTTCACCCATTGCAATTATAATTTGTTTTTGTTTGATATTAGTAACATCTCCTGCTGCAAAAATTCCTTTTACTGATGTTGAATTGTTTTCAGGGTTTATTACAACTTCTCCAGCTCTATTAAGTTCTGCAATTCCTTTTAACAATTCACTGCTTGGTGCCAACCCAACTTCAACAAACATCCCATCTACTTTCAATGTTTTTTCTTCATTTTCATCTCTATTTTTATAATTAATACTTTCTACAAATTCCGAACCTTGAACGCTAGTTGTCGCTGTATTTAAAATTACATCAATGTTATCTCTTTCAGTTAATTTATCTTGCAACACTTTATCGGCTTTTAATTCAGGCATAAACTCGATTAAAGTTACATGATTAGCAATTCCAGACATATCTAAAGCTGCTTCCACTCCAGAATTTCCTCCTCCAACAACTGCTACATTTAACCCCTTATAAAAAGGCCCATCACAAGTCGAACAATAATGCACTCCTTTTCCAACATACTCAGCTTCTCCAGGAATATTCAATGCTCTAGGTTTAGCTCCAGTTGCCAAAACAATTGTTTTTGTTTTATAACTTTTTCCATCATCAGTTACTAAAACTTTATCTTTTCCATCTTCTTTAATTTCTTTTACAACGTGCCCTTCCTTAAATGCAACTTCATTATCTTTCAAATGAGCTTCCAAAGATTCAGCAAATTTTGCTCCAGTAGTCGATTTTGTTCCGATAATATTTTCAATTTCATTAGTATCTAAAACTTGTCCTCCAATTTTTACTCCAATCATCGCTACATTAAGCCCTTTTCTAGCTGAATAAATAGCCGCTGAAACAGCTGCTGGACCTGCTCCAATCACTGTAACATCATACAATTTATTTTCATCTATTTTTTGTAATTTTCCTTCATCTAATGCACCTAAATTTAAACTAAAATCCATTCTCTTACCTCCTAAATCTGTCTATAAAAATTATCTTCCCCAAGTTTCTGGACTTTTACTCCATTCTAAAGCAATTTTTGCTTCTTCATCTGTTAAATAATCAGTATTCGCCAATAAATTGATTAAAACATCAAAATTAGAAAGCGAACTAAATTTGCAATTAAATTTATCATAATTTTCTTTTGCTGAAGCAAATCCATATGTGAAAATCGATTTAACTTCCATGTCAGAAACACCTTCTTTTTGTAACACATCTACTGCTATCAAGCTACTTTTTCCAGTCGTAATCAGATCTTCAATTACAACAACTTTTTTCCCTTGAACTTCTGCTCCTTCGATTTGTTTTCCAGCTCCATGATCTTTTGGTTTATTTCTAACATACGCCAACGGTTTTTGCATTCTATCCGCAATAAACGCCGCCCAAGGAATACCAGCAGTCGCAACTCCCACAATTACATCCACATCTTTATCAATCGCTTCCACAAATCCTTCAACAATCGCATCTCTTTCTTCAGCAAATCCCAATACGAATCTATTATCACAATAAATTGGACTTTTAATCCCTGATGCAAATGTAAATGGTTCATTTACATTAATTTTTACTGCTTTCACATCAAATAATGCTTTTGCAACTTTTTCTTCCAAACTTAGATTATTACTCATAAAATTCTACTTCCTTTCCGTTTTCTAAATTATCATTAAACTTATTATTTTGATAAACAACTTTACCATTTACTATTGTTAAAACATTTTTCCCCTTTAATTTCCAATTTTCATACGGTGTCCATCCACATTTTGACTCAATCGTATCATCCACACCAACTGTCCATTCTTTATCCAAATCAACAGCAATTACATCCGCATAATATCCTTCTTCCAATTTCCCTCTTTTTGAGATTTTCATTATTTTTGCAGGATTTTCTGCCATCAATTTTTGAATCATTTCCAATTTAACTTTCCCTTCATTATATGCATTCAACATCAACGCCAATGAAGTTTCAACTCCAGGCATCCCAAAAGTAATTTTTTCTAGTTTTTCACTAATCAAATGCGGTGCATGGTCTGTTCCAATCGTGTCAACTTCCCCATTATTCAACGCTTCCCACAAAAATTCATTATCTTTTTTCGTTCTCAATTCAGGTTTCATTCTCAAAAGCATTTTATTTCTATCAGTACTCTCTCTAATTTCCTCATTCAAAAACAAATGATGTGGAGTAACTTCTGCATAAACTGGATGTTTTTCTGTATTTAATTCAGAATTTTTCTTTGCTTCCAATACTTTCTTCAATTCTTCTTTAGACGGAATATGACAAACATAAAGTCCATTTCCATAATTTTTATTATATTCCACCGCCTTATCAATCATCTCATTTTCCGCATGAACCAACACAAGTTTAGAATTTTTAAATACATTTTTCAATATATCTTCATCTTCAATCAACATTTCCCCTGTTGTTACATTCATAAAGATCTTTACTGTATTTGCTTTCTTCGCTTCAAGCACTTTTTTTATCTCATCAATATTATTATTTCTGCTTCCACCAAAATGAAAACCATAATTTACAATTGATTTTTCACTCGCTAATTTTTTCTTATCTTTCAACGCTTCCAATGTCGTAGTTGTCGGAATAGTGTTTGGCATATCATAAAATGTTGTAACACCTGCTTTTGCACAAGCTCTACTTCCTGTCGCAAAATCCTCTTTTGCCGTAATTCCAGGCTCTCTCATATGAGTATGAACATCTATCACACCTGGCATAACAGTTTTACCTTTTAAATCAATAATCTCTAATTTCTCATTTTTTCCAATATTTTTAATTTCTTCTTCTGAAAAACCTTCACTAATTTTATCAATTTTATCATCCAAAATCAACAATTCAATTTTATTTCCGTGAACATCTTCCCCATCTTTTAAATAGAGCATTTTCTCCCCTTTCTTTAACTTTTTCCTTAAAACTATTTATAAAAACATAAAAATAACAAATTAATAAATTATTTCGCATTTTAAAAAAATCTCTAAAAAATATTATCACTTACCAGCATATTAATTAGAGATTTTATTATCTTTTTATCTTCCTTCTAATTTATCCAACAATCTTTCCATTCTTTCAACTTGTTGTGATTGCAATTGTAATTTTTCATCTAATGTAAGTTTTTTTGCTTTTTCTTTTCTAGGTTTTACAGTTGTTTTCGTTAAACTAGTTGTTTTTGGTTGTATTCTTTCAACTGGTGCTATTACTGGAGTTGTTACTTCAACTGTTCCATCATTAACTTCTTGAGACTCAGTATTTTGAGATACTGGTGCTTCTTCTTGTGTTTGAACTGGTGCTACAACTTCTGCTTTAGTTGCCTCTATATTTTTTTGATCTCCATCATTTACAAAATTACTAAATGATAATTGTGAAGCACCTTCATATGCTCCATAGATATCTCTATATTTATCATCATTTACAAGATTACTAAACGATAATTGTGAAACTAACACACCCATCGCCAAAATTATTACTCTTTTTTTCATAATTTACTCCTTTATTTTTTATTTTTTTGTTTTGACAAATAATTTTCATTCTGTCTACTCATTATAACATAAAAATATTATTTTTTAAACTACAGTTTTCCCTATTTTTACATTATAAAAAACAAAGAATTTTACAATGCTTCAGAAATTTCTTCTAATATTTTTTGAGCTGCTTCAGCTGGATTTTCAGCCTTTGTAATTGGTCTTCCGACAACCAAGAAATCTACATTGTTCTTTATTGCATCATATGGTGTCATAATTCTATTTTGATCATCGTTACTTTTTCCATCAGCATTTAACGTAAATTTAGGTCTCACTCCAGGACAAACTGTTACAAAATCTTGACCCAATTTTTCTTTGATTTTTGCAGATTCTAAAGGTGAGCACACAATTCCGTGCATATTGCTATTTTTCGCAACTGTAGCCATATTTATTACCATTTCTTCTAAATTCATGCTACTTTTAAACATTTCATTAATATCTTCTTCTGATAAATTTGTAAGCACTGTTACTCCGATTAACAAACTGTCTGAACCGCTTTCTTTCACTAATTGAGCAACTTCCCTCATTGTTTTGCTTCCATTTGAGCAGTGAATGTTAAACATAAACACATTTTTCTTAATAGCGTTTGCACAAGCCATTTTAACTGTATTCGTAATATCATGAAATTTCAAGTCTAAAAACACTTTTTTCCCTTTTTCATGCAAGTACTCAACCAATTTTCCATCAGTACTCAAGTAGCTTTCCAATCCAACTTTATACATTGAAATATTATCGCCTAATTTCTCCACCAAATTTTTTGCATCTTCAAAATTATTGTAATCCAATGCTACAAATATTTTTTCTTTCGCTTTTTCATTTATTTTACTCATGCTTTTCTCCCTCTCAAAATTTAATTAATTATTTTCTATTTTCCAATCTTTTTCTGTATGCAACACCATCATCTGAATGTGCAAACCCAACAATTTCTGAAATATTTGATAAATTTCTCTCTTCACAATATTTTTGTAATCCTTCTTTTACTTCCAAAGCCACTAATGGATTTGGAAAAAATGCTGTTCCAAGCGAAATTACAGACGCTCCCGCCAAGAAAAATTCAATCGCATCTTGTGCACTGCTAATTCCACCCATTCCCAAAATCGGAATTGACACTGCTTGTGATACTTGATGAATCATTCTCAATGCAATTGGTTTTACAGCTGGACCAGACATTCCACCATAAATATTCCCTAAAATCGGCTTTCCAGTGTTTATATCAATCGCCATTCCAAGTAAAGTATTTATCATCGAAATCGCATCTGCACCTTCCTCTTCCACAATTTTAGCAATTTCCACGATATTTGTAACATTTGGAGACAATTTTACTAATAACGGTTTTTTCGTAACTTTTCGCACTTCTCTAGTTACAAGCCTTGCCATTTCAGGATTTGCACCAAAAGCCATTCCACCATCTTTTACATTTGGACAAGAAATATTTAATTCCAGCATTTTTATTTCGTCAAGTTTATCCAATCTTTTTGTTAATTCAACATATTGTTCCAACACGCTTCCATTAATATTTGCAACAATCGGTACGTTTATATATTTTTTTATTTCCTTCAAAGTATGTTTTTCAAAATAGTCAATTCCAGGATTTTCAAGCCCTACACTATTCAACATTCCTGCTGGAGTTTCTGCTATTCTCGATCCCTTATTCCCTGGACGAGGCTCCATAGTAAGCCCTTTTATCACAATCGCTCCCAATTCATTTGGATCAAAATATTCTTTGTACTCTGTCCCAAATGCAAAACATCCACTCCCTGTAAAAATCGGATTTTCTAAATCTATTCCCAAAAAATTCGTTGCAAGTCTATTTTTTCTATCTTCCACTCAACTCACCTCTATTCTCATCAAAAATTTCAGCATAAAATACTGGTCCACTCTGACAAACTTTTTTCATTCCATCTTCAGTCGGTATTGAACATCCTACACAAGCTCCAACACCACAAGCCATTCTCTCTTCCATCGAAACCTGCGAAACAATCCCATTCTCATTTGAAATTTTAGTAATCAATTCCAACACTTTATGAGGTCCACAAGAATAAATCATATCAATTTTTTCACCTGATGAAATCTCATTTTTCAACAATTCTATCACATTTGCCTTTTCTCCAACAGTCCCGTCATCGCTACAAATCTTTACTTCAATTCTTTTATCACTTAAATCAAAATTATCTAACATTTTTAATGTTTCTCTATCTCTTCCACCTGCAATGAAAATAATTCTCTTATTCTCTTTTTTCTCCAATAATTCCTTCAAAAGTTGCTTCAATGGAGCCAATCCAATTCCACCACCAACAACGACAATTTTATCTGAATTTTGAGTCACTGCAAATCCATTTCCTAACGGACCTTGAATATTTATAACATCTCCCAAAGCATAAGTCGTCAATTCTCTAGTTCCTCTTCCCAAAACTTTATAAAGAAATTCCAATTCCCCAGTCTCATGATCCACACTATGCAAGCTAATTGGTCTTCTCAAAGTCATAATCTCATTCTTCAATTTCAACATATAAAACTGCCCAGCTTTAGGAACAATCTTACTATCTTGAGTATTTTTCGATTTAACTTTCATCAAAAAATTATCTCCACCAACATATCTATTTTCTAAAATTTCCACATCTTCCAAAAAATTTGTTTTATGATTATTTTCCAATTTTCGTTTCCTTTCCAAATAAATATTTTTCTCTCCTAAAAATTTACTTTCTTTTATCAAAAATATCAACTAACATTTTCGATTCTCATTTTTTCATTCAAAATTTATCAAAACCTATTTTGTTTTCAACTTAATTTCTTCTTCTGAAATTATTCTTTCACAATAATAACACTTATATTTCGTCGTTTCGCTATCCTTCACTCGATTAAATTTCGTATCAATCGCCTCATGATTTGAAATACACTTCAAATTATCACATTTCATAAGCCCTATAATTTCATCCAATTTTTCCAATTTCATTTTTTTCACAACTTTATAATTTTCAATAATATTTATTGTCACATTTGGTGCTACTAAAGAAATCTTGTCAAGCTCACTTTTATCTAACACTTTTTCCTCAATTTTAATAATTCCTTTTCTCCCAAGCGAACTGCTGTGCATATTAGCCGCCACAGTTATGACTTCGCTATATTCCTTCAAATCCAATATTTCCACTATCGCAAACACTTTTTTTGCTGGAATGTGATCAATTACAATCCCATTTTTTATCGCTGTTATCTGCAATTCTCTTACATTTTCAGTCATTTTTTTCTCCTTCAATTCCAAAGACTCATTAATCTATAAAAAAATCAAAATCAATAAATTTACATCAATAAAATAAATTTTCTAAAAAAATTCTTTTACCTTTCCAAGCACAGTCATCATCATCGCTTGTCTCACAGGTATACCATTTCTAGCCTGTTTGAAGTACAACGCATGTTTCGTATCATCCAAATCAGTCGAAATTTCGTCCACTCTAGGCAAAGGATGTAAAATTATCATATCGTCTTTGCATTTTCCTAAAATATTTTCCTTATTAATAACATAAATTCCCTTCACTTGCTCATAATCCTCAATATCAGGAAATCTTTCTTTCTGAATCCTTGTCATATAAAAAACATCAATTTTATCAAGACAATCTCTAAAATCTTCTAAAACCTCATATTTGATATTATTTTTATCCAATTCATCCAATAAATATTGTGGCATTTGTAAAATTTGTGGTGCAATAAAATAAATTTTTGGATTAAAGTGAGTCAGTGCTTTTACCAATGAATGAACTGTTCTCCCATATTTCAAATCCCCAACAAATGCAATCTCTAAATTTTCCAAACTACCTTTTTCTTCCAAAATTGTATATAAATCAAGTAAAGTCTGACTTGGATGTTGATTTGAACCGTCTCCTGCATTAATTATCGCCCTTTTAGAAGTTTCATCAGCCAATCTAGCCGCACCATCTAAAGGATGTCTCACAACAATCAAATCTGAATAAGCTTCAACCATTTTTATCGTATCCCTAAATGATTCCCCCTTTTTCAACGACGACTGTTCCACTGGAGGCAATTGCAACACCTGAGCTCCCAATCTTTGAGCAGCTGATTCAAACGACATTTTTGTTCTTGTACTAGGCTCAAAAAACAATGTCGCTATAATTTTTCCATACAAAAATTTCAATTTCTCATCATCAGGTGTTTCATCGATTTTTCTCGCCAATTCCAAAATATTCAATATTTCTTCCTTGCTCATGTCATTCATAGAAATAATACTTTCCATCGTTTTTTCCTCTCTTTCCAAAAAAAAAGGATAATAAATGTTAATCCTTTATTACTCCTTTTTTCATATATAATAACCTTTTTTATTTATAAAATAATCACAAAAAATAGAATTTTTCAACGAAAAAATAATCGTTAGGAATATCTTCATTTTTTCTATTTCAATCATTTTTTCCATCTCCAATCTCTATCCAAAATCTAAATCTGTAATATGATACCAAATTTTTCTGTTTTTTTCAAGAAAAATATATCAAATAATTTCATATTTTAATTTCGTTATCTCTTTTATTCTTTCAATGACCTCTTTATTTTCCTTTTCCTCGCTACTATTTTTATAAACCAATTTTTTTAAATTCAAGTCAACTTTTTTAATCAAATCAACCATCAGCAATATCTGATTAAGCGAACCCTTTTTATTTTTAGAAACAATAATCACTTCTGAATCTTTCCGATATTCACACATAAAATCCAACACACTATAATTTCCCTCTATCGGCAAAAGCAACCCACCAGTTATCCTAATAAACACAAAATCATTCTTTAGTAAAGACTTATTAACTTTCTCTCTCAATTCAGCCAATTTATCAATTTTCTCTTCAGCATTATCAGAAATATTTGTTTTAATAACAATCGTTGTATATTTCGCTTTCTCAGAAATTTCTTTTGAATACATATCTTCCACAATCTTTTTACCAACATTTATTTCTGTACCCGCAATAAAACAAATTTTCCCACGCTTATTTTCACGATAACGAACGATATGATGTCTTCTACATCTTGCTTCATAATTTTCTGTAGCTCCTACCATCACAAGCGGATCATCATAATATGCTGGTTTCCCATCTATCAATCTCTGACTCGCATAAGCAGGTTTCCCACAAACCATACAAATCGCATGTAATTTATCCACTTGATCAGAAATACTCATTAATTCTGGCATCGGATGATAAGGTTCCGCACGAAAACTCATATCCAATCCTGCTACAATAACCCTTTTCCCATATTCAACATACTTTTTACAAAAATTCACAACCTCTTGCCCAAAAAACTGAACTTCATCAATCCCAATAACTTCTGCATCAATGTTTTTCTCCATAATCTTATCCATTTCCTCAACAGATGCTACAGGATAAGCCTCCAAACTATCTTTCCCATGTGAGAAAATCCCATCTTCACCATATCTATTATCAATTCCATGCTTAAAAACAACAATTTTCTGTTTCGCATATTTTGCTCTTCTCAATCGTCTTATCAATTCCTCACTTTTCCCAGAAAACATGCTTCCTGTCACTACTTCAAGCGATCCCAATCTATTTACTTGCTCCATTTCATTTCCTTTCAAAAAAATTTCACTTTATAAAATACATCAAAAATTTTAATAAAAAACTTACCCTAAAAAAAATTACATTGACAAAAAGAAGAGAGCTACTTGGCTCTCCCTAAAAAATCTTAATTTTCTATCATTATCAAAGCAAATCTTAAATTTCTTCGATATCGTAAACTTCTGCACCTTTTTTATTAATTGTTTTCTTTTCAATTGACCATTTGTCAGAAAGTGTCGCAAGATCCTTTTTCATAGCTTCCAAAAATTCATCATTATCATAATTCAATGAAATCAAAGTAGGCCCCGCACCACTTATATACTCACCTAACGCATTATGTTTTTTAGAAAAATCAAATATTTTATCAGAATCATTTATTAATGAAAATCTATAAGGCTGATGAATTTTATCTCCCAATAAAAATCTCAAACTATCATATTTTCCTTTGATAAATGAATCTACCAATAATCCTAATTTTGCAATATTGTTAACAGCATCATGTGCCGAATATGCTTTTGGCAACACGCTTCTTGATTTTTCAGTTGACAATTTAAAATTCGGAATCATCACATAAAAACACAAATTATCTGCTGTTGGCAATATGCTATAAACTGTTTCCCCCTCATCACACGCAGTCAACACCATTCCACCAAAAATTGCTGGCATAACATTATCTGGATGTCCTTCCATCTCAATCGCAATATCCGCAATTTTATCAATATCCAATTCATTTTTTGCAAAAGTATTCGCAATCAATATTCCCGCAACAATCGCACTCGAACTGCTTCCCAATCCTCTCGAAAGCGGAATGCTATTCTTCGTAATATTCACTCTGCAATTAGGAATATCACTACTCAAATATTTTTTTGTATGATTAATCGCTTCATTAATAAAATTATCTTTTATCGGTATTGAAAATGGCTCTCCATTTTCAAAAAATTCTGTTTTTTCACTCTCTTCAACTTCCAATTCCAACGCATAATCTAATGCCACACCCAAGCAATCATACCCAACTCCGATATTTGCTGATGTTCCTGGCACTTTCACCTTAAATTTTAAACTCATTTCTCTCCCTTCTTGTTTTTCTTTTTCATTATCATAAAAAATATTCAAAACCAAAATAATTTATTACAATCATTAAAAAATCCAATTTCCCCAAATATCAAACTAAACGCTCAAATCCAAATAATATGCCCAATTTATTTGATCTAAAGCTCTTAATTTCTTCAATGATCCTTTTTCAACTTCACTATCTACTGTCAACAACATTATCGCATTTTCATTTTCTTTTCTTCCAACATTCATCGTAGCAATATTAATATTTTCTTTCCCTAAAATTGCTCCAACAGCTCCAATAACCCCTGGAACATCATTATTGCTCAAATAAATCATATTATCAGCAATTACAATATCAACATCATGATCTTTTATTGAAACAATTCTTTCATCATTATTCAATCCAACTGTCCCAACCACTTGAATTTTCTTACCTTCATCACTAATCACGACAATTTCCAACGCTGAAGAATAATTTTTATATTTTTCATCTTTTTTATTAACTGTAATATCAATTCCTCTTTTTTCAGCTAACGATCTAGAATTAATATAGTTAACTTCCTCTTTTAATACAGGTTCCAACAATCCTTTTAATGTAGTTGCATCAACCAAAGCTGTTTCTTGCTCAGCAATTTCACCATAATAATTTATCGTAACATTTGAAATCGCATCTTTACTAATTTGGAAATAAATTTTCCCCAATCTTTCTGCTAAAGTAATATATGGTTTTACAATCGCATACTCTTCCCTTCCAATTGATGGTAAATTTACCGCTGTCTCAACAATTTCTCCTCTTAAACCATTTAAAACTTGTTTAACAACTTGTGTTCCAACATTTCTTTGTGCCTCATAAGTAGTCGCTCCAATATGTGGCGTAGTAATCGCATTTTCAAATTCATACAACACACATTCACTTCTAGGCTCAACAGTATGCACATCATAACCAAAACTAGCTATTTTACCACTTCTAAGACCTTCTGCAACCGCTTCCTCATTAAATAATCCTCCACGTGCAGCATTTACCAATCTTACACCATCTTTTAATTTAGAAACATTATCTTTATTAATCATGTCAATAGTTTCAGAAGTTTTTGGAGTATGAATAGTTATAACATCTGATGCTTCAAGCAACTCATCCAATGTTTCAACCTTTTTACAACCATTTCTCTTGAATATTTCATCAGAAATATACGGATCATACGCAATTAAATTCATTCCAAATGCTTTCATTCTTTTTGCCATCAAACTTCCAATTCTTCCCAATCCAATAATTCCCAATGTTTTTTCAAATAATTCATTTCCAACAAAAATTTCTCTTTCCCATTTTCCTGATTTTATAAAATTATTTGCTGCCACAATATTTCTAGCACTTGCCAACATCAATCCAATCGCAATTTCACAAGCCGAAACTGTATTACTATCAGGTGTATTCGCTACAATTACACCATGTGCAGTCGCTTCAGGTATATCAATATTATCTGTTCCATTCCCTGCACGTCCAACTATTTTCAACTTTTTAGCCTTATCCAACAACTCTCTATTAACTTTAATAACACTTCTAACAATCAAAGCATCATACTCATGAATTGTATTCAAAAGTTCTTCTCTCGAAATTCCAACTTTAATATCTACTTTAACATCTTTTTGACTAGTCAATCCAGCTATTGCATGGTCGTCAATATATTCTCCAACTAAAACTCTAAACATAAAAACACTCCCTTATTTCAATACTGATATCATTTTTCCATTAATAATTTTCATCTTAACAAAAAATATTTATTTATGTTTTATTGTATCATTATTTTCAATAATATACAAGAATTATTGATTTTTCACAAAACAAAAATAAAAATGATTTTTAAGCAAGAATAAACTCTTCTTTTTTTGTTATTCAAAAAAAAATCAAAAATCTATAATTTATATAGAATTATTATATAAATATATATATTATGAATTTTATTTTTTCTCTTTGATTTATTATTCTTCTAGAAGTATTATTTTTATTGACTTCTAGACTATTACTAAAAAATATATTTTTTTCAATTTTTCCTCATTTTTCTCTTTTTTCGCATATATTTTCTTAATTAAGCAATTTTTCTAAGTTGTTTCACAGTATAGTTTGCTATAATAAGTTTACCAAAGTTCAAAGGTAGATTGGAGGTTACATGAAAAAAATATTGATAATGGCTGGTGCTTTAGTACTTTCAACAACAGCATTTGCTGATTTAAAAAGTACAATTACAAATCAATACAAAAATAATGAATTGACAATTAATATTGCTAGCGCATTAAATAAGAGAACATCAACTACAAGTGAGGTGGCTCCAACTGACAACGCAGCTGCTTCAGTAAGAGATAGAATTATTACATTCGCTCAAACAAAATTAGGTTCTCCATATGTTTGGGGTGCTACAGGGCCTAACAGTTTCGATTGTTCAGGTTTCGTTGGTTATGTTTTCAAAAATGCAGCAAATGTTAATTTACCTAGAGTATCTAGTTCACAAGCAACATTTAGACCAAGAATTTCATCAATGAATATGAAAAAAGGTGACTTACTATTTTTTGAAACAACTGGAAAAGGTCGTATTTCTCACGTAGGTATCTATATGGGTAATGGACAATTTATTCACGCTTCTTCAGGAAGTAAGAGAGTAACTGTTTCTAGTTTAGATAGTAATTTTTACAGCAAGACATTCAGATGGGCTATAAATCCATTTAGTTAATTTATATTATTTAGAAATCAAACAGTACATACAAAAATTAAATATAATAAAAATATAAGTAGCTTTGGATAAGGAGTAAATTCAAGAAAATATTATTATTTTCTGTTCGGGGATTTGCTCCTTTTTATTTTATCTTTTTAATTTTGTTATATTATAAAATAAAACTACCACTAGATTTTTACAATACAAATTTATCACATTCTCTAAAAATTTAAAAAAAGACTATTTTGTAAATTTAACACCTTACAAAATAGTCCCTATTCTCAATAATAAAATTCCATTATCACTATCAAAAATTCCTCAAAATTATCCAATTTCTACAAATTTTCTTTTTCTTTTATCAAACATTACAGATTCATTAATTCCAAATGATTTAGCATATTCCCCAGCTTCCTTTATTTTATATCCCACATGTTCTGGATAATGTGCGTCACTTGACAAAATAACTGGTATATCGTACTTTTTAACCATTTCCATAAAATCAGGATATGGAGTTATTTCTTTTATTGGATATCTATGCTCTGTTCCTGTATTTATATCGACAACCATATTATTTGCCTTCAATACTTTTGCTGTATTTTCCAAAATTTCTTGAACATCAGCTTTTTCAGGAATATTTTTAAATAATCTCAAATTAAACGGATGTCCTAAAATATCATATTTCCCTGTATTTGCAATCAATTCTATTTCTTTTGCATAGTCTTTCCAAATTTCCTTCAACGGTTTATCATCAAAATGATGCTTCAATTTACTAAAATCAAATCCCCAACCGTTTATAAAATGTACAGAAGTAATCAAATAATCCCATTCATAATTTGAAAGCAACTCTGCCACTTTCTCCTGATTTCTAAAATTACAAACTTCTAGTCCCATTTTAACTGGATATCCTTTAGATTTTAACATATTTATAAAATCTCTATACTCATCTAACGTATGACAAAATTTAGTTTTTTGCTCAAGCCATTGTTTTTGAAACTCACCTATTTCCGAATCATCTAAAATTAATTCATCATAATACAAATCCTTAAATTCCTTAAATCCATGCGTATGCTCAGTTATCCCAATCTCCTTTAATCCCATTTTTTTAGCCTGTTCGAAAAATAATTTTACCCACTCTTCATCATATTGTCCAAACTCAAAATGCATATGATAATCCATCAACATACCATTTTCCTCCTAATAATTATTCTATTTTTAATAAAAAGAAGGCTATCCCTTTAAAAATCACTTTTCATTTTAAGATAGCCTTTTTCTTCTATTTTTTTTCTTGAATTACTTTCCATTGATTATTTTCTTTTTTGAAATTAACAGTCGAAGTAGCCAAATTTATTTTAGGTGTTGTTTTTAAATAATTATATTCTATTCTAATATATTCGTCTATATCTACATCTACTTCATCTTTATCTTTGTTAACTGTAGCATATTTGCTTGTGTTGTCTGTTAAATATTTATTCAACGCATCTTCATCATATCCTTTTATTAAGAACACGATTTGTCCTGTATCTCCATTTTCTTTTACTTCATAAACGCTAACTTCAAATTGCTCAATTAACATATTATTAACTTCATTCCATTGTTTTGCTAACTTTGGATCTTCAATTTTTTTTATATATTCATCTACATCTTTATTAACTGTTTGCAACATTTCTCTCGAACCAAAATTCGCAACTTCAGCCATTGCTTTTGCATATTCCGCTCCAGCATCTTTCAATGAACTAAATTTCTTAACTTCTACTTGTTGCGCAACTTTTTCCTCTGGTGTCATTTTTTTTGTCGCACCTTCTGCTATAACTGATAATTGTCCCAACACTAATATTGCTAGTAATAATTTTTTCATCTTTCCTCCTTTATTTTTTCAAAAAACTTTTTACACTTTCTTTACCCCTAACTGACAAAACTAAGTCAAATATATTTCTTATTATACCATAAAATACGACAATTATTCAAATTTATTTTTTTTGACTAAATTAAAAACGCCATTTTTCCTGTATTTAAAGATACAAAAGCTATGGCGTTATTTAATAAAAATCTATTTATAATTTTTTATTCATTTGGATTGTCTGTAAATTCAAATCCTTGTTTTTCTAAATGTTTTTTAGTTTCTAAATGTGATTGTCCGTAAATTCTATCAATCATTTCTTTATATGTTGGTAATTGAGAAGTACCGTCTTCTTCTCTCCATTTAATTGTTTCTTTTTCATGAATTTCTACACCTTCTTCAACTTTTTCACCATCATATTTATCAAAGAATGCAAAAGATTCAAAAGGAACTCTTGGTTTCAATGTTTTATGAGGATTTTCTCCTGGAACTCCTAATGTTGTCCCTAAAATAGGAAATACTCCTTGTGGTAATTCAAATAAATCAATTAATGCTTGAGGATCTCTTCTTAATGCTCCAATAGTAGTTGCTCCATATCCTAATGACTCTGCAGCAGCTTGAATTGATGTCAACATTATCCCTGCATCAATTGCTCCAACCAATATTCCATCAGCAGTGTGTGCAGCAACATTCGGTCTATTAATAGATTTCGAAGCATATTGTCCTCTGTGATAATCAATTAAAATAGTTATAAACACATCTGAATTTGCAATATGTCCTTGCCCACCACATATTTCAGCAATTTTTTTTAATTTCTCTTTATCTCTAGTCACTATTAATGAAATTTGTTGTCCATTTACAGAACTTGGCGCTCTTTGAGCTGTTCTCAATATCAACTCTAAATCTTCATCTTTAACTTTTTCTCCAGTAAAATTTCTTACTGATCTTCTATTTTGTAATTGTTCTATTACTTTATTCATATTTTGACCTCCTACCTTTTTCTACTCTATAAATAATTTTATCATACAACATTTGTATTGTCAAATGTTATTTTAAAAAAAAGACTATTTCTAAATTATATTAGAAATAGCCTTTCAAACAAATTTTTCTCAATATTAAAATCCATCAATTTAAGAAAAATTCCTTATTATTTAATTCTTTTTCATTTGTAGTTAACAAAAATTAGTCTTCTATAAAATCAATAACTTCAGTTGGTTCGATATTCCAAATTTCTCTAGCATATTCCATGATTGTTCTATCAGAACTGAATTTACCAGCATTTGCAATATTAATTAATGCTTTTCTAGCCCAATCTCTTTTATTTTTATAAGCATTGTCAATTCTTGTTTGAGCTTCTCTGTATGAATCAAAATCTCTTAATAAGAAGTAAACATCTGGTCTAGATCCGTCAACTCCGTATAATAATGAAGTTTGTAATTCTCTAAAGATACCTTTATGGTCGTCATCAAATGTTCCATCACCTAATTGATCTACAACTTTTTTCAATCCTTCTACTTTGTTGTAGTCATCAAAAGGATTATATTGTCCATTTCTTTGGAATTCTTCAACTTCAGCTGCACTTAATCCGAAAATAAATTCGTTTTCTAATCCTGCTTCTTCAACGATTTCAACATTAGCTCCATCCATTGTTCCTAAAGTTAATGCTCCATTTAACATGAATTTCATATTACCTGTTCCTGAAGCTTCTTTACTTGCTGTTGAAATTTGTTCAGAGATATCAGCTGCTGGGAATATTTTTTCAGCAAGAGATACTCTATAGTTTTCTAAGAATACAACTTTAATTTTTCCATTAATATCAGCATCGTTATTAATTCTTTCAGCAAGAGTATTGATTAATTTAATAATACTTTTAGCTCTTCTATAACCTGACGCTGCTTTTGCTCCAAAAATAAATGTTCTTGGTTCAATATCTAATAATGGATTTTCTTTCAATCTATTATACAAGTCCATAATATGTAAAACATTTAATAATTGTCTTTTATATTCGTGTAATCTTTTTACTTGAATATCAAAAATTGAATGAGGATTTACTTCAATTCCTGTAGTTTCTTTAATGTAGTTTGCTAATCTTTCTTTATTGTGAAGTTTAATTTCATCAACTCTATTTAAAACATTTTCATCATCTAAATATTTTTCTAATTCTTTTAATTTGTATAAATCAGTAGTCCATCCGTCACCGATTAATTCTGTAATTAAACTAGATAATTCTGGGTTTGCTTTCAATAACCATCTTCTTTGAGTAATTCCATTTGTTTTGTTTAAGAATTTTTCTGGATATAAATCATACCAGTCTTTCAATTCAGAATTTTTCAAGATTTCAGTATGCAATGCAGCAACTCCATTTACTTTATGAGAACCTACAATTGCTAACCAAGCCATTCTTACTTGACTATTTCCAATGATTGACATATATTGAATTTTTCCAAAATCTCCAGGATATTTTTGATGTAATTCTTCAACAAATCTTCTGTTAATTTCTTCAATAATTTGATAAATTCTTGGTAATAATGGTTGGAATAAAGCGATATCCCATTTTTCCAATGCTTCTGATAAAATTGTATGGTTAGTATAAGCAAATACTTTTTTACAAATACTCCAAGCTTCATCCCATAATAATTTTTCAGAATCCAAGAAAATTCTCATTAATTCAGGTATTGCAACTACTGGGTGAGTATCATTTAATTGAATTGCAACTTTTTCAGCAAATTTAGAGAAATCATTTCCATAAGTTCCTTTATATCTTCTAACAATATCTTGTAATGATGCTGATGTAAAGAAGAATTGTTGTTTCAATCTTAATAATTTACCATCTTTTTCTGTATCATTTGGATATAATACTCTTGAAATATCTTGAGCTTCTACAGCTTTTGCTGATGCTTGTAAATAAGTTTGATCATTGAATAATTTTAAGTCAAATCCTTCAGGAGATCTAGCTTCCCACAATCTCAATGTATTGATAGTATCATTTCCATATCCAACAACTGGAACATCATAAGCTACTGCTAACACATTTTCTGTATTTACTCTTTTGAAATATTCTTTTCCAACTTCATCTTTATGAACTTCGATTTGTCCACCAAATTTTACTTCGTATACTCTATCCATTCTTACAATAGACCAAGGGTCACCATATCTAGTCCAATCATCAGGATATTCTACTTGGTATCCGTTTTCGATTTTTTGTTCAAACATTCCATATTTATATCTTAATCCATATCCATGTCCTGGTAATTTACAAGTAGCCATTGAATCTAAGAAACATGCTGCTAATCTTCCTAATCCACCATTTCCTAATCCTGTATCGAATTCTTGATCTTCAACTTTGTTAATGTCAACACCTAATTCTTCCAATGTTTCTTTTACTGCTTCATTTATTTTCAAGTTGATTAAGTTATTTCCTAAATATCTACCCATTAAAAACTCAGCTGAGAAATAGTACGCTTGTTTAACTTGTTTTACTGCATAAGTTTTTTTAGTGTTATACCATTTTTCTACTATGTAATCCATAGCTGCTCTCGAAACTGCATAATACAATTCGTAATCATGAGCTTCTTCTAAAGTTTTTCCAAAATCCCTTCTTAGCTCTTTAACAATACTTGCCTTTAAATCAGCTTTGTTAATATTTTTCATTTTTCCTCCTATAAAACTTTTATAATTGAACTTTTTGTTACACTACACATAAAGTTATTAATTAATATTATTTTTTATATCTAATTTATCTTACTCACTATGGTTATTATACACATTTTTTTGAAAAATTTCTAGTTTTTTTTCAAATTTTGAGATTTTTTTTAAAATTATTTTATATTTTTTTTAAATAATTACAAGGTTTATATAAATAATAAAAAAATATAGACCTATTTCAAAATATTATTTTTACTTTATTTTCTACATCTCTTTTTTTTAGTATTATACATTTATACCTATAAACATAAAAAAATTTGTTAAATAGATTTTTTAGTTTAATTTCCAATCTATTCGAACAAGTTTCTTCATTTTTGATATTGAAATTAGTTATAAAATACTTTCAATATAATCAAATTTGTATTAAAATATGATTTTTTATGCTAATTAAATTTTTTTATACATTTAAAATTATTTCTTCTTTTTATTTTTTCTTTCTAATTCTTTTCTTTCTCTTCTTGAAAGAGGTTTTACTGGTTCTTTTTCTTCAGTTCCATCTTCATCTGTGTAATCATATGAAATATTCGAAACTTCCTCATGTTCTAAATTACTTGTTTCTTCTTCAGGATTTTTGATCTTTAATTTCATAATGAATGAACTTGTTTCTCTTTTTATCGCATCAATCATTTCATTATAAATATCAAATCCAACAATTTTATAGTCATGAATAGGATTTCTTTGACCATATGATCTCAATCTGATTCCTTCTCTCAATTCAGTTAAATCTTTAAGATGTTGTCTCCATTTTGTATCTAATACTTCAAGCATAATGTATCTTTCAATATTTCTGAAAGTTTCTTCTCCAACGTAACTTTCTTTATTATCATATTCTCTAACTAAATCGTTGTAAACTGTTTCAATAATAGTTTCATTATCTTTATTCAATAAATCATCACTAATTTCATAATCAAAAATTTCATTTAACTTATCACCTAATAAGTTAGCATCTCTTTCACCTTCATTATTTCCTTTATAAGCATTGTTAACAGTATCTTCGATAGTTTCTCTCATCATATCTAAAATTAACTCTTTCAAGTTTTCATTTTTCAATATAGCATCCCTTTGAGCGTAAATAACTTCCCTTTGCATATTGTTAACATCATCATATTCAATCAAGCTCTTTCTTGAAGAAAAGTTTCTACTTTCAATTCTTTTTTGTGCATTTTCTACACCTTTTGTTATTTGTCTATGTCTAATTTCTTCATCTTCATCAATTTTCAACATTTTCATCATGTTTTTTAGTTTATCTCCACCGAATAATCTCATCAAATCATCATCAAGTGACAAATAAAATTCTGAAACTCCAGGATCTCCTTGTCTTCCCGCACGTCCTCTTAACTGATTATCAATACGACGAGATTCGTGTCTTTCTGTACCCAAAATAAATAATCCACCAGCTTCAATAACTTTTTTCTTGTTTTCTTCACATTCTCTAACATATGTATTGTAAACATCATCATAACCGTCAGCACCTTTAGGAACTATTTTCGTAGCAAACGCTTCAGCATCTCCTCCTAATTTAATATCCGTTCCCCTACCAGCCATATTTGTTGCAATAGTAACTGTTTTGTATCTTCCTGCTTGTGCAATAATTTCCGCTTCTCTTTCGTGATGTTTTGCATTCAAGATTTCATGAGGAATTCTAGCTTGTTTTAACAACGCTGAAACTTCTTCTGAATGTTGAATCGAAGCTGTACCAACTAGAACTGGCTGTCCTTTTGTATATAATTCTACAATCTTTTTAGTAATTGCTTTATATTTAGCTTTTTGATTCATGTAAATTACATCTGGTAAATCAACTCTTGCTACTGGTTTATTCGTAGGAACAACAATAACTTTTAAACTATAAATTTGTTTAAATTCTTCCTCCTCAGTTTTGGCTGTACCAGTCATTCCTGAAAGTTTATTATACATTCTAAAATAATTTTGTAATGTAATAGTCGCTAATGTTTGGTTTTCTCCAGCAACTTCTAAATGTTCTTTTGCCTCAATCGCTTGGTGTAATCCATCAGAATATCTTCTACCTTCCATCAATCTTCCAGTAAATTCATCTACGATAATAACTTCTCCATCAGCATTAATAATATAATCTCTATCAAGTTTAAACAACTCTTTCGCTTTCAATGCTTGTGTTAAAAAGTGAGTCAATTCAACATATTCAGGCGAATACAAATTATCTATTTTTAAGATTCTTTCTACATTTTTAATACCTTTATCTGTAATTGTTACTGTATGAGATTTTTCATCTACTTCATAATCTTCCCAATCTTCATCAGGAATAACAGTATTCTTTTTATCTTTAATTTCCTCTGTTTTATAACTTCTTTTTAATTTTTTGGCAACATCTGCAAAAGTGTTATACCATTCCGTAGTTTCTTCAGCAGCACCAGAAATAATCAACGGCGTTCTAGCTTCATCAATTAAAATCGAGTCAATTTCATCGACTATTACATAATTGTGTCCTCTTTGCACTTTTTCACTCAAATCTCCAACCATGTTGTCTCTCAAATAATCAAATCCGAATTCATTGTTTGTACCATAAGTAATATCTGCATTATATGCGGCTTTTCTTTGCTCATTAGTTATATTCCCAACAACTACATCAGAAGTCAATCCTAAAAAGCTATATAACTCAGCCATTATATCTCTATCCCGTTTTGCCAAATAGTCATTAACTGTTACGACATGCACACCTTTTCCAGTCAACGCATTCAAGTAAATAGGAAGTGTCGCCATCAACGTTTTCCCTTCCCCAGTTTTCATTTCAGCAATACTTCCATTATGCAAAATCATACCACCTATCATTTGCACATCATAGTGTCTCATTCCCATTAATCTTTTAGAAGCCTCTCTCACTGTCGCAAACGCTTCAACTAAAATATCGTCTAATGTCTCTGATTTTTCCAATCTTTCTTTAAATTCCACAGTTTTATGTTGTAGTTCTTCATCAGTTAATTTTTCAAATTCTGGTTCAATTGCATTTATTTTTTCCACAACTTTTCTCATTTTTTTTATTTCACGCTCATCAGCTGTTCCAAATACTTTTGTTACTATATTTTTTAACATTTAATCTACCTCTCCATAATTTTTTTGTTTTGTAATTTTTTATGTATTTCGTTCAGTAAAATTTCTATTCTCTTATTCTTAAATTATTTTCCAATCCTTTTTTTATCTTAATATCCAATAAATTCACATTTTTTTGACGAATATTAAGAATATTTGAATAAAATTCTATATTCTGTTCATTAAAAAAAATACTGAAAGGATTAAAAATTGTTTTCTTTTCCTGTTCTTTTTCTTTTTTCTTTTTAATTTTTTTTAGTTCTTCTGCAAGTGTTTTATTGCTCGAACTATCTCCCATTTTATTTATTTCATTAATTAGATGCTCGATATCTTGATGACTTAAATTATTTTCATTAACAAATGTGTTTAATCTTTGGTTAAAACTCGATGTTCCAAGTAAACTTGAATAAGACATCATGAAAACAAAACACATCATAATCAATATAATTGTTTTTCTTTTTTTCATTTATTTCTTCATTTCTCCGTATAATAAATTTTTAATTTTTTGTCTAAACTAGTATTATTATTGTAAAAATTATCCTTTTGAGTTATTTTCGTTATTTTTTAACAAAATATCTCTTTAATACAACATTTATATTTTTACAATTATTTGTTAATTCATAAAATTTATTATATCATTTTTTATACATTTTGTCTATTTTTAAAAAAGTATTAATATCCCCCATTTTTATTGATTTTCGCAAAAAATTTTTCAAAAAATAAAAAAAAATTAAAAAAAAGTTGACAAAACAATACATCTATGATATATTATTTAAGTAATGGCGACATGGTCGAGTGGCTTAGGCAGCGGTCTGCAAAACCGTTTACACCAGTTCGAATCTGGTTGTCGCCTCCATATTAATTTTTAAGTAGTTACTTTTTGGAGTAGCTTTTTTTATTTATAAAAATAATTTCATAGAATCTTATTTTTTATTTTACACTTCTTTTAAATATTAATTCGAAAACTAAAAATTTATAGTTATAAAATTTTAAATTTATGATATAATAAGTTTGGCAATAAAATATTTTGTCAAAAATATAAAATAATAATAAAACTAAAATAAGGGGATATTATATGAGAAATTTGAAATTTATTCTATTATCAACTTTTATCGTTGGAACTTTATTTTCGTGTGGATCCTTGCCAAAAGGACTGGCGACTAAAACACCGATATATAATGCCGATAATGTTGATTTTTATTATGATTTAACTTATAAAAAAGATGGCGAAACTCATTATGAGAGGCAAATTTGGGATCAAGCGTATGATATTTTAGATAATGCTCACGATTTTTTTCTGATGGATATTTTTGTATTTAATGATTTTGTTGGAAAAGGTGTTAAAGAAAAGTTACAGCCTTTACCACTTGCTGAAGAATTTGCAGAAAAAATTTTAGAAAAAAGAAAAAAAGATCCTAATGTGCGAATTTATTTAATTTTAGATGAAAGTAATACATTTTATGGGGCTTATGACAACAAAACTCATAAGAAATTAGAAGAAGCTGGAGTAAAAATTGGGTATGTTGATTTGGCGAAATTAAGGGATCCGATGTTGGTTTATTCAGTGCCTTGGAGACTTTTTATAAGACCTTTTGGGAATCCTAAAAATGTTGGTAAAACAAAAAATCCAATTTATGAAGAAACTGATCCTGTGACAATTCGTAGCATTTTACGTGCTTTGAATGCAAAAGCGGATCACCGAAAATTGATTATGAATGAAAAAACTGCAATGTTAACTTCTGCAAATCCACATGCTGAAGGTTCTAAACATTCAAATGTTGCGTTTAAATTTTCATCACCAATAATAAAAGATATTTATAATGCCGAAAAGCCTGTTGCTAAAATTACTAAAAAAGATGGTAGTTTAAAACAATCTCTACCATATCAAAAATTTGATATCGAGCCTTCTAATAATAATAAAATAAAATTACAATATTTTACTGAAGGACAGACTGGTATTGACATCACAAAAGAGTTAAAAAATACTCAACCTGGCGACAGAGTATTTATCGCTCAATTTTTCTTAGCTGACAGACAAGTAATCAATGATATAAGAAAAGCGGCAAGAAGAGGTGTTAAATTCGAAATTTTATTAAATAATTCAACAGCTGGATTGCCAAATAAAGCATCTGCTGGAGAGCTTATGAAATATGCACGAAAACATGGTTATGATATTACAATTAAATTTTAT
The DNA here is from genome assembly GCF_018128245.1 of Leptotrichia sp. oral taxon 221. NCBI lineage: Bacteria > Fusobacteriati > Fusobacteriota > Fusobacteriia > Fusobacteriales > Leptotrichiaceae > Leptotrichia > Leptotrichia sp. oral taxon 221. The sequence goes on from NZ_CP072378.1 coordinate 1,337,422, forward strand.
AATAAAGGTGAAGAAATGTATCATGTAAAAATGATGTCTATTTTTAAAAAAGATTATATGATAACGTATGGTGGATCAACTAATTTTACACGAAGAAACATGAGAAATTTCAATTTAGAAAACGAATTAAAAATAATTTCTACTTATGACCAAAAAGTCTCACAACAAATTTCTGATTATTACGACAGACTTTGGACAAATCGTGATGGAGATTTCACTCTTCCATACGATAGTGAAAAAAATGAAAAAGTCACAAATGATTTGTTGTTTAGATTTTTGGAAATGAATGGAATGGGTGCTTTTTAATCATTTATAAAAAACACCAGAAAGGATAATATTATGGAAATAAAAAAGAAGAAAAAACATATTGAGGAAACTTTTGGTGAAGAAATAGCAAACTTTGCAAGTCACACTGCTGGTGCTGGATTATCAATTATTGCTCTTGTTATTTTAACAATTAGAGCTAGTTGGGCAAGAAATCCTGCTGCAATTTTTTCATTTATTGTGTTTAGTGTTGGTTTAATTATTTTATATACAATGTCTTCAATTTATCACGGTTTAAAGCCTGGTACAGCTAAAAATGTATTTGAAATTTTAGATCACTCAGCTATTTATATTTTAATTGCTGCTTCATATACTCCATTTTTGCTACTAGTTGTTTCAGAACCAATGAATGTTATTATTTGCTGGCTTCAATGGATTATTTGTGTGGCAGGTATTGTTTTTAAAGCATTTTTTACAGGTAGATTTAAAATATTTTCAACTTTGCTTTATTTGATGATGGGTTGGATGATTGTATTTGCTTGGAATGATTTAGTTTCTAATATAAATACTGTTTCATTTGTATTTTTAGTTATGGGAGGAATTCTTTACTCACTTGGAACAATTTTTTATACTTGGAAAATGTTTAAATTCAATCATATGATTTGGCATATTTTTGTAATATTGGGAAGTGCTGCACATGTTGTTTCAGTTTACTTTTTAGTGTAGTATATAATATTATTATACTTGAAATATAAAAAAATAAATTTACATAATTTTAAATAGTTTTAAGTATAAATTTTAACATTGAATGAAACATTCTTTTAAATTTTCTTAAATTTAATTTCATATCAAAATAAAAAATAGAGAATAAATAAACCGCTAATTTCTAAATTCTCTATTTTTTATTTAATTTTTTATCGAATACTAAAATAATTCAGGAAATTTTACTTTCAAAATTTCATTCCATTCAGCTACTCTATCCTTATTTTCTTCCAATAATTTCTCGATATCATCACCTTCAACAGTAACTTTTTCCATTACATCATTTCCAGTTAACGCTTTTACAACATCTAAATCAGCATCAGAAACCACTTCTCCAAAAATTGTATGATTTCCATTTAGCCATTCAGTTGGAACAGTTGTAATGAAAAATTGACTTCCATTAGTTCTTGGTCCAGCATTTGCCATTGCCAATTTACCTGGAATTGAAAAATCTAATCCATTATCTACTTCATCTTCAAATTTATATCCAGGTCCACCCATACCAGTTCCTGTTGGATCTCCACCTTGTGCCATAAAATCTTCAATTACTCTATGAAAAGTCAATCCATCATAGTATCCATGTTTCACTAAATTTACAAAACTCGCTACTGTAATTGGTGATTTTTCTGGAAATAAATTAATATTTATTTCACCTTTATTTGTTTTAAAATTTACTTTCATCTTTCTCCTTTATCATTAATTTTTCTATTTTCCAGAATCTTTTTTATTAGTATCTACTTTTTTTGCATCGAAAATTGCTTTTGGGTATGCTTTTGAATTATCCCAGTACCAACCTCCGTTATACATGAAACTATTTTCTTTCGAATTATAAGTCAAATTTTTACCTTCTTGGAAATGAACAAATTTGTATTTTTTAATATAATTTTTCACTTTTTCTGTATCTTGAACTAAAATTCCAACTTTTGGATTATTAAAAGTTTCTCCATCAAAAACACAACTTTCAAAATTAATTTCCACTTTGTAATCTTTGTCATTAATCTTTTTAAATTCCCCGTATTCTCCAGGTACTGTACAATAAGAATCTTTTTCTATTTTTGCAGTTCCGTCCTTTCTTTCATTGGCAACTCCATTTACAAAAACTGACATTCCAACTAAAAATAACGCTAATAAATTTTTTTTCATCTTTCTTGCCTCCTAATTTTTTATTTTTACTAATTTTACTTCTCTCAAATAAATTAGCAATTTACTATTTTGATTCTTCTTCTTGTTCTTCCAATATATTTTCTGAAAATTCTCCTATTTGTCTATATTTTTCATATCTTCTTTCAAGCAATTCTTTTAATGACCATTTATCAATCTTCTTAAATTCTTTTAAAACTGCTTCCTTCAAGTTTTTAGCCACTTCTGAAAGATTTCTATGAGCTCCTCCCAAAGGTTCTTCAATTATTTCATCAATTACTCCTAAATTTTTCAAGCTAATTGCATCCATTTTTAAATTTTTAGCAGCTTCTGGTGCTTTAGAAGCATCATTATATAAAATTGAAGCACATCCTTCTGGAGAAATTACCGAGTAAACACTATTTTCAAGCATCAAAATTGAGTCTGTTACACCAATTCCTAATGCTCCTCCACTTCCTCCTTCTCCAATTACTACTGAAACTATCGGAACTTTTAATCCAAACATTTCAGATAAATTTTTAGCTATTGCTTCTCCTTGACCTTTTTCTTCTGCTTCAATTCCTGGATAAGCTCCAGCTGTATCAATTAAAGTTAAAATTGGTAACTTAAATCTTTCAGCCATACGCATCAATCTCAACGCTTTTCTATATCCTTCTGGACTCGCCATACCAAAATTTCTGTAAATATTTTCTTCTATATCTCTTCCCTTTTGATGTCCGATTATCATAATTTTATAATCATCAACCGTAGCTAATCCTCCAACAATCGCATTATCATCTTTAGACAATCTATCTCCATGCAATTCAACAAAATCTTGTGTTAATTCATTGATATAATCTAATGTATAAGGTCTTTTTGGATCTCTGGAAATTTGTATTCTAGACCATGAATCCATTTCATTTTCTTCAAAACTCTTATACTTTTCCTCTAATTCTTTCTCTAACGCTGAAATTTGAACTGAAAAATCCATATTTTTTTCTTTAGAAAAAATTTTCAATTCTTCAATATTATTTTCTAATTCTTTTATTTCATCTTTTAAGCTCATTCTCTTCCCTCTTTCTTTAGCAAACTTTATTAACTATACTAATTTTTCAATTATACGATAAATCGTTGTTTTCAAATCTTTTCTTTCAGATATAACATCTATCATACCGTGTTCTAATAAAAATTCTGCTCTTTGAAATCCTTTAGGCAATTTTTGATTAACTGTTTGTTCAATAACTCTTGGTCCTGCAAATGCTATTAATGCATTAGGCTCTGTAACGATTACGTCTCCCAACATTGCAAATGAAGCTGTCACTCCTCCTGTAGTTGGATCAACTGGAACTGAAATAAATGGTATACCTGCTTCATTTAATCTTTTTATCGCTCCAGAAGTTTTCGCCATTTGCATAAGTGATAAAATTCCCTCTTGCATTCTCGCTCCACCAGAACTAGAAACTATAATTACTGGTATTTTCTTTTCTAATCCTCTTTCCAAAGCTCTCGTAACTTTTTCTCCTACAACAGAACCCATACTTCCTCCCATAAAGCTAAAGTCCATTGCTGCAATACTTACTTCCATTCCATTCATTTTTCCAATTCCACTAATTACTCCATCAACCATTCTACTTTTTTCTCTTGCAATTTCGATTTTTTCATCATATCCAGGAAAATTTAAAATATTTTTTGAACTTAAAGTAATATCTTCTTCTAAAAATGTTCCTTCATCAATTAACAGCTCAATTCTTTCAAATGCTGTCAATCTAAAATAATTTCCACATTTTGGACATATATTCAAATTATTTTTTAAATCTTCATTATATATTATTTCATTACATCTATTACATTTTTTCCATTTATTATCATCCACAACATCAATCGTTAATTTAGATTTTGATGTTAATGTCACATATTTTTTTTTCGCTTTTTTTGAAAATAATCCCATCTTTTTCACCTCTCTAAAATTTGTTTTTATAAATAACAAGTGTTATTTATAAATTTATAAAACTCATACAGAAAATAAATTTATTATTTTCTGGTTACATTATACCACACTTTAAAGCAAAATATCATTTTTTATTGAAAAAATATATTTATCAAAGGAAATTTGATAACAGTATAAATGAAATCGATCGCTATTATCTTTTATTCCATATTTAGAATCTCCTACAATTGGATATCCAATATTCGCTAATTGTGCTCTTATCTGATGTTTTCTTCCTGTTACCAAATCAATATCCAACACTGAAATATTTTTATCTCTAGTTTTTATTTTATTTCTTAATTTTAAAAATTCCTTTTCAGATATTTTTTTAAAATTTGTAATGCTTTCTTTAGAATCTTTTGAAATTTTTTCTTTAGAAACTGTAACTCCATTTTCTTGAGTCGTTAAATAATTTTTTATCGTAAATTTTTCATTTTTTACATTTCCATGGACTACTGCAATATATTTCTTTTCAACCTCATTTTTCCTAATTTTTTCAGAAATATATCGTAAAAATTTCAAATTTTTACATCCGATAACTAATCCCGAAGTTTCATAATCTAATCTATTCGCAAAATTTATATTCTCATTGTCATAAATTTGCTTAAATACTTCAGAAATTCCATAATTATGACCTGTCCCCTTATGCATCGGAACTCTTTCCTTCTTGTTCACAATAAAAAAATCTTCATTCTCAAAAATTATCATTTCTCTATATTTTTTCTCATCAAAAGAAAATTTATTTTTAGGAGAATTTGTTTTTTTTGATGGAGTTTTACCATTTCCTAAATATTTTATTGTTATTTTGTCTTCTAAAGAAAGTCTATAATTTTCTTTAACCTTTTTATCGTTGACTCTGACATCGCCTTTTCGTAATGCTTGAAATATCTTGCTTAGAGGTTCATCTGGATAATTTTTTTTTAGATATCTATCCATTCTCATATTCTCTGTTTCGCTATCAACTTTATATTCGAAAATTTCCATTTTATCCCTCTTCTGAATGAATTCTTATACTTTGAGCAAGTCCAATCATAATAAATGATGACAGGAATGAACTTCCCCCATAACTCATGAATAATAGTGGTTTCCCTGTAACTGGAACTAGACCTATTGTCATTCCTACATTTACAATAACATGCATGAAGAAAATTCCACAAATTCCAGAAATAATCAGCTTCCCAAACTGATTAGATATAAATCGGGTTATCCGCATGAGGTTGAAAATTAGCAAGAAATAAAGTAATAATACCATTGTTGAACCTACAAATCCCATTTCTTCTGAAATTACTGAAAAAATAAAATCTGTTTGTGCTTCTGGTAAAAATTCCAATCTACTTTGGCTTCCTTGTAAAACTCCTTTCCCTGTGATTCCTCCAGCTCCTACTGAAATTTTTGATTGAGTTACATGCCATCCACTTCCTCTTAAATCTTTTTCAGGATTCAGGAAGTTTTCCACCCTCGTTCTCTGATAGTCCTTCAGGACATATTTATACACAGGATAAACTGACAGTAAAATTACAAATCCTATAATCCATATAGGCTTCATATTTGCACCATACAGAAATATCATGAATACAAATGATGTCACTGTAATTAATGTCGTCCCTAAATCTGGTTGTAGTAAAATCAATAAAATTAAAGGTCCAACAGGCAAAATTGCTCCAACAATATCTGCCAAATTGTTAATTCCTTTTTGATATCTATTTACAATCCACCAAGCAATTATAATAACAATCGCTATTTTTACAAATTCTGACGGTTGCAATTGGAATGGTCCTATTTTTAGCCATCTTTGAGCTCCTAATGTCTTTTTCCCAGCGAATCTTACTAACAATAGTATTACAACACACACACCGTACATTTTTTTTATATGCGGTTTAAAATCCAATTGTCTATAATCAAAAAGCGATAATAAAATTATTAAAAAAGTTCCTACTGCTATCCATACTAAATTTTGGATAACAAATTTTGGATCTCTTGTAGCGCTATACACAAAAATCGTACTTATTGTTACAAGAAGATATGTACACAACAGAACCATTTTATCCATACGATAGAAATTTTCTTTTAAATTTTCGATCAATCTACCACTATTAATCATTTTTTCCTCCTTCTATATTTCCTAAAATTGTAATATTTTTCTCTGTATATCGTGTTTTTAAAAACTCATTTATATCTTCTAATTTTGTTTCTTTCACTTCTTTTTTCAAATTCTCAATATCTAAAATCTCATTTTTTCTAGTATAATAATTTCCTAAAATACTCATTCTAGATCGAGGATTTTCCATTGAAAACGCAATTCTACTTAAATATTTGTTTTTAGCCTTTTGTAATTCAACTTCTGTAATTCCATTTTTTCTCAATTTTTCAAATTCATCTAATGTAAGTTTTATTGCCTTTTCATAGTTTTCGATATTTGTTCCTATGTAAGTTGAAACAATTCCACCTTCTTGATAATACTGATTATAAGTGTATACAGAATATGCCAATCCATTTTTTTCTCTAATCTCTTGAAAAAGTCTAGAACTCATAGACCCTCCCATTATGCTCGATGAAATATCATTATAAATCTTCGTTTTACTATTATATTTTTCCCCCTCAAAAGAAATACAAATATTAACTTGATTTATCTCTTTTACTTCTTTTCTCTCACCAACGACAAATGAAAAATCAATTTCTTCTCTTCTATTTACTTTTTTATCTCTCAATTTATCAAAATATTCGTCTACTTTACTTATAATTTCATCTTCATTAAAATTCCCAGAAACAACTATCACAATATTATCTTTCGTATATCTTTCTTTATAATATTTTTTTATTTCTTCTGAAGTAAATCCTTTCACACTTTTTTCTGTCCCAATAATCGGTTTACTATACTGACCCTTTATACAATCTCCATAATTCAATTCAAACACCAAATCATCAGGAGAATCTTTATACATCTTAATCTCTTCAACTATAACATCTTTTTCTTTTTCTAATTCTTCACTGTCAATCAAAGAATTTGTTACAATATCAAATAAAATATCAACTGATTTTCCTAAAAATTCTGTCAATGCATTAATGTAAAATACTGTTTCCTCTTTAGTTGTATGTGCATTTACACTTGCTCCCAAATAATCCACTTCTTCTGATATTTGAAAATAGTTTCTTTTTTTCGTTCCTTTAAAAATCATATGTTCCAAAACATGTGAAATTCCTTCTTCTGAGTCACTTTCATCTTTTGACCCTGTTTTTACAAACACTCCAACTGAACAAGTCGAAATATTTTCTAATTTATCGAAAATAATTTCAATTCCTGACGTTGTTTTTACTTTTTTTATCATATTACTCCCCTTTCATAAATTTTACTTTTTATAAATAATTTTCAATATTTATAAATCTTCGATTTTATCATTCTTACGAATTTTTCATTTTCCGATAATATTATTTATTTTACTAAATGTACTAATATTCAGAATCTTTAAATAATTTAACTCCTATTGCAAAAAATGCAATTAATGGTAAGAAACACGCTAAATATATAGGTATTGCTCCTGAAGTTGCGACTGATTTTAAAATCGTACTAACTCCATAATATGAATAACCAATAATTACTGATAAACCTATATTTACTGCAGCTCCTCCCCTTACATATCTACTTCCCAATGACAATCCAATCAAACACATTACAAACGAAGAAAGTGCAAACGATATTCTATAATAAAAATCTATTCTCAAATTCAAAGAATCTGCTCCAACCCTTGTAAAATAAACAATTTTTTCTCTTAATTCTGGCATTGTTAAATTTTTAGCTTCTACTGGACTCGCTAAAACATCATCCATTGAGGCAACAAAATTAAAAGTTTTCGTATCTATTGGAACTGAAACATTTGTCTTTAAGTTTCTTTCTTTTAGATCTTTAAATGTCCATCTTTTTGTTTTAAAATCTATCTTTCCTGAAGAAGCTGTATAAAGTTTTTCAATCTTTTTAAAATCTTTCGAAACTTTTAGTATCTCAACATATTGTAACGTTCCTTCTTTCTTACTGGCATGTCCACTATAAAGTATCGTATCTTTATCAATTTTTACAAGTACAAAATCCTTTTCTGCTCTCACTGGATCTTTATTTTCAACTTTTCTTTCTTTTAAACTTTCCTTTTTTGCATTCCATTTCCCTAAAGTATCGTAATTTATCCATAGTACTAACATGCTTATTAAAAATGAAAAAATCATTGGAAACAGTGCTATTCTAGAAAAGCTAATTCCACTTGTCTTCATTGCAGCTATTTCCAGTTGCTTTGCCATTTTACTTATACACAAAAGACTTCCTAACAGCACACCTAGAGGTGCCGTATTAGTCATAATTTCTGGAATCCCATAACCTAAATATTTAAAAGCATCATGAAGCTTAAATTTCCCATCCATAATCCAACCTGTTAAATTCAAACTTTCTGCTAGTAAAAATATCGAGAAAAACATCATCATACCCAGAAAAAAACTTTTTATATAATTCACAATTATATATTTATCTAACTTATTCATCTAATTTCTCCTATATTTTTTGATTGAAAAATACACACATAATACAAATAAAATGAAATTTGGTATCCACATAGCAATATTAGCAGGAACATTTTTTTTCAGGACCATAATTTTTGCATAGTTTACCACCGCAATATATCCAAATATTACTATCAAACTTACACCAAAACTTATACCCTTTCCACTTCTTCTGTGACCTACCGACAACAACACTCCCAACCAACACAAAAATGTACTCGCTAAAGGCCCTATCAATCTTTGATAAATTTCAACCAAAGCTTTTAATGCTGCTTCTTTTTCTTCTGGTTTGTTTTTATTTTCTTTATAAAACTGCTTCAATTCCTTTAAATTCATTTCTTTACGACTTTTTTTATATTCTTTGTTTTTATCTTCCTTAAAAAAAGTAGAAAGTGGAACATCTTGATTTTTATATGATGCTTCTACTTGACTATTTCCATTTTTATCAAATGAATACCCTTTCACATTCTGCATTTTTATAATTCCTGGATCAAATGTCGCTTTTTCTGCTAAAAACACTATTGGATAAGGATTATTCCCTTGTCTATTCAAAATCAAAAAATTATTTGCAGTTGCTTTTTTATTATCAACTTTATCAATATAAAATCCAAATCCTTTTTCCTCATTTGTCAAAAATATTTTTTCTTCTGTCAATGAGCTAGGCTTTGTCGCTAAAACTTGTTTCGTTTGTGCATTTATATTAGCCAAAGCTTTTGGGTTTACATAAACTTCCAACCCTAATCCTATTAATGTCAAAACTACTCCAAAAACAAATGCTGGTTTTATTATTCTGAAAAGTCCTATTCCAGAACCTTCCATTGCGATAATCTCATTTGTTTCTGAAAGTCCACCGTAAACCAGCATCACACCTAAAAATGCTCCCATTGGTATTGTCTGAACCAACACACCTGGTGTAGCATAAAAGAAATAATCAATTATCGAAATAAATGGTAAATCACTAGCAAATAATCGTTCCATTACTTCCATAACTACATTTAACATTAAAATAAATGTGAATATACTAATACCAAACAATGATGGCAAAATCAGTGAACTATAAATATATCTATCTATTATTTTCATTATTCCCTAGTCCTTTACTTATTTTTTTTCTTTTAGGATTTTTTAGTTCGTCTAAAACTTCCTTTTCTATGCTCTTTTCTAGTTTTTTTCTCCTATAAATATCTAACCTTTTTTGAATAAAATCTGGAAAAACTTCAGAATAAACTAACATATATTTTGTATTAAGTTGCACAACTATACTTTTTTCCCTAATTTCTTTAATTTTTTTATTACTCGAAGTAAATGATTCCAATAATACAACTACGTATATAATAAAAACTATAAATGTAACTTTTATTATCGAAAAAACGATTCCCAAAAAACTGTCCCATTTTTTGAGTTTCATATTTTGAAAAAATTTTCTATGAAAAAATAAAAAAGTAGAAAACAGAATATACTGAATCACAATTATAATAATATAAATTTTCAATTGTTCTTTTAAATTTTTATTATTGATTTTTATAATTTCGTATATAAGTCTTGTAATATAAATTATTAGAATATATTTAAATAAATGAATAAATTCCAATACAAATCCTCTTTTTCTACCTATTAACACATATATAATCAATAATATTATAATTATAATATCTAATATCATTTCTCTCTCCTACTTTTACATTATTTATATATTCTCGGAACCCTTTGACTTATTCCGCACAATATTTCATACGATATCGTATTACACAAATCGGCAACTTCCACAACACTAATATTTTCTCCAAAAAATTCTACTGTATCTCCTTTTTTCGCTTCACCAACTAATTCTTTTGGCAACGCTATTATAAGCTGATCCATACAAACTCTACCTACAATATTACATCTATAACCTTTATAATACACATATCCTTTATTTGATAAATCTCTTCTCACTCCATCGGCATATCCTATCGAAACAGTCGCATAAGTTTCGCCAGCTTTACCCAAATATGTATTTCCGTAACTTATATAGCTATCTCTATACAATGTTTTTATATAACTTATTTTAGCAAATAACGACATTACAGGTTTGAATTTATATGGTTTTGTTTCTTCTTCTGTCACACCACCATATGCGATTATTCCTACTCTTACAAAATCATATCCATCATTTTTCAATTTTATAGTACCAAAACTGTTAAGTAAGTGTTTATACTTAACAGCTGGTATTTTAGAAGTTATTTTATCACAAATTTCTTTAAAGTTATCTTCTTGAAATTTAGTGTATTTTTCATCTGTGTCAGATGAAGAAAAATGAGAAAATATCCCAATTGGATTTACATATTTGCAATTTTCTAATTTAGAAATTAATTTATCAATTTCCTCTTTTTGAAAACCGACTCTTCCCATTCCTGTATCTACTGTTATAAATACATTTGTCTTAGTTTTTGAATTTTCCAAATACTCAATTTCTTCAAAATCAGTTACCATGAAATAAATGTTTTTTTCTGAAATTTTATCCATATACGCATATTCTATAGGTCCTAGAATAAGAATCTCAACATTTTCATCAACTTCCTTTATTTTCAATGCTTCTTCAGCTGTTGCAACCGCAAAAAATTTTATACCTTTTTTTATCAATGACTCACATATCTTTAACATCCCATGACCATAAGCATCTGCTTTAATTACAGCTATTATCTTTTCTTTCGGTGCAACCTTTTCAATCTCATCTATATTCGCATATAAATTATTTATGTTTATTTCTGCCCAACAACGCATTTTTACTTCACCTTCTAAAATTTTATTAATAAATTAAACTAATACTTTATCGCTTTCATCATATCCATTAACTGATTTACCAGTTTTTCTCTTGTTACTATCTTTATTTTTATCCTCTTTTTTAAATCTTCTTAACAAGTAAACTATTGGACTCGCAATAAAGATTGATGAGTATGTACCAAAAGTTATACCAATAAACAATGTCATACTAAATGTTTTTAATGTACTTCCACCAAAGATTAATAATACTATTACTGAAAATAATGTTGTTAATGAAGTATATAACGATCTTGCGAATACTTGATTTATACTATGATCAATAACTTCTGCAAAAGGTTTTTGGTGTTTACTTTTTTTATTTTCTTTATCATTTTCTCTTATTCTGTCAAAAATAACGATTGTATCATTAATCGAATATCCTAAAATTGTCAAAATAGCCGCAATAAATGGTGTATCTGCTTCATATCTCAATAATGCTATTAAACCAATTGTTATAACAATATCATGCAATAACGCCAATATTCCTGCAATCGCATAAATCCACTCAAATCTAACTGTAATATAAATTACAATCAAAATACTTCCAATTATCAAAGCACTTACCGCATTTGAAGTCAATTCCTTACCTATTGTCGCTCCAACTGTATCATATTTTACCAAATCATATTTTCCTGTTTTTTCTTTCAATGTATTTAATACTTTTGTTTTTTCTGTATTAGTTAATTGTTCAGTTTTTACAATTACTGTATTGTCTTCAGAAAATTGGATTCTTTGTCCTCTCAATTTAGGAACTTCTGAAACTAAATCTGTTAACGTCTTATCTACCAACGCTTTATCCATTGTTTTTTCATATTTTATTTGAAATAAATCTCCACCTTTAAAATCTACTCCCAAATTTAATTTTATGGCAAATATACTAATTATTGAAATTATTGTCAAAATTAGTGAGAACCCTAAAAAATATTTTTGGTTTTTAATTATTTTCAAGTTCAGCATTTTTTACTCCTTTCCAAAATAATTTTTCTTTTTCTATTTTAAAAGTCGATAAAACGAATTTTAAAATAACTTTTGTAACGAAAACTGCTGTAAATATTGTTACAAAAACCCCAAGTGATAATGTAACTGCAAATCCTTTTATTGGTCCTGTTCCTAAGAAAAATAATACTCCTGCAATTAATAATGTTGTTATATTCCCATCGATTATCGCTGGTAATGCATGTTTAAATCCTTTTTCAACAGAATCTTGTAAGGAATATCCTCTCGCCAATTCTTCTTTTACTCTCTCAAAAGTAATTACATTCGCATCAACTGCCATTCCTAATGTCAATATAAATCCTGCAATCCCTGGCAAAGTTAACACCGCACCTACAACGCTTAATAAAGTCATTACAAGTAATCCGTTTATCAATAAAGCTATATCTGCAACAATTCCTGGTATTTTATAAATTGCTATCATAAATACTGATATTACAACTACAGCTATAACTCCTGCAATTTTTGTTTGATCAATTGATTCACTTCCTAAAGTAGCTCCAACTGTTCTTGACTCCAAAATTTTAATATTTACTGGTAAAGCTCCTGATTTTAATAAGTTAGATAAATTTGTTGCTTCTTCGTAAGCATCTTTACTTCCACCTAAACTAATTTGCCCTTTTCCACCAGCGATTTCAGTTTGAATTGTTGGTGCTGATTGCTCTTTACCATCTAACATAATCGCCAATTGTTTACCAATATTTTCTCTAGTTATCTTAGCAAAAACATCTGCTCCCTTTGTATTCAACTCAAAACTTACAACTGGTCTTCCTACTTGGTCTCTATCTACAACGGCATTTTTTATTGCTGAACCTTCTAATAATGTTGGTCCATAAGTACCATTTGCTTCTTTTATTTTAAATTCCAATTTAGCTGTTGTCCCGATTAAACTTTTCGCTTTTTCAGGATCTTTTACTCCAGCTAATTCTACTATTAATTTATCATTTCCACTTAACTGAATTACTGGTTCGGATACTCCTAAACTGTTAATTCTTCTTTCGATAATGTCTCTTACCTTTTCCATCGTATCATTTTCAATTTTACCTTGCGCTTGTAAAACTATCGAAGTCCCACCTCTCAAGTCCAATCCTAATTTTATCTTGTTATAATAAAGTACTAATACCGATAAAATTACTAATCCAAAAAGCCAAATATAATGTCTTTTCTTATTTTCCATTTTCTCCCTTTCCCAAATTTTTAATTTGTAATATCTATTAAATTTTTTTAAATAAAATTACTTTGTCATATCCAAATAATTTTGTAAAATTATCGTTGCAGCAACCATATCCACAACTTTCCTTCGTTCTTTCCCATTCTTTTTAGAATAATTTTTCAAATAATGTTCCGCTTCTGTCGTCGTGTAACGCTCATCTACAAAGAAAATTTGAATATTTGGAATATTTTTTTTCAATTCTTCCACAAATTCTTCCACTTTTTCAACTTGACGTTTTTTTGAACCATCAAGACTTTTCGGCATTCCTACGACAATTTTTTTCGTACCTTCATCATCTAAAATCTCTTTTATTCTTGCAATCGGATCTATTTTCGTCCTATCAATCACTTCAAGAGCAGTCGCAAGAATTCCCAAAGGATCGCATTTTGCAACCCCAATTCTCACATCTCCGACATCAAGTCCAATAAATTTTCTCATCTTTTTCTCATTTCTAAATTTTATTATTCAAATTATGAATTAATTTTTCGACAAGGGGATAAACCCCTTGCTAATTGGCATTTATTCAATTATATAAATTATAATTTTTCATTTACAAACTCAAATGCTTTATCAACAGCTTCTTTTACAGCATTTCCATCTTTTCCACCAGCTTGTGCAAAATCAGGTCTTCCTCCACCGTTTCCGCCAGCAACTTGAGCTGCAACTTTTACGATTTCTCCAGCTTTTACTTTTGAAATCAAGTCTTTTGTAACTCCAACTACGAAAATCGCTTTTCCGCCATTATTTGTTCCCAAAATAATAATTCCAGATTGAAGTTTTTCTTTTCCTCTATCTACGATTTCTTTTAATTCATTTACATCTTTATTTGCAAATGCAGCTTTTAATACTTTTACTCCATTTATTTCATCTACATTTTCAAGTAATTCATTGATTTCATATTTTACTAATTTAGTTTGTAATTGCTCATATTCTTTTACGATATTTTTAGCTTCTGCGATATATTTCTCTACAACATCAACCACATTTTTTCCATCAGTTTTCAACATTCCAGCAACTTTACTTAATTTTTCTTCAAGTTTATTAACATATTTCAAACTTGCATGTCCTGTTGTTGCTGTAATTCTACGAGTTCCTGAGGCGATTCCACTTTCAGATTCAATATTGAATAATCCGATTTCTCCAGTAGATTTAACGTGTGCACCTCCACAAAGCTCGATTGAATATCCGTCAATTTCAACGACACGAACTACATCTCCATATTTATCAGAGAAAAGTGCCATCGCTCCTCTTTTTTTCGCATCTTCAATATTTTCAAAATCAATTTTAACTTTCAAGTTAGACAAAATAATGTCATTTACAGATTTTTCGATTTTTTCAATCATTTCTGGCTCAATTGCTTCATAATGTGAAAAGTCAAATCTCAATTTTTCATCATCCACAAGCGAACCAGATTGCTCAACGTGAGTCCCTAAGTTTTCTCTTAAAACTTTATGTAAAATATGTGTTGCAGTATGGTTTCTTTGAATATCTTTTCTACGATCCGCATCAATTTTCATTTTTACTTCTGCACCAACTGCTGGAGCAATTCCTTTTACAATCTCTACTTGATGAATAAACACATCATGTTTTTTCACAACATTTACAACTTTTCCTTCAAATTCTCCAGAAGTAATAATTCCAGTATCAGCAACTTGTCCTCCTGATTCCGCATAAAATGGCGTTCTATCAAAAATTACTTCATACCCTGAAATTCCTTCACTTTTAGCAATATGCAAAATCTTTCCTTCATCTTCAAATTTTTCATATCCTGTAAATTCAGTTTTTCCGTGTTCTTCAAAGAATTTATCAATAAAGTCATCTTTTATCATATCTGAAACCGTAACTCTACTATTTTTTGATCTTTTTACTTGTTCTTCTAATTTTTGATTAAATTCTTCTTCAGAAACTTCATACCCTTGGTTTTCCAAAATTAATTCTGTCAATTCAAATGGAAGTCCAAATGTATCATATAATTTAAACGAAGCATCTGCTGAAAGTTTTTTAATTCCTTCTTTATCCATTTTTTCAATTTCTTCAGTTAGCATTTCAATTCCATTTTTCAATGTCAACGCAAATCTTTCTTGCTCAAGTTTTAAAACTTTTTCAATGTATTCTTGTTTTTCAACTAATTCTGGATATGCCTCTTTCATATTTTCCACAACATAAGGTACTAATTTATACAAGAACAAATCATCTTTCGTAATGTCCAATTTTTGTTTTGCAACGATTCCCGCACCAAATGCTCTTCTTATAATCTTTCTTAAAATATATCCACGACCTTCATTTGATGGCAAAACTCCATCCGCTATCAAAAATACTGACGCTCTAATATGATCCGCAATAACTTTTACAGTAATTTCAAATTCTTCTTTTTTAATATCTAAAACTTTTTCAATGCCTTTTATTATCGGCATAAATATATCAGTTTCAAAGTTATTATCTTTTTTTTGCACAACTGAAGCTATTCTTTCAAGTCCTGCTCCTGTATCAATATTTTTTTCTGGAAGTGGCACAAGTGAACCGTCTTCAAGTCTATTCCATTCAGTAAACACAAGATTCCAAATTTCTAAAAATCTATCTCCTTCATCTCCTGGCTTACAGTTAATTTCCTCATTATTTTTCCCCATATTTTGTGTATCATAATAAATTTCACTACAAGGCCCACAAGAACCTACAGGTCCAGCTGCCCACCAGTTATCTTCTTCTCCAAGTCTAACAATTCTATCTTCAGGCACTCCAATTTCCTTATTCCAAATTTCATAAGCCTCATCGTCTGTTTTATAAACAGAAACATAAAGTCTTTCTGGATCTAATTTCAAAACTTTTGTTATATATTCCCAAGACCATTCAATCGCTTCCTTTTTAAAGTAATCCCCAAACGAAAAATTCCCCAGCATTTCAAAAAATGTATGGTGTCTAGGCGTTCTTCCTACATTTTCCAAATCGTTAGTTCTTATACATTTTTGATAAGTCGTAATTCTTGGAAACGGAGCTTCCTTCTCTCCCAAGAAAAATGGCTTAAACGGCACCATCCCAGCAACCGTCAACAACAAACTTTTATCATCTGGTATTAACGAAGCACTTTCAAAATGTTTATGCTCCTTTGATTTAAAAAAATCTACAAAACTTTTTCTTATTTCATTTCCTGTCATTATTTATCTGAGATTGTAAAAACAACCTCTCTCCTTTCTTAATTTATCTTCTTATTTATTTTTTAATATTTTAAAATCATTATTTTTAATTAATATCGCTTCTTTATTATTTATTAATTCCAAATCTAATTTATCCTTATACAATTCAACTATTTTTTCAGAACTTTCTGCAAACGGTTCTTCGCCAAAATGAGGAACTATATAAAAATCTATCAAATTCATTCCCGTGTAATCACTCAGTTCCTTTGCCAATGTTTTATCATCTGCAAGAGAAGCATATTCGATATTAGGACCTGTTATTACAGACCCTGCCGATTCTCCGATATAAAGCAATCCATTTTCTATTCTTTCCTTCAAATAAGAAATTAAATTTTTTCTTTTCAATTCTTGTAATAAATAAAATGTATTTCCACCAGAAATAAAGATTATCTCTGCCTTCGATAATTTCTCCTTCACAGTTTTTTCTGAAAAAACAGAAATATCAAAATTATCCACTGCATATCCAATATCCTCAAAAGCCTTCTCTGTAAGATACATATAATTCTTATATTCTTCCACATTAGCTGCTGTCGGAATAAATAATATTTTTTTACTTTTAGCATTTTTATCCAAAAATTCTTTTACAAATCCTATACTTTCGTATAAAGATGATGTCAAAATCATATTTTTCAAAAAAATCAACCTCCTAATCCAACTTGAAGTTATCTCCAAGGTAAACTCTTCTGGCAGTTTCATCATTCGCAATTTGCTCACCAGTTCCAGAAATCAAGATTGTCCCTTCAGCCATTATATATGCTCTTTCAGTAATTCTCAATGTTTCACGCACATTATGGTCTGTAATTAAAACTCCTAATCCTCTTTCTTTTAATTGGATAATTATATTTTGAATGTCTTCTACTGCAATAGGGTCAACTCCTGCAAAAGGCTCATCCAGCAAAATAAAATCTGGATTTGTAGAAATCGTTCGAGCAATTTCCACACGTCTTCGTTCCCCTCCTGAAAGTGCATACCCTAAACTTTTTGCAACATGTGAAAGTTTAAATTCTTCAATCAAACTTTGCATTGTAGCAATACGTTCTTTTTTAGGAACTCCACGCATTTCCAAAACTGAAACTATATTTTCTTCCACAGTCAAATTTCTAAAAACGGATGCCTCTTGTGGCAAATATCCAAGCCCTAGCCTAGCCCTTTTGTACATCGGAAAATCAGTTATATCTTCTCCATTGTACATTACACGCCCACTATTCGGCTTAACGATTCCTGTTATCATATAGAATGTTGTCGTCTTACCAGCTCCATTTGGTCCCAAAAGTCCGACGACTTCTCCCTTTTCCATACCTAAACTAACACTTTTTACAACTTCTCTATTTTTATAGATTTTCTTTAAACTGTCAGCCTCTATACTAATTTTTCTAGACATAACATCTCCTAATTTTTAATTTTTATGATACTATGGATAATCGTCTAAACAGTTAAAGTTAACTAATTAAACGATTATCATTATTTTTACCTAAAATCTTTTTGAGTATTCTACTCCATTATATCTCAATGTAGCAGTTCCTCCCTTACCACTTTCACTTCCAGCACTCCATGATATTGGAATATCAATCGCTTTTTTATGAACATTTATTCTTACTGAACTTGGCAATTTCCCACCATTTTCTGGATAATAAATGTTACTTGCAGCTCTAGCAAGCATTTCTCTAGTACTTTCTGTTGGAACTTTTACATCAAATGATTTATCCGAAGAATCTGTACCTGCTCTTGCAGTTGCAGTCATTTTTACATCCTTATCTTTACCACCGTAAAATTGTTTATTAACTTTTCCACTTGGAGATAAAATAGTTGAATTTGATGATTTCCATTTAACATTAACTGGTACTCCATTATCAGCTGTTTCTGTTCGTGGCAATACAATTTTACCTTTTTCATTAGCATTTTCTATCGTTAATTTCCCAATAACATTTTGTACAGCTTCCTTATTTTTTGGATCTGATTTACTTTGTTCAACAGTTCCGTTATTAACTTCATATTGCATTTTAATATTTCCAGAATTTTCCAATATTCTTCTATCCATATCGTATATTGCTCTATCTGAAGAAATTTGAGTTTTCCCTTGATATGTTTTAACATGACCATTCAACCCAATTTTCTTAGTTTTCAAATATATTATTGCACTATCAGCACTTGTATTTATATTTTTAAATTGTGGTAGAGTACTTATAATTTTAACGCTTTTCTCAGCATGACCTTCTCCTTTATTCATGTCAAACCAAACAAAATTAGCAGTTAATTTCGTATGATTTTTCAAGTCAATCATAACTTTATCTCTAGCTAATATTGTATTTTTAGCAATGTCAATTTCATTATATTGAGAATCCATGATTACGTCTTTATAAGTCATGTGAACATTATTTTTTATTTCCCCTCTTGTGATACTCATATTTTTAGAATTTTGAGAAATAAAATATAATTTTGCAGTTTCTCCTGTAAAGTTAACTGCTTCTGCTTCCACAAGTGGCGTAGGATCTGTCATAAAGTTCTTAGTGTTTCCACGGATTTTACCTTTTACATGTCCATCAAATTTAAATTCCTTCTTCTCAAAACTTCCTTGACCTATATCAGAAGTAACTCTATCTCCTTGCACACTCGTCAACACCATTTTATTAGCGAATATATCCTTAACGATCGTATTCATTCTACCATTATCTCCGCTAACAGTAAAGTTTTGTTTAGTAACCGAGAATTTATTATTAAATGTCGCATCACCTGTTTTAAACAAATATACTAATCCAGTCCCTTTCATATGGTAATCTTGATAATTCATCGTATAATCTTGATTTGTTGTCAAAACTTGATTTCCCATATCGTAAACTGCCGATTGGTAAGTTCCTGTTGTTTTTTGTGCAAAATGTTCAAAAGTACCATTTCCATCTCCAGTAACAATCTTCTTATTTTCATCATAAAAAACATGCTGACCAGTAACTCTCATTTCTCTACCAGTATACTGAACATTTCCTAAAGCATCAACCTGTTTTTTCTTTAAGAAATACGAACCTCTATCAGCAACAATATGACTCTCTTTACCCATATAAATCACATGTCCAGCAGCGTCTATTCTTTCTTCCTTCATAAAATAATTAGCTGTATCAGCTGTAATTGTATTTTCTGGATCTTTATACTTAACATTTCCAACTGCATTACCTATTTTATTAATATCGTCATATCTCATAGAATCTGCACTCAACGTTTTATTAGCCTTCAAATCACGATAAATAGCATGTCCTTGTGCATCAGTAATTTTATTAATATCATCGTGATGCATTCTATCAGATTGAAATTCTCTTTGATTACTAATTTCCTTATAGAATACATGTCCTTCTGCATCCAAAATTTTATGAACTTCATCATATCTCATTTTATCAGCTTTTACTTCTTTTGACTTTTGTGGATCTAGTTCTTTATAAACCACATGTCCTTCTGCATCTAAAACCTTATTCGTACTATTATAAATTGCCTTATCAGCTCTCATATCTTTCTTTTGCTTATGATCTTGATAAATAACATTTCCTGAACCTACAATAGTCTCAAATTTCGTTGTTGTCTCAATTTTATTAGCTTCCAACTGAGTCTTATCAACATTATTAAGAACTTTCGTTCTTGTATTTGAAATTATCAAATCTCCCTGTTTCTTGTAATCAACCTGTTCCGTATACAAATTCCACTTATTATCCTTCGATGTTCCAAAAACCTTTCCTTTCAAAGTAACATCAAGCGTCTCTGTATTCAATTCACCTTCTTTTGATTTTACAATCATATTTTTTTTCAGCATATCAATTACAACATTTTTAAATTTTACAATTTTATCTTTATCCGTCCCACCAACTTGCTCATCAGCGTAAACAATTACTTCATCTCTCAATTTATAGACAACTTTTTTCATTTTCATTTCTTTTTGTAATTGCTCAACTGGCGAACCAATTTTTTTATAAAATACAGCATATATAAAATATATCAGTATCAGCAGCAATCCTGCATACGTTATTTTTTTCCACATTATTTTTTCTCCTCTAATTTAGCCTTTAATTCAGATAAAAATTTTAATGCTTCCATAGGCGTAATATTATTTATATCTTTTTCTTCAATTTCATCAATAATATCGCTCATTACTTCCATTTTCTCATCTGCTTCTTTTTTCTTTTCATCTTCGTCATCATCAAATCCTAGATTTTCTCCAAAAAGCGACAATTGATGAACATTTACCGTTTTCTCAATAAGCTCTTTTTTCTGCTCCAATCTCTTCAAAATCTTCTTACTTTCCTTCAAAATCTCCTTCGGTAAACCCGCCAATTTAGCAACTTCAATACCATAAGATTTATCCGCTCCACCTTTTACAATATTTCTTAAAAATATCACTTTTCCATCTTTTTCATTGACTTCAATTCTATAATTAACAATATCATCAAATTTATTTTCTAAATCTGTCAATTCATGATAATGCGTCGCAAATATCGTTTTTGCTTTAATTTCATTGTGAA